>NZ_JAHVAH010000001.1:846663-1523326 GCF_019264355.1 Sphingomicrobium clamense | reverse complement strand
GCTGCGTTCGACTTCTGGGTGGGAGAATGGGAAGTCTCGCCCAATAGCGACGGCGCCGCGCCGGTGGCGCATAGCCGGATCGAAAAGGTCGCCGCCGGTTGCGGCGTGCGCGAAACCTGGATGCCGTTCCGCGGCCCGCATGGTGGATCGCTCAATGGTATCGGCGCGGACGGACTGTGGCATCAGCGCTGGATTGGCGGCAGCGGCGTGATGGTCGACTTTCGCGGTGGGCCGACCGACGACGGCAGAATGGTGCTGACCGGCAATTGGGCGGGCGCTGCCGGTCCGGGCAGCAATCCGCTGATCCGGATGACCTACACGCTGCAGGACGACGGGTCCGTGCGCCAGCATGGCGAGCAGTCGCTCGATCATGGCGTGACGTGGAGCAACAGTTTCGACCTCATCTACCGTCCGAAAGCTGCTTCCGAACAATAAGTTGGGGATAAGTCGCGCCGACCCCTTGCGATGCATGGCGAGGGTGGCAAAGTGAGCTCATGCCTTACGTCCCGCTCCGCGTTTTCTCCTCCTTCTCGATGCTGGAAGGCGCGATCGAGCCCAAGGCGATCGCGAAGCTCGCGGCCAAGCTCGGTTTTCCGGCCATCGGCCTGGCCGACCGCAACGGGCTCTACGCGGCGATGGGCTTTTCCGACGCCTGCCTTGGCGTGGGCGTCCAGCCGGTTGTTGGAACCCTGCTGGGCGTCAAGCGGCCCGAGGGAATGGGGCAGGAAGGCGTCGATTTTCTTGCCCTCTATGCGCAAGACGAGACCGGTTACCTTAACCTGTGCAAGCTCGTGTCCGCCGCGCATCTCGACCGGCCGATCCATGAGGCTCCCCATGTCGACCTCGACCTGCTGCGGAGCGCGAGCGAAGGACTGATCTGCCTGTCTGCAGGTGCGGAGGGCGCGGTCGCCAAACTGTATGCGGATGGGCAGGCGGATAAGGCGGGCGACTATGCGCGCGCGATTGCCGCCATCTTTCCCGAGCGATTCTATATCGAGTTGTCGCGGCGAGGGGATGCGGTCGAAGAAGCCGCCGAGGAAGCGTTACTCGACCTCGCTTATGGCGAGAATTGGCCGATCGTCGCTACCAACCCGGCCAAATATGACACGCCCGAGTTCCACGCCGCGCACGATGCGATGTTGTGCATCGCCAGCTCCAGCCAGGTCGACAATCCCGACCGAGTGACCAGTTCGCCCGAAACATGGCTTAAGCCTGCCGCAGAAATTGAGAAGCTGTTCGAGGACTTGCCCGAAGCGATCGCCAATTCGGGCGTGATCGCGCAGCGCTGCGCCTATGCCGCGCCCAAACGTCGACCGATCCTGCCGACCATCTCCGATGATGAGGATGCGACGCTCCACCGCCTCGCGCACGAAGGTCTGCAGGCGCGGCTCGAAGGCAAGTCGGAGGAGGAAAAAAAGCCCTATCTCGAGCGGCTCGATTACGAGATCGACATCATCCAGCGGATGGGCTTTTCGGGCTACTTCCTCATCGTTGCCGACTTCATCCAGTGGGCCAAGGACAATGATATTCCGGTCGGGCCGGGGCGCGGTTCGGGTGCGGGCAGCGCGGTGGCGTGGAGCCTGCTCATCACCGACCTCGACCCGATCGAGCTCGGCCTGCTGTTCGAACGCTTCCTCAACCCCGAACGTGTGTCGATGCCGGACTTCGACATCGATTTCTGCGAAACGCACCGCGACAAGGTCATCGCCTACGTCCAAGGCAAGTACGGCCGCGACAAGGTGGCGCAGATCATCACCTTCGGGCGATTGAAAGCGCGCGCGGTGCTTAAGGATACGGGCCGCGTGCTGCAGATGAGCTACGGTCATGTCGACCGTCTCGCCAAGCTGGTGCCAAATCTTCCCGCCGACCCGTGGGACCTGAAGCGCGCGCTCAACGGCGTCAGCGAGTTGGCGAAGGAGGTCGGGGAAGACGAGGACGTCAAACGCCTCTTTAATCTTGCAACCAAGCTCGAGGGACTTCCGCGCCACAGCTCGACCCACGCGGCGGGCGTGGTGATCGGCGACCGCCCGCTCGACCAGCTGGTTCCGCTCTACCGCGATCCGCGCTCCGACATGCCGGTCACGCAGTTCGACATGAAGCATGTCGAGCAGGCGGGACTAGTGAAATTCGACTTCCTCGGGCTCAAGACCTTGTCGGTGTTGAAACAGGGGCAAAGGCTGCTCGAAAAGCGTGGAATCCACGTCGATTATTCAACTTTGCCGTGGGACGATCCCGCGGTGTTCGAACTTCTGAAGCGCGGCGATACGGTCGGGGTGTTCCAGCTCGAATCGGAGGGCATGCGCCGCACGCTCGCCGCTGTGCGGCCGACCAATTTCGGCGACATCATCGCGCTCGTCTCGCTTTACCGCCCCGGCCCGATGGACAACATTCCCCTGTTCGGAGATCGCAAGAACGGGCGCAAAGAGATTGAATATCCTCATGAACTCCTGAAGAACGTGCTCGCCGAAACCTACGGCATCTTCGTCTACCAAGAGCAGGTGATGCAGGCCGCGCAGGTGCTGGCCGGCTACAGCCTCGGCGACGCGGACTTGCTGCGCCGCGCGATGGGCAAGAAGATCCAGGCCGAGATGGACAAGCAGCGCGCGCGCTTCGTCGAGGGGTGCGAGCGGATCAACCAGATCCCCGCGCAAAAAGCCAATGAACTGTTCGACTTGATCGACAAGTTCGCGGGTTACGGTTTCAACAAGTCGCACGCCGCCGCCTACGCGCTGGTCGCCTATCACACGGCCTGGCTGAAGGCGCATCACGCGCCCGAATTCTACGCGGCGTCCATGTCGTACGACATGAACCAGACCGACAAATTGGGCCTGTTTGTCGAGGATGCAAGGCGGGCAGGCGTGCCGGTGACGCCGCCAGCGATCAACGAGGCGCTGGCCGATTTCGACGTCCAGCCTGATGCCGACGGCACACTCGCGGTGCGCTACGCGCTCGGCGCGCTCAAGGGCGTGGGCGAAAAGGCGATGGAGCAGCTGGTCGAAGAGCGCGAGGCGAACGGGAAGTTCGAAAGCCTCGACGACTTCGCAGCGCGCGTCGATCCCAAGCTGCTCAACCGTCGACAGCTCGAGGCGCTCGCCGCGGCCGGCTCGTTCGACGCGCTCGAAGCCAACCGTGCGCGTGTCCATGCGGCGGCCGACACGCTGCTCAAACATGCCCAGTCGGCGGCGGGCGAGCGCGAGAGCGGGCAGGGCGGCCTGTTCGGTGGTGAGGAGACGAAGGACATTGCCTCGATACGCCTTCCCGAAGTCGAGTGGAAGCTGGTCGAGAAAATGACGGCGGAGCGCGACGCGTTCGGATTCTACTTCTCCTCGCATCCTGTCGAGGCGCAGCGCCACGTGCTTGGTGCGCACGATCCCAAGCAATATGCCGATGCGATGTTGATGCCGCCTCCGTCTGCAGAAGGCGGGCGCCGTAGCATCAAGATGGCGGCGATGGTGGAAAATGCCCGCTGGCGTACGTCGGCGCGTGGCAATCGCTACATGATGGCGCAGATGAGCGATCCGTCGGGACAGTTTACCGCGATGGCGTTCGACGACGACGCGACCGCGGCGATCGAAGAAGCGGCCAAGACCGGCGAGTGCGGGTTGATTGGCGCCGAGCTCGACTACAAGCCGGGCGAGGACGAGCCGCGCGTCACGGTGAAGAGCTTCCGTCCGACAAGCCAGCTGTCGGAGCGACAGCGGCTGAAGATGACCGTGCGCCTGCGCGATGTCGGGGATCTTGCGACGTTGCAGGAGCATCTGGCGCTCGAAGGGCGCGGGCGGGTCGACGTCATCGTCACCCTTGCGGACGGGCGTGAGGCGACGCTGCTGCTGGGCCGCGAATATATGCTCGATCCCGACCGGGCGGATCGCCTCTCAAGCCTGTTGGGTGAAGAGAGTGTCACGCTCGAGGCCGATACGCCGCCGGGGCTGCGCCTCGTCAGCTAGGCTTCGGGCGGGGGCATCTCGGTTGGCGGTTCGGCCGGCGGCGTTTCCACCGGTGCCGGATCGACCGGGTCGGTGGCGGGCTCTTCGATCGGCGGCTCGACTCCGGGCTCGGCAGGTTGCGGTTCGACAGGTTGTGCGGGACGCGGTGTCGGCGTTGGGTCGGGTTGCGGCTGTTCGGGCGTGTCCTGGTTCACGGGCGCTTCTCCTTTCTCGTAGACACACGCATCGAGGCCGTCTCGTTCCACCACGCCTATCCGAGCTGCGATGGTCGACCCGTAGCGTGCGGTGAACCCAGTCGGGTTGCGCCCTGGTCGCTCCTTTGGAAGCGGCAGTACCGCCGCGATCGCCGCCGCCTCGCGTCGCGACAGGCTGGACGCGTCCTTGCCGAAATAGCGCTTGGCGCCTTCGGTCACGCCGTACGTGCCGATGCCTGTCTCGGCGACGTTGAGGTAGACCTCCATGATCCGCCGTTTCCCCCAGATCTTCTCGATCAGGAAGGTGAAATAGGCTTCGGCAACCTTTCGAGGATAGCCGCCGCCCTGCCATAGGAAAACGTTCTTCGCGGTCTGCTGAGAGATGGTGGAGCCGCCGCGGATGCGTCCGCCCTCGGCGTTTCGGCGACGGGCCTCCTCGATCGCTTCCCAATCGAAGCCTTCGTGTTGGCAAAACTTGCCATCCTCGGCAGCAATGACCGCGCGCACCATGTCGCGGTCGATCCGCTCGATCGGCTCCCAGTCGCGCGTGATGCCATTGTCATCCATGAGCATCGTCGCGGTCCAGTAGGGCGGGACGAAGCGATAGAAGAGCACGGCAACGATGCTAGACAGGAAGAGCATCAGCCCGAGCCACACGGTCCAGCGCAATAGCCGACGGCCGATGCCGCGCTTCCTAGTCTGCGACATTTCCGCTCATCGCCATCGCAACCGGATCGAGCGGGCGGACATCGAGCGCTCGCTCGATTTCCTGTTCAGCGCCCTCGATGTCGCCCATCGCCAGCTTGGCGGCGGCGGTTTCGCGGCGGACCGGGAACCACCATAGCGGCGGATCGGCGAGGAACTTGTACGGCTCGCCCTCCTGGATCTCGGCTGCTTCGAGGAACAGGTCATAGGCGTCTTCGTTTCGCCCCTCCATCATCGCGATGCGGCCCGACAGGACGCGATAGGCGATATCGAGCGTCTGGTTGGCAAGCAGTGAGAAATCTTCGCGTTTGCGTTCACCGACACCCTCGGGCGGCATTTCCGCCAATTCGGCTTTCACCCCTGCAAGATCGCCGGCGCGGGCCAGCGCTTCGCCACGAGCGTAATGATACAATGCCTTGAGGAAAGGTAGTTTCGGCGCCTCGAGCGCCATCGTCTCGTCGAGCGGCAGATAGCGTGAGGCAGCGAAATAGCCGGCACCCGCTACGGTCTGGAGATAGAAGCCCGCTTCTTCGGCATCGCGGCTATGCTCGATCAGCGGTAGGCCCAGTTCGAGCGCGGTCTTTGCATCATCCGCCATCAACGCCCCTCCCAGCCCGAACACGACATTGTGGACGTGATAAGGGAGATCCCAGACGCCCTCGTTAGGGTTCATGCCTAGCGCCTCGGCTTCCGAGATGCCGATATTGACCGCCGCGAGATTGACGTCGGCGGCATCCTGGTAGCGCCCGACCCAGTAGAAGACATGGCTTGGCATATGGACGAGGTGGCTGGCCTTGGGCGCCAGCACCGGAAGTTTTTCGGCCACGTCGATGCTGGCCTCCGGGATGCCGGCAACTTCGGTCGCGTGGACGTAATAGTGGATCGCCCCGGTGCTGTCAGGGTCAAGCACCATCGCCCATTCAAGATAGGGCAGGACGGCCTTGCCGAGCGCGGAAAAATCGAGGTCGCCGCTCATCGGTTCGTTCATGATCGCCGCTGCGGTCAGGGTCTGGACCTTCTCGACGCGTGGATGTTTCACCGCGAGGTGGCGCATGGCATTGGCGTAGCGAAGGTCGCCTTCGCTTCGTCCTCCCCCGTCATAGTCGCGATGCTCGAGCGCCGCGATCAGGTCGCGCTCCAGCTCGGTACCGTTGGCAGCTGCAAGATCCTTGGCCCGCGCTGTCTTGAGACGGTTTTCCTCGGTCCGTTCGGCGTCGACGGTGTAGTTGATTGTCGGCCCCGACAGGAGCGCGTCAGCCCACAGGCACATGGCGCAATTCGGGTCGAGCTCGACGGCCCTTCGCGCCGCGTCGATCGCTTTCTGGTGCGCGAAAGCGTGCCCCAGCTCCATCGCGTTCGAGAAATAGGCCTGCGCTTCGGGGACGTCGGTGGTGATCTCCCATCCGCCATTGCCGTAGCCATCGAGCAGCGGCTGCGGCCCGTCCATCGACGAGGCATGATGCTGGGCGAGGGCGGGCGTCGCCATCAGGCAGGCCCCTGCGAGGAGAGCGGATCGAAGCATGAATGTCCCCCTTTCGATTGTCCTGATCGATTATCACTTCTTGCCGCGATGCACCATCGCCACTAAGTCGCCCCTATGACCTCGACCAACGACATTCGCCGCGGCTTCCTCGACTATTTCGCCTCGCAGGGACACGAGAAGGTGCCGAGCGCGCCGCTCGTGCCGCACAACGATCCGACCTTGATGTTCGTCAATGCGGGCATGGTGCCGTTCAAGAATGTGTTCACCGGGCTCGAGACGCGACCTTATTCGACCGCGACCAGTTCTCAGAAGTGCGTGCGCGCTGGCGGCAAGCATAATGACCTCGACAATGTCGGATACACGGCGCGCCATCACACTTTCTTCGAGATGCTCGGCAACTTCTCATTCGGCGACTATTTCAAGGAGCAGGCGATCACCCATGCGTGGACGCTGTTGACCAAGGAGTGGGGGCTACCGGCCGATAAGCTGACCGCGACCGTCTATCACACCGATGACGAGGCGTTCGATCTCTGGCGAAAGATCTCGGGGCTGCGCGAAGAGCGGATCATTCGCATCCCGACCAAGGATAATTTCTGGGCGATGGGTTCGGACGGGCCGTGCGGGCCGTGTAGCGAAATCTTCTACGATCATGGCGACCATATCGAAGGCGGACCTCCGGGCAGTCCGAACGAGGATGGCGACCGCTTCGTCGAGATCTGGAACCTCGTCTTCATGCAGTTCACGCAGGAAGCGGACGAAATCGTCGGCGACTTGCCCAAGCCCAGCATCGATACCGGCATGGGGCTGGAGCGGATCGCGGCGGTGATGCAGGGCGTGCACGACAACTACGACACCGACCAGTTCAAGGCGCTGATCGCGGCATCGGAAGAACTGACGCACACCAAGGCGGAGGGCGAGCAACAGGCGAGCCATCGCGTGATCGCGGACCATTTGCGCTCGTCCAGCTTCCTCGTTGCCGACGGCGTGCTGCCCGCAAACGAAGGCCGCGGTTATGTGCTGCGCCGGATCATGCGCCGCGCGATGCGCCATGCGCATATTTTGGGCGCGAAGGACCCGCTGATGCATCGCCTGGTGGGCGAGTTGGTGTCGGAGATGGGCGCTGCCTATCCCGAGCTGGTCCGTGCGCAGCCGCTGATCGAACAGACGCTCGAGCAGGAGGAAGTGCGCTTCCGTCGCACGCTCGCGAACGGGCTCAAGCTGCTCGACGAAGCGAAAGCAGAAATGGGCGATGGCCAAAAGCTCCCGGGCGAGACCGCGTTCAAGCTTTACGACACGTACGGCTTCCCATTCGACCTTACCGAAGACGCGCTTCGCCGCGAGGGGCTCGAAGTGGACCGGGACGGGTTCGATGCCGCGATGGCCGAGCAGAAGGCCAAGGCGCGTGCGGCCTGGAAAGGCTCGGGCGAGCAAGCGTCTGACGACCTATGGTTCGATCTTGCCGACACGCACGGCGCGACCGAGTTCGTCGGCTATCAGAGCGATGATGGCGAGGGCATCGTCCAGGCGATCGTGAAAGACGGCAAGACGGTAGACAGCGCGGCCAAGGGCGACGAGGTGCATATCGTGCTCAATCAGACGCCTTTTTACGGCGAAAGCGGTGGGCAGGTCGGCGACGCCGGCACGCTGGCGAGCCTGTCGGGCTTTGCCGGCACCGTTACCGATACGTCCAAGCCGCTGGGCAAGCTTCACGCGCTCCTGACCAAGGTCGAGGCAGGCGAGGTGAAGGTCGGCGACACGATCCAGCAGCATGTCGACGCCGACCGCCGTACCAAGACGCGCGCCAATCATAGCGCGACGCACCTGCTTCACGCAGCGCTGCGCGAACGGCTTGGCAGCCATGTCACGCAGAAAGGAAGCCTCGTGGCACCCGACCGCCTGCGCTTCGACTTCTCGCATCCCCAGGCGCTGACGCCGGACGAAATCGCGGCGATCGAAGCCGACGTGAACGAGGAAATTCGCGCCAACGAAACGGTCGACACCGCACTCATGGCGCCCGACGACGCCGTCGAGGCAGGCGCTCTCGCGCTGTTCGGCGAGAAATATGGCGACGAGGTCCGCGTCCTGTCGATGGGTCGCAAGACCGATCGCCACTACAGCGTCGAGCTGTGCGGCGGCACGCACGTGCGTGCCACGGGCGACATCCAACTGTTTAAGATCATTGGCGAGAGCGCTGTGAGTAGCGGCGTTCGCCGGATCGAGGGGCTGACTGGTGCTGCTGCAAAGGCGTGGCTCGACGAGCGCGACGCCAAGCTGCGAGCGGCGGCGGCGAGCCTCAAGGCCGCGCCCGACGAAGTGCCCGACCGGATCGCGGCGCTGGTCGAGAATGCGCGCAAGCTGGAACGCGAATTGGCGGAAGCCAAGAAGGCGCTCGCCATGGGTGGCGGAAGTGCCGAAGCGGCTGCGGGTCCCGACGATATCGGCGGCAAGCCATTCCTCGGCCGGGTGGTCGAAGGGCTCGAGCCCAAGGAGCTGCGTCCGACCATCGACCAGATGAAGCAGCAGCTCGGATCGGGCGTCGCCGCCTTGGTCGCGGTCAATGACGGGCGCGCGAGTGTCGCGGTCGGCGTCACCGACGACCTCAAGGGTGATATCGACGCAGTTGCGCTTGTGCGTGCCGCTGTCGAAGCGCTGGGCGGCAAGGGCGGCGGTGGCCGCCCCGACATGGCGCAGGGCGGTGGACCGGACGGCGACAAGGCCGACGAGGCGCTAGGTGCGGTGAAAGCGGCGCTGGAAAGCGTGTCCGCCTAGGTCTCGGCTTCGCGCCTACGACCCAGGCTCGGCTCAGTCGTCAGATTGCCTTCCTGCATGATCTGCTCACGCAGGTCGGAGCGTTTCTGGTGGATGCTGGCGGTGACCGGTCCCATCGCCAGGCCGATATCGACCAGCACGGCTTCCGAAAGCTGGAGCGATGCCTCGAGCGCTTCGGGGACCGCGTCTGTCACGCCTGCCTTGTAGAGTTTTGCCGCATGCTCGCTGTCGCGAGCGCGGGCGATGATGGGCAAGTCCGGGTGGGCATCGCGAATATTCTTGGTCAGCCGCGCGGTGAGCACCGGATCGTCCATGGTCATGACGAGTGCGGCGGCCTTGTCGAGCTCGAGCCGGTCGGTGAGCTCGGAGCGTGAGACGTCTCCGTAAAGCACGTCATAACCTCGCGCACGGGCAGCGGATGCGCCGTCAATGTCGCTATCGATGGCGAGATATAGCCGGTCGTGTTCTTTGAGCATGTCGGCGACCATCTGCCCGACGCGACCGAAGCCGAAGATGACCGTACGCCCCGCCGCGCTCTCATGCTCGGCGGCCTCTGCCATTTCCTGTCGTTCGACGCGGCGCGCGGCGTAGCGTCCGAGATTGGCGAGGAAAGGCGTGATCGAAAGGCCGAGCGCACAGACCGCCGACCAGAATGCGACCGTGTCACGGGTCAACACGCCCGCCGCGCCTGCAGCGCCCAGCACGATGAGCGTGGTCTCCGATGGGCTGGCCATCAATACGCCGGTTTCCGCCGCGGTGCCGCGCCGTGCCCCCGCGCCATAACGGAGCAGCAGGCCGGTCACGATCGCCTTGACGACGATGACGCCAAGCAGGGCGCCGACCAACAGCGTCCATTGCTGTGCGATCTCGCTGAGGTTGATCTGCATGCCGATCGTGATGAGGAAGACGCCGAGGCCGAGACCCTTGAAGGGTGCGGTCATTACTTCGACTTCGCTGTGATAATCGGTTTCGGCAATGATCAGGCCGGCGAGCAGCGCGCCGAGAATGGGCGAGAGCCCGACCGCGCTGGTGGCCGCGGCGGCCAGGATCACCGTCAGAAGGCTGATCGCGAGAAACACTTCCGGGCTCTTGGTGCGCGCCGCCTGCGCGAATAAGGAGGGCAGGGCAAAGCGACCGATGAGCAGCATCGCGACGATCACGAGTGCCCCCTGTATCGCGACGTCCGCGAGCCCATCGACATCGGCCCCGCCGACCGTTCCGAAGAAGAACAGCATCGGCACCAGCGCCACGTCTTCGAACAGAAGCATGGCGAGCGCAGCCTTGCCGACCGCGCTCTTGGTTCCGGCGATAGGTAGCACCAACGCCGTCGAGCTCATTGCGAGGGCGAGGGAAAGGGCAGCGGCACTTTTGGTCGGCCAATCAAGCCAGATCAGGAGGCTGCCGATGATGAAAGCGGTACCGAGCAGCTCTGCGGCCCCGATCCCGAACACCATCTTCCGGAGTGTCCAGAGACGATTGAAGCTGATTTCCAACCCGATCGCGAAAAGGAGCAGGATGACCCCGAAGTCCGCAAATGGGGTGATCGCTGCCGGGTCCTGGATCGTGAAATGCTGGAGCCAGGTCACGTCGCTCGATAGTGCGCCTAGCCCGAACGGTCCTGCGATGATTCCGACAAGGATGAAGCCGATGATCGGGTTGATCTTGAAACGGGCGAAGGTAGGGATCACGATCCCAGCCGCGCCGAGAACGACGAGGGCGTCACCAAGAGTTGAAGTGTCGAATTCCCCAGCCATGTCGCCCTTCAATCACGATGAGGCGCTGCTGTCACCAGAACAATTGCGGATCGCAACGCGTTTTCTCCCCAAGGAGAAGAGTATGAGCAACGATTTCCATCGCGGTGACATCGTCAGCTGGAACACCAGTCAGGGTAAAACCAAGGGTCATGTCATCAAGCGGCTGACCGAGAATTGCACGATCGACGACTATGACGTGAAGGCCTCGGAGGATAATCCCAAATATCTGGTCGAAACGTGTGAGACGGAAGAGCGCGCTGCGCACAAGCCCGATGCATTGACGTTGGTGGAAAGTTCCGACGTCGGTTAACCGCCCCCGGCGGTCTTGGTCCCGATGGGGTCCTTGCGAGGGGTCGATTTGCCGTGACTGCCGCGCTTGTCCCAATTGATGTCGTAAAGATCGAAGCGGCGGTCGGCGAGGTTGCGAACCGTCCCTTCGGCCCGCGCCCAAGACAGGTCGGCAAGGTTGACGTCGCTGATCGTGAGCGTTTCGACATTCTCGGTCGCTTCGGCCGCGATTCCATCACGCGCGAAGGGAAAGTCGCAGGGCGTCAGGATGCACGACTGGGCATACTGAATGTCCATGTTGTGGACATTGGGCAGGTTGCCGACATTGCCGCTCATCACGACGAAGCACTGGTTCTCGATCGCGCGCGCCTGGCAGCAGTATCGCACGCGCAGATAGCCCTGCCGACTGTCGGTGCAGAACGGCGTGAAGATAATTCGCGCGCCCTCGTCGACGAGACGGCGGGCGAGCTCGGGAAATTCGCTGTCGTAGCAGATGAGCACCCCAATCGGGCCGCAGTCCGTGGGGATCGCATCGATGTCGTCGCCGCCCTTGATGTTCCACCAGTATCGCTCGTTGGGGGTCGGGTGGATCTTCTCCTGCTCGTGGACCGCGCCGTCGCGCAGGCACACGAATGCGACGTTCTGGATGTCGCCATCCTCGGTGAGCGTGGGGTGCGAGCCGCCGATGATGTTGATGTTGTACTTCATCGCCATCTCGGAGAAAGCGTCGCGGATGCGCGGCGTGTATTCCGACAGGCGCTCGATCGCCTGCTGGGGAGAGAGTTCTTCCTCCTCGAACGAGAGCAGCATCAGGGTGAAGAGTTCGGGGAAGAGGATGAAGTCGGCCTCGTAGTCGGAAGCGACGTCGACGAAATAGCGGACATTGTCGACGAACTCGTCGAAATTCTCGACGCTCCGCGCCTGCAACTGGCAGGTCGCGATGCGGACATTCTCGACCCCGCGCGGTAGGCGAAACTTCTTGGGTTGCTCGCGGTCGACGTAGGGGTTGCGCCAGACCATGTGGATCGCGGTGCCCATCGAGGCCTCGTCCTCGCGCAGGTAGCGCGGGAGCACGCCGATCGGCTCATACCCGTTGGCGAGTTGGAAGCGGATGACGGGATCGTGCAGGTCGCCCGCGATCACCTTGTCGAGATAATCCTGCGCGCCCTCGACCTTCTTGCGATGGCGGCGGTAGTTGGGCATCCGGCCGCCGAAGGCGATGCCGGTAAGCTCGAGCTCTTCGGCAAGCTTGCGGCGCGCTTCGTAGAGTCGGCGACCGAGCCGCGTGCCGCGCACGTCGGGCGACACGCACAATTCGTAGCCATAGAGCCAGTCGCCGGTCGGATCGTGGCGCGTCCCGGTGCCGCCGCCGGTGATCTCGCGCCAGGTATGCGGCGCGAGCGCGATCTGCCCCCCGATCCGCATCGAGGCGCAATAGCCGACGATCTCGTCGTCCAGCTCGGCGACGAAGCAGCCTTCGGGATAATTGTTGATCTGGCCGCGAATTTCGCCTGCGTCGTAAGGAATGAAATCCTTGTAGACACGTGCGGCGAGCGCGACGATCGCAGGGATGTCGGTCCGCCGGGCCTGACGGACTTCGAGGCGGGACTTGGTTTTCTGTTTGACCATGTCCCGCCTCTTTAGCCGTTTAGGCCCAGTTGGCCATTTCCTTTTCGAAGTTTTGGACGATCGCTTCGAAGAACTGCTCGGTGGTCATCCACGCCTGGTCGGGGCCGATAAGGATCGCGAGGTCCTTGGTCATCTGACCGCCTTCGACGGTCTCGATGATCACGCGCTCGAGCGTTTCGGCGAACTTCACCACCTCGGGCGTGTCGTCGAACTTGCCGCGATACATGAGGCCGCGGGTCCACGCGAAGATCGAGGCGATCGGGTTGGTCGAGGTCGCCTTGCCCGCCTGGTGCTGGCGATAGTGACGCGTCACGGTGCCGTGCGCGGCTTCCGCTTCGACCGTCTTGCCGTCGGGCGACATGAGGACGCTGGTCATCAGGCCGAGCGAGCCGAAGCCCTGCGCGACCGTATCCGACTGCACGTCGCCGTCATAGTTCTTGCAGGCCCAGACGAATTTGCCCGACCATTTGAGCGCCGAAGCAACCATGTCGTCGATCAGGCGGTGCTGATACTCGATGCCGGCCTTCTCGAACTTGTCGGCGAACTCGGCGTCGTAGACCTCCTGGAACAAGTCCTTGAAGCGGCCGTCATAGGCCTTGAGGATGGTGTTCTTGGTCGACAGGTAGACCGGCCATTTGCGGTCGAGGCCATAGTTCATGCAGGCACGGGCAAAGTCGCGAATGCTTTCGTCATGGTTGTACATGCCCATGGCGACGCCGCTCTCGGGAAACTGGTGCACTTCCTTCTCGATCACCTCGCCGTCTTCGCCGACGAATTTCATGGTCAGCGTGCCGGGGCCCGGGACGAGGAAATCAGTCGCGCGATACTGGTCGCCGAAGGCATGACGGCCGACCACGATGGGGTCGGTCCAGCCCGGGACGAGACGCGGCACGTTGTCGATCACGATCGGCTCGCGGAATACGACGCCGCCAAGAATGTTGCGGATCGTGCCGTTGGGCGAACGCCACATCTTCTTGAGGTCGAACTCTTCGACGCGCTGCTCGTCGGGGGTAATCGTCGCGCACTTCACGCCAACGCCATATTGCTTGATCGCGTTGGCAGCATCGACGGTGATCTGGTCGTCCGTCTCGTCGCGCTTGGTCACCGAGAGGTCGTAATATTTGAGGTCGATATCGAGGTAAGGAAGGATCAGCCGCTCGCGGATCCACTTCCAGATGATCTGGGTCATTTCGTCGCCGTCAAGCTCGACGATCGGGTTCTTTACCTTGATTTTCTGCATCGGTTTCCCTGCTCGAATGTGTGTGTTTTGTCAGGCGCGGCTCTAGGGCGCAGCGCGGCGCTTGGCAACCGGCCTGCGCTTCCATGCATTGATGACACGATTGTGTCGGATGCGAGACGACCCTAAGGGAGCTTCATGTCAGAAATTCAAAATCCCGATAGCCAGCTGACCGCGGTCAAATGGCGCTTCCCCGCGGTTCACGAAGAAGGCCGTAAATTCGTCGTCATCGCGGCTTTCATCACCGTGTTCGTTTATTGGCTGCTGCCCAACTCAATCGAAGAGATCGCATGGCTGCTTGGCGGCGTGACCATCTGGGTGGCGGCCTTCTTCCGCGACCCGGTGCGCACGACGCCGGTCGACCCCAAGCTGATCGTCGCGCCCGCCGACGGGCTGGTGACGATGATCAAGAAGGGGCCGCCGCCGCCGCAATTGGCAGGTGAGGGCGGTCTCACTGACCCCGAATATACGCGCGTGTCGATTTTCATGAGTGTGTTCGACGTTCATATCAACCGCACCCCGATTGCGGGGACGGTGAAGCGCATCGAATATGTCGAAGGCAAGTTCCTGAACGCCGACCTCGACAAGGCGAGCGATGACAATGAGCGCCAATATTTCCTGATGGAACGCGAAGACGGTCTCAGGATCGGCTTCACCCAGATTGCCGGCCTCGTCGCGCGTCGCATCCTCGCCACCGTGAAGGAAGGCGACGAGCTCAATGCCGGCGACCGTGTCGGCCTCATCCGCTTCGGCAGCCGCGTCGACGTCTATCTCCCGCTGGGCACGGGTTCGAAAGTGCTGCTCGGACAGCGCACGATCGCGGGCGAGACCATTCTTGCCGAGCTTGGCAAGGATAATGCCGTCGCGGGACGCAGCCAGTGAACGGGGTCAGCCAGCACGAACCCGAAGCCAGTCGTCGCCACGGCCTGCCGTTTCGCGCCCTCGCGCCCAATGCCATCACCGCGATGGCGCTCTGCTTCGGCCTGACCGGCGTCCGCTATGCCGTGTCCGCCTCGTTCGGCGGGCCGGTCAACCATTGGGAGATCGCGCTCGGCTGCATCGTGCTTGCGGGCGTGCTCGACGGGCTCGACGGACGCATTGCGCGATTGTTGCGCGCCCAGAGCCGCTTCGGGGCCGAACTCGACAGCCTCGCCGACAATATCGCGTTCGGGGTCGCGCCCGCGCTGATCCTGTTTCTCTGGTCACTGCAGGCGGCACCGCGTTTCGGGTGGATTGCCGCCCTGGCGCTCGCAGTCTGTTGCGCCTTGAGGCTCGCACGCTTCAATGCGCGCATCGATGCCGATGACCAACCGCACAAATCCGCCGGATTCAATACCGGGGTGCCCGCGCCTGCGGGGGCGGGGCTCGCGTTCACGCCCGTCTATCTCTGGCTGATCACCGGCAACGACGTCTTCCGCGAATGGGTAGTCGTGATGCCGTGGGTCTTGTTCATCGCTGCGCTGATGATCTCCAACGTCGCGACCTATAGCTGGTCGTCGATCCGGCTGCGATCGAGCTATCGCATCTTCGCGCTGGCTGGGGTCGGCCTGCTCGCCGCGGCCTTGATCACCAACCCGTGGCTGACTCTACTGGGGATCTGCGCGCTATATCTCGGCCTGCTGCCGTTCAGCATAATGAGCTACATGAAGGTCAAGCAGCGGCGCGCCAGCCGAGGCGGCTAGTCGCCATAACGACGGTCTTGCGCGCTTCGCCGCGCGACTTCCAGCGGACGCTGACGACGGTCTGGTCGCCGACACCGTGCGAGGCCAGGCTGTCGCCCGCCCACGCGGCGCGCATCTTGTCGCTGTTGGCGTGAACCATCTCGAACAGGCCCCATACGAGCGCCGCACCGGTGGCGAGGAAGAAGAGAGCGGGCATCAGCATGGTCATCGTACGGGGCCTTTCGCGTCAAATCGGATCGGCTTTGTTCCACTTCCGTTCCATCCTGTCAATCCCCTTTTGTTCTCATTCGTTCTCATTTGTTCCAAAAACGCCTGCTGCAGTGCACAAGGGGTTGTAACGACAGGCGCTTTTCGCTAGAGGCGCGCCATTCCACAGGCGGTGCCAACATACCGGTGCCGGAGAAATCCGGTCATTACGGCCCGCCGAGGACAAACCGGGATAGGAGAATGACCCATGGCGGCACCCGTCGTCACGATGCAGCAATTGCTTGAGGCCGGCTCGCACTTCGGCCACCAGACCCACCGTTGGAATCCGCGTATGAAGCCGTACATCTTCGGCGCGCGCAACGGTGTCCACATCATCGATCTTTCGCAGTCCGTGCCGCTTTTCGCGCGTGCGCTCGACTTCGTTCAGCAGACGGTCGCTCGCGGCGGCAAGGTGCTGTTCGTCGGCACCAAGCGCCAGGCGTCGGACGTGATCGCCGAGACTGCAGCTAGCTGCGGCCAGCACTACGTCAACCATCGCTGGCTGGGCGGCATGCTCACCAACTGGAAGACGATTTCGAACTCGATCCGTCGTTTCAAGGCGCTCGAGGAACAGCTTTCGGGTGACACCGCCGGTCTCACCAAGAAGGAAGTCCTCCAGCTGACCCGCGAACGCGACAAGCTCGAAAAGAGCCTTGGCGGGATCCGCGACATGGGCGGCCTGCCGGACGTCATGTTCGTCGTCGACACCAACAAGGAAGATCTCGCGATCAAGGAAGCCAACGTTCTTGGCATCCCCGTCATCGCGATCCTCGACTCGAATTCGGATCCGAACGGCATCGCCTTCCCGGTTCCGGGCAACGACGACGCCAGCCGCGCCATCCGTCTCTACTGCGAGGCGATTGCCAACGCTGCCAACTCGGGCCGCGGCGACAACGCCGCCGCTTCGGGCAAGGACGTCGGCGAGATGGAAAATCCGCCGGTCGAGGCCGCGACGGCGTAAGGCGAACCGGCCTTCAAATTCGGGCGACGCACCCCATATGGGGCAGCGAACCCATGACAATCTGACGGGGGAGGGGATGGCGAGAGCCATGCCTTCCCTCGCGCCACAGAAAGGACTGCCGATATGGGCATCACCGCTTCACAGGTGAAAGAACTGCGTGACCGCACCAATGCGGGCATGATGGACTGCAAGAAAGCGCTCGGCGAAACCGACGGCGACATGGAAGCCGCGGTCGACTGGCTGCGCACCAAGGGCCTTGCTGCCGCCGCCAAGAAGTCGGGCCGTACCGCTGCCGAAGGTCTCGTCGGCGTCGCCGTCGAAGGCACCAAGGGCGCGGTCGTCGAGGTCAACTCGGAAACCGACTTCGTCGCCAAGAACGAGAAATTCCAGGAATTCGTTGCTGCCGTTTCGACCCTCGCGCTGGACGTCGATGGCGACATCGAAGCGCTCGGCAACGCCGCCTACCCGTCGGGTGGCACGGTCAACGAGAAGCTGACCGACAACATCTCGACGATCGGTGAAAACCAGTCGCTGCGCCGCACCGCGACCATCTCGGTCGATCAGGGCACGGTCGTCAGCTACGTCCATAATGCCGTCGCACCCAACATGGGCAAGATCGGCGTGCTGGTCGCGCTCGAAAGCGCCGCCGACACCGCCGTCCTCGAAGGCCTCGGCAAACAGATCGCGATGCACATCGCCGCTGCCAACCCGATGGCGCTCGACGCTGACGGCCTGGACGCTGACATGCTCGCCCGCGAGCGTGAAATTGCCAAGGCCAAGGCCATGGAATCGGGCAAGCCGGAAAACATCGCCGAAAAGATGGTCGAAGGTTCGATGAAGAAGTTCGCCAAGGAGAATGCTCTCCTCTCGCAGCTCTTCGTCATGGACAACAAGACCCCGGTCGCCGACGTCGTTGCCCAGGCGGGCAAGGAAGCCGGCACCGAGATCGTGCTGAAGGCGTTCGAACGCTTCCAGCTCGGTGAAGGCATCGAGAAGGAAGAAAGCGACTTCGCCGCCGAAGTCGCCGCCGCTGCCGGCGCCTAAGCTTTCTTTGCCAACAGATCGGGGCGCTGCCGGCAACGGTGGCGCCCCTTTTTGTTACGCAACATGCTTGGCAGCGCCCGCACGCCTCTCTAAGAGCCTCCAAAGCCCATTACGCGCGCGCAGGAGCCTCCATGTCCCGACCCCAGTTCAACCGCATCCTCCTCAAACTCTCGGGCGAGGTGTTGATGGGGAAGAACCAGTTCGGCATCGACCCCGAAATGGTCGCGCGACTGGCACGCGAAATTGCCGAAGCGAAGGAAGCGGGTCACGAGCTGTGCATCGTCGTGGGCGGCGGTAACATATACCGTGGGATCGCTGGCGCCGCGCAGGGCTTCGACCGCGCTAGCGCAGACTATATGGGCATGCTCGCGACGGTGATGAACAGTCTCGCGCTGCAGAACGCGCTCGAACAGATCGGCCTCGACACGCGGGTGCAGTCGGCCATCCCGATGGCGACCGTGTGCGAACCCTACATCCGTCGCCGCGCCGTGCGTCACATGGAGAAGGGACGCATCGTCATCTTCGCCGCCGGCACCGGCAGCCCCTATTTTACGACCGACACGACTGCCGCCTTGCGCGCTGCCGAAATGAACTGCGACGCGCTGTTCAAGGGCACCAGCGTCGATGGCGTCTACGATGCCGATCCCAAGAAGGTCGAAGGCGCCAAGCGCTACGACAGTCTCGATTTCAACCGCGTTCTCGCCGACAATCTGCGCGTGATGGACGCCAGCGCCGTGGCGCTGTGCCGCGACAATAATATTCCGATCGTTGTGTTCAATATCCGCGATGAGGGCAACCTGACCCAGGTCCTTGACGGCGGTGGAACGGCCACGATCGTCACGAACGAGGAGTAGACCGATGGCTGCCTATGACAAATCCGACCTGACCCGCCGTATGGACGGCGCGATCGAGGCGCTTCGCCACGATCTCGCAGGACTTCGTACGGGGCGCGCCTCGACCGGCTTGGTCGATACAATCCAGGTCGAAGTCTATGGCGCGATGATGCCGATGAACCAGGTGGCGACCGTCTCGGTCCCGGAGCCGCGCCTGATCTCGGTGCAGGTGTGGGACAAGGGCAATATCGGCAATGTCGAAAAGGCGATCCGTAACGCGGGCCTTGGCATCAACCCGGTCGCCGATGGCCAGCTCATCCGCCTGCCGATCCCCGACCTGACCGAAGAACGCCGCAAGGAACTCGCCAAGCTGGTCGGCCAATATGCCGAGAAGGCGAAAGTCGCCGTTCGCAACGTGCGTCGCGACGGCATGGACGACCTCAAGAAGGACGAGAAGGACCACGAATTTGGCGAAGACGAGCGCAAGCGTCTCGAAGCCGAGGTTCAGAAGCTGACCGACGAAAAGGTCGGCGAGATCGACACGCTCGCGTCGAACAAGGAAAAGGAAATCCTCGGCCAGTGAGCGCCGCACGCGCCCCCGAAGGCGCGGCTTCCGCGACCGATACTGGCTCAGGAGCCGTACCCAGGCACGTTGCCATCATCATGGATGGCAACGGGCGTTGGGCCGCGCGTCGCGGATTGCCCCGCGCGGCCGGGCACAAGGCGGGCGGCGAGGCGGTTCGCGCGACGTTGAAAGCAGCGGTGAAGGCGGGGGTCGGCACGCTGACGCTTTACGCCTTCAGCTCCGAAAACTGGCGGCGCAGCGATAAAGAGGTCTCCGATCTCAAGGGGCTGATGCGCTATTATCTCGAGCGCGAACTTGAGGAATTGGCGAAGGAAGGGGTCCGGCTCGACTATATCGGCGATCCCAGCCGCTTCGGTCCGGACCTTTGGGATCGCCTTCAGAAGGCGCGAGAAAAGACGCGGGAGAATGACAAGCTTCATCTCGTCATTGCGCTCAACTATGGCAGCCGCGCCGAGATCGCGGCGGGCGCGCGGCGGCTTGCCGAGGCAGTGGCGGCGGGAGGGCGCGATCCGGCCAGCATCGACGAAGCCGCGCTCGACAGCGCGCTGCAAACCGCCGACCTGCCCGAACTCGATCTCGTCATCCGGACGAGCGGCGAACAGCGATTGAGCAATTTCCTGATGTGGCAGGCGGCCTATGCCGAACTGATGTTCATCGACACGCTGTGGCCCGATTTCGGCGAGGACGAATTCAACGAATGCATCCGCGCCTTTGGGCAGCGGCAACGGAGATTTGGTGGGCGATGAATGAACTGACCACCCGGATCGTGTCGGCGATCGCGATGATCGCAGTGGCCTTGGGCGTGACCTATGTCGGCGGTTTCCTGTTCGCGATCTTCGTCGCGGCGGTCGCAACGGCGGTTTACTGGGAATGGTCGAAAATCACCAAAAACTGGGGCGTCCACTGGATGCTGTTGGGTTTCGTCTATTGCCTGCTGCCGGCGCTGGCATTGTTATATTTGCGCGAGCGGGGAGAGGGGCTCGAGCTGGTCCTGTGGGTGTTCATCATCACCTGGGCGACCGACATCGGGGCCTATTTTGCCGGACGCAGCATCGGAGGGCCCAAGCTGGCGCCCAAGATCAGTCCCAACAAGACCATCGCCGGCCTGATTGGCGGGATGGTTGCGGCGGCGGTGCTGGGCGGGCTGTGGGCATGGGCCTCGGCGCTTCCGCCGATGCTCTACATGCTTGGCGCGCCGATGGCCGCGGCAGCGCAGGGCGGCGACCTGTTCGAAAGCTGGATGAAGCGCCGCGCGGGGGTCAAGGATAGCGGCACGATGCTGCCGGGCCATGGCGGCGTGTTCGACCGCCTCGACGGGCTGCTGGTCGTCGCTGCGCTGACCGCGCTCATCTACTTCGGAGCAGGGCTTTAATGCGCCACGTCACCATCCTCGGATCGACCGGCTCGGTCGGCACCTCGACGCTGGACCTGATCGGGCGCGAGCGCGACCGGTTTTCGGTCGAGGCGCTGACCGCGGCCTCGAATGTCGACCTGCTGGCCAGGCAGGCGCGTGACGTGGGAGCCAAGACGGCCGTGATCGCCGACGATGCATTGCTGCAAGCGCTCGAAACCGCGCTCGACGGGTCGGGGATCGAGGCGCGTGCGGGAGAGCAAGCGCTCTGCGAGGTTGCGGCGGGCGAGGCGGACTGGATCATGGCATCGATCGTCGGCTGCGCAGGGCTCGGGCCAGTGATGGCCGCGGTCGAGGCGGGCAAGACGGTGGCGCTGGCCAACAAGGAGTCGCTGGTCGCGGCGGGCGAGCTGATGATTTCGGCCGCCAAGCGTTCGGGCGCGGAAATCCTGCCGGTCGACAGCGAGCATAATGCGATCTTCCAATGCCTGACGGGGCAGGATTGCGACCGCATCTCGCGACTGGTGCTGACCGCTTCGGGTGGGCCGTTCCGGACCAAGAGCCTGGACGAGATGGCGCAGATGACGCCCGAGCAGGCGGTCGCCCATCCCAACTGGTCGATGGGCGCCAAGATCTCGGTCGACAGCGCGACGATGATGAACAAGGGGCTCGAACTGATCGAAGCGCATCATTTGTTCGGGCTGCCGTCGGAAAAGATCGACATCCTCGTCCATCCACAGTCGGTCATCCACAGCCTGGTCGAATATGAGGACGGGTCGATGCTGGCGCAGCTGGGGGCACCCGACATGCGCGTGCCCATCGCGCATACGCTGGCCTGGCCAAAGCGCATGGCGACGCCGTGCGAACGGCTCGACCTTGCCAGCGTCGCGCGGCTCGATTTCGAAGCGCCCGATCCCGAACGCTTCCCAGCGCTGCGGCTGGCGCGCGAAGCGCTGGAAGCGGGCGGCGCGGCACCGGCGACGCTCAACGCGGCCAACGAGGTGGCGGTCGCCGCTTTCCTCGATGGCAAGATCGGTTTCGGCGAGATCGCGCAGACGGTCGAGCGGGTTCGTGACGACAGCGCGGATCTGTCGCCACCCAAATCGATCGAGGACGTGCTCGAGATCGACGCCAAGGCGCGGGACCGCGCCCAGTCTGTGCTACAGGTGGCGGCGTAATGCTTGAACAGCCCCCAATCTGGTTCATACTGATCGCCTTCGTGCTGGCGCTCGGGCCGCTAATCTTCTTCCACGAACTGGGCCATTATTCGGTCGCACGAATGTTTGGCATCGGAGCCGAGACTTTCTCGATCGGGTTGGGCAAGAAAATTGCCGGCTGGACCGACAAGCGCGGGACGAGCTGGCAGGTCGGCTGGCTGCCACTCGGCGGCTACGTCAAGCTTGCGGGCGACATGGATCCGACCTCGCGCCCCGACCCCGAGGATGGCGACCCGACCCATTTCCAGAACAAGCCGCTCTGGCAACGCGCGCTGGTCGTGCTGGCCGGCCCGATCGCCAACTTCATTCTCGCCATCCTGATCTTTGCCGCGTTCTTCATGGCGTTCGGGCAGCTCAACAGCGAGACGGTGATCACCGAGGTCGTCGACGATACGCCCGCCGCCGAAATGGGGCTGCAGCCGGGCGATGTCATCGTGTCGATCAACGACGATGCGATCCCCTCTTTCGAGCATTTGCGACGTTACGCCGTCATTCGCCCGGGCGCGGACGTCACCATCGACTATCTTCGCGAGGGCGAGGAGCGGACGGTCGAGGGCAAGTTCGCGGTGCGCATGCAGGAAGACGAGTTCGGGCAGGAGGCGCGGATCGGCTTTCTGGGCGTGACCGCCGAGCAAACGGTCGAGCAGCTTGGCCCCATCGAGGCGATCGGCGCGGGTGCCGATGCGACGTGGCAAACGATTACGATGATCCTTGAAGCGCTGCGCCAGATCGTCGTCGGCGAACGGTCGGTCAAGGAGCTGGGCGGGCCGATGAAGATCGCGCAGGTTTCGGGCCAGCAGGCAAGTCTCGGATTTTACGAGTTTGTTTCGTTACTCGCCTTCCTCTCGATTAATCTTGGCTTCATCAACCTTCTGCCAGTTCCCATGCTCGATGGTGGTCACCTGGCCTTCTACGCCTACGAGGCGATCCGGCGGAAACCCGCCAGCGCTCGCGTCCAGGAATGGGGGTATCGGGTCGGCCTGTC
Organism: Sphingomicrobium clamense; assembly: GCF_019264355.1. NCBI lineage: Bacteria > Pseudomonadati > Pseudomonadota > Alphaproteobacteria > Sphingomonadales > Sphingomicrobiaceae > Sphingomicrobium > Sphingomicrobium clamense. The sequence goes on along the minus strand of NZ_JAHVAH010000001.1, from coordinate 1,500,415 downwards.
GCTCATCGCTGCGCTCATCATTTTCACTACGTTCAACGACTTATCGTCTTTTGGCGTCGGTGAACGGTTGCAGCGCTTGATTGGCTAGTCTCATTCGGGCAGTGGGGTGGACGAATTATTTCAGGGCACAGCAGTGCTGTGTGAAGTGCCATCAGGACAAGGGCGGGAACGCGTGATTTTGAACAAGAACCGAGTGCGCCGGACGGGTGCCATGCTGCTGGTCGGAACCATGCTGGGCGGGACCTTCCCCGCTTTCGCGCAGGACACGACAATCCCCGATCCGATCGTGATGCCCGAGGGCGAAGCCGCCGAAGAAGCGCAGCTGACCGCGCCGCAGCCGGTGGAGCAGGTTATCCGGTCGCTCAACGTCGCGGGTGCCGAGCGTATCGAGCGCGAGACCGTTTTCGCCTACGCCAACCTGCAGCCGGGCCAAACCTATACCGGGCGCGACCTCGATCGCGCGCTTAAGGCGCTCTACGACACGCAGCTGTTCGCGGACGTGCAGATCACCGGCGCCGACACTGGCAACATCGTGATCGTCGTTCAGGAAAACCCGGTCATCAACCGCATCGTCCTCGAGGGCAACAAGAAGCTCAAGGACGACAAGATCGAGCCGGAAATCCAGCTCGCACCGCGCCAGATCTTCACCCGTTCGGCCGTGCGTGCCGACGTCGATCGCATCGTCGAACTTTACAAGCGCGAGGGCCGCTTTGCCGCGGTTGTCGAGCCCAAGATCGTGCAGCTCGACCAGAACCGCGTCGATTTGATCTTCGAGATTAGCGAGGGCGAAAAGTCGAAGATTCGCCAGATCAACTTCATCGGTAACGAAGCCTTTTCCGACAAGAAGCTGCGCAAGGAAATCTTCAGCCGCGAGGCGGGTGGCCTGCTTGGCTTCATGAAGTCGAACGACGCCTATGACGCCGATCGTCTCGCCGCGGACCAGGAAAAGCTGCGCGCCTTCTACCTGACCGAAGGCTATGCCGATTTCCGCGTCGTCAACGCGCAGGCCGAATTGACGCCCGACCGCGAGGATTTCGTCCTTACCTTCATCGTGGAGGAAGGTCCGCGCTACAAATTTGGCGACCTGAGCGTCGAAAGCGACATTCGCGATCTTCCGTCCGAGCGCCTGCAGCCGGCCATCGGGCTGACCAGCGGCGACTGGTTCAACGCCGAAGCGGTGGAAAATACGGTCACGCGCTTCAGCGAGATTGCCGGCCTTCGCGGCTACGCTTTCTCGGACGTGTCGCCGGACTATCAGCGTAATGCCGAAGATTTGACGATCGACATTTCTTTCGTGCTGGCCGAGACACCGCGCGTTTACATCGACCGCGTCGACATCAACGGCAATACGACGACCCGCGACAAGGTCATTCGCCGCGAATTGCGCCTCGCCGAAGGTGACCCCTTTAACGCTGCGCAGATCAAGCGTTCGGAAGACCGCATCAAATCGCTCGGCTTCTTCCAGGAAGAGCTGGAAATCACGCAGACGCGCGTCGGCGACGACCGGATCGCATTGGCGGTCGATCTCGAAGAACGTCCGACCGGCGAAATCCAGCTGTCGGCGGGCTATTCGAGCATCGAGCGACTGCTTTTCTCCGCGTCGATTGCTCAGCGCAACTTCATGGGCAAGGGCCAGCAGCTGTCTGCGGGCGCGAGCTATTCGCGTTACTCCAAGTCGGTCAGCCTCGGCTTTGTCGAACCCTATTTCGGCGGCCGCAACATCCTGCTCGGCGGCGACATCTATCGCCGCGACTTCAACAGCTTCAGCTTCGTCGGCAACGAACGACGCGAGACCTATGGCCAGCTGACGACCGGTGGCGGGCTGCGGCTCGGCTTCCCGGTGACCGAATATTTCTCGGCCGGCTTCCGCTATCGTCTCGAAAACTCGGAAATCACACTCGATGAGGAGCTGTTCTTCACCGATCTCGACGGCGACGGCAATCTGGAGTGCGACCCGGTCCGTGCGGGTACCTATCTGTGTAACGAACTGGGCGATCGACTGACCTCGGCCATCGGCTACACCATCGCCTTCAACAACACGGACGGCATTCGCGCGACGCGCGGCTTCCGTGCCTCGCTCAGCCAGGACTTTGCGGGCCTGGGCGGCGATGTGAAATATCTTCGCAGCACTGCCAACGCCGCGCAGTTCTTCAACCTCGGCAACGAGTTCATTCTCTCGCTGACCGCGGAGGGTGGCTACATCCATCCGTTCGAGGATAACGGCCTCGAGGGCATTGACGACATCCGCCTGTCGGATCGCTTCTTCGGCCCGACCGTTCGCGGGTTTGACATTCGCGGTATCGGACCGCGCGTGCGCCGTGTTCCGTACGACCTTGAGGGCAATCTTCTCGAAGATGCCGCGCTCGAGCGCAACGCGTTGGGCGGTCGTGGCTATTATCTCGGCCGCGTCGAGCTCGAAATCCCGCTCGGCGAGGGTGCGCGCAGCTTTGGCCTGCGTCCCTCGGCCTATGTCGACGTCGCGTCGGTCTGGGGGCTCGACACGCCGATCCTCAACAATATCGGCGTCATTTGTAATCCTGCCGCGGACAATCCTGAGCAGGCCATCCTCTATCTCCCGCCTGCATCCGATTGTCCGGGTGCCGAAGGCGACTATTTCCGTTCCGCGGGCTTCCGGGAATTTTTCCTCGGCGACAGCATCAGCCCGCGTGTTTCGGTCGGTGTCGGCGTCAACTGGGTCAGCCCCTTTGGTCCGCTGCGCCTCGACATCGCCAAGGCGATCGTGACCCAGGAGGGCGACGATCCCAAACTCTTCTCCTTCAATGTAGGAACCCAATTCTAATGAAGACCATGTTTGCCGCGGCGCTTGCCGCCAGTACCGTCATCCTGCCCGCCGCCGCACAGGCGCAGGCGCTCCCCGAAGCCAAGATCGCGATTGTCGACAGCCAGCGTGTCGGTGCCGAATGCACCGCGTGCGTGACCGCCGCCGCGCAGCTCAAGGCGCAGGCCGATGCCATCGCCGCGCGTGAAAGCGAGCTCGCCACCCCGCTCGAAGCCAGCGGCCAGGCGATCCAGGCCGAGATCAACGCGCTCAACGGTGCCGAGCCGTCGGCTGCCCTGCAGCAGCGCGTCCAGCAGTTCGAAGCCTCGCGCCGCGCCGCGACGCAGGAGATCACTGGCCGTCGCCAGACCCTGCAGCGCAACAGCGCCTATGTTTCGCAGCAGTTCAGCGCGGCCTACCAGCCCGCTGTCCAGACCGTGATGCAGGCGCGTGGCGCGCACATCGTCATGGACGAGCAGCAGGCGCTGATGCACTCGCCCGCGATCGACATCACAGCCGACGTGATGGCCGAGGTAAACCGTCGCCTGACGACGATCGCCACGACCGCGCCGGCGCCGCAGCAGCCCGCGCAGCAGCAGACCCCACCGGCGGGTCGCTAAGCCCCATGAGCGACGGCGCCGCCACCCTCGGTCCGCTCGACGTCACCAAGGTGATGGCGGCGCTGCCGCACCGCTACCCGATGCTGCTCGTCGACCGGGTCGAGCGCATCACGAAGGATGAATCGATCACCGCTATCAAGGCGGTAAGCATGAACGAGGAGTTCTTCCAAGGGCATTTTCCCGGTCGCCCGATCATGCCCGGTGTCCTCCAGGTGGAGGCGCTGGCGCAGGCGGCGGGCGTGCTCGCGGTCGAGAGCATGGACCTCGCAGGGTCTGGCAAGCTGGTCTATTTTATGGCGATCGAGAATGCGAAGTTCAGGAAGCCGGTCGAACCGGGCTGCCTGCTCCAGCTCGATGTCGAGATCGTCCAGATGCGCCGTGCGATCTGCAAGTTTGCCGGCAAGGCGTCGGTGAATGGCGAGACGACCTGTGAAGTGCAGTTCACTGCGATGATTGCGGACCCGCCCGAAGCCTAGGCCGGGCGCCAGCCTTCGCCCTCGGGCGCAAGGCGGAAGATATTCGCGAAGCGCTCTTTGCGCATTGTTTCGGAGGACGGCCCGTCAAGCGCGAGCCGCCCTTCGTGCATCAGAAGCATGCGGTCGAACCGCCGCGCGAGCGCGAAGTCGTGCATCGCCGTGACGATCATCGTGCCGCCGCGCGCTTCCTCACGCAGCAGATCGACGATCGACAGCGCCCAATAGGGGTCGAGATTGGCGAGCGGCTCGTCGAGGAGCAGCAGGCGCGGGCGACTGGCCAACGTGCGGGCAAGGAAGACGCGTGCGCGTTCGCCGGTCGACAAGGCGTTTGCGGGGCGATCGATCAGGTCGGTTAGTTCAAGGCGCTTGACGAGGCTCGCGACCCGCTCCGGATCGACCGGGACGGGCGACAGCGACAGGAGATCGCGGACGGGGATCGGCCAGGCCAGCGCGCGATTGGCGGGCATCAAACCGATGAGCCGCGCGCGCCGCGCGGGCTGGCCCTGTGGTACCGGTTCGCCGTCGATGGTCCGTGCCGTGGCATCGCCTGCGATCCCTGCCATGGCATGGAGCAGGCTGGTCTTGCCGCTGCCGTTCGGGCCGACCAGCGCCACGAAGGCGCCGTCTGCCAGCTTGAGGTCGGTAGGCTCGAGCCGCATCTCCAAGGAAAGTGAGGTGAAGGTAGCCGTCATGCGCGGCTTCCCCGCGGCAGCCGCGCCAGCACGAAAATGAAGATGGGTGTGCCGATGAGGCTGGTGATGACCCCGATGGGAATGTCGCGGCCCGCCGGGGCAAAACGCACGACAAGATCGGCGAACAGTAAAACACCGGCCCCCAATAGTCCGGCAGGCAGGATGGCGCGGCCAGGATGTCCGCGTGTCAGATGACGGGCGATGATCGGGGCAATGAGACCGACGAAGCCGATCGCGCCGCATAGCGCCACGCACGCGCCCGTGGCGATGGCCGCGAGGAACATCGTGCGATTGGCGAGGCGACGGGGGTCGACACCGAGCGATGCAAGCACGTCGTCACCGAGCGCGATGAGGTCGTAGGCCCTGCGGTCACGCCAAAGGAAAAAGCAGGCAATCATGGCAGGCACGAGCGCGGCGGCGGCCTGGCCCCGCGACCGGTCGACGAGACTTCCCATCAACCAGCGCCACGCGTCGTAGAAGGCGTAAGGCGAGGGGGCGAGCGCGAGCATCAGCGCGGTTGCCGACCCAGCAGCAAGCGCGATGGCGAGGCCCGCCAGCAGGAGGCGCGCTGGATCGGCCCCACGCCCTGCTACGAGGAACAGTAGGACGAGCGCCGCGCCGGCGCCGATGGCGCCGCCGACCGCCATCGCGACCGCGCCCGACAAACCCAGCACATAGGCCACGGTGACCGCGCCCAGCGCGCCGCCGGCGCTCGCACCGGTGATGTCGGGCGAGGCGAGGGGATTGGCAAAGATGGCTTGCAACACCGCGCCTGCCATGCCGAGCGACAAACCGTAGCCGATGGCGAGGAGCGTCCGTGGCAGGCGCAGTTCGACCAGGATGAGCTGTGCGAGCTCGGGTCGTTCGAGTAGCGTGGTCGGCAACAAGAGATGCGCGACGACGAGCGCGAAACCGAAGAGGGCAAGCGCGATCCTCATTGCGCCAAGCGCCGTTTCAATCGTTCGATTTCGTCGAGCAGCAACGGGCCCGAACAGGTGAAACGCCGACCGTCCACTGCGATCTGCCGACGCCCCGCTCGCTTGACCAGCGGATGGTCGAGATAGGAGGCGGCTTGCGAATAGCTGCCGGCATCGTAGCGACTGCGCAGGATGATCGGCGCGTTGGAGGTCACGACCTGCTCGACCCGGCTGAGGCCCGGTGCCGCGAGGACCGGGCGCACTCCGGCATAGCCGAGCCACTGCGCCGCAGCGGACTGGGGTGACATGCCGATCCCTCCAACCCCGATCCACAGCGCCGATCTGCGCGAGGCAGGGGCGTTCGCCCTAAGGGCAGCGTAACGCGACTGCCATGCCCGCGCAGCGCTTTCATTGTCGGCGAGCGCGGCGACCCGATCGACCGTTTGCGAGACTCGCTCGGGCGACGATGAATCGAGCATGACGACGCGCATGCCGAGCCGCGCTGCGAGGTCGCGGTCGAACCGGCCCAGCGGCCGCGTCGTCAGCAGGATCTTCGCGTCGCTTGCCAGCAGGCTTTCGAGCGAGCCGCGATTGGCGGGGATGCCGCGCGCCCGTTCGCTCAGCGCATTGTCGCGTTCGTCGTCGGCCAAGTGACTGACGCTGGCAATGCGCTCGCGCGGTGCAAGCAGCAGCAGATACTCGTCCGCGCACAGGTCGAGACTCGCAATTTTGCCTGCCGCGAGCGCGGCGCTAGCCAGTGATGCGAATGCCGGCAAAGACCGCCCTCCCTTGGGTGTTGTAACCGACCACGTCCTGATAATCGCTGTCCGTAAGGTTGGTCCCGCGGACGTTGAGTTCGAGCGTGTCATTGAGCCTGTATCCGATCCGCGCGGACAGCAGTGCATAGCTGTCGAGTGTCACGCGGCTGGCGGGCCAAAGGTCGAAGTCGACATCATCGCGAGCGCCGACGATGGCGAGGCTGGCGCCGTAGGAGAGGCGGTCGACGTTTCCGGTGGCATGGATTGCCGCGCGGTGCCTGGGGCGTCGGGTTTCCGCCAAATCCGCGCCCGAGACATCCGGCTCGTCCGCGTCGAGATAACTATAGTTGGCGGATACGCTCAGCGCATCGGACAGTCGTGCGCCGGCCTCGACCTCAACGCCCCAGCGATCGCTCTTGCCCTGCGCGTTGATGACCGACGACGTGAAGTTGATCCCGTCGAAAATCGAGACAATTTCGTTGTCGAGCCGCTGGTGGAAGATCGTCACTGCGCCGGACAGTCGGTCGTCGGCGTATCGCACGCCAATGTCGCCGCCGCGCGAGCGCTCCGGCTTTACTTGCGGATTGCCGACGAAGCTGCCCGGAAAGAAGCCGAACAGGTCGTAGAAGCTGGGCTGCGCGATCCCCTCGCCATAATTGGCAAAAAGCGAGAAGCGGTCGTCCAGCGCGTAGAGCAGGCCGCCCGAAATGCTCGTCGCGTTGCTGCTGCCTTCGAACATGTCATGACGGACGGCAATGTCGGCGGTGAGCCGATCGTGGGTCCAACGGGCCTCGGCCAGGATGCCGGTGCGCTCGCGCGACACGTCCTGCCGCGTGAGGCCACCGAAGGCGACATCGTCGGCCTCGAAGTCTTCGGCCTCGTGGTCGACCGCGGAGATCAGCGTGAAGTTGCCGATATCTTCGGCCAGCTGGGCATTGACCGTTAGTCGGTCGGCGGCGGTCCGATTGGTCTCGGCGCCGTCGGTGAAATTGATGTTCTGGCTGTCGAGATAGGAAATGCCGAACCGGGCGCGATCCACCCCGATATCGGTCAAAGAGAGGCCGACGCGGCCCGCGGCGAGGCGGTTGTCGGTTTCGTCGTCCGTGTCGGCGCGGGTGAAGAAGACCGGATCGAACCCGTCAAATTCGCTCTTGCCGTCGATCGCGAAGCCCGAGGTTTCGAGCGTGATGCCGGTGGAAAGGTCGAGCTCGCCCGCAACACGCGCGGTGAACAGCGAATATCCGTCCTTTTCGCCTCCATCGCCGAAGCTGTCGATGCCGTCGCTGCGTTGATAGCCGACGGCGGCGACGAGCTGGCCGGTTTCGCCGCCGGCTGCGAAGCGGGACGAGAGACGCTGGAAGTCGTCGCTGCCATATTCGCCAAAGGCCGACACGCTGCGGGCCTCCGCCGCTGCACTCCGCAGGGCTACGACACCGCCAATGGCCTCGGCGCCCCACAAGGCGGACTGCGGCCCGCGCTTCAATTCGAGCGCATCGCCCGCGCTATCGCCGAGCAATTCGAAACGCGCCTCGTTTCCTGCGGCAGGATCGTTGGCCTTGATGCCGTCGATGAACAGCAAGGTGTGGCTGGCTTCGGCGCCGCGGATACGGACCTGCGCCTGGGTGCCGGCGGGACCCGTCTCGGCCAACGCGACCGAGGGAAGAAGCCGCAGCAGGGGCACGACGCGCGCTTCGCCGAGCTGGTCGAGCGTTTCGGGCTCGAGCAGGCTGATCGCGTCGCTTGTCGCGTCGGCGTCCACCTCGTCGCGGGAGGCGGTAATGACGATTTTCTCGTCCGGGAATTCGGCGTCGATAGGGGGGAGATCGAACATGGGTTTTTCCTTTCATCCGTGACAAGTCGTCACGGCGGAAAGGACGGACGCATCGCGCCCATGCCGATCCACGCCCCGCCGCTGACCCCGGCAGCCGGAACGGACGACGGATCGGGGTCGGTATCTGGCTCTCTGCGGCTCATGCGCGGATCACAGTTGCGGGCACAGCGCCGGATGTTCGCCGGCTTCCCTCTTCGCCGCCCCCACTACAGGGGCGAAACCTCGTTCCTGTGGCGAGCGCTATTCCGGGGAGCTTTTGCTTGTCAAGCAGAAGGCTTTTCGCTAGGGCGCGCTTCGATCCTCATGGGGCTGGTCGGAAACCAGCCTAAACACAGGAAAAGACGATGAAAAACGATACCCATCCCGATTACCATATGATCAAGGTCGAAATGACCGACGGCAGCACCTTCGAAACCCGCTCGACGTGGGGTTCGGAAGGCGACACGCTGCACCTCGACATCGACCCGAAATCGCACCCGGCCTGGACCGGTGGCAGCCGCAAGGCAGCCCAGGGGGGCCGTGTCGAGCGCTTCAACAAGAAGTTCGGCGGCCTTTCGTCGCTTTCGACCAAGAAGTAATGGGGCTCGTGGCGGATCATCCCGCCCCGACCATTCGCACAGAACGCTTGATCCTTCGCGGCTTCGTCGCGGAGGATTTTGCTGCGCATGAAGCGATCATGGCGCAACCCGAAGTGCAAGAGTTTCTAGGGCCGCCCATGTCGCGTTCCGACCACTGGCGGCGCGTCATCTCGTCGGTCGGGATGTGGAGCGTGCTGGGCTATGGAGGCTGGATGGTCGAATATGACGGCCGCGTGGTCGGAAATTGCGGCTTCTTCGACGCGCAGCGCGGGATCGAGCCTATCTGGGACGGGCAGCCCGAAATGGGCTGGATCTTCGGCAAGGACGTGCACGGTAAGGGTGTAGCGGGCGAGGCGTGCCGGGCCGCGCTCGAATGGGCCGATGCGAACCTCAAGCGCGATATCTGGGCGATGATCTCGCCTGGCAATGCGGCTTCGTTCAAGCTGGCCGAAAAGCTCGGCTTTGACCTCGTCCAGCGCAGCGACCTCGACGAGAATGAAAAAATCGACGTGCTGAAGCGGTCCTACACGGGCTGATTACCAGCCGCCGCCTCCACCACCGCCACCGCCACCGCCGGAGAAACCGCCCCCGCCCGAGCCGCTCGACGAGCCGGGCGCGGTCGAGGCCGAGCTGATCGAGCTGGCGAGGCTGGCGCCGACCGCCGTGGTGAAGCCCGTCGGGTTGTGCCAGACATCGTGGCTGCCCGAATACCAGGTGAAGCCCTGGTCGCGGGTCGGGTCCTTGGCGGCCGCGGCGAGTGCGCTTTCGAATTTCTCCGCCCATTGATTTTCCACGCCCAGCGCGATGGCATAGGGGAGATAGCGTTCGAACAGCGACAGGTCTTCGCCCGGGCGCTGCATACGGTCGAAGCGCTTGCCTTCGGTGGTCGAGAGATATTGTTTGAAGCCGGCGATCCGGTCGAGCAGCGCGCGGCCCGAGGCGGTCGGCGCGTCCAGCCAGATGAAGCCGGAGATGACGATGATCGTCGCAGGCAGCAGGACCAGCATGATCATGACCGCGCCGCCGCCGACGAAGGCCATCGGGAGCATGCCGAGCGACATCACGCCCGCGATCAGCGCGGCGAAGATGCCGAGGCCGAGGATGAGCTTGCGGCCGGGCTGACCCTTGTCGGGCGCGCCGGCCATGAGCAGCACCGCGATCAGGAGGAGCGCGACGGTAATCATCGGGATGAGCGGGCTGACGAGGTCTTCGGACCAGACGATCGCGGCGGCCACGAGCGCGAGCGCGCCGATCAGTGTCAGCAGGCCCGCGAAGGCCCAGCCATAGTTGCGGTGGAAGGCCTTGCCCTCGAATATCTTCTTGTAATGCTTGTCGAGCGTGCCAAGCGCCTTGGAAAATTTGCTGTGGTTCTCGTTATCCATTTCCAGCGTCTCGCCCGAGGCGACCAACTTGGAAAGCATGCGCTCCTCGGCTGGGTCGAGCGGCTGCCGGGCATCGAGCGAGTTGCGGCGGATCTTCATTTTCCCCTTGGATAGGAAGCCGCCGCCATCCTGTTCGAGCGTGACGTGGCCGCGCACGCCGGCGTCCACCAGCGCCGCCGCGAATCCGCGATGGTCCATCTTCCGCTTGATGGCGTAGCGAATAGCGGCGGGCGTGATCCCGTCTGGAGGTGCGAAGAGGGGGACAATCGTGCCGGGCCTGGGATCGCGACCGACATGGACGTAGGCCCAGACATAATAGGCGATGACGAGCAACAGGCCGAAAAATGCGGCGACCGGCGGCGCGTAGTCGGCGATGGTGCGGGCAAGCCTTTCCTGCTCGGTCGGCGGCTCAACGATATTCTTGGGAAAGGTCGCGACGATGCTGAAGCCTTCGCGCGGGCGCAGGGTGCGTGTGGTCTCGATCTTGGCATTGCCGGGCTCGTTGCGCACGACCCGCGCGGCCTGTTCCGTCGAGCCATATTCTCCAGTGTAGCCGATCAATTCTCCGAAGCGCGCGTTCTGGGGCAGTCGGATGGTCGCGGACGCTTTGTCGATGCGGAAGGCCCAGCCGTCGCCGGTGACATTCCACCACAATTCGTCCATTGGCTTGTCTTCGAAGTGGCCGACCGCGCGGCGCACCGAATAGCGGATGCGATAGGCGTGGCTGCCATGGCTGACGAGTACATCGGGATCGCCGATGCGGATGCGCACGCCATTGGACATGCGCTCCAGCTTGGTCGGGACGTCGCGACCGTCGAGCGAGGCGTCGAGAAAGGTAAATCCGACCTTCGCATTGCCGCCATTCGGAAGCTCGTAGCGGGTCGGCAGGTCGCGAAAGATGCCGCGGCGGATCTGGCGTCCTTCGACCATCACGCGAATGGTTTCGGTGACGGTTAGCGTGCCGTCCTCTTCGATGTCGAGATTGCTGTGGAAGGACTGGATCCGCTCCTGCGCTGCTGCCGGCGAGGCGAACAGCGTCAGGAACGCGATCAGGACCGCGAGAAGCGCACGCATCGGGCTACCCCTTAGCCGAAGTCGACGTTGGGCGCGCTCTGGATGCTTTCGTCGGCATCCTCGTAATAGGGCTCGGTCTTGAAGCCGGTCGGCCCTGCGATGATGTTGTCGGGCACCGACTGGATGCGGGTGTTCAGGTCGCGCGCGGTGGCGTTGTAATAGCGCCGCGAAGCCTGCAGGTCGTGTTCGATCGAGCTCAGCTCGTCCTGCAGCTTGCGGAAGTTTTCGTCGGCCTTGAGATCGGGATAGGCCTCGACCACCGCCATCAGCTTGCCGAGCAGGCCGGTCATTGCGGCATCGGCAGCGGCGGTCGCCTCGACGCCCTTGGCGCTAACCGCATTGCCGCGTTGGGCGATGACATTTTCGAGCGTTTCCTTTTCGTGGCTGGCATAGCCCTTCACCGTCTCGACCAGGTTTGGAATGAGGTCGGCGCGGCGGCGCAGCTGTACTGTGATGCCCGAAAAGGCCTCATGGACCAGCGCGCGCAGGCGCACCAGCTTGTTGTAAATCGCAACGCCCCACAGCAGCAGGACGGCGAGCACGACGAAGAAAACGATCAATTCCATGGCGAGGCTCCCCCTTGTGTGAGGGGGAGCCTAGCGCGGAATTGTTAAAGGAAAAAGAGACCTAAAAGGCCGGAATACCGGTGATGGCACGGCCGAGGATCAGCGCATGGACGTCATGCGTGCCCTCATAGGTGTTGACCGTTTCCAGATTCATGGCGTGGCGCATCGGCACATATTCGGCCGAAATGCCGTTGCCGCCATGCATGTCGCGCGCGGTGCGGGCGATCTCGAGCGCCTTGCCGCAATTATTGCGCTTGATGAGGCTAATCGTCTCGGGGATGAGCACGCCATCATCGAGGCGACGACCCACGCGTAGCGCCGCCTGAAGGCCGAGCGTGATCTCGGTGACCATGTCAGCGAGCTTCAGTTGCGGGATCTGCTTGGAGGCGAGGGGAACACCAAACTGCTTGCGTTCAAGGAGATAGTCGCGCGCTGCTTCGTAGCAGGCCTCCGCTGCGCCCATCGCGCCCCAACCGATGCCGTAGCGGGCGCGGTTGAGACAGCCGAAGGGACCCTTGAGGCCTTCGATCTCGGGGAACATGGCGCTTTCGGGCACTTCGACCTCATCCATGACGATTTCGCCGGTGATCGAGGCACGCAGCGAGAGCTTTTCCTTCACCTTGGGTGCCGAAAGGCCCTTCATGCCCTTCTCGAGCAGGAAACCGCGGATCGCGCCGCCATGTGCGTCCGACTTGGCCCAGACGACAAACACGTCGGCGATGGGCGAGTTGGTGATCCACATTTTGGCGCCCGAGATGACGTAGCCGCCATCGACCTTCTTAGCGCGGGTGCGCATGCCGCCGGGGTCCGAACCCGCGTCGGGTTCGGTCAGACCGAAACAGCCGACCGCTTCGCCGCTGGCGAGCTTGGGAAGCCATTTTTTCTTCTGTTCCTCGGTGCCGTAGGCGTGGATCGGGAACATGACGAGCGAGGACTGGACCGAGCAGGCGCTGCGATAGCCGCTGTCGACGCGCTCGACTTCGCGCGCGATGAGGCCGTAGCTGACATAGCCGAGGCCCGCGCCCCCATATTCTTCAGGCACGGTCGCGCCGAGCAGGCCGAGCTGACCCATTTCCGACATGATGTCGCGGTCGAAACTGTCCTTGAGGAAAGCGTCTTTCACGCGGGGAAGGAGCTTCTCCTGGGCATAGGCGCGCGCAGTGTCGCGGACCATGCGCTCTTCGTCGGTGAGCTGGCCGTCGAGGTCGAAAGGATCGTTCGCGTCGAACGGCGAAACGCTGGGGTGATGATGTGCCATGGCGGGGCCTTTAGCGGAGGGAAAAGAGGGATGCCAGCCTTGTCTGCTATCTCAGCGCTGCGCTGATGAAGTCGCCCAATCGCTGGACAAATTCTTCCGGGGGCAATGAGCTGGCCGTCGGCTCCATGCTTCCCTTTGCCCCTTCGCGAATCTGGTGCGCAGCGAAGTACATCTGAAGCGGCGACAGGATCATGCTGTAGACGAGGTTCGGGTCGAGCGTCTTGCCCGGCGCATCGTCGGGAAGCGTGTCGAGCATGTCGTTGGTCAGCGTCCGGAAGCGACGATAAAGCGGCAGGAGATTTTCGTTGAATACCCGCTCGGGGTCGAGTTGCGAGCGAAGCGACATCAGGACGAGCATGGGTTGGCTGGACAGGCTCTTCGCGTAGAGCCGCACAAGCTCTTTCTCGGGAAACTCTGCGTCGACGAACCGACCGTCCTCGACCGCCTCCGCTGCCGTGTCGATCGCGTCGGCGAAGATCTCTTCGATAAGACCTTCCTTGCCGCCGAAATGATAGGAGATCAGCGCCGGATTGACGTCGGCTTCGACGGCGATGTCACGGATGCCGGTCTTCTCGAACCCCTGGACGGCAAACAGCCTGGTGCCCGCCGCCATGATCGCCGAGCGCGTGTCGTCGCTCCGTGCCTGTCGCTTGACCTTCCCCATGGGCAGGACAGTGGCAGAAAGCCCGTGCTGTCGCCAGAGGCCGAATGTGGTAACTTTCTTCAAAGAACGAACGAACCATGGTCATGACCTTGCCTCGAACGCTGCTTGCCGCCACCATCGCTTCTGCGATCCTTGTCGCCTTTGCCTCTGTTGGCGCGCCCGCCAACGCGAGCGGTTACGACCGCGTGCCGGCAGCCCGACTGGACATCGCGAACGACGCGAACCGCGAAGTGGCGGTCTTCGCCGGCGGCTGTTTCTGGGGCGTGGAGGCCGTATTCGAACGGGTCGACGGAGTGCAGTCGGCAGTATCCGGCTTTGCCGGCGGCGAAGTGGCGAACCCGAGCTACAAGCAGGTCATCCGCGGGAATACCGGGCATGCGGAGGCGGTCCGTGTCGTCTTCGATCCGCGCAAGGTCAGCTATGCCCAATTGCTGCGCGCCTATTTCTCGGTGATTGCGGATCCGACGCTCAAAAACCGCCAGGGTCCCGATGTTGGCGAGCATTACCGAACCGCGTTCTTCCCGCAGTCGGAACGGCAGAAGCGGGTCGCCCGCGCCTATATCGCGCAGTTGGACAAGTCGGGGACCTACCGCCGCCCTATCGTCACCACGATCGAGAAAGGCAAATTCTACCGCGCCGAGGAGTATCATCAGGATTTCATGCGCAAGAACCCGCGCCATCCCTATATCCTTGCCCATGACGCGCCGAAGGTGCGCGCGTTCGACCGGCTCTTTCCGGGGCTCCGGCGCTAAGCCTTGCGCACGCCCCGACGCCTGCTAGCCTCGCCGCCGGTAGCGGGAGCCAAGCGATGATCGAACGAATTGCCCAATTGCTGTCTGATGCGTTCGTGATCGCGGTGGGACTGGGCGTCCTGGCCGTCCTCGTGCTGTTCGTGATCGATGTCAGCCAGCGGCAGGACACAGTGCGCCGCAACTTTCCGGTCATCGGGCGCTTTCGCCATCTCTTCACGCATCTGGGCGACTTTTTCCGCCAGTATTTCTTCGCAATGGACCGCGAGGAGATGCCGTTCAACCGCGCGCAGCGAAACTGGGTTGAGCGGGCAGCCGAGAATAAGGACAATGTCCTGCCATTCGGGTCGACCAAGCGGCTTCAGCCGGTCGGCACGCCCATCTTCGTCAACGCGGCCTGGCCGACGCTCGACGAGGATGCAGTCGAGGCACCGCCGCTGGTCATCGGGCCGGGGGCAAAGAAACCGTACGAGGCGCCGAGCTTCTTCAACATGAGCGCGATGAGCTACGGCTCGTTGTCCAAGCCTGCCGTGCGCGCCCTTTCGCTTGGGACGGCGCGCGGCGGTTGCTGGGTTTGCACCGGCGAGGGGGGCCTGTCGGACCATCATCTCGAAGGCGGGGGCGACGTCGTCTTCCAACTCGGCACCGCCAAATATGGCGCGCGCAACGCCGATGGGTCGCTCAACGAAGAAAAGCTCAAGGAAATCGCTTCGCATCCGCAGGTCCGGATGATCGAATTGAAGCTCGCGCAGGGCGCCAAACCCGGTAAGGGCGGCATCCTGCCTGCGAAGAAGGTCACCGCCGAGATCGCCCGCATTCGCGGCATCCCGCAGGGGCAGGACAGTATCTCCCCCAATCGCCATCCCGAAATCGGAAATAACGAAGAACTGCTCGACATGATCGAGCGGATGCGGTCGGTGAGCGGCATCCCCGTTGGCATCAAGACCGTCCTGGGCGACGATCAATGGCTCGACGAATTCTTCGCGGCGGTCGTCGAGCGGGGCAAGGATTGCGCGCCCGACTTCATCACCATCGATAGCGGTGACGGTGGGACCGGTGCGGCGCCGATGCCGTTGATGGATAATGTCGGGATGATGATCCACGAGGCGCTGCCGCTGGCGGTCAACCTGCGCGAGAAATACGGGCTCGAACATCGCATTCGGATCGTGGCGAGCGGCAAACTCATCACGCCCTCGGATGTCGCCTGGGCGCTGGCGACGGGCGCGGATTTCGTCAATGCGGCGCGCGGTTTCATGTTTGCCATCGGCTGCATCCAGGCGATGAAGTGCGACACCAATAACTGTCCGACCGGGGTGACGACCCACAAGAAGCGGCTGCAGCGCGGACTGGTCCCCGAGGATAAGGCCGAACGCGTCGAGCATTTCGTCAAGCATATGCGCAAGGAAGTCGGGATCATCGCCCATAGTTGCGGCGTCCGCAGCCCACGCGATCTGGGGCGGCAGCACGTCCGGATCGTGTGCCCCGACGGGCGCAGCCGGCTGATGAGCGAATTGCATCCCGGCCCGGCGCTTCAGGAGTAGGCGCGACGCGAAGTCTAGGCTAAGATAATCCCATGCTTTCCTATCTCTCCCAAATGCCCTGGTGGCAGGCGCTCGCGATCGTCATCGGCGTCGTCGCGCTGATGGAATTGACTGCTTATGCGGCGCATCGCTGGATCATGCACGGCAAGTGGGGTTGGGGCTGGCACGAGAGCCATCACCAGCCGCGCACGGGCCTTTTCGAGCGCAACGACTATTATGCGGTGGTTTTCGCAATCCTGTCGATCACGCTGTTCGCGATCGCGACGCTGACCGGCACCGCGTGGCTATTCTGGGTCGCGGCGGGCATCACGACCTACGGGTTGCTCTATTTCCTTGCGCATGACGGGCTTGTGCATAACCGCCTGCCATTCCGGATCGTGCCCAAAGGCGGCTATCTGCAACGTCTTTATCAGGCGCACCGGCTGCACCACGCGGTCGATGGGCGCGAAGGGTGCGTGAGCTTCGGCTTTCTCTATGCCCCGCCGATCCGCGACCTGAAGGCGCAGCTCAAGCGACCGCAGCCGGGGGCCGACGCCTAACCCTTGCCGCGTGTACGCGTGTTGCCTTCCTTGGCGGTCTTCTCGATGTGCTCGATGATCATGCCGGCAATGTCCTTGCCGGTCGCGCCTTCGATACCCTCGAGACCGGGCGACGAGTTCACCTCCATCACCACGGGGCCGTGATTGGCACGCAGTAGGTCGACACCGCATACGCGCAGGCCCATCGCCTTGGCGGCGGTGGTCGCGGTCTTGCGCTCGATGGCGGTGATCTTGGCAAGCTCCGCGCTACCGCCGCGATGTAGGTTCGAGCGGAAATCGCCTTCCTTGCCGGTGCGTTTCATGGCCGCGACGACCTTGTCGCCGATCACGAGGCAGCGAATGTCGGACCCGCCGGCTTCCTTGATGAATTGCTGCGTGAGGATGTTGGAGCCGACCCCGCCGAAGGCCTGGATGATCGATTCCGCGGCTTTCTGCGTCTCGCCCAGCACGACGCCGATGCCCTGCGTCCCTTCGAGCAACTTGATCACGACTGGCGCGCCACCCGCCATCTCGATAATTTCGTCGGCTCGGCTAGTCTGGTGAGCGAAGACGGTGACGGGCAGTCCGACGCCCTTGCGCGCGAGGAGCTGCATCGAGCGCAACTTGTCGCGGCTGCGGCTGATCGCGACGCTTTCGTTCAGGGGGTAGACGCCCATCATCTCGAATTGGCGCAAGACGGCAGTGCCGTAGAAGGTCACGCTGGCGCCGATGCGCGGGATGACCGCGTCATATTTGGGCAGGTCCTCGCCCTTGTAACGGATCGTCGGGTTGTTGGAGGTGATGTTGATATAGCATTTGAGGTGATCGATCGTGTCGATCTCATGCCCGCGTTCCTGCGCGGCCTCGACCAGGCGGCGGGTGGAGTAGAGCTTCTGGTTGCGGCTCAGGAGCGCAATCTTCACTGGTCACCTTCTTTCGGTTTCTTGCCGCCCAGGTAGGAGCGGCCGGGGTCGATGAGGAATCGTTTCTTCAGGGCCTCTCGGCCGAGCAGCATGCGAAATCCCATCTCGTCTCTATTGGTCAACGTCAGATCGATGTCGAAGGTCCGCGATGCCACGATGACGGGGACACGCACGACGGGGCGAAGCTGCCGCTGGCCGTTGGACGAGGTGATGTAGCGCTCTTCCAGGAGGCGGGCCACACAAGCGATCTCGGGTACCTTGTGACGCTGTACCGGGTGAAGATTGAACGCCAGCCAGTCCTCGCCCTCGCGTTCAATCTTCCGAATGTCGAAGGCGTGGATCGCGGAGGTGCGGGCACCTGTGTCGATCTTGGCCTTCACCAACACATCGTCGAAGTCGGGGAAGCGAACCCACTCGCGCCATCCCAATTTCGGTTTCGGCAATCTCGATCGTAAGGCCAAACGCGTCCCCTGTTGCATCGGCAATGTGGCGGAGAGGGTGGGATTCGAACCCACGGACCGGTTGCCCGGTCACCGGTTTTCAAGACCGGAGCATTCGACCACTCTGCCACCTCTCCGCTTCGAAAAGCGCCTACGGAATACGGTCGTCGCACGCAAGCCGAGACGGACCGTTTCGAGCCCGCGACGAATTTGTCATGCAACGCATTGCGCCACCTCCCGTTCATCATCCAAGTGCAAGCGTAGGATATGGACATGACTCGCCCCATCGGCGCCACGATCGCCGCCGCCGCCATGATCATGGCAACCCCGGCCTGCGGGCAGGAGAGCGATCCACTCGCGCCGCTCGATCGGACCGAGACGGGATCGGCGTCGGCGCAAGGCGGCAGCTTTCGCAGCTACATGAACTATGTCGCGCAGAAAGCGCGTAGCGAGGGAGTGAGTCAGCGGACCATCGATGCGGTGATTCCGTCGTTGAGCCCCAACCAGCGCGTGATCGAACTTGATCGTTCGCAGCCGGGCGGCGGGCCGGGGTCGGGCATCCCGCCTTACGAGCCCTATCGCCGCCGTCATGTCACCAACGATATCGTACAGCGCGGCAAGGCGGAATATCGCCAGCATTATGACACGCTGGTCCGGATACAGCGCGAGACCGGCGTCGATCCGTTCATGATCCTGGCGATCTACGGCAAGGAAACGAGCTACGGGCGGATCACGGGCAATTTCGACTTGCCGCAATCGCTGGCGACGCTGGCCTGGGAAGGGCGGCGCCGCGACCTGTTCGAAAGCGAATTCATCGCCTCGCTCAAGCTCATGGACAAGGGCTACACGCGCCAGCACCTCAAGGGCAGCTGGGCCGGGGCGGCGGGCAAAACGCAATTCATGCCGACCAATATCCTGACGCTGGCTGCCGACGGTGACGGGGACGGGTTCGCCGATATCTGGAACAGCGAGCCCGATGCCTTCGCTTCGATCGCCAACTATCTCAAGCAGGCGGGCTGGAAGCCGGGCATCCATTGGGGCGCCGCGGTGCGTGTGCCGGCCTCGCTCAACCGCGAGGCGGTGAAATCCAACCTCGTCCCGCCGCGCTGCGAACGCGTCTTTGCGCGGCACAGCCGCTTCCTGACGGTGGCCGAGTGGAAGTCGCTTGGCGTGCGGTTCGAAGGCCGGACCCTGCCGGACGACGTGCTCGCGACGCTGATCGAACCCGACGGCCGCAACGCGACGGCGTACCTGACGACGCAGAACTACCGACCGATCCTCGATTATAACTGCTCCAACTTCTACGCGATCACCAACGGACTGGTTGCCGACGCGATCGCGCGCTGAACCCACTTTGCCGCGCGGCGCCATGCCGCTAGGTTCACTTCCATGGAATCACCTATGCGTCTGACTTTGACCCTCGCCGCCGCCAGCGCGCTCGCCCTTGCGCCCGCCGCGGCTTCGCCCACCTTCGAAACGCCCGCCGACACTGCGATCCTGATCGACCTGTCGTCGGGCAAGGTCCTGTTCGAGAAGGATGCGGATCGACAGATCCCGCCTGCCTCGATGGCCAAGATGATGACCACCGAGGTGGCTTTCGAGCTGATCGATGCGGGCAAGCTCGCGCTCGACAAGCAGTGCACCGTGCGGCCCGAGACCTGGCAGCAATGGTCCAACCAGGGTTCAACCATGTTTCTCAAGGTCAACGAGCAGGTGAGCGTCGAAAACCTACTGCACGGCATCGTGACCGTGTCGGGCAATGACGCGTCGGTCGTCCTTGCCGAATGTATCGCGGGGACCGAGCAGGCGTTTGTCGAGCAGATGAACGACCTCGCCGACGAACTGGGGCTCGAGAATAGCCGCTTCGGCAATTCTAACGGTTGGCCCGACGGAGGGCGCACGGTCGTGACCGCGCGCGATCTTGCGAAGCTGGCGCGCGCTTCGATCGAACGGCATCCGACGCTCTACAAGCAGTTTTACGGACAACCCAGCTTCACCTGGGGCGAGACGATGGGCGGAAATCCGATCACCCAACCCAACCGCAATCCGCTATTCGGGCGCGTCGCGGGCGCGGACGGGCTCAAGACCGGCCACACCGAGGAAGCCGGATATGGCTTCACGGGGTCGGCCGAACGCGACGGCCGCCGGCTGATCATGGTCGTGTCGGGGCTGACCAGCCAAGGCCAGCGCACCAGCGAGAGCGTGCGTTTGCTCGAATGGGGGTTCAACGCCTGGGATAGCGCGGGTCTTTACGAAGAAGGCGCCGTGGTCGGACAGGCCAAGGTGCAGCTGGGCAGCAGCGCCAGCGTCGACCTGGTCGCACCGCGCGACCTGGCAGTGACATTCCCGGCTGGCGTTCGCGACGATCCGCGCATGTCGATCCGCTATGAAGGGCCGCTGATGGCGCCCATTGCCAAGGGCGATCACGTCGCCGACCTAGTGGTCGTCACCGATGGACCCGAAGCCGTGCTGCCGCTCGAAGCAGCCGAGGATGTCGGCGAAGCTGGCTTTTTCGGGAAGGCATGGATCGGGCTCAAACAGACGCTGGGACTCGACTAGGCCGTGACGCGGGGCAGGGTCATTGCGCTTGAGGGGGGCGAGGGGGTCGGCAAATCGACCCAGTTGAAGGCGCTGTCCGACCTTTTGGCCAAGCGCGGCATCGAAGTCGTGCTGACGCGCGAGCCGGGCGGTAGCGAAGGCGCCGAGGCCATTCGCGAATTGCTCCTGCAGGGCGAAGAGAAACGCTGGAACGCCCGCGCGGAGGCGCTGCTGTTCGCGGCGGCGCGGTCCGATCATGTCGAAAAGACGATCCTACCGGCGCTGGAACGCGGTGCGTGGGTCATCTCGGATCGCTTTCTCGACAGCTCGCTCGCCTATCAGGGCGAAGCCGGCGGGTTGGGCATCTCGCGGGTCCGCGACCTTCATGAATTCGGGAGCGAGGATTTTCTGCCCGATCGCACGCTGGTGCTGACGCTTGAGCCCAGCGAGGGCGTGCTGCGCGCCAAGCATCGTGACGGGGAAGCCGATCGCATCGGTGGTCGCTCGCCAGCTTATCACGGTGCAGTATTGGCTGGGTTCAGGAAGCTGGCCGAGCAGGAGCCCGACCGCGTCAAGCTGATCGATGCGTCGGGCAACGAAGCGACCGTGACCGCGCGATTGATGGCGGCGATCGCGGACCTGATGCCGTGAGCTCGCTGCTGGGCCAAGACAAGGCGATCGACAGCTTTTTGGGCGCACTACGCAAGGGCACGCCGCATCATGCTTGGCTGCTCGCCGGACCGCGCGGTGTAGGCAAGGGAAAGTTCGCGCGCATGGCGGCCGCGCGGGCGCTCGCGGAATCAGCCGGACCGCAGCCAACGGCACCCGGGATCGAACTGGAAGGAAATCATCCGACCGCGCGTTTGCTCGAAGCCGGGTCGCATCCCGACTGGCGTCTGCTTGAGCGGGTGATGAACAAGTCGGGGACCAACCTCGCGCGCAATATCTCGATCGACCAGGTTCGATCGCTCGGGCATCTGTTCGAGGTGACGCCGTCGATGAGCGACCGGCGCACCGTCATCATCGACGCCGCAGACGACATGGAGGCGCCTGCCGCCAATGCGCTGCTCAAGATGCTTGAGGAACCGCCGTCTTCGACCCTTTTCTTCCTCGTGACCCACGCGCCGGGACGCTTGCTCCCGACGATCCGGTCGCGCTGCCGCCGCCTCGACTTCCAGCCGCTGAGCGAAGGCGACATCGCGACGATCGTGCGTGACCGCTTGCCCAAAGCGGGCGACCCGGAGCGACTGGCGGCATTGGGGCAGGGGAGTGCGGGGCGTGCGATTGCCATCGCGCAGCAGGACCTGCTCCCGCTGGCAGAAGAAGCGCGACGGTTGATGCGCGAAGGCGATCCGACCGGCGCGGCGCGCGCCAAGCTGGCCAAATCGCTTGCGACCAAGGCGGCGTCGGAGCGCTATGCGTCGTTTCTCGAAACGCTGCCCGGCCTGATTGCCGACGAAGCGCGTACCAGCGAGGGCGACCGTCGGGCGAGGGCGCTCGACGCCTATGCCGAAGCGCGCGAGACTGCGGCCATTGCCCCCCGCCTGAGCCTCGATCCGGGCGCGACTGTCTATCGGCTCGGCGGAGTGCTTGCGTCGCTTGCCTGAGGCGGGCTAGGGCAGCGGCCATGAAGCCCTATTATATCACGACCGCTATCTCCTATCCCAACGGGGCACCGCATATCGGTCACGCTTACGAGGCGATTGCCGCTGACGTCATGGCGCGGTTCCAGCGCGCGCAAGGCCGCGATGTCTTCTTCATGACCGGCACCGACGAGCATGGGCTGAAGATGGCCCAGGCGGCGCGTGACAAGGGGATGGCGCCGGCCGAACTCGCGTCGCAAATGTCAAACATGTTCAAGAAGATGTGCGACGATCTTGAGGTCAGTTACGACCGCTTCATCCGCACGACCGACCCCGATCACGTCAAGGCCGCGCAGACGATCTGGCAAACCATGGCCGACAAGGGCGACCTCTATCTCGGCAAGTATGAAGGTTGGTACTCGGTTCGCGACGAAGCCTATTATGACGAAGACGAGCTGGTCGCGGGCGATGATGGCGAGAAGCTGAGCCCACAGGGCACGCCGGTCGAATGGACGGTCGAGGAGACCTGGTTTTTCCGCCTGTCCAACTATACCCAGCCGTTGATCGACCATATCAAGGCCAATCCCGACTTTATCCAGCCCGACAGCCGCAAGAACGAGATGCTGGCCTTCCTCGAGGGCGGGCTCAAGGACCTGTCGGTCTCGCGCACCAGCTTCGACTGGGGCGTTGAGGTGCCGGGCAGTCCCGATCATGTCATGTATGTCTGGCTCGACGCGCTGACCAACTATGCCACTGGCGCGGGCTATCCCGACGACGGGCCGCGCTGGGACCGCTACTGGCCCTGCGATGTGCACCTGGTCGGCAAGGACATCGTGCGCTTCCACACCATCTACTGGCCCGCTTTCCTGATGAGTGCGGGGATCGAACTGCCCAAGCAGATTTACGGGCACGGCCACCTGCTCGCGGCGGGTGGGGTGAAGATGTCGAAATCGCTCGGTAATGTCGTCGACCCCAACCAGATGCTCGAGCGCTACGGTGTCGATGCGCTGCGCTATTACCTGATGCGCGAAGTGAAGATGACCTCGGACGGCAGCGTGGGCGAAGAGGGGCTGGTGACCCGCGTCAACGCCGAACTCGCCAACAGCTTCGGCAATTTGGCGCAGCGCACGCTGTCGATGGTGCACAAGAATTGCGACGCCGTCCTGCCCGAGGCGGGGACGCAGGAAGCCGACAAGGCCCTGCTGGAACAGGTTCGCAAGGCGTGTGAAGAGGATCTCCCCAAATCATTCGAAACGTTCGGTTTCTCTGACGGGATAGAAGCGTGGATCAAGGCGGTCTACGCCTGCAATGCCTATATCGACGAGATGGCGCCCTGGGCG
The DNA here is from genome assembly GCF_019264355.1 of Sphingomicrobium clamense. NCBI lineage: Bacteria > Pseudomonadati > Pseudomonadota > Alphaproteobacteria > Sphingomonadales > Sphingomicrobiaceae > Sphingomicrobium > Sphingomicrobium clamense. The sequence continues at coordinate 1,477,188 of NZ_JAHVAH010000001.1, read as the reverse complement.
CTCAAGAAAACCGACCCCGAGCGGATGGCAGAAGTGCTCGGTACGCTGGTCGCAGCCATCCGGCCGCTGGCCGAGGCAATCGTGCCGGTGGTGCCGTCAGGCGCCGCCAAGGTGCTCGCAGTGCTCGACAGCGGCAAGGACGGCGCGGCCATCGACAAGCCGACCCCGGCCTTCCCGCGGCTCGAACTGGTGGAGGAAAGCGAATGAAGCTCGTCGATAGCCACTGCCATCTGAATTACGAAGGACTGGAAGAGCGCCAGGACGAGGTGCTCGAAGCGGCCCGCGCACGCGGCGTGACCGCTTTCCTCAACATCTCCACACGCAAAAGCGAGTGGGACAAGATCGTCGCGACTGCGGAGCGCAACGACGATGTCTGGGCCACGATCGGCATCCATCCGCACGAGGCCGATGCGCATCCCGACCTTGGCACCGCAGAACTTGTCGCCAAGTCGGAGCATCCGCGGGTCATCGGCATCGGCGAATGCGGCCTCGATTACTATTACGACAAGTCCGACCGCGCGGCGCAGCGCGAGCGGTTCGAAGCGCATATCGAGGCAAGCCAAGAAACCGGCCTGCCGCTGATCATTCACACGCGCGACGCCGAAGAAGATACGGCCGAAATCCTCACCGCCGCTGCCAAGCGGCAGGGCGGAGCGGTCAATGCCGTGCTCCACTGCTTCACGGGCAGCCGCGAGCTGGCCGAGAAGGGCATGGAGCTGGGCTGCTACGTCTCGATGAGCGGGATCGTGACCTTCAAGAACGCGCAGGAACTTCAGGAGACTGCTAAGAGCCTGCCGCTCGACCGCCTGCTGGTCGAAACGGACAGTCCGTTTCTCGCTCCCGTGCCCAATCGCGGCAAGACGTGCGAGCCGGCGTTCGTCGCCGACACTGCCGCCTTCCTCGCCGACTTGCGCGGGGAGGACCCCGAAATCCTTGCCGACGCGACGACTGCGAACTTCTATACCCTGTTCGGCAAAGCGACGCGGTGAAGTTGCGCATCCTTGGCTGCGGGACGTCGAGCGGCGTTCCCAACCTGCGCACGGGTTTTGGCCAATGCGACCCTGAAGAGCCGAGAAATCGCCGCACGCGGTCGTCGATCCTGGTCGAAAGCGGCGGCATGCGCCTGCTGGTCGATTGCGGCCCCGACGCGCGCCAGCAGCTGCTCGATGCGGGGAGCCCCGCACTCGATGCGCTGCTTGTTACGCATGACCATGCCGATCACGTGCACGGAATCGACGAGCTGCGCCCACTGATCCAGCTTCTGGGTGGGCGGATGCCGCTCTTGGCACGCGAAGACACGATCGGGCGGCTGAAGGACCGTTTCGCCTATGCTTTCCTCGACACCGATTTCTACCCGGCCATGTATGCGCCCCAGGAGATCGACGATGATGGCCGCTTTGGCGATGCGCGCTTGCGCGTCGTCGACCAGCCGCATGGCGGGATTACCAGTCTCGGACTGCGCTTCGACGAAGGCGGGCGTTCGATGGCCTACGCAATCGACTTCCACGAGATTACGGATGAGATGGCCGCGCTCTACCAAGGCGTGGACCTGTGGATCGCCGACTGCCTGATGCAGCGCCCGCATCCGACGCATGCGCATCTCGACATGGTGCTCGACGCGGCAAAGCAATTCAGCGTGGGGCAATTGCTGTTGACCCATATGGGCAACTCCATGGACTATGCCACGCTCAGGGCCGCGCTTCCCGACTGGGCGGCGCCGGCGCATGACGGACTGGAGTGGAATTGATGGAGTGGGTCGCCGGCGGCATTATCCTGTTTTACGCGGGCATGCTCGCCTTCGGCCTGTTCGGAAGAGGCGATGGCGTGGGCAAGCTCGTCAAGATGCTCATGACCTGGCTTGCCATCTTCGCAGGCGCATTCCTGTTCTTTGTCTATGTCGATTATGACGACGTGAAACAGCGGGTGAGCTCCGAACTGTCCGGGACCGCCATCGTCGAGGCGGACGGAACGGTAAGGATCCCGATGCGCGATGACGGCCATTTCTGGGTCGAGGGACAGGTCAATGGCGTGCCTGTCGAGTTTCTCGTCGACACCGGTGCGACGATCACGACCATCGACAAGACCCATGCCGACGCTGCGAACCTGTCACTCATGCGCGGCGTCAGCTCGCAGGTGCAGACCGCCAATGGCACCGTGCGTGTCGAGGTGGGACGGGCAGAAACCCTCGCGGTCGGGCCAATCGTCGAGGACGATATCGTCATCCAGGTCAGCCCGATCCCCGGCGTCAACGTGCTGGGGATGAATTATCTTCAGTCGCTCGATCGCTGGAGCCGTGAAGGCCGCTACCTGATCCTCAAACGTTAGCGCGAACAGGCGACGCCCGCCGTCCCGCAGACGGGATAGCGCGGCGTACGATGCTGCGCGAGATCGCGGAGTGCGGGCGCCCTGCTGCCGACCAGCGCGTGATACATGAAGTAATTGCGCAGCACGGCGGGGATGTAGTGCCGCGTCTCCCAATAGCTGAGGCTCTCCATCCACAGCAGCGGGTCGTTCATATCGTTGATATTCGCCCAGCGCTGTACGGGCACCGGGCCAGCGTTATAGGACGCGATCACGCGGAGCAATTCGTCGCGGGTCGCGCCGTTGCTGCGCATCAGTTCGATGAACGCCTGTCCGTGGTCGAGATTGACCTCAGGGCGCTTCAGATCGGCGACGCTTGGCGCGGGTTGGCCGCGTCGGCGTGCTTCGTCGCGCGCTGTGCCGGGCCGAACTTGCATTAGGCCCACCGCGTCAGCCGGGCTGACGACATACGGACGGAAATCGCTTTCCTGTATAATGTGCGCGAACGCCATGTAGGGATCGATGCGCCAGCCATTGTCGGGCCGCCACGCAGGGGCCGGATAACGGTCGTCGACATCGGCGGCTGCCCCACGCGGACCGTTGGTCGCGAGCCAGTATTGAGCGCCGCCGAGCTGCAGCCGCTTGGCCATCTCAATCAGCGCGCCGTGGAGGCGAGGATCGCCGACCGTCGCTTCGTGCTTGAGATAGGTTTCGGCCTGCTGCGTCCGCCCCAGGGCTGCGAGCCGCTGGGCGCGGATTACGTTGGGTTTGCGCGAAACATCGGCCATATCGCGCTCGGACGGCGCCTCGATCCGTTCGACGGGCTTAAGCGTCATGCCGAGCGTTTCGCGCGCGACCTGCCCGTAGAAGGTTTCGGCATCGGCGGCGGCGGCACGCATGCGCGCCTGCACCTCGTGCGGACGGCGGCATTGCTGCTCCGCGCGCGCCGACCAGTAATGCCCGCCCGCGGCGAGTTCGCGGTCCTGTGTCGACAAGGCGGCCGCACGGAAAGCGGACGAGGCGGCATTGCAATCGCGCAGGCGCCAGCTAGCCAGCCCCTCGACCCAAGCCGAACGGGCATGCCAGTCCCCGCGCGAGGCGGCGCGTCCCTCGGCAGCGATGGCCCGAGCCTGCTGGTCGTTGCCCACCAGATAATAGATCCACGCGACGCGATAGGCGATTTCCGACTGGGCATCGCCGCGCAGTCCCTCGCGCAGTCCGCTGCGGTAAAGCGATTCGGCGGCGGCCGCGTCGTTGACGTCGATATAGGGTGCGAGCGCATCGCGTAGCGTATTGGCGATCGGGTCATCGACCGAACGCCCGCGCTGCCTGCGCGGTGCGCTCCCAAGCGTACGCATCCGATACTGTCCGGCCACCGGCAGGTTGCTCATACCGCGTCGTTCGGCAAGGCGCGCCAATTGCGCGGCGTCGGGTAGGTCGGGCGCAAGGCCGAGCAGGTAGGCAATTTCGTTGCCTTCGACGCGCGGACTGTCGGCGGCGAGATAGAGTTCGCTCGCTGCAACCGCCCACATCGGATCGGCGGGGTTAGCGGCCTGGAGCCGTGTCCGCGCCTCGTCCCAGCGCTTCCATTCGATCGCGCTCAAGAGGGCGTTCCAGTCGGTCTGCACCTGGACACGCGGATCGGCGACCGATTCCTGCACGCGGGGCAGGGGAGCGAGCGGATCCTGCGCATATGCGGGAGAGGCGAGGAAGGCGACGCCTGCCAGCGCAAATCTGATCATTTCGTTCCCATCAGGAGGAGGAGGTCGTTCCAAGCGAGCTTCTTGTCTTGCGGGCGTTGCAGCAACCAGCGCGGATGAAAAGTGGCGACAGTGGGCACGCCCTCGACCGTGTGAAGGTGGCCGCGCGCCTTGGCGAGCGGTTCGCCGAGCACGGCGCGCGCGGTCGCATCGCCGAAGAGGACGAGCGCCTTGGGGCTGGCCTCCCGAACCTGTCGCCGTGCCAGCTTGCCGAGCGTTTTGTGATCGTTGATCCGCTCGCCCGGCAGGTGACCGGGTTCGAGCAGCGCCTGTCGAATGGCGTCGGCGTCGTGGCCCATCGCCTTGATCATCGCATTCGCAAGCGTGCCATTGTCACCACCGAACGGGCTCGCGTCGGCGACATCCTCGCGATCCGGGCGGTCGCCCATGATCATCAGTGGAGCGCCGACCGGGCCGACTGCCGCGACATGGCGTGCACCGCGCTCGTCGCACCGCGCCGCCAGCCATGCGTCGAGTTCGTCACCGTCGGCGGGCAAGGCCGGTGCTTTGGCGGTCGGTGCCGGGGCGGGGGTAGGCGCAGGCGCCGGACGACGTTCCTCCACGCGTGGTTTCGGCGCCTTCGCGATAGTCGGCGCCTTGGCGACGTCGAGCCAAGCGGGCGCGTTCCCGCGCACCGCGACATCGACGCCCGCATCGCGCCACCATTGCAGCAAAGAGGCCGCTTGCCCCGGTTCGATTCCCATCCCGCTCATCTACTTCCCTGTCTCTTGCAGGTTGACGATGCGGTCAATGGCTTGGCACAGCGTGGAACGCCTAAATGATGGCTGGCTGCGACAAGAGGAATTGAATGAGCGACCGCGAATCCATGGAATATGATGTCGTGATCGTCGGTGCAGGCCCCGCAGGCCTGTCCGCTGCGATCCGGCTGAAGCAGCTGGCCGAGGAAAAGGGCCGCGACCTTTCCGTCTGTATCCTCGAAAAAGGCAGCGAGGTCGGCGCGCATATCCTCTCGGGGGCGGTGATCGACCCCAAGGCGCTGGACGAGTTGATCCCCGACTGGCGCGACAAGGATTGCCCGCTCAAGGTCGAGGTCAATGACAATAACCATTGGGTACTGACCAAGGGCGGAAAATATTCGATCCCGCATCTCCTGACGCCCAGCTTCATGCACAATAAGGGCACTTACACGGGAAGCCTTGGCAATCTGTGCCGCTGGCTTGCGGGCCAGGCCGAGGCGCTGGGTGTCGAGATTTTCCCGGGCTTCGCCGCTGCAGAGGTCGTCTATAACGACGATGGCAGCGTGAAGGGCGTTGCGACCGGCGACATGGGCATCGCCAAGGATGGCAGCCATCGCCCCGACTATCAGCGCGGGATGGAGCTGCACGGCAAATATGTCCTGTTCGGCGAAGGCGCGCGCGGGCACCTGACCAAGGGGCTGGTCGAGCAATTCGACCTTCGCGCCAATTCGCAGCCGCAGGTCTATGGGATCGGCATCAAGGAATTGTGGGACGTGCCCGCCGACAAGCATCAGCCGGGCCGCGTGATCCACACACAGGGCTGGCCGCTCCACGATGCGTGGGGCGGGGGCTTCCTGTACCATCAAGAGAACGGGCAGGTCGCATTGGGCTTCGTGGTCGCGCTCGATTACGACAATCCCTACCTCAATCCCTTCCAGGAAATGCAGCGCTGGAAAACGCATCCCGCGATCCGTGCGGAGATCGAGGGCGGCAAGCGCGTCAGCTATGGCGCGCGGGCGATCAACGAAGGCGGCTGGCAGTCCATCCCCACGCTCGCCTTCCCGGGCGGGGCGCTGATCGGATGCAGCGCCGGTTTCGTGAACGTGCCCCGGATCAAGGGGACGCACACGGCGATGAAGTCGGGGATGCTTGCGGCGGAAGCGGCGTATGAAGCGGTGGCGGCGGACCGTCGTGGCGATGTGCTCGAATCCTACGAACCCGCGGTTCGCGACGGCTGGATCGGCAAGGAATTGAAGAAGGTCCGCAACGCGCAGCCGGCGGTGGCCAAATATGGCTCGACCATCGGCACGGTCATCGCGGGCTTCGACATGTGGATGAACCAGATCGGCATCGGCACGCCGTGGACGATGGGTCACCACCCCGACCACACGCAGATGCGGCCCAAGGAAGACGTGCACCCGATCGTCTACGACAAGCCCGACGGCGTGCTGACCTTCGATCGCCTGAGCTCGGTCTATCTCTCGAATACCAACCACGAGGAAGACCAGCCGAGCCACCTGACGCTCAAGGACGACGAGGTCCCGATCGCGATCAACTACAAGCTCTACGACAGTCCCGAACAGCGTTACTGCCCCGCAGGCGTGTACGAAATCGTGGGCGAGGATGTCGGCGATCCGAAGTTGCAGATCAATGCGCAGAACTGCGTCCACTGCAAGACGTGCGACATCAAGGACATGACCCAGAACATCAACTGGGTCGTCCCCGAAGGTGGTGGAGGCCCCAATTATCCGAACATGTAGCCTGATCCTCGCAGCGAGCCTGTTCGCGACCCCGGCGCTCGCGAGCCCGGGGCCGGAGCGGCTCGACCTGTTCTTCGAGGCGCGGACCGCCGAAGCGCTGGGCGATCGCGAGCGGGCAGCGGAGCTTTACGTCGAGCTGGTCGAATCGGGGGCGGCAGACGACACGCTTGCCGCCAACGCGTTGACCGAGGCGATCGGGATCGGGCGCTTCGACCTCGCGCGCAGGATCGCCGCCGTCGAGCGTCATCATGACGCCTACAACATGGACGGGCGGCTCTGGCTGCTGATGCGCGCCATCGAGAATGCCGAAAAGGATGGCGACTTCAGCGAGGCGCTGACGCTGCTGACCGAGGACGTGCGTGTCAGCTACGACTTTATCGCGCCGTTCGTACGCGGCTGGGCCGGGGTGGCGAACAAGAAGGCCGCCACGCAGGATCATGGCCTGTCGCAGCTGACCGGCATGGGCGACGAGCTACCTCTGCGTATCCATGCGCCAGAACAGCTTGGCTACATGCTCCTCCTGCTCAGTCGTCCGGACGAGGCGCTTCCTTATATCGAGCAACGGCTGGCGGGCGCGCGTGGGCGCGAGGCAGCGCTCCGGCTGGCGTATGCCGATGGCCTTGCGCATGCGGGAGCGCTCGATGAGGCGCTGCGGCTACTTGAGGGGGATGACGGCTTGCTCGTGGCGGCGCGCAAACGCCTGTCGGCGGGCAAGTCGCTCGGTATGCGGATCGAGGGGCCGGCGGACGGCCTCGCCCAGCTGATGGTCGCGCTTGCGGTGCAGCTTAATAATGCATCGGACCCGCGCCTTCCTCTGTCGTTCGCGCAATTGGCGCGTTCGGTCGATCCGCAGGATGCCGAGGCATCGGTGGTCACCGCGCTGCTGCTCGACGCGCAGGACCGGACCGACGAAGCGCTGGCGACGCTCCATGGCGTGCGCAAGACGACCCCGCTCAAGCCGCAATTGCGCGATACCGAATTGCAGGTGCTGCTCAACGCCGATCGCGACGAAGAGGCGCTGGCGATCGCCATGGTCGACACCGAGCGCTCTCCCGCACTGCCGGGCGTCTGGGCGCGACTGGGCGACGCCTATAGCAACCTCGAACGCTGGTCCGAGGCGGCCGACGCCTATGCGCGTGAACGCACGCTCAATCCTGACGATTGGACCGTCCTGTTCCTCGAGGCGGTCGCGCACAACGAAGCGGGAGACTGGGAGACCTCGAAAGGCCTGCTCAACAGTGCGATGGCACTGGCGCCGCAAGAACCGGTTATCATGAATTATCTGGGCTATATCAGCCTCGAGAAGGGCGAAGACCTGGAGCGCGCAGACGCGTTGATCCGCGCGGCGTCGGCCCTTGCACCGCGCGACCCGTCGATCACCGACTCGCTTGGTTGGGCCTATTACAAGCTCGGGCGTTACGAACAGGCGGTCGAGATTCTCGCGCGAGCCGCCCGGCTCGACCCGCTGCAGGCCGAGATTCACGAGCATCATGGCGATGCGCTGTGGAAAGCCGGACGCCGCATCGAAGCGCGCTTCGCCTGGCAGGCGGCGCTGACGACGGCGGAAGAGGAGGACCGCATCACGCGGCTCGACGACAAGCTGCAGCTGGGCCTGACCGACGCCAATGCCGCGCCCTGAGGACGGTTGGCTCCGCGAGCCTGCGCCGGCGAAGATCAACCTCGCGCTCCATGTCCGCGGCAAGCGCGACGATGGCTATCACGAGCTGGAAACGTTGTTCGCTTTCTGCACCGACGGTGACTGGGTGAGCGCGATCGTCGACGACGGAATTTCGATCACGACGGTCGGACCGTTTGCGGCGGCGCTAAAGGGCCACGACAACATCATCCTGAAGGCGGCGAACGCGTTGCGCGAGGCGTCCGGTCATCGGGGTGGTGCCCGGCTGATGCTGGACAAACGCCTGCCCGTCGCGAGCGGAATTGGTGGCGGTTCGGCGGATGCAGCGGCGGCGCTGCGCCTCCTGACAGGGCTTTGGGGGATCGATCCAACGCATGCGAGCGAAGTCGCGCCTGACCTGGGGGCCGACGTGCCCGCTTGCCTGCTGTCGATGACGTCCAGGGGAACGGGAAGCGGGACGACACTTGTGGAGGAAGATGCCGGCGTGTCGGGTGACGCCGTCCTGCTGGTCAATCCGGGGCAGCCCGTGTCGACCGCCGCCGTGTTCGCGAATTGGGACGGTCAGGACCGGGGCGCGTTGGACGGGGACTGGCGCGAGGGACGCAACGACCTCGAGGCACCGGCGATCGCCGCGGTGCCGGAGATTGGCGAGGTCCTCGATTGGCTGCGAAACCGTGAAGGCGTCGATATTGCGCGCATGTCGGGGTCGGGGGCGACCTGTTTCGCCTTGTTCGACAGCGACGCGGCGCGCGATACTGCGGCCGCCGCCGTGCCCGACAAGTGGTGGCATCTCGCCAGCAATTTGCGCTAGAGCGCGCTCCATGACGCGAACCATCCTTACTCTCGAGCAGATGCGCGAGGCCGAGCAGGCGGCCGAATGCTCGCTCGGCGAATTGATGGAGCGGGCAGGGGAAGCGCTGGCCGAAGCGGTTGCGCTCGGCAGCGCACCGCGCGCCGTGCTGGTGCTCGCTGGGCCGGGCAATAATGGCGGCGACGGCTATGTCGCGGCGCGGCATTTACGCGATCGCGGATTCGACGTGCGGATCGCCGCACTGGCGGACCCCAAGAGCGATCTTGCTGTCGACGCGCGCACGGCATGGGACGGTGAGGTCGAGCGTCTCGGTGACGACACGAAGCCGGCACCGATTCTCATCGATTGCTTGTTCGGGACGGGATTGAGCCGTCCGCTGGACGATGCGCTGGCCGCGACGCTGATGCGCCTTGCCGAGCGGGCCGAATTCACGATCGCCTGCGACCTGCCGAGCGGGATCGAGACCGACAGCGGTGCACTGTTGAGCGACGTGCCAGAATATGACCTGACGCTCGCCTTGGGTGCGCTCAAGCCGGCGCATCGCCTTTCGCCAGCCATGCGGCATTGCGGGCAAGTCGCGGTCGCCGACATCGGCATCGATGCGGCGAGCGACTGGTTCGAGATTGCAGAGCCGGTCCTGCCGCCGGCGCGGCCCGAGGGCCATAAATATGATCGCGGGCTCGTGCAGTTGCTCGCCGGTGAGATGCCGGGCGCGATCGCGCTCGCGGCGAAGGCGGCGGCGCGGTCGGGCGCGGGCTATGTCCGCCTGTTTACATCGCAGCCGATCGAGGGGCTCCCCGACGCGATCGTCCAGACCGACCAGGGCAGCGTGCAGGACGAGCGTATCGGGTGCCTGCTGGTGGGGCCTGGGATGGGAGATATTCCGGTGCTCATTACGCTAGCGCTGACCGCGCCCAAGCCGATCGTGTTCGACGCGGACGCGATCCGGCATGTCGGCGACCCCGAGCGGCTCGTCGGGCACGACGTGATCCTCACGCCGCACGAAGGCGAGCTCAAGGCGCTCTTCGGCGATATCGAAGGCAGCAAGGCGGACCGCGCGCTGGTCGCGGCGCAGCGCTGCCAGAATGTCGTCGTCTACAAGGGCGCCGACACGCTGGTCGCAGCGCCCGACGGGCGGCTCGGCTTCGCGCCCCCCGCGCCCTCCGCGCTGGCGACGGCGGGAACGGGCGATGTGCTGTCGGGGATCATCGCGACGCTCCGGGCACGCGGGATGGACGCGTTCGAGGCGGCCTGTGCCGGGGTTTGGATCCACGGGCGGGCAGCGGAGCGGGCGGGAGATCCGCTGATCGCCGACGATTTGATCGCAGCCTTGCCGGACCTCACATGACCGAAGTGATCGTCAAGGTCGCGGCGCGCGGGGAAGGGGTGACGGCGTCGGGGCAATATTTCCCCATGACCGCGCCGGGCGATGTGATCGAAAACGGGCAGGTCGCAGCGCGCGGTCCCAATTTCCAGCAGCCACCATGCCGGCATTTCCCGCAATGCGGCGGTTGCCAGCTGCAGCACCTCTCGGACGCTGCCTACGCGCAATATTGCGTCGACCGGCTTGTCGTGGCGCTGGGAAAGCAGGACTTGGAGGCGGAAATCCGCCCGCCGCATCTCTCGCCGCCGCGAAGCCGGAGGCGTGCAAGCCTCAAGGCACTGAACGTCGGAGGCAGGATCAAGCTCGGTTTCAACGAGGAGCGCTCGCACCGCGTCGTCGACCTGGCGGAATGTCACATCCTGCGGCCCGAGCAGTTCGCGCTGATCGGCCCGCTGCGCGACTTGCTACGCCATCTCGTGCCGCCCAAGCGCGTGGCCGAAGTCCACATGACGCTCGCCGACCAGGGCGTCGACCTGATGCTGTCGGGGGTACGCGCCGAGGGTCTGGCGGCAATCGAGGGCATGACCGACTTCGCGACATCGCAGCAGCTCGCTCGGCTGACCATCGACGAGGGCTATGGGGCGGAGCCGCGCTGGGCACCCGAGCCAGTGACGATCACGCTGTCCGGAGTGCCGGTCGGGCTGCCGCCGGGCGCGTTCCTTCAGGCCACCAAAGATGGCGAGGAAGCGCTGGCGCTGGCCGTTAGAGAAGCGGTGGGTGAGGGCGCCATTCTCGACCTGTTTGCAGGATTGGGGACGTTTTCCTTCGCGCTGAAGGATCGCGAGGTGACTGCAGCGGAGGCGGGGCGCGACGCGGTCCTGTCATTGCAGCAAGCCGCGCGCCGGTCCGGGCGCTCGGTCACCGCGCAGCATCGCGATCTCTATCGCAATCCCTTCCAGCCGAACGAGCTTGCGGGCTTCGGGTCGGTCGTGCTCGATCCACCCCGATCGGGGGCCGAAGCGCAGGTGCGCGCGCTGGCGGACAGCTCGGTGTCCTCGATCGCCTATGTCAGCTGCAACCCGTCCACGTTCGCGCGCGATGCGCGAAAGCTCATCGACGGCGGTTACCGGCTCGACTGGGTGCGACCGGTCGGACAATTCCGCTGGTCGACCCATGTCGAGCTGGCGAGCCGCTTCTCGCGCTAGGCGAGATGATGGGCGGCTTCGAGCCCTGCGTGGACCGCTAGGCCTGCGAGGCACAGCGTCGAGGCGATGAACAGGAGGAAGCGGATTTCCACCTTGTTGACGGTCGCCTGGACGAGGCTGTGCAGAACGCGAAAGACAACATAGCCCCATGCGAGCGTGACGTTGATCGCGTTGTTGTCGCCCATCAGGATCAGCGCGATGACCAGCGCGTAGAAGATGGTCGGCTGCTCGACGAGGTGCATGTAATTGTGGTTTTTCCACTGCACCATGCCGGGCAGTTCGGCGATGTCGCGCACGCGCGTGCCTTTGGGGATCTTGCCCCAGCTCTTGACCAGCACCGGCGCCAGCATCGCGGCGAACCAGAGCAGCATGAGGATGGTCCAGCAGGCGAGTGCCACGACCGGGCCGAGGAGCGGATTAAAGTCCATGATCTTCCCCCTTTTTGGTTAGTTTGACGCAACGCGACTGGAAACTAGTTCAGGAATGCAATGAGCGCGATGATGAACAAGCCGAGCAGCGCGAGCGAGGAGACTGCAAAGCCGATCGTGCGGGAGCCTCCGGTGCCCTGCGCGATGGAATGGAGGATGCGGGCTGCGACGTAGGCCCAGGCGAGGCTGAGGGCGATGATGCCACGTTCGCCCATTAGAGCTAGCGCCAAGGCGATCGCATAGAACAGCGTCGGCTGTTCGACGAGATGCTCGTAATTGCGGCGCGGAAAGCTGAAGCGGTCGTCCATGCGTCCCTCGAGATCGCGGGCACGCGCGCCTTTGGTCAGTCCCTTTGTGTCGGCGGTCTTGAGCCCGCGCTGGATTGAGATGCTGGCCCAAATGAGCATGACGAGCGTCCACCCGACGAGGATGATCACAGGGCCGAGCAGCGGGTAGTCGTTCATAGAGTTTCCTTAAGCGGAGAAGGCGCCGACGACGGCGCGGATCGAGAGGAGCAGGAGCGCGATCGAGGCGAGCATGAAGATTGCCCAGCGCACGATAGTGCGGTTCCAGAGCGCCTGGATCAACGAGTGGAGGATACGCAGGCCGACATAGTCCCAGGCGATCTGCCGCGTCGTTTCGCTGGTGTCACCGAGCAGGGCGAGGATCACGACCACGGCATAGAAGAGCGTCGGCTGCTCCATGAGGTGGTTGTAGTTATGCGCTTTCCACTGGACCTTGTCGGGAATGTTGCCGTCGAGATCCTTTCCCGTGCCGCCATGGCGGTCGGTGAGATCGATGCCGGCCTTGCGCATGGCCGGGATACGGGTGGCATAAAGCCAGGCCCACATCACCATCGACCAGAGGATGAGGACGGCAGCCGGTTGCAGCAGCGGTTTCATGAAAAAGGCCCCCGAGTTCAAGTCTCGGAGGGCCTTCTAGCAAAGTTCGTTTCGAATGCGAACCTATTCGAACATCTTTCCGAAGGCGCGCTTGGCGCGAGTCTTCCAGTGGCCGCGGTGATAGGCGTCGCTGGCAAGCAGCGGGAGCACCGAGGTCGCCTCGGCATAGACCATCTGTTCAAGCGCGGTATCGACCTTGCCCCAGCTGCACGCTTCCTGGAGCGTAGAGGAAGAGCACGCGCCGTCGCGGACGTCGGCGACCGTGATCTGTACGGCATATTTGTGCATCTCGACGTCTTCGTGGCCGAGGATTTCGGCGCACACGACCGTGTCCTGCGCAAAATTCTTCGGCACGCCGCCGCCAATCATCAGGAGGCCGGTGGTGCCCGCCTTGATCTTGATATCGGTCAGTTCGCGGAAGTCGGCGATGGCGTCGAGCACCATATAGTCCTTGCCCGCCTTCATGCGGTCGACCTGGTGCTTGACGAGACCAAAGCCCGCCGAGCTGTCGACGAATGCCGGGCAGAAGATCGGCACGTCATGCTCGTAGGCGAGCTTGACGAGGCTGTTGTCCTTCTTGCCGTTCTCCGAGAGATATTTGCCCATCTCGCGGATGAAGGCGCGGCTCGAATAGGGCTTGGGGTCGAGCGAGTTGGCGATGTCGGCGATCGTGTGATCGGTGTCCTGAAGCGCTTCCTCGTCGATATAGGTGTCGTAGATGCGGTCGATGTAGAGCGAACGCAGCACCTTGTCGTCGGGGATCTCGAGCGCCTGGTAATGCTTGTGGCCAAGACCTTCGAAGAAATCCATGTCGACGATTGTGGCGCCCGTGGCGACGATGGCGTCGACCATGTTGTGCTTCACGAGGTCGGCGTAGAGATCCATGCAGCCGCCCGCCGAGGTCGAGCCGGCGACGACGAGAATGACCGAACAATCTTCGTCCTCGAGCATCTGGTTGTAGATGCGCGTGGCGCGCGCGAGGTCGCGCGAGGTGAAGCTCATCTTGCCCATGGCATCGACGATCGGGCGCGCGTCGAACGATTTGATGTCGATATGTTCGACCACGTTCGACAGCAGCTCGGCCTTTTTCTGGCGGTCGATCTGGTCTTCGGCGGGATGAGTGGCAATGTCGCTCATGAAAAATCCTTATCGTCTACGCCGCGGCCAGCGCCACGGACGCTCGTCTTCGCTAATGTCAAAAGCCTGTTACAGGCGGACGACGTTTGAGGGCTCGGCCTGTTCCGCGCCGTAGCCGTACAGGCTCAGCATCGGTTCGTCACTGACCACCACGCGGTCTTCGACGCCAAACCCGTTGAAGCCGGTGCGCATGGCACAGCCATAGGCGCCCAGCATGCCGATCTCGATGAAATCGCCCTGCTGGATGTCCGACGGAAGCATGAAGGGACCCTTCATGAAGTCCATGTCGTCGCAAGTCGGTCCATAAAAGGAGAATTCGGCCAGCTCGGCATGGCTCTCCTCCTGTCGGATCAACCGGACCGGATAAGTCCAGCCAATATGCGCGGCGTCAAACAAGGCGCCATAGGCACCGTCGTTGATGTAGAGATCCTGGCCACGGCGGCGCTCGACGCGCACCAGCACGCTCGAATACTCGGCGCACAGGGCACGGCCCGGCTCGCACCACAATTCGGCCGAATAGCTGATCGGCAGGTCCTCGAACTTCTCGTGAATCGCGGCGAAGTAGGTGGTGAGCGCGGGAGGCTCCATGCCGGGATAGGCCGACGGAAAGCCGCCACCGACATCGACGACGTCGACGGTGACCGCACTCTGCACGATGGCGTCGCGCACGCGTTCGAGCGCGTCGGTGAACGCGGCCGGGGTCATCGCCTGGCTGCCGACGTGGAAGCAGATGCCGAGCGCATCCGCGGTCTGGCGGGTTTCGAACAGCAGGTGGGTGAGCTCGTCGGGATCGGTCCCGAACTTGGTCGCGAGGCTCAGCTTGCTGTGCTCCGACGAGACCTTGAGACGCACAAGCAGGTTCAGGTCTGCGGCGCCCTTGGTCGCGCGGCGAATCTTGAGCAGCTCGTCATAGCTGTCGAGCGAGAAGGTCTTCACGCCGTGCACGAAATAGGCCTCGGCGATCGCTTCCTCGGCCTTGACCGGGTGCATGAAGCACAAGGTGGCGTCGGGCAGCGTCCGCGCGACGAGCCGGACTTCGCCCATCGAGGCGACGTCATAATGGGTAATGCCCGCATCCCAGAGCACCTGCAGCAGGTCGGCGGACGGGTTGGCCTTCACCGCATAGAGCGACTTGCCGGGGAAATTCTCCACGAAGAAACGCGCCGCGCGGTGCGCAGCGTGTGGACGCAGCAATGTCACGGGTTGGACCGGCCGTTTGGCGGTCGCTAGCCCCAGCGCGGAATGATGCTTGTGCAACTCAAGGGACCTCCTGGTGGTGTCGTGTTCAACAGGCTGCCTTGCGGAGGAAGTCCCATGGGGCAGCGGGGGCGATATATTTTGCCGGAAATGCAATGTAAAGCGGTGATTGGGACTAGCCGAAACGGGCTGTCCGAATAGTGAATGGCTCGAGAAAATCGATCGTCTTCATAAGGGGTTAGCTGGGGTGGCGAGCATCGACAGACAAGATGTGCTGGACGCGGGCCAACGGATTGCCGGCTCGGTTCGCCTTACACCGGTGACCGCCGTGCCGATTGCCGGGGTCGATGTCGCGGTCAAATGGGAGAATCGCCAGGAGGGCGGTGCCTTCAAATTGCGGGGCGCGTCGAACCGGTTGTTGGCGCTCACGCCCGAGGAGCGCGCGCGGGGGGTGGTGGCCTTTTCGAGCGGCAATCATGCGCGCGGTGTGGCGATCGCGGCGCGACGGCTTGGTATGAACGCCATCATCGTCATGCCGGAAGACGCTCCGCGCGTGAAACTGGACGCCACCCGAGCCGAAGGCGCCGAGATCGTGACCTATGACCGGCTTACCGAAAGCCGCGAAAAGCTCGCCGCCGAGATCGCCGAACGACGCGGGGCGACCTTGGTGCCGAGCTTCGACGATCCTTACATCGCCGCAGGACAGGGCACGATCGGGCTCGAGCTACTCGAGCAGGTTCCGGACCTCGAGCGTATCATCATCTGCTGCGGGGGCGGCGGGCTCGCATCGGGGATCGCGCTCGCATGCCCCGAGGCCGAAATCGTGATCGTCGAGCCGGAGGGTTGGGACGATATGGCGCGTTCGCTCGAAAGCGGGCGGCCGGAGCGGCTTTCGCCGCCACTGCCAGAAACGCTGTGCGATGCCATCCAGACCCTGCAGCCCGCGCAGTTGACGCTCGACGTATTGCGAGCACGCGGGGCGCAGGCGGTCCAGGTGAGTGAACAGGCGGTGCGTGAAGCGGTCGCCTTTGCCCATCATGAATGTGGCGAGACGGTCGAGCCGGGGGGCTCGGTAGCGCTGGCGGCTCTGCTATCGGGTGTGGTCACACCGCGCGCAGGCGATGTCGCGATCGTGTCGGGGGGCAATATCGACCCGGCGCTGCACGCCGAGCTGGTGGGCTAGCTCGCCTGGCGGCTCTGGTAGGGGCCGGGATTGAGCTGGGCAGGGCTCGAACGCTCGACCGCCTGGATCAGCTCTTCGAGCTCGGCCGCGAGGATCTGCAATTCCGCTGCCAGCGCCTTGGGATCGGCATCGCCGAGGCCTGCAGTCGATTCCATCAAAGTCTCGAGCATCATGGCGATGCACGGCAGGATGGTTTCCTCGATACGCTCGAAGGCTTCTTCGAGGCGCTGCTCGGGGCCGACACCGGCGTTGATGGGCGTGATGGCGTTCATGAGCACGCTGTTTAGGCTGACGAGCGTTAAGAAGCCGTATAGAATGGCCCCATGTCCGGAATCGCTGCCGCCGCGCTGTCCATCGCCATGATCGCCGCCGCCCTGCTTGGCGGGGTCGGCTTCAAACAGATTCTCAAGAAGGACGACAAGATCGCTCGTCAGCGAGGGCTTATGATGGTCGCGATGGCGATCATCCTGATCGGCAACGTGCTGATCTGGACGATCTAGGGCTCGATGTCGAAATGGTGGACGTCCTCGCGGCGTCCCAGCTTGCTGTAGAGTGCGATGGGTCCTTCGTCGCCCTGGTCGGCGCCAAGGAATAATGTCCAGGCGCCGACGTCGCGTGCGACCTCGCGCGCAGCCTCGATCAAAGCGGTCGCAATGCCTCTGCGTCTGCGGTCGGCAGCGACGGCGAGATCGTAGATGAAGATTTCGGCGCGCTCCTGCTCCCATTTGCGCAGGATGTAGCCAGCGAGGGCACCGACGGGTCGGTCGCCTTCCCATGCCCCGAGAGCGAGAAAGTCGGGATCGGTGCAGCGTGCCGCGAGATAAGCGTCCGATGGCGGCGCCTCGGCATAATCCCGATAGTCGGGTTCGTCGGCGTTGAAGACTTCGTGGAAGAGCGCGTTGAGCGACCGGAGGTCGGCGACGTCACCGTCACCGATCCGCCGGATCGCAACGTCGCTCACCGGATCGGGCAATCCGGGTCGAGGCGGAAGTCGAGATAGGTGTCGATTTCCTTGAACAGCTCGTCAATCTCGTCGGCGAAGAAGTGGTTCGCGCCCTGGATTTCCTTGTGTTCGATCGTGATGTGCTTTTGCGTGCGCAGCTTGTCGACCAGCTTCTGGACTGCGGACGGGGTCACGACCTCGTCATTGGTGCCCTGGATAATGATGCCGCTTGCGGGGCAGGGGGCGAGGAAGGCGAAGTCGTACATGTTGGCGGGCGGCGCGATCGAGATGAAGCCGCGAATCTCGGGGCGGCGCATCAAGAGCTGCATGCCGATCCACGCGCCGAAGCTGACACCGGCGACCCAGGTCACCTCGGCTTCGGGATGGACCTGCTGGACCCAGTCGAGCGCGGCGGCGGCATCGGAAAGTTCGCCGATGCCGTTGTCGAACGTGCCCTGACTCTTGCCCACGCCGCGGAAGTTGAAGCGCAGCGTCGCGAAGCCGCGGCGGACGAAGTCCTTGTGCAGCATCTGGACGATTCGGTTGTTCATCGTCCCGCCGGCCTGCGGATGCGAGTGAAGGATCAGCGCGACGGGGGCGCGGGGGCGCGGACCCGGGGTGAAACGACCTTCGAGACGACCTTCAGGGCCGGGAAAAATGACTTCGGGCATGAAAAACTCGGTTCCGATGTAATAATGTTGCACGAAAGGGTTTCGCGCGGACGCGCTTCTATATAGGGGGTAGCGCGTAATGGGCAATGTGATTGGTGCGAGGGCGATGAAATGAGTGGGCAGCGGCTCTATTTCGATCATGCGGCAGCGACTCCGCTGCATCCCGAGGCGCGGGCGGAAATGCTCGAGGCGTTCGATTGCTGGGCGAACCCCAATTCGCCCTACAAGGAAGCGCGCGATTGTCATGCTATGCTGGAAAAGGCGCGCAAGCGGGTAGCGGCGGCGCTGGGCTGGGAGCATGACGTCATCTTCACCAGCGGCGCTTCCGAAGCGGTGCTGGTCGCCTCGCAGCTGGCGCGGGTGCCGGGGCGTATCCACTGCTGCACCGAGCACGCCATCGTGCCCTACGGCATGGGCGAGGACAGCATCGAGCTTCCGGTCGACGAGAACGGCATCGTGAAGATGGATGCGCTTGATGAGGCGTTGGCCAAGGGACCGGCGCTGGTCGCAATCCAGATGGTCAACAACGAGACCGGCGTGATGCAGCCGATCGATGCGATTTACGAGAAGGTGAAGGCGGCGGGATCGATCCTGCTGTGCGATGCCGCACAGGGCGCGGGCAAAAAGGACCTGCCCGATGCCGACATGATCTGCGTGTCGGCGCACAAGCTGGGTGGGCCTGCCGGCATCGGTGCGTTGCTGGTCAAGGACATGGGGCAGCTCGAGCCGGTCGGCGGCGGTCAGGAGAAGGGCTATCGGCGGGGCACGCAGAACGTGCCCGACGCGGTGGGCTTTGCCGCAGCGATCGAGGCCGGGCGCTATCGCAAGGCGATGCCGCGCCTGAAGGAATTGCGCGACTATTTCGAAGCCCAGGTCAAGGAAATGGGCGGGTCGATCATCGGCGAGGGCGCGCCGCGCACTCCGACGATCGGCGGGATCGCGATGCCGGGGGCGACCTCGGCTGCGATGCTGGTCCAGCTCGACCTGGCGGGGATCGCGGTAAGCTCGGGTTCGGCCTGTTCGTCGGGTGCGATGAAGGGGAGCCGAGTGGTCGCCGCGATGGGCCTGCCCGAAAGCGTGTCCAACCATTTCATCCGTGTGAGCTTCGGCCCGGACACAAGCCGCGAAGATGTTGACCGACTGCTCGAGGCGCTGCAGAAATTCGCTGCATGACCTATCTCGACTATCAGGCGACGACACCGGTGGCGCCTGAAGTCGTGGATGCGATGCAGCCCTGGCTGGGCGACAAATTCGCCAATCCGCATGCCCCCTATACCGCAGGACGTGAGGCAGCGGCGGCGATCGAACTGGCGCGCGGGCGGATCGAGCGCGCGATGGGCGTTCCCGACGGGCAGTGTGTCTTCACCGGATCGGCGACCGAGGCGATCAACTGGGCGATCAAGGGGGTGCTCAGAACGCGGCGAGTGAAGCGGTTCGTGACGCTCGCCACCGAACATGCCGCCGTGCTCGATTGCGCGGAATGGGCGCGCAGCGTGGGGCACGAGGTCGAGATCGTGCCGGTGGGACAAGACGGGCTGGTCAATATGGAGGCGCTCGATGCGGCGCTGACCGGGGGCGTGGACTTCGTCGCGGCGATGCTGGTCAATAACGAGATCGGGGTGATCCAGCCCATCGCCGAGATCGCTGCGAAAGCGAAAGCGGCCGGTGCGCTGATGCTGTGCGACGCGGTGCAGGCACTGGGACGGATCGTCATTCCGTCCGGCCCCGACATGATCGCGGTCAGCGGGCACAAGATCCATGGGCCCAAGGGCATTGGCGCGCTCTGGCTCGACAAGGGGCTCGCACCCGAGCCGTTGCTTCATGGTGGCGGGCAGGAACAGGGGCTGCGGTCGGGCACGCTGTCGCCGATGCTGAGCGTCGGGTTCGGCACTGCCGCCAAGGTCGCCGAAGAGCGGTTCGAGCAGGATCGCGCGCATGTCGAGGCGCTTTGGCAAACCGCGACGCTGGCACTGGGCGACGATTGGATCATCAACGGATCGACCGAGCATCGTTACAGGGGCAATCTCAACATTAGGCGCGGAGGCCTCGATGCCGCGCGGCTGATATCCGACCTGCGCGATCTCCAGATTTCGCTCGGCAGTGCCTGTGCGAGCGGGTCGGGTCGCCCGAGCCACGTGCTCAAGGCGATCGGGCTGTCGGACCGCGAGGCGCGCTCGTCGATCCGGATCAGCTTCGGGCGCTACACGGACGAAAAGGCGCTACGCGAGGCGATCCAGCGCATCGACGCGGCGGCACGCGCCCAATGACGCTGGTCCGTTTCCTCAAGGCGGATGGCGAGGTCGACCGGGTCGTCGAGGCGGAGCCCGGTAGCGTGCTGCTCGATGTCGCGCAGAAGAATGGGCAGCCGCTCGAAGGCACGTGCGAGGGGCAAATGGCCTGTTCGACCTGCCACGTCATCCTGTCCAAGGATGATTTCGATCGATTGCCGATCGAGAGCGAAGAAGAAGACGACCTGCTCGACCTTGCCATGCACGTCACCAGGACATCGCGGCTCGCCTGCCAAATCGTCATTCCCGACAGCGACACGCCGTTGACGGTCAAGGTGCCGCCGGGCGCGAGGGATTGGAGCGGGCGATGAAGGCGCTTGCCGCCGCTCTGGCGCTCGCAACCTGTGCCGCGGTGCCACCAGTGGTGGAGCGACCGGCATCTCTCGCGATGATCGAGGAGGCGAGTGGTGGACGCCTTGGCGTCGTGCTGCTGGACGATGAGGGGAAGGTGCTTCTCTCTCATCGCGATGAAGAGCGGTTCGCCTTTTGCTCGTCATTCAAAGTCGCGTTGGCGGGCGCGGCGTTCGAGAAGGCGCGCCAGGGTGCCATCGATCTCGACGCCTCGGTGACTTTCTCGCGAGATGACTTTCCCGGCTACCAGCCCGTGATGGAGGCGAAGCTCGACGGTGAGAGCGGCACGACCACGCTGCGCGAAGCCATCGATGCCACCGTGTCGGTCAGCGACAATTTGGCGGCCAACCTGCTGATCGACGCGATCGGCGGGCCTGAAGAAGTGACGTCATTTTGGCGCAGTTGGCATGACCCGGTGACCCGGCTCGATCGGCGCGAGACGGCGCTCAATGAGAATGCGGCAGGCGACCCGCGCGATTCGAGCAGCCCACGCGCCATGGCCGACATGATGCGTCGGCTGATCGACGGCGGTCTTTTGCCGCAGGAAAACGCCGACCAGCTGGCGCGGCTGACTCACAAGGCGACAACCGGTCTCGACCGGGTCCGGGCGGGCCTTCCGGAGGGGTGGAGCGCAGGAGGCAAGACCGGCACGTGCAAGCCTGAAGGCCAGCCGGGGCAACAGGTCAACGATGTCGGTTGGGTGCGAGCGCCCGACGGAAGGCTGTATTGGTTCGCCGTCATGCTTGACCGACCGACCGTTTCCGGTGCCGAGGCGAAGGCAATGCATGCGCGGGTCGGTGAGATTATTGCGGCGAGCTTGGCTGATTAGCTGCAGCGGCTTCAGGGCGGCCTGAAGCCGTCAGACGGGTTCGCGTCGTGACCCGCTGGCCGCTCCGTCATGTCTCTCGACCAGCTAAAGCTGCTCTCGGCATTTTGGAGGGTGGAAGCCGACGACCCGACCGAACCGAAGGACCGGGAGGGTTGATTGCTGCGATGGAAGGAAAAGGTGGAAGCCGACGACCCGACCGAAACCGCTGTGGCTGCTCCCTTCCGGGCCTGACCAGGTTCACGGGCAAGTCGTCCGCCGACTTCCGAGAGGCCATATGGCGATGAAGTCGCGTCGATGCAAGTGGCTGATACGGGTTGCGCCGATTGCCCTTCCACCCCTGCGCGCGCTCGCCTACGCTCATGGCGATGCAAGACGATGATTCGCCTCTCCCGGACGCCGAAGAAGAACGCGATACGCTGACCATGGGGCTTGGGCTCGATGAGCCGCCGCAGCCGAAGGAAGAGGCCAAGGCCGAGCCGGCTCCCGCGACGGAGACCAAGGCCGTGGAGCCCGCGCCGGCTGAGGCGCCGAAGAAAGACGACTATCAGGTCCTAGCGCGCAAATATCGTCCGCAGACTTTTTCGCAGCTGATCGGTCAGGACGCGATGGTCCAGACGTTGGCCAACGCCATCGCCAAGGACCGCATCGCTCACGCCTTTCTGATGACCGGCGTGCGCGGGGTCGGGAAAACCTCGACCGCGCGTCTGATCGCCAAGGCGCTCAACTGTATCGGGCCGGACGGCGAGGGCGGGCCGACGATCAATCCGTGCGGCAAATGCGAACCGTGCCAGGCGATTGCCGAGGGGCGCCACATCGACGTGGTCGAGATGGACGCCGCCAGCCATACCGGCGTCGACGACGTGCGCGAGATTATCGAGGCGGTGCGCTATTCGAGCGTGTCGGCGCGCTACAAGATTTACATCATTGACGAAGTCCACATGCTGTCGAAGAGCGCCTTCAACGCGCTCCTGAAGACGCTCGAGGAACCGCCGCCCCGCGTGAAGTTCATCTTCGCGACGACCGAGGTGGACAAGGTGCCGATCACGGTCCTGTCGCGCACCCAGCGCTTCGACCTCAAGCGGATCCCGGCTGAATTGCTGTCGGACCATTTCGGCAAGATCGCCGCCAAGGAAGGCGTCGAGGTCGAGCCGGAAGCGCTGTCGATCATCGCGCGCGTGGCCGAGGGGTCGGCGCGCGATGGGTTGTCGCTGCTCGACCAGGCCATCGCGCATGGCGAGGCGGGCGTGACTGCCGACCAGGTGCGCGAAATGCTCGGGCTGGCGGATCGTCGGCGGGTGTCGACCATCCTCGATACACTGCTGGCCGGCGATGGGGCGGCGATGCTGGAGAAGCTCGACGAAGCGCATGTGCTGGGTCTCGAACCGGCTGCTCTGCTGCGCGGGCTGCTCGACCAATTGCATGGCCTCAGCCGCGCAAAGGCCGGCGGAGCCGGAGACGTTATGCGGTCCGCCGAGGAACGCGCGCATGCCGAGGAAACCGCGGGCAAGCTTGGCTGGCCGCAGCTTCATGCGCTCTGGCAGCTGCTGCTCAAGGGTCTCGAGGACGTGCGCGTCGCGCCCGATCCGCGCGAGGCGGCGGACATGGCGCTACTGCGCTGCATTCACGCCGCCGGCATGCCCGATCCGGGGGCGGTCATCGATGCGTTGAATGGCGGCAAGCCGGTGCCACAGGCGACTGCGGGCACTGCGCCCGCAGACCCGGCACCTCCGCCGCCCATTCCGGGGCCGATGGGGCAGGGGGCGCCCGACAGCGTGTCGAAGCCCGACGCCAAACCGATGCCGCAGGATTTCCGTGGCTTCGTGAAGGCGATCGAGGATGCGGGGTCGATGACGCTCGGCGCGGTGCTGCACAACCAGTGCGGACTTGCCGCCTTCGAGCCGCCCGTGCTCAAGCTGCAGCCCAAGTCGCCGCTCGACGCCAATTTCGCGCGCGAACTGGCGATAAAGGCCAAGGAGGCGACCGGACAGGCGTGGCAGGTCGAGATGGTCGAAAGCGGCGGCGGACCTTCCCTGCGTGAACAGGAGTTGATGGAAGAGCAGCGCGCGAAAGACGCGATACTGAACGATCCGATGGTCAAGGCGGTCACCGACGCCTTCCCGGAAGCAACATTGGAAAAGGTACAGGAGCAAGGCTGATGGCAGGGCCCAGCATCGAAGACATCATGGCAATGGCGCAAAAAGCGCAGGAAGACCTCCAGAAGGCGCAGGACGAGCTCGGCAAGATCGAGGTCGAGGGCGCTGCCGGCGGCGGTCTGGTCAAGGTCCGCGCGACCGCGAAAGGCCAGATCAATGGCGTCGAGATCGACGACAGCCTGATGAAGCCCGAAGACAAGGGCATGCTCGAAGACCTCGTCGCCGCCGCGATCAACGATGCGCGGATGAAAGCCGATCAGGCCGCGGCCGAGGAAATGAAGAAGGCAACGAGCGGAATGCCGTTGCCGCCCGGCATGAAGATGCCATTCTAAAGGACTGATTTCAATATAGGAGTTAAGCGATGACCCTGTTCGGCGGAATGCAGGATTGGCCCATGAACGTCATGAGGCTGGTCGACCATGCCGAACGTGAACATGGGTCTCGCGAGATCGTCTCCGCCTGGGCGGACGGTTCCACCACCCGCACCAATTGGGGCGAGGTTGCGCGCAAGGCGCGGCAGATGAGCCGCGCGCTCACTGCCATGGGCGTCGGCAAGGGCGACCGTGTCGCGACGCTGGCGATGAACCATGAGCGGCACCTGATCGCCTGGTATGGCGCGATCGGGGTGGGCGCGGTGCTGCACACGCTCAATCCGCGGCTTTTTCCCGAACAGCTCGCTTATATCGTCAATCATGCCGAAGATAAGGTGATGCTCTACGACGCGCTGACCACGCCCTTGGTGGCGGCGATGCGCGACAAATGGCCCACGGTCGAGAAGTATGTCTGTTTCGACCCGCCCGAGGGCGGCGCTCCGGACCAGGGGTTCGAGGACTGGATCGGCGGTGAGGGCGATGATTTCGCCTGGGTCAATGCCGACGAGCGCGATCCGATCGGGCTTTGCTATACCTCGGGCACGACGGGCAATCCCAAGGGCGTCACCTACGAGCATCGTGGGATGATCCTGCACGCCTATGCCGAGATCCAGCCCGACTGTTTCGACCTGTCCAAGACCAGCGTGGCGCTGCCCATCGTGCCGATGTTCCACGCCAACGCCTGGGGACTGCCCTGGGCCGCGCCGCTGGTGGGGTGCAAGATGGTGCTCTCGGCCGACTATAGCGCGCCGCGCATGGTAAGCCTGTTCCGAGAGGAAGAAGTCACGCATAGCGCGGGCGTGCCGACGATCTGGATCGACATGATCCAGCATATCGCCAAGACCGGAGAAGAGCTGGGGCCGTTGAAACGCGTCACGATCGGCGGTTCCGCCGCGCCGCGCGCGATGATCAAGTGGTTCCGCGACCGCGACGTCACCGTCGGCCACGCCTGGGGCATGACCGAACTCGCGCCCATCGGCACGCTGCCGGGCAAGCCCGATGGCTGGGACGACATGAGCGATGCGGAGCAGGTCGACTATACGGCGCGGCAGGGCAGGGTGCCCTTCGGGCTCGAACTGCGCACGGTCGACGACGAGGGCAACGAGCTGCCCCGCGACGGAACGTCGTCGGGGAATTTGCAAGTCCGCGGCGCCTGGGCGATCCAGCGCTATTTCAAGGCCGACGAGGATGCTGCCGACGCCGATGGCTGGTTCGACACGGGCGACGTCGCCGCGATGCATCCCGACGGGTCGATGCAGATCACCGATCGCTCCAAGGATGTCATCAAGTCCGGCGGAGAGTGGATCAGCTCGATCGAACTTGAAAATGCCGCAGTCGGCATCGACGGGATCGCCGAGGCCGCCTGCATCGGCATCTACCATCCCAAGTGGGACGAGCGGCCGCTGCTGGTGTGCGTGAAGCGCGACGGCTGCGAGCTTTCGGGCGACGAAGTGATTGAAGGGTTGAAGGGCCAAGTCGCCAAATGGTGGCTGCCCGACGCGGTCGAGTTTGTCGACGAGCTGCCCCACACCGCCACCGGAAAGCTCTCCAAGAAGACCCTCCGCGAACAGTTCGCCGAGTATCGTTTCGAGGGCGTCGAGGAACTCGCCGGACGCGACTGATTGCACGAGCGCGCGCGATAGGCTAACCGCGCCTCGATTTCCCTATCGATTCAAGGAACAAGCGACCCATGGCCGCCCAATATGCTTTCGTCATGAAGGACATGACCAAGTCCTTCCCCGGTGCCAGCAAGCCGGTGCTCTCTAACATCAACCTGCAATTCTATCAGGGCGCGAAGATCGGCATCGTCGGTCCCAACGGCGCGGGTAAGTCGACCCTCATGAAGATCATGGCGGGCATCGACACCGACTTCCAGGGCGAGGCGTGGCCGGGCGAGAACATCACTGTCGGCTACCTGCCGCAGGAGCCGCAGCTCGACGAGAGCAAGACGGTGCTCGAAAACGTCAAGGATGGCGCGCGTGACATTGCCGACAAGGTCGATCGCTTCAATGCCATCTCCGCCGAGATGGGCGATCCCAAGGACGACACCGATTTTGACGCGCTCATGGAAGAGATGGGCACGCTGCAGGAAGAGATCGATGCGGTCGACGGGTGGACGCTCGACAACCAGCTCGAGATCGCAATGGAAGCGCTCCGTTGCCCGCCTTCGGACGCGTCGGTCGAAAACCTCTCGGGCGGTGAAAAGCGCCGCGTCGCGCTGACACGTCTCCTGATCCAGAAGCCGGACATCCTGCTGCTTGACGAACCGACCAACCACCTCGATGCCGAGAGCGTCGAATGGCTCGAAAACCACCTGAAGGAATATGCCGGCGCGGTGCTGATGATCACCCACGACCGCTATTTCCTCGACAATGTCGTGGGCTGGATCCTCGAGCTCGATCGCGGAAAATATTTCCCTTACGAGGGCAACTATTCGACCTACCTCGAGAAGAAGGCCAAGCGCCTCGAGCAAGAAGCGCGCGAGGAAAGCGGGCGCCAGAAGTCGCTGTCGCGCGAGCTCGAATGGATCCGGCAGTCGCCCAAGGCGCGCCAGACTAAATCGAAAGCGCGTATCCGCAAGTTCGAACAGCTCCAGGACGCGCAGTCCGACCGTAAGCCGGGCAAGGCGCAGATCGTCATCCAGGTCCCCGAGCGTCTCGGCGGCAAGGTGATCGAGGCGAACAACATCTCGAAGGCTTATGGCGATAAGCTGCTGTTCGAGAACCTGAGCTTCACGCTGCCCCCGGGCGGCATTGTCGGCGTGATCGGGCCCAACGGCGCGGGTAAGTCGACCCTTTTCAAGATCATCACCGGTCAGGAAGAACCCGATAGCGGTACAATCGACATCGGCGACACGGTGCGCCTTGGCTATGTCGACCAGTCCCGCGACGATCTCGACCCAAAGAACAATGTCTGGGAAGAAATCTCCGACGGGCTCGATTATATGCAGGTCAACGGTCACGATACCTCGACGCGCGCCTATGTCGGCGCCTTCAATTTCAAGGGTCAGGACCAGCAGAAGAATGTCGGCAAGCTGTCGGGTGGTGAGCGCAACCGCGTCCACATCGCCAAGATGCTCAAGCAGGGCGGCAACGTGCTGCTGCTCGACGAACCGACCAACGATCTCGACGTCGAAACGCTGGGTGCGCTAGAAGAAGCCATCGAGAATTTCGCGGGCTGCGCCGTGGTCATCTCGCACGACCGCTTCTTCCTCGACCGCCTGGCGACGCACATTCTCGCGTTCGAAGGCGACAGCCACGTCGAATGGTTCGAAGGCAACTTCGAAGCCTATGAAGAGGATAAGCGTCGTCGTCTTGGTGACGCCGCGGACCGTCCGACGAGGCTCCAGTACAAGAAGTTGACGCGCTAAATCGCCTTGGTAAACCCGTTGCTGACAAGCGCGGGTTTACCCGATAGAAGCTCCGTTCGGGCAGGGGAGCCCGCGAGTGGGGTTGGCATGGACGGGCGTTTCATCGAGCAGACGAGGTTGGTGGCGTATTCGCTGCTTTATTTCGCCTGCGCGCTTCTGGCGCTTGTCGTCAGCGGGGCGGAAGACAATGTCGCCGCCATCTGGCCCGCTAGCGGCATCTTCGTCGCCGGGCTGCTGCGTGTTCGTCAGGATCATCATGGCGTGCTGATCATGGGCGTTGCGGTCGCCAGCTTCGCCGCGAACCTGATCGGCGGGGTAGGGGTCGTCACCTCGTTTCTCTACACGATCGCCAATATCTTGGAGGGACTGTTCGTCTGGCTGCTGATGGGCAGCCGGCGACGCGCGTCGTTCATCGATCCCAAGACACTGGCCCGCTTCGTCCTTTCGATCGCCGTCGGTTCGCTCGCCAGCGCAATCATGGCTGGGGTCTTAGCGGGCACTTTCACGCTCAGTTTCCTCTCCAGTTGGTCGAGCACGGTGTTTCTGGGCATGGCGACGGTGACGCCGACCATCATGTTCATGATGCATGACAAGGCGAGCCGTCGCGCGCTGGTTTCGCTGCGTGGATTCCTCGTGATCGGCTTCGTGGCCGCACTCACGGCTGCGGCGTTCGCGCAGTCGCAATATCCGGTGCTGTTCCTGCCGATGGCGGGGATCGCAGCGGCGACCTACATGGTCGGCCTGTCGGGCGCGTCGATGGCGCTGGTGCTCGTGACTGCGATCGGCAGCTATTACACTGCCAACGAAACAGGGCCGGTCAGCACGGCGTTCGAAACGCTCGATGCACAGGTCATCTATTTCCAGGCCTATCTTCTCTGCCTGATCGCCTCGATCATTCCATTGGCGTTCATGCTGAGCCGTCACCAGGGCGAGGCGGAGCGCAATCGTGTGCTGGCCGAAACCGACGAACTCACCAACCTGGCCACGCGCCGGAAAATCCTTGCCAGGCTCGAGGACGCGATGGAGCACGCCCGCGCCTCGAAGAAACCGCTGGCGATCGCGATGATCGATATCGACCACTTCAAGTCGATCAACGACGAATTTGGCCATATCCATGGCGACCGGATCCTGGCCGCACTCTCCGACATGATGCGCGCGGAATTGGCGGCGACCGGGGAATTGGGGCGTCTTGGCGGCGAGGAGTTCATCGCCATTTTTTCAGATGAAACGGCACGCGACATCTTCGATCGATGCGATGCGTTGCGCGAACGCGCTGCGACGACAAAATGGCCGGTCGACGGGCCCGACAAGGTGACGCTGAGCATCGGCATCGCGCAATTCCGTCCGAGCCACGAGATCGCCGGCCAGATGCTTCGCGATGCCGACGTCGCGCTCTACCGCGCCAAGGATGAGGGACGAAACCTCGTGCTGGTCTACGAACAGACGGAAATGGAGCGTCTTGCGGCGAGCTAAGGCGCGCTACTCGACAGGTTCGGCTTCCGTATTTTCCGCCGCCTCTTCGCCGTCTGCATCTACTGTCGCGGAAAGCTGTGCGATCAGGGCGCTATACTGCTCCTGCAAGAGTAGACCGTCTTCGCGGAGCTGTTCGATCTCGTCGGTTACGCCGTTGATGCGAGCGCGTGCGTTGGCGTCCACATCGTCCGTCTGGTCGGCTGCCTCGCTAGTCGCGACCTCCGCCTGTGCGTCGATCTCCGCATCAGCCTCTTCGATGGCCTCGGCAACGGCTTGGCCGATTTCGTCGGGTTCGATCTCGCCCCGTTCGATGCGCTCGCCAATCTCGTCGATGCGTTGCTCGATGATCTCCGCCTTGTCCTCGATCCGGTGGTCGGAGATGATGACGCCCTCGCGGAAAGTGTCGCTGTGGATCATCACGCCGCCCGCCATGGCGACGCCGGTCAACGCGATCCAGCCAAATCGTCCCACCTGAGCGCTCCTACTTCTTTTTCTTTTTCTTGGGTTTCTTGGCCGACGGTTTCTCGTCCGCATCGTCTTCGTCGTCGACTTCGGTCACGATCTTGAGTTCGATCTCGTGGATGTCGTCTTCGGCCGCGCGGCGTGCGCGTTCGGCGGCGCGTTCGGCGGCTTCTGCGGCCTTCTCGGCTGCCTCGAGGATCGCGAGGCGAACGCGTTCGGCGATCGATGACGCTTCCTCGCGCAGATTGCCTGCTTCTTCGCGGGCCCGTTCGACTGCCTCGTGTGCTTCTTCCAGCGCAACAGTGCGCGCCTCGGCGGCCGCAGCGAGCGCCTCGTCGCGGGCCTGGGCAGCAGCAGCGCGAGCTCGTTCGAAATGCTCGCGGGCGCGGTTGCGGGCTTCTTCCTTGTTCATGCGACTCAAACCTCCAGTTCAGAGGCTTAGTGTATCACTACAACAATACAGTTACAAGTCTTATGGAGCGAGCCACGTTTCCTGTCCGCGGTCGCGCAGGTCGATGCGTGCGCGGCGATGGCCATGATGGTCGAGGAAAAACCAGTCAATGGTCTCGATTTCGACGAGCAGAAGAGCGAAGTTCTCACGCGCTTCGACGAGCTGCTCGTCGGTGGGCGCAACGCCCTCGAGATGGTCGGGCAGCCCGCTCGTCGGTATATCGGACGGGGCGCCGGGCGCAGACCCCAAGTAGCATCGCCGCGCAAAGTTGGTCGCTTCCGACCAGGCGTCGTCGACCTGTTGTCCCTCAGTCTCGATCGATCCGACGCCAGCGAGACGGAGTTGGACCTTGCGGTCGCGGTCGTAGATGAGAACGTGGACAGCTGGGTCTTGCTCAATCACCGCGCATTTCGGCGCTCTTGAATCGGTATGAAATCGCAAAGTCATGGCATCGGAATCGAACGCGCGGAGCACCATGATGCGTTGGTCGCCGTCTGCGGTTCCGACGACGGGCGTATGCGCCGCGCGGCTGCGATCGACGACGCCGTTGGCGAGCATGGCGGAAGCGTCCGCGAGGACCTGGTCGAAAGTTTGCGGGGTGCTCATGCTGCTGGGATGATCGATTGCACCGCACCTTTGTTCCGCCTCTTTGACGAAGACGTCGCCTATTGAATGCGGATGCGGCCATTGCCGTCGAATGCGCCCAACTCGTCCAACGCCTCGATCACGTCGTTGATCTCGTCGGCATCGAGGCCTCGGCTCTCGGGCAACGGGTCGCCGCTGTCATTGGCGGCTTGGAGCTTTTCACGCGCGAGTGCGACGACATCGTCGAGATGCACGTCGGTGCCGTTTTCCACGGTCATGACGGTCTGGCCGTCAGCGGCATCGATCTCTTCTATGTTATCAAGCGTGAACAGGCCGGAGCTGACCAATGCGGTGGCGAGCGCTTCTTCATAGCTCTGTTCGGCATCGGCACCATTATCGACCGCCTCTTCGGCCAGGTCGATCTCGCGCTCGAAGTGGTCGCCGACGTCTTCCCATTGTTCGACATTGGCCTCGATGGCCGCAGCGCCATGTTCGATCCCGCGTTCGATGTCCTCGCCATGGTGCAAGGCGATGCCGGCGATCAGCGCCACGCCGGTGGCGCCGATCCAGAATAGACTCTTGAGCATCGGTCCGTCCTTTCAGTCCCATAATTGGGGACGAAGGCGTGTCGTTCAAGAGATATATCTTATAAGGAACCCTAGAATGGGACTGTCGATCCGGTGCTAGAACGCCAGCAGGAATGCAGACGTCCCGCATATTCCGATGACGAAGCCGAAGATACCCGCCGGCCATTTGGCAAAGTCCGGTTGCACGCAAACCCTCCCCGAAAATGGTGCAGGTGCCGGGGTCTCACCACCCCGGCACCTGCAGTCCCCCGCTCAACTTGTGCAGGAACGAGAGAGTGTTTTCCGGCGCGCGGCAAGTGAGCGATAATCGAGGGTGAACAGTTAAAGACGAAGCGAACAGATATGGCGACGGGCCGACCCGTCAGGAACCGGAAGGGTCCCAGAACGGAGCGGCCCGCCAAGGTTTCGGCAATATTTCGCTCTCGTCAGACGTCGCCGCGTTTGTCCGAGAATTCGAACATGCCGTGGGCGATCTGGTCTTCCTTGGTCACGCCTTCGGTCGCATCGGGATCGTCGATGCGCTCTTCGGCGGCCTGCGTTGCGACATCCTTATTCAGCACGCCGCCATTGCGACCTTGCTGGGACGGCGTCTCGACCAACGTTTCGATCATGCCAGCATTATCGTTGCGCTTGGCCGTCTCGGTTCGGCGATTGAGTTTGTCGTCAGCCATTAGTCGATCTCCACCGTCGTGCGATTGTCATCCTGGAAGTCGTCGCCCGGATCCTTGCCGAGCATGGAAAGCGCAGCTGCCTTGAGCGTCGCGCCCGCATCGGCTTCCCAGATGTCGGCCTGTTCGGTGTCGAAGCGGAGCAGGACAAGATTGGGATCCGTCTTGCCGTCTTCGAACCAGGCGGCGATCATCGGATTCCAGAGACGGTCGATGACCTCCCGATCATTGTCGATCACAAGTTCGCCATGGATATGCGCGAAGATGTCATGCCCTTTGGAGGTGAACGCGGCGACCGCGCGATGGCGCTGCCCCATTCCCTGGACAAGATGTTCGCGATTATCGGCGAAGAAATAGATCGTGCGTGACCCGTCTTCTCCGTCGACCTGTGCGGTCATCGGACGGGTCCGGCTATCCTCGACCCCTTGGAGGCCGAGCATGATAAAGGGGCTGCTGCCGAGCTCCTTCCAGAACTTTTTCTCAAGTTCCTGAGCGACTTGTGCGTCGCTCTTGTCTTTGTCGAAGAACATGTAACGCTTCTCCTTTCTTTCCCTCATCAA
This sequence comes from Sphingomicrobium clamense, assembly GCF_019264355.1. Lineage (NCBI taxonomy): Bacteria > Pseudomonadati > Pseudomonadota > Alphaproteobacteria > Sphingomonadales > Sphingomicrobiaceae > Sphingomicrobium > Sphingomicrobium clamense. The sequence goes on along the minus strand of NZ_JAHVAH010000001.1, from coordinate 1,445,084 downwards.
CGTTCGGGCGGGGGAGGCGTTGCTCGACTGGTCTACGGCAAAAGGTCCTATCAGCGCATGCGCTTCACGCGGATGCCGCTGTCGCCATTGGCCTTCACGTCATAATGCGGGAGCGAGCGGACCATGTCCTTAAGGCTGCGGAAGCCGTAATTGCGCACCGAAAAGCTGGAAATCTGGGTCGCGCGCTGACCGAGTTCGGACAGGGTCGTGTACCCTTCTTCGTCGCGGGTGGATGCGCGAAAGGCGTCGCCGAGCACCTTGAGCAGTTCCTCGTCGATCTTGCTTTCCTCGATCTTGCCGTCGGTCCCGCGTTCCGAGAGCTTGGCGACGTCGAAGAAGCGGTTGCAAGCCTTCTTGAAGCTAATCGGCGCCTTGGCGGTGCCGAAGCCGTAGACGGGAAGGCCTTCCTGCCGGATTCGCAGCACGAGCGGTTGGAAATCGCTGTCCGAGCTCATGATCCCGAAGCCGTCGACCGTGCCGCCATGCAGCAGGTCCATCGCCTCGATCACCATCAGCATGTCGGTGACCGACTTCCCCTTGACGATATCGAACTGCTGGACCGGGAAGATCGAGTAGTCGCCGCGACGGTCGACCCATCCCTTCAGGGCGGGTTTTCGCCAGTTCGCATAAGCGCGTCGGATGTTGATCGTGCCCAGCTCGCCAAGGACCAGGAGCACTTCGTCGAGATGTTCGGGGCTGGCATTATCGGCATCGATAAGGAGCGCGATATTGAGCGACTCCGGATCGTGATCGTTTCGCCTGCTCATCGTTCATTCATTCCCATTCGTCTCACATAGCCGCTCGTCGTCGGAACGAAACCCCCTTCCGAGCGTCGAAGCGTACACAAATTCATTCCGCCCAAGGGAGAGTAAGGATGAGAAAATTCGCAATCATGGCCGCCACGGCCACCGGCCTCACGCTGACCGCCTGTGCGCAGGACCGCTATGGCTATGGCGACCCCTATCGTGACACGCAGACCGAGCGCGCCGTGAAGGGCGCTGCGATCGGCGCGGCTGCCGGTGCTGTTGCCGGTGCGGTCATCCCGGGCGTTTCCACCGTGGAAGGTGCGGCCGCTGGCGCAGTGCTTGGTGGTGTCGCCGGTGCGGTCATCAAGGGCAAGCAGTACTACCGCGATACACGCGGCTATTGCTATTACGTCGATGACAACGGCAACCCGGTCTACGACTATGACGTGCGCTGCTAGTCGCTGACGTCATAAAGACCTGAAGAGGGGCGGTAGCGATACCGCCCCTTTTTGTCAGATTGGGCGGAATTCGTCCGCTTGCTCGTCGAGGAGGTAGAGTTGCCCCTCGCTGATCGAGAAATGACAGCCGAGAACCTTGAGCGTCCCGCCATCTTCGCGCTCCTTCACGAAGGGGAACGTCCGGAGATTGGCAAGACTGCGACGAATTGCCGCTTCCTCAAGAATGCGCGCGGCATCAGGGCCTTCACCATGTTCTTTCGCGATGCCCTGGGCGAGTTGGTCGACCTGTTCCATCCAGCGATGCACAAAGCCGCCTTCGCCCGGAGGCGCGTCGTGGAAGCAGCCGGTCAGCGCGGCACCGATGCCGCCACAGCGTTCGTGCCCCATGACGATGACTTCGGGTACTTTGAGCTGGGTGACCGCAAATTCCAGTGCAGCGGACACACCGTGGCGCCCTTCATTTTCTTCAAAGGGCGGCACTAGGTTGGCAACGTTGCGAACCACGAACATTTCACCCGGATCGGTATCGAAGATGGTCGCGGGATCGACGCGACTGTCGGAGCAGGCGATAATGATGGCGCGCGGGCTTTGTCCTTCAGCTAACTCGACCCATTTCCCTTCTTCGCCAGATACCTTGCGGTCGCGAAAGCGGCGATATCCTTCGAGAAGATTGCCAAAACCCTTCATGAGGCCTCCCTACGATTGCTGCGTCTCGGCTAGTCGGCGCTTCCGCACTTTGCAAGCGTGCGCGATTGCGCCATCCTGTCGTCGTGAAAAAGTTCGCTGTCTTGCTCCTGGTTCCCATGCTCGCGTCATGCGGAGCAAAGAATTTCGTATCCGGGCACCCGACCAGTCAGGCGCAATTCCTGTTCGTCGACGCCAACGTCGACGGGGCGCTCGTGACAAGCGAATATGGCGACAGCTGCCGGACGCCGTGCAACATTCCGCTGCTTGCCGATCGCGGAGGCAAGGTGACGATTTCGGCGCCCGGCCATGCCTCGCAGCGGCATCTGGTGGGGAGTGAATATCTTGTCGTTACGCCACCGCCGACGACGGTCAGCGCCTCGGTGTTCACGGGAGGTCGCTGGTCGGGCGTTTCGGTCGGGGCGTCCACCTCCTTCTCGGGCCCGAAGCGGATTGCAGTCCTCGATGAGGGGCTGCTCCTCGTCGAACTGCAGCCGCTTGGAGAGGGGGAGGTCGATCCGTTGCAGCCCGGAGAATTGACGACGGGTCGACGCTACACGCTCGACGAGTGGGAAGCCCGCGCGAAATAGTCGCCCACGGGTTGGCATTGCGCGCCTTCATCGCTATCTCGCGCCTCATGAATGCCCCCTTCGACCAGAACGCGCCCAAGAAGCGCAAACCCGACTGGATCCGCGTCAAGGCGCCGGTGTCCAAGGGCTATGCCGAAACGCGCAAGCTGATGCGTGATCTGGGCCTCGCCACGGTGTGCGAAGAGGCGGCGTGCCCCAATATCGGCGAATGCTGGACCAAGAAGCATGCGACCGTGATGATCCTTGGCGACACGTGTACGCGGGCCTGCGCCTTCTGCAACGTGAAGACGGGGATGCCGCGCGCGGTCGACGCGAAAGAGCCCGAGCATGTCGCGACGGCTGCCGCGGAGATGGGGCTAGAGCATATCGTCATCACAAGCGTCGACCGCGACGACCTGCCCGACGGCGGCGCGGACCAGTTTGTGAAGGTCATCCAACAGCTGCGCGACAAGACGCCGGATACGACCATCGAAATCCTGACGCCGGACTTCCGCAACAAGCACGAGGCTGCGATCGAAAAGATCGTCGAGGCGCGTCCCGACGTCTTCAACCACAATCTCGAAACCGTGCCGCGCCTTTATCCGACGGTGCGTCCGGGTGCGCGCTACTACGCGTCGCTACGCCTGCTCGAGCAGGTGAAGAAGCTCGACCCGTCGATCTTCACCAAGTCGGGTGTCATGGTGGGCCTTGGAGAAGAGCGGCTCGAAGTGCACCAGGTGATGGACGACATGCGTTCCGCCGACATCGATTTTCTCACCATGGGCCAATATCTCCAGCCGACGCCCAAGCACCATGAGGTGAAGGAATATGTCACGCCCAAGGCGTTCGATGCCTACGCCTCGATTGCGCGTGCGAAGGGCTTCCTGCTGGTCGCGGCGAGCCCGCTGACACGGTCGAGCTATCACGCCGGCGACGATTTCAAGAAGATGCAGGACGCGCGCGCCAAGAAGCTTGCGCGGATGGGGGCCTGAGCCGAATGCCGCGTCACAGCGAGACGAAGCATCTTCCCTATACGCCCGAGCAATTGTTCGACCTCGTTGCCGATGTCGGACGCTATGACGAATTCCTGCCCTGGGTGACCGCGGTCCGCGTCCGCTCGAACAGCGAGACCGAAATGCTCGCCGACCTTGTGGTGGGCTTCAATGCCTTCAAGGAGCGTTTCACCAGCCGCGTCACGAAGAAGCGTCCGGAAGAGATCACAGTTGAGTATGTCGAAGGGCCGCTCAAATATCTCAAGAATGACTGGAAGTTCGAGCCCGCCGACGATGGCGGGACGAACGTCCATTTCTGCGTCGATTTTGCGTTCAAGAACCGGATATTCGAAAGCCTTGCAGGCTCGATGTTCGATCGTGCGCTACGGCGGATGACAAACGCCTTCGAGCAGCGCGCTGCCGCGCTCTACGGGAGCAGCAGTTCGAGCGCCGCCGACGCTGCCTGAAGCCGGATTTCCTCGCGGCTCCCATTCTTGTCGAACTGATGCAGATGGGCTTCGGCGACATCGCCGCGGCGTAGCGCCTTTGCGATCCAGACGGTGCCGACAGGCTTGTCGAACGTGCCGCCGCCCGGGCCCGCGATCCCGGTGATCGCGACGGCGACATCCGCGGTCTTGACCTTGTCGAGTGCGCCCTTGGCCATCGCAAGCGCAATATTTTCGCTAACCGCGCCTTGGGCGACGATCATGGCCTCGGGGATGAGCAGCATCTGGCTCTTGGCCTGATTGGCATAGGTGACGAAGCCGGCCTGTACGACGTCGGAGGAGCCTGCATGCTCGGTCAAGGCCGCGGCGACGATCCCGCCGGTGCAGCTTTCTGCGGTTACGATCCGCCGACCCGCATCGCGGTTGGCGTCCAAGACCTTGCCTGCGAGGTCGAAGAGTTTCTGCGGAACGAGGCTCATGTCGGCATCCTCACTGTTGCAACGGCTTGCGCGGCGATACCTTCGCGGCGTCCGGTGAAGCCCAATTTCTCGGTGGTGGTGGCTTTGATGCTGACCCCGCCTTCGTCCAGCTCGAGGATGCGCGCGACATTGGCGCGAATGGCATCGCGATGCGGGCCGACCTTGGGCGCTTCGCAGATGATCGTGCAGTCGACATGGTCGATCACACCGCCCTTTTCGCGCACCAGATTGGCGGCGTGGGCGAGGAAAGTCTCGCTGTCCGCGCCCTTCCATTGCGGGTCGGAAGGCGGGAAATGCTGGCCGATATCGCCGAGCGCCGCTGCGCCTAGCAGAGCGTCGGTGATGGTATGGAGGCAGACGTCGGCATCGCTGTGACCCGAAAGTCCCTTCTCATGGTCGATGGCAACGCCGCCGAGCATCACGGGGCCGGATCCGGCAAAGCCATGCACGTCGAACCCCATTCCGGTGCGCGACACCAGATTGGCGGCGAGCATTTGCTCGGCGTGTGCGAAATCTTCGGCCGTTGTCAGCTTGTCGAGCATCGGGCTCCCCGCGACCAGCGCCACCTCGGCGCCGAATGATTGCACAACCTGCGCTTCGTCCGTGGGTTCCTCGCCGGTCCACGCGGCGTAGGCCTTGGCGAGGATGTCGGTCCGAAACGCTTGCGGCGTCTGGACCCGGACGATTTCCTCGCGCGGCACGCGGCCGCCCAGCTTCTCGCCATGCGCACGCGCGAGCGTATCGACCGAGCGCAAGACCGGCACGGCGGCGGCTTTTTCGGCAAGGGCGGACAGGAGCGCGGAACTGACGTCAGTCGGGCAAAATGGCCTCGCCGCGTCGTGGATGAGCACCTTGCCTGCATCGATCGATGCAAGACCGCTGCGCACCGACTGGCTGCGTGTTGCGCCTCCGATGATGAGATCGCCGACGTCGCGTTCGGCAAGTGCCTCCGTAGCGAGATCCTGCTGTCCGTCACCGACCACGACGCGGACCGGATGATCGCCGAAGGCGTCGACCGCGTGCGCCAGCACGGTTTTGCCGCCAAGCTTGCGATATTGCTTGGGCACGTCGCCGCCCATGCGTTGCCCGCTGCCTGCCGCGACGATGAGGACGACATGATCCATGGCCAGCCTCATAGACGCGCCATTCATTGCACCGAAAGCGCTTTTTCTCTAAAGGCGCGCCATCATGGCAGCAGTGAAGCCCATCCACATCGGTCCGATCGAGATCGCCGACCCCGTCATCCTCGCCCCGATGACGGGCGTGACGGACGTGCCGTTCCGCAAGATCGTCAAGCGCTATGGCGCCGGCCTGACCGTCAGCGAGATGATCGCGAGCGAGGCGATGATCCGCGAAACGCGCCAGAGTCTGCAGAAGTCGACCTGGGATCCGAGCGAGGAGCCGGTGTCGCTGCAACTCGCCGGATGCGAGCCCGAGCGCATGGCCGAAGCCGCCAAGCTCAACGAGGATAAGGGCGCGGCGATCATCGATATCAACATGGGCTGCCCCGTGAAGAAGGTCGTGAACGGTTATGCCGGCAGCCACCTGATGCGCGACCTCAAGCTGGCCGGTTCGCTGATTGAAGCGACGGTCAAGGCGGTGAGTGTGCCGGTGACGGTCAAGATGCGCATGGGCTGGTGCCACGACAGCCTGAACGCGCCGGAGCTTGCCAGGATCGCTGAAGATCTCGGCGCGCAGATGATCACGGTGCACGGGCGCACGCGCAACCAGATGTACAAGGGAAGCGCCGACTGGGCCTTCATTCGTTCGGTCAAGGAAGCGACGTCGCTGCCCGTCATCGCCAATGGCGATATCAACAGCGTCGAGGATGCGCACGAAGCGCTCGCGCAGTCGGGTGCCGACGGCGTGATGGTCGGTCGCGGCGCCTACGGTAAACCTTGGCTGCTGGGCCAGGTCATCGCCTCATTGAAGGGCGAGGGGGCCAAGCCCGATCCCTCGATGGACGAGCAGCTCGACGTCATCCTCGAGCAGTATCGCGACATGCAGTCGCTTTACGGTCGGGTCACGGGCGTCAATCTCGCGCGTAAGCATATCGGTTGGTACACGAAGGGCCTCAACGGCTCGGCGGAATTCCGCAATCGGGTCAATCAGGAAGAGGATCCCGACGTCGTGATGCAGATGTTGCGCGACTTTTACGCGCCCCTACTGACTCGCGACGCCGCCTGATCTGCGCCATCGCAACATGTGTGTTTTTTAGGCAACGCTTCCGTGCTACGGCGTTGCCCGCATGGACGCAGCCACACCCGAGTCTGACCTGACCGCGGCCACCGAACCGCAGGACAAGAAGTCGCGTCGCTTCGACATCATCACTTGGGTGATCGCGGGCATTCTCGTGCTCACGCTCGGCTATGCCGCGGACATGTTGCTCCACGAACATGCGCCGGGCGAATTGCTCACGCCATTCATGATCGCGGCACTCATGGTGGCAAGCCTGCTGCCGGCGATCGCGCTGATGGTGCTGCTCTCGCGCAAGATCGCGCATCGTCGCGCCTTGCGCGAAGGGCTGGGGACGGGGCGTCTCCATACAAAGCTCGTCGCGCTATTCTCGGTCATTGCGGCGGTGCCCACAGTGATCGTGGCAATCTTCGCATCACTGCTGATCCAGGCAGGTCTCGAATTCTGGTTCTCGGACAGCGCGCGCGGCATGTTGTCGGATACGGTCGAGATCGTCGACGGTGTCCTTATCGACGAGCAGACGGACGTCGCCGAGGAGGCCGAATATATGGCCTACGACCTTGCCCGGCACCTTGAGTCCATGGACGTGCGCAGTGACACGTTCGCCGAGGAAGTCCGCTACCAGACCTACGTTCGCGAGCTGCAACATTCGGCGGTCCTGAGGATCGAGGGAAGCGGCGAGGTCGAAACGCTCGTCGCCGCCAATGACGGGCAAGGGGCGATTAGTAATCAGGCATTGTTCGAGGCCGCGCAGCAGCGTGGCGAAGCCGAAGTCATCGGCCTCGACAGCATCAACCAGATCGCCTTCCTGACGCAGATTCCAAACGTCGAGAATGGCTATGTGCTCGCGATCCGCGAACTCGATCCGCGATTGCGCGAAAAGATCGACCAGGCCGACGCGGTGCGTCAGGCCTATGACGACATTCTCGAGCGCTCGCGCACCAATCAGCTGCAATTCAACGCTGCGTTATTCTTCGGATCGATCATCATCGTCGCGCTGGCCATCGCCGCAGCGCTGGCGCTTGCCGACCGGCTTGCGCGGCCCGTGGGGCGTCTCGTCGAAGCGGCGGGCAGGGTCGAGGAGGGTGACTTCTCCGCGCGTGTTCCCGAGGAACCCGACGGCCAGGCTGACGAGATTGCGACGCTGTCGGTTGCCTTCAACCGCATGACCGGTCGGATCGAGGAACAGACCGGAGCATTGCTCGCCGCCAATACGCAGCTCGATACGCGGCGCGCCTTTATCGAAGCCGTGCTCTCGTCTGTGACCGCGGGCGTGATCGCGATCGACGAAGACGACCGCATCCTGCTCACCAATCGCTCGGCTGCAGTCTTGCTGGGTGACACCGAGGCGGGGCTCGAGGGCAAGAAACTGGCGACTCTATCGCCCGAGCTCGAGGAATTCATGGAAGGCGAGGCGGGCGAGGCCAATGTGACCCTACCCGCCGACACCGGCCCGCGAACGCTCGCGATCAAGCGCGTGCGCTACGCCGATGGCGCGGTGCTGACCTTCGACGATATCACCGACCAGCTGTCCGATCAGCGGCGAGCGGCCTGGTCCGACATTGCGCGACGCATCGCGCACGAGATTAAAAACCCGCTCACCCCGATCCAGCTTGCGGCCGAACGCTTGCAGCGCCGCTATGGCGATACGGTTCCCAAGGAAGACGACACGTTCGAGCGGCTGACCGGCACCATCGTGCGCCAAGTCGGCGATTTGCGTCGCATGGTCGATGAATTCTCCAACTTTGCGCGGATGCCCAAGCCGCAATTCCGTGACGAGAACATCCACGATATCGCGCGCGCTGCGCTCTTCCTGCACGAGGTGGCGCATCCCGGCGTGACCTTCACGATCGAGCCTGCCCATGCCGACATTCGCCTCGTGTGCGATCGACGTCAGATGGCTCAGGCGCTCACCAATATCGTCAAGAACGCGGTCGAGGCGATCGAGGGACGGCGCAAAAATGGCGACGAACATCCCGAAGGCGACCGGATCGACCTGCGCATCGAGCAGGGTGACGGCGATCTCGTCATTCACCTGTTCGACACGGGCACCGGCCTTCCCGAGGATCGCCAACGCCTGACCGAACCGTACATGACGACGCGTGTGCGCGGCACCGGCCTCGGCCTCGCGATCGTCAAGAAGATTGTCGAGGAGCATCTGGGCGATATCGCGTTCCTCGACCGGCCGGAGGGAGGCACCCACGTGCGCATCCACCTGCCCAAGGACCGCCTGGCCGAGATGGCCGATGGAGGGCCCGCCGATCCGCTGACCAAGCGGGGTGACGATGACGAATATGATGAGGATATGAGCTGATGCCGCTGGAAGTACTGGTCGTCGACGACGAAGCCGATATCCGCGAACTCGTGGCTGGCGTGCTGGAGGATGAGGGCTACCAGGTCCGCACTGCAGGCAGCTCAAAGACCGCGCTCGACGAGATCGAGCAGCGCCGTCCGCAACTCGCCCTGCTCGATGTCTGGTTGCAGGGGTCCGAGATGGACGGGCTGCAACTGCTCGAAGAGATCAAGCGCCGCGACGCGACGCTGCCCTGCATCATGATTTCGGGTCACGGCAATCTCGACACCGCGGTGGCCGCGGTGCGGGCCGGCGCGGTCGATTTCATCGAAAAGCCGTTCGAAGCGGAGAAACTGCTCCACCTGGTCGCGCGCGCCACCGAAACCGATCGACTGCGCCGCGAGAATGAGGAGTTGCGTCAGCAGGCCGGGCAGGAAGACCAGCTCGAAGGCACTTCCGCCGCCATCAACGGCGTGCGCGCGACGTTGAAACGCGTGGCGCCCACCGGCAGCCGCGTGATGATCACCGGGCCTGCCGGTGTCGGCAAGGAGATTGCCGCGCGGATGATCCATCGCTGGAGCCCGCGGGCGCAGGCGCCGTTCGTGACCGTGTCCTCGGCGATGATGGACCCCGATCGCGTCGAAGAGGAATTGTTCGGGACAGAAGTCGACGGCACTGCGCGGCCGGGCCTTCTTGAACAGGCGCATGGCGGTACGCTGTTCCTCGACGAGATTGCCGACATGCCGCTTACGACGCAGGCGAAGATCCTGCGTGTCCTTACCGATCAGAGCTACCCGCGGGTCGGTGGGCAACGGCCGGTCAAGGTCGACGTGCGCGTGCTGTCGGCGACCGCCAAGGACTTGCAGGAAGAAATCGAAGCGGGCCGGTTCCGTGAAGATCTTTATTACCGGCTCAACGTCGTCCCGGTCTCGATCCCGCCATTGTCGGACAGGCGCGAGGACATTGCCGTGCTTGCCGATCATTTCCTCGCGCGGTTTGCCGCCGAACGGCGCATTGCCGCACCCAGTCTATCAGAAGAGGCACTCGCGGCGCTTCAGTCACATGACTGGCCTGGCAACGTGCGCCAGCTGCGCAATATCATCGAGCGCACGATGATCCTCACGCCGGGCGACCGTGTGCAGCGCATCGACGTCGACCTGCTGCCGGCCGAAGTCACCAGCGCCGAGGGTGGGGAGGGTACCAGCCCGCAGGTGGCGATGATGGGCAGCCCGCTGCGTGAAGCGCGCGAGAATTTCGAGCGCGAATATCTCCGCATCCAAATCCGTCGCTTTTCGGGCAACATCAGCCGGACGGCGACGTTTATCGGCATGGAACGTTCGGCTCTCCATCGGAAACTCAAGGCGCTCGGGATCACCGAAAAGCGCGACGAGAAAAAATAAGGCGCTGACGCAATAATGCCCGACAAGCCACTGGACTTACAGAATAAAATGCTCAATCACTGCCGTCGCGAAGGCGTGGCGGTGAGCATTTATTTGCTCAAGGGCGTCCGCTTGCAAGGGACGATTGGCGGCTTCGACCCTTATGTCATGACGCTCAAACGCGACGGGCAGGAGCAGCTGATCTACAAGCATGGCATCGCGACGCTCACCGCCCGGATCGATGCCGAGCTACTCGACGGTAGTGGAGCGAGCGGGGAGGGGATGCAGCAGGCCTTCCTCGACCGTGCGGTGGGTCAGGCTGTGGATGCCTTCCTGCTGAGCGGAGTGCGATTGAACGGCAAGTTGGTGGCGCATGATCGCTACACGGTCATCCTCGACGGTGGCGATGGAGAGCTGCAGCTAATCTACAAGCATGCGCTCTCAAGCCTTTCAGGAGCACGACGCTGAGCGTTTTTAATCGCGATGAAGAGGGGGCAGGCGGCGCTCGCGCGATGATCGTCGTGCCGGTCGTCGACGGTCAGCCGCAGTCGCGGTCCGCCGACGCACGCGCGGAGGAGGCGACGGGTCTCGCCGCCGCCATCGGCATTGAGGTCGCCGAAACGATCACCTTTCGCGTACGAGTGCTCAAGCCTTCGACCCTGATCGGTGGCGGCCAGGTGGACGAACTTGCCGCGCGCGTCGAGGACCTTTCGGCAGAGCTCGTCATCGTCGACGCGGCGATGACGCCGGTGCAGCAGAAGACGATGGAAGAGCGCACCGGGCGCAAGGTCATCGACCGTACCGGGCTGATCCTCGAGATTTTCGGCGAACGGGCGGCGACCGCCGAAGGGCGGCTGCAGGTCGAACTCGCGCATCTCGATTACCAGGCCGGCCGCCTCGTGCGCACCTGGACCCACCTCGAGCGCCAGCGCGGTGGTTTCGGCTTCCTTGGCGGGCCTGGCGAAACGCAGATCGAAGCCGACCGGCGCATGATCCGTGATCGCATGGCCAAGATCCGCAAGGAGCTGGAGCAAGTGAAGAAGACGCGCGCACTCCACCGCGAACGGCGGCAACGCGCGCCGTGGCCGGTGGTCGCGCTGGTCGGCTATACCAATGCCGGCAAGTCTACGCTGTTCAACCGTCTGGCGCGCGCTGAGGTTATGGCCAAGGACCTGCTCTTCGCGACACTCGACCCGACCATGCGGCAGATCCGGGTGCCCGGGCACGACAAGGTCATCCTGTCCGACACGGTCGGGTTCGTGTCGGACCTGCCCACGCAATTGGTCGCTGCTTTCCGCGCGACGCTCGAAGAAGTCGCGAGCGCCGACCTTATCCTCCACGTGCGCGACATTGCGCACGAAGACAGCGAAGCCCAGCGCGCCGACGTCGAACAGGTGCTCAAAGAGTTGGGGCTGGAAGGAGAGGGGGCTCCGCCTCAGTTGGAGGTTTGGAACAAGCTCGACCTACTCCACGGCGACGAACGGCGTGCGGTGCTGGGCGAGGCAGAGCGACGCGACGATGTGGTGACGGTCAGCGCGCTATCGGGCGAAGGCCTTGACGGGCTGCGCGAGCGAATCGGCGAGTGGCTCGACCCCGAAACACACGTTCATGAACTTGAGATTCCCGCGTCGGATGGCGGCGCGATCGCGTGGCTCTACCAGCATGGAAAGGTGCAGTCGTCCGAAACTCGTGGCGAGATGATGCATATCACGGTGGAGTTGACCCCCGACAACTGGGCGAGGTTTCAGTCGCGCTGACCTTTTTCAGCGACCCAGAGCGCTTCCTGTTCATCGAGGCTCATATCGGTAAAGCCGGGCGTTTTCTCGATCGCGCGGAAGCGGCTCTCAAACTTGCGATTGGCTTTGCGTAGAGCTTCTTCGGCATCGACCTTCAGAAAGCGTGCGAGGTTGACGACCGCGAAGAGCAGATCGCCGACCTCTTCTTCGCGCTCCGCGTCCGTTTCTGCGCGATCGATCTCGTCCAATTCCTCGGCAATCTTGTCTCTGGGGCCGTCGATCGTCGGCCAATCGAACCCGGTGCGCGCGGCGCGTTTCTGCAATTTTTGCGCGCGTTCGAGCGCGGGGAGGGCAAGGGCGACGCCGGCAAGCTCGCTCTTGTCGGGATCCTTCTCTCGCTCGGCCGCCTTGATCTCTTCCCACAGATGATGCCCGCCGTCCTCGGCATCGCCAAAGATATGCGGATGGCGGCGCTCCATCTTGTCGCTGATCCGTTCGATGACGTCGTCGAGGGTGAAATGACCTTCTTCCTCCGCCATGCGCGCATGGAAGACGACCTGGAGCTGCAGGTCGCCCAGTTCGTCGGCCAGCGCGTCCATGTCCTCGCGCGCGATGGCGTCGGCGACCTCATAGGCCTCCTCGATCGTGTAGGGCGCGATGGTCGCGAAATTCTGCACGCTGTCCCATTCGCAACCGGTTTTGGGATCGCGCAGGCGGCGCATGATGGCGTCGAGGCGGGTGAGGTCGGTCATGACTTGCGGGTTCACAAGTCCCGCCCGCTGCGTCAAGGTCCGCGCAATCATTGAGGAGCGAATCTGTGGAAGAAGTGACGTCCAACGCCCTGATCACGAGCGACGCGATCCAGTTCGGTATTCTTGCCGCGATCCTCGGTCTTCTCTTCTACACGCGCAGCCTCGGCGGGAAGTGGGACAAGTTCTACACCTTCGTGCCCTTGATCCTGCTGGCCTATCTGATCCCGTCGCTTCTTAACACTTTCGGAATCATCTCTTCGGAAGGCTCGAACCTGTGGCAGGTCGCAAAGGATTATTTCCTGCCGGCGGCGCTCATCCTCCTGACGTTAGCCATCGATTTCAAAGCTATTCTTGGCCTCGGGCCGAAGGCGTTGATCATGTTCGTCACCGCGACGATCGGCATCGTCATCGGCGGGCCGCTTGCGGTGATGATTATCGGCTCGTTCAGCCCGGAAACCGTCTCGGCCGACGGAGCGGACGCGGCCTGGCGTGGCCTGTCCACGGTCGCGGGAAGCTGGATCGGGGGCGGTGCCAACCAGACCGCGATGCTCGAGCTCTACGGCTATCCGCAGGAACTGTTCGCCGCGATGGTCGCGGTCGACATCATCATTGCGGAAATCTGGATGATCTTTCTGCTCTATGGTGCTGGGAATCCCGAGCCGATCGACCGCTGGCTCAAGGCGGACGCCAGCGCGATCGAGCGTCTCAAGACCAAGATGGAGAATTATACGGCCGAACTGGAGCGCATTCCAACGACGCCCGACTTCATGCTGCTCGCTGGCGTAACCTTTGGCGGCGTAGCGCTCTCGCACCTCGTCGCGCAGCTGGTCGGTGGATGGGTCGGATCGATGCCAGGGATGGAAGATTCGATCCTCGCCAACAGCTTCTTCTGGATCGTGGTTACCGCGACGACCTTCGGGCTGACGGCCAGCTTCACCAGGCTGAGCCACCTGGAGGGCGCGGGCGCGTCGAAGATCGGGACGGTCTTCATCTTCCTGCTCGTTGCGATCATCGGGACGAAGATGGACATCATGGCGATCGCCGACGAACCCTTGCTATTCCTGCTTGGCGGCATCTGGATGCTGATCCACGTCATCCTGCTGTTCATCGTCGCCAAATTGATCCGCGCGCCATTTTTCTTCGTCGCTGTGGGCTCGAAAGCCAATGTCGGCGGTGCCGCATCGGCGCCGGTTCTGGCCGCGGCATTCCATCCCGCGCTCGCGTCGGTAGGCGTGCTGCTAGCGGTGCTCGGCTACGCGCTGGGTACGTACGGTGCGATCCTGACAGCCGAGATGATGCGCGCCGTTTCGTTTTAGATTTGCATCGCTGGACGAGGCTGGGGCCTTTGCTACACGCCGAAATGCGTCGATCTATAAGTCGGATAATATGTATTATGTAAAATGAAAAGCTAGATGATCTCCGGAATTGTGCCCTTTTTGCCCCGGGCTTCTTTGTTTCCTGGCCGTCAGGCTACTTCCGGTGCCGTGCAACATTATCCCGCGTCCAAGCTACGGATCACTATCTTCGGCCGAATGGAACTCGCTTCCCGAACTATTCCAGTGGCACAAGGCAGAAAGCATCATAAAACAGGATGTTACCGCTTTAGATGTGAGAATTCGCCGTAGCTTCGTTGTCGGTCCGTCGGCAAAAATGTTCTGGTAATGTTCCCCTCCTCGGGGTAATTAGGAATGATGCCGATCGATTCCATTCATGGGCGCGGTGCGACGCGCAATGACGTTTCCGGACGCTTCAACATGCTCGGGCGCGAGATGGATGGGGATTGGCTCGACGCAATGAACGAGATCGACGGCACGCCCCCTCCCCGGCGCACGACCGTGACCGTCGAGCGCGCGAAGTCGATCCTGACGCGAAACCAGAGCCCCGACATCGGGTTCGATCGGTCCGTGAACCCTTATCGAGGCTGCGAACATGGGTGCATCTATTGCTTCGCAAGGCCCACGCACGCCTACCACGACCTTTCGCCAGGCGTTGATTTCGAGAGCCGGCTGTTCGTCAAGCCTGATGCTGCGCAGTTGCTCGACGAGGCGCTATCGAAAAAGGGCTACGAGCCCGCGCCGATTGCGCTGGGTACCAACACGGATCCCTACCAACCGATCGAGAAGGATTGGGAGGTGACCCGATCGGTCCTGGCACTGCTGCTCGAACGCAAGCATCCTTTCACGATCACGACCAAATCGGATCGGGTGCTGCGAGACCTCGACATTATCGCGCCCGCGGCGAAGCTTGGGCTTGCGGCGGTCGCGATTTCCGTCACTTCGCTTGACCCCAAAGTTCATCGGACGCTCGAACCGCGCGCACCCGCGCCACGCAAGCGTGTCGAAGCAATCAAGGCGCTCAGCGAGGCGGACGTGCCGACCCATCTGTCCATCTCGCCGGTCGTGCCGCACATCACCGACATGGAAATGGAGGCGATCCTGGAGGCCGGTGCGGACGCGGGCGCACGCGGCGCTTTCTTTCTGCCGGTGCGCTTGCCGCACGAGGTCGCACCTTTGTTCAAGGCGTGGCTGGAGACACATTACCCGGATCGAGCAGGCAAGGTGATGGCTACGATCCGCGACTTGCGTGGAGGCCGGGACAACGATCCACGGTTTTACAGCCGCCTGAGAGGCGAAGGCGTTTGGGCTCAGCTCTACAGAACGCGTTTCGAGAAGGCGGCGCGCGCCCACGGGCTTGCACGGTCGAAGTTTCGACTGCGCACCGACCTTTTCACGCCTCGTCAGGGCGCACAGTTGCGGTTGCTCTAATCCATTCGACCAACGGGTCGTGACAGGGTGGCGATCAGCCGCTAGCCCTTCGTGCATGACAAAATCTTTCCTCGCGCGCGCCGCGCTCCTCGCTTCCGCTCCCCTCCTCCTTGCCTCGGCCCAGCCGATGATGATGCCGCCGGTGGACGACAAGGTCGCCGAGCTTCGCGATGCGGCGCTCGACGACGAAATGGCTTGGGATATCTTGGAGACGCTGACGACCGAGATTGGACCGCGCCTGGGCGGTACGCCTGCCGAAGCGCGGGCACGTGCGTGGTCGGTAGAGCGGCTCACGGCGATGGGCTTTTCCAACGTCCGCGTTGAGGAATTCCAGATGGACACGTGGGTGCGCGGTGAAGAGCGCGCCTCGATCGTTGCGCCGTTCCCGCAGGACCTCGTCGTCACCGCGCTCGGCAATTCGGGGTCGACCAACGGCGAACTGACTGCGGAAGTGGTCGGCTATGACAATTTCTGGGACTTTGCCGCCGCTCCTGCCGAGGATGTCGCTGGCAAGATCGTCTATATCTCGCACGCCATGCCGGCCAATCAGGACGGTTCGGGCTATGGTGCTTACGGCGTAGGCCGCTTTGTCGGGCCCAACATGGCGGCACAGCGCGGCGCAGCGGCCATCCTCGTCAAGTCGATCGGCACCGATCACAACCGCACGCCACATACCGGGAACACCAATTTCCAGGATGGCGTCACGCCGATCCCCGCAGGTGCGCTTTCCGTCCCCGATGGAGAACAGCTGGAGCGTGTGCTCGAGCGCGGGCGCCCCGTCACGATCTCGCTGACCCTCACCTCGCGCCGGATCGGCATGCAAACTTCGGGCAACGTCATTGCCGAGGTTCCGGGACGCGATCCTGATGCGAAGAAGGTACTCGTCGCCTGCCATCTCGACAGCTGGGACAATTCGCCGGGGGTATTCGATGACGGCGCGGGTTGCGCGATCGTCGCCTCTGCCGCCAAACGGATCATGGATGCGGGAACGCCCGCACGCACGATCCAAGTCGTCTGGTTCGGCGCCGAGGAAGTCGGCATCCACGGCGGCGCGGACTTCGCAGAGCGTCACAATGGCACCGACTATCATCTTGTAGCAGAAAGCGATTTTGGAGCCGATCGTATCTGGAAAATCGACACCAATCTTGGCGAGGACCGCAAGGCCGAAACCGATGCACTTCGCGCTGCGCTCTATCCGCTCGGTATCGTGCCGGGCAGCTACGAGGCGGCCGGTGGTGCCGATATCGGGCCGCTGATGCGCGAAGGCGCGCCCGGTATCGGCTTGCGTCAGGACGGCACGCGCTATTTCGACCTTCACCACACCTCGAACGATACGCTCGACAAGGTCGACCCGGCACAGCTTAAGCAGAATGTCGCGGCATGGACCGCCATGCTCGCGGTGGCTGCGGGTCCGGTCGAATAGGGTTGGACCCTCGCCCCTCTTTGGGTAAGGGGGCGGACGTCGGGGAGTGGCGCAGCCTGGTAGCGCATCTGCTTTGGGAGCAGAGGGTCGCAGGTTCGAATCCTGTCTCCCCGACCATGTCGATTGCAACGCTAAAGCAATCGGCTTCAGGGGCGTCATTATGATCATCAGTCATCGTCATCGCTTCATCTTCATCAAGACAATGAAGACCGCTGGCACGAGCGTGGAAATGGCGCTTTCGAAGCATTGCGGCCCGGATGACGTCATCACGGCCATCTCCGATGCCGACGAGAAAGATCGGGAGCGACTGGGCTACCCCGGTGCCCAGAACGAGCTCATTCCACAGACCAACAAAGACCGCAGCCTGGGTCGCCAGCGACGATTTTTTAATCACATGGCGGCAACTGCGGTCCGGGCGAATGTCCCGCGTGACGTTTGGAACGACTATTTCAAGTTCACGGTCGAACGAAACCCGTTTGACAAGGCCGTGAGCCACTATTTCTGGGCGACGAAGAACCGAAGCGTGAGAAGGCGTCCGTCCGTCGACCGCTTCATTCAGGACTATGCGTCAGAGAAGCTGTCAAACTGGCCGCTATACACCGACGACGACCGGATCATCCTCGACGATGTCATCCGTTACGAGGAACTAGAGGAAGGCCTGAGAGCCGTCAGCGAGCGTCTCGGGATCGCCATCGAAGTCGATGGGCTGGACGCGAAAGGATCGATCCGGCCGGCCGATACGCATTATTCGAACCGCCTGCTCGATGGCGGACGACGTCGCGTGGAAATCGTCTGCGCCAGGGAGCTGGCCTATTTCGGCTATCGCTGGGAAAGCGACGATCAGGGATTTACGAAGTAAGCTGATGGTAGGCCCGGCAGGACTTGAACCTGCAACCTAACCGTTATGAGCGGTCAGCTCTAACCAATTGAGCTACGGGCCCCCGGGCAGTGCCATTGCCCCGACGCGCCCTCCGATGCAAGCACTCAGGGCTTCGCGACGGGAAGGTGGACGACGATGCGGTCCGGCTCGATCGCCAGTTCGCCCCCCGCAATGCGCACCAATCCCCGCACGAGACGCAGCGAGAAGCCGAAGCCGAGCAAGGCTGGCCCCTGCCCTGATATCGTCAGGGCGGGATCCAGCAATTTCTGGGCCGACAGCCCTTTCAGTGCGGCTGGTCGAGCGATCCGCAACTGGCAATGCGATCCGGTCCGCGCTCCCTCGACGAACAACGTTTCGCCGTCCTCGAGCGTCTCGAGGACAGCGCCGAAGAGCCGCCGCACCAGTCGCTCTGCCAGCCCCTCGTTGAGCCGGCACTGATGGTCGTCTTCCGGGAAATTCGCGACGATGCGGACGCCCCTGCGCTCCGCAATCGGACGGATTGCGCTCATGGCCCGCTCAATCACCGACCTGATATCGGCGTCGGGATCGGGGCCCTCCCCCTTAGCGCGATCAGCTTGCTCGCGCGCTGCGAAGTCGAGGTCTTCGATCGCGCCCAGCAGGATGCGGGCCTGCGCCACGATTTCGGCGGCGCGCTCGCGGTAACCACGGTGCGCCGGACCCAGATATTGGCCGTCGATAATCTCGGCAAAGCCGATAATGGCGTTGAGCGGCGTCTTGATCTCGTGGACCAGCTCGCGCAGCGATTCTACATTGCGGGTAGTCGCGGGCTTGCGGGCACGCTGCTCGGGCACGGGCGGCTTGGGTAGGTCGTGGACCTCGGCATCGCTCGGTGCCGGTCGCGCAACGCCACGATATCCCAGGAAGCGCCCCGTCTCGGTATCGAACGCAGGCGTTCCGCTGAACAGATATTCCTGGCCCAGCGGCGCGAGGGTCAGGGGCAGCTTGGCAAACGGCTCGCGCTCGGTAAAGGCTTCGGCGAGTTGCCCGACCTCACTGGTGCTGGCGATGGACAGGCCGATCACTGCCCCGCGCGGGATACCCTCGACCCAGCCAATCTCTCCACTGGCATTGGTTTCCCACTGAAAGACGCCGTCTTCCGCAAACGGCTGCACGGGCCCCGCGGACTCTTGCGGTGCCGGCTTGTCAGGCTCGACGGCGGGCTCGACCGGCCACTCGGTCGCCTCCTCCGCTTGTTGGGTGGGTGCTGGGGGTTCGACCGGGTGGTCCAGCCGGGCAACGATGTCCGAGATGCCCAGCCGCTCCGCGTCGTCATCGACCCCCGGATTGAGGGTCACAAGAAACGCTTGCACTTCCGGATCGGCAATCTCGAGCAGTCGTTTCAACTGCGCCTTGCCCAGTTTCCTTCCGGCAAAGACGGGGGCGGCAACGGCAAGTTCATCCTCGGCGAAGACTTCGAGGAGTGGCAGCGCCAGCGATCGCCCCGCGATCGATCGAGCGGCGGCCGTCCGCACATCGCGCGAAACACGCTTTGCGTCCGCGCGAATGACGGCGAGCGCAGCGATGAACGGAGCGCCATGTTCGTCCTCGCGACCCGCCCTCGCCGCAAGCTCGACCAGCTGCCGCCAACGAACGGCACGATCATGCGCCCCCACCACAGGCAGGGTCAGCAAGGTCGCAAGGCGATCGTCGAACCGCATGGAAAGCCACTCGTCTCCGCATGGGGGAATCCCATTGGGTCCAGTCAGTGCCTGCGCTCGCGCGGGCGTGACAGGTAGCGACGGTTAACCTTCCCGTTTTGGGACAGGGGAAAAGCGCGGGAAACTGAATAAAAAGGGCGCCGATCTTCCGACCGGCGCCCTCATTGTCACGCAAATGGTTTGCGCAAGACTACATCTGGGTCTCGACCCAGGCGAGCCAGTAGGCTGCGGCATCGGCTTGCGCGCCGCTCACCTGGCTGAGCACTTCCTTGGCCGCGGCATAGTCGCCGCTACGGGCCAGCGTCATGCCGAGGCGCAGGTTGGCCAGATTGGCCTGCACGCCGCTCTTGCCCAGCGCCGCGCGATACAGCTCGGCAGCCTTCTGATACTCGCCATAGCCATAATAGGCGTCGGCCAACGTGATCGTCTTCTTGGGCTCGCTGCCCGAAAGAGCGCCCTGGAAGTCGGCATCGAGCGATTCACGGTCGCCCTTTGCCTGGTTCTCGGCCATGCTGATGATTTCGGTCACGATACGCTTGTTCATGTCGAACGCATTGGCCTGCTTGCCGGCATTGATGACGGCCATCGCTTCGCCCGGGAAACCAGCGCGGAGCAGCTCTTCGGCGTAAAGCAGGTAATCGCCTTCACTCTCGAGCGCGCCCGCGGCGAACTGGAGGCGCATAATGTCGAGCACCTTTGCGGGGTCGGCATCGTTGAAGCCCATGTAGATGCGCAGCGTGTCGCGCCAGTTGGACGCCGACGGGTAGTTGGTGACCCAGTTGCGAGTCAGACCGAAGACGGCCGGATTTTCGTTATCGTAGGCGAGCTTGACAGCGCGCTTGTACCACGACTCCTCGGCACCGCCGGCCGCTTCCGCTTGCGCGATGGCGTCAGTCAACAGCTTGATGCCTTCATCGACCTGGCCCTGCTCGGTGCGAACTTCGGCCAGTGCGATCAGCGCTTCGGCATTGTTCGGATCGGTATTGAGCGCCTTCTGGAGGACGTCCGCGGCACCGTCGTAATTCTCGTCGAACAGGCGGCGCTTGCCGACTTCGACGTAGACCTGGTTGAACTGGGGCTCCATCGCACCCATCGCGGCCAGCTTGTCGATCGGGTCGATCGCAGCTTCGTAATCTTCCATGTTGATCGCAGCGTTCAGGCGCAGCTTCTGGAGAATGATCTTGCCGTCATTGGTCTCGGTGTCGCTCTCGGCAGTCGCGACCAGAGCGGGCACATCGGCCCAGCGCTCTTCCTGAATGGCGGCCTGCAACGCAGCAAGGGCTTCCTGGCCCTTCTTCGACAGTTCGGGCGCCTTCTGTTCTTCATCCTGGGCCACAGCCGTGGTCACGGCAGCGGCGGGAGTGGTCATGCCCATGGCGGCTAGGCCGAGCGCAATCGCAGTCATCGGAAGCTTCATTACGTACTCTCCTGTGGGGTAAATTCGTTACGCGTGCGGGGACATAGCCCCTCGCGCCGCGCTTCGCCAGTCCATGTAGATGAAACGCGCTGAATGAGGATTGAATGGGTCGGTCAGACTAAGTGCAAAAAGCGTTTTGACGTGGGTGTTCGGGGCGGCTAGCCAACATGCATGTTGATCATCGTTTCGCCCGCAAAGTCGCTCGATCTCGAGAGCGATTATCCTGAAGAACCCACTGTCCCGCGTTTCGAGCGCGATGCGGCCAAGATCGCCCGCGCTGCCGATAAGCTGAGCGCTTCCGACCTCAAGGAGATCATGGGCATCTCGGACCAGCTCGCCGAGCTGAACAAAGAGCGCTACGACAAGTTTTTCAGCACCGAGACGCGTCCGGCGATCCGTACCTTTTCGGGTGACGTCTACCGTGGCTTCGATGTCGCGAGCGCCGAGCCCGAGGTGATCGACTATGCGCAGGACCATTTGCGCATTCTTTCCGGCCTCTATGGCATGCTTCGCCCGCTCGATCGCATGCGTCCCTATCGGCTCGAAATGGGTACGAGTTGGTCTCCAGAGCAAGGTGACAAGGGCAAGCTGACCGACCATTGGGGCGACAAGGTTGCCAAGGAGCTCCGCAAGCAGCTGCGCGAGGAAGGGTCGCATATCCTCCTCAATCTCGCGTCTAACGAATATTACGATGTGGTGCGCGGCAAGCTTCCGAAGAAAACCCGGATCGTCGCCCCTGACTTCCGCGTCGAGACCGCGAAGGGCCTGCAGTTCCAGAGCTTCGCTGCCAAGGTCGCACGCGGCGCTATGGCGCGCTGGGTGTGTGATACGCGGACCGAGGATGTCGATGGCCTTCAAGCGTTCGACCGCGACGGCTGGCGCTATCGCAAGGAAGGCAGCGAGCCGGACAAGCCGCTCTTCGTCCGCGAGGGTTGACGTAAACGTAAACCTCCGATCAGTTTCTGTGTAATTTGAGCTGCTTCTTGCTGGCCTCGCGCGCGCGTACGCGCTAGGCTGCGTGCATAGAGATTCGGCACGCGTCCTTGTGTCGAGTTCAGCCAACAAGATACAGGATTTTTCGTGGCCGACGAACCCACCGACACCCTTCCCGAACCCACCGACCATATCGCGCCGATCTCGATCGTCGACGAGATGAAAACCAGCTATCTCGATTACGCGATGAGCGTGATCGTGAGCCGCGCGTTGCCCGACATTCGCGACGGCCTGAAGCCGGTCCACCGCCGCATCCTCTACGCGGCGCAGGAAGGCGGCTTCGTCGCCGGGCGTCCTTATCGCAAGTCGGCGAAGATCGTCGGTGACGTCATGGGTAACTATCACCCGCACGGCGACAGCGCGATTTACGACGCGCTCGCGCGCATGACCCAGGACTGGTCAATGCGCGTCCCGCTGATCGACGGTCAGGGCAACTTCGGTTCGATGGACCCTGATCCGCCCGCCTCGATGCGTTACACCGAGGCGCGCCTCGCCAAGGTCGCGAACTTCCTGCTGCAGGACTTCGACAAGGAAACCGTCGCCTTTACGCCCAACTACGACGCGAGCCGTGAAGAGCCGCAGGTGCTGCCTGCCCGCTTCCCCAACCTGCTCGTCAACGGCGCGGGCGGCATCGCGGTCGGCATGGCGACCAACATCCCGCCACACAACCTCGGCGAGGTACTCGCCGCCTGCCGCGCCTATATCGAGGACCCTGCCGTCTCTTCCGAGGCGCTGATGGAGCATGTGAAGGGACCCGACTTCCCGACCGGCGCCCAGATCTTGGGCCAGAGCGGCATTCGCGCCGCCTACACCACGGGCCGCGGCTCGATGATGATGCGCGCCAAGGCGCATGTCGAAGAAGGCAAGAACGACAAGAAGGTCATCGTCCTTACCGAAATCCCCTTCCAGGTCGGCAAGTCTGGGCTGGTCGAGAAGATCGCCGAAGCCGCCAAAGACAAGCGTATCGAGGGCGTGTCCGACATTCGCGACGAGTCCAATCGCGAAGGCGTTCGCATCGCGATCGACCTCAAGCGCGACGCGACCCCCGAGGTCGTGCTCAACCAGTTGTGGCGTCATACGCCGGCGCAGACGAGCTTTGCCGCTAACATGCTCGCCATCCGTGGCGGGCGTCCGGAAATCCTCACCCTGCGCGACATCATCGAGAGCTTCGTCAAGTTCCGCGAAGAGGTCATCACCAACCGCTCGAAGTATGAGCTCGGCAAGGCACGCGAACGCGCCCACGTCTTGCTCGGCCTGGTCGTCGCAGTCACCAATCTCGACGAAGTCGTTGCGATGATCCGCGGCTCGTCGAGCCCCGCGGATGCCCGCGAGAAATTGCTCGCCAAGGAATGGGGTATCAAGGAAATCCTGCCCTATATCGAATTGGTCGAGGGCAAGGCCTCCGATCATGTCGGCGACGCCTACCGTCTCTCCGAACACCAGGTGAAAGCCATTCTCGAGCTGCGCCTCCATCGATTGACTCAGTTGGGCCGTGACGAGATTGGCGGTGAGCTCGAAGAGCTTTCGAAGACTATCGGCGAACTGCTTGAAATCCTGTCCAATCGTAAGCGCCTATACGAGGTCATGCTCGAGGAATTCGACGAGGTCGAAGAGCAGTTCGCGACCCCGCGCAAGACCGAACTCGCACCGGCCGTCGACGGGATCGAGGACGAAGACCTGATCGAAGTCGAGGACATGGTCGTCACCGTGACCCACACCGGCTACATCAAGCGCACCCCCCTCGCCCTCTTCCGCGCCCAGCGCCGTGGCGGCAAAGGCCGCGCCGGGATGTCGACCAAAGAGGAAGATGTCGTCACCAACCTGTTCGTGACCACCACGCACAATCCGGTGATGTTCTTCTCCTCGACCGGCCGCGTCTATCGCATGAAGGTGTGGAAGCTTCCCGAGGGCGGCCCCACCGCCAAGGGACGTCCGATGGTCAATATCCTCCCGCTCGCGGATGGAGAGACCATCACGACCGTCCTCCCCCTCCCCCAGGACGAGGAAGAATGGGCCGGCCTCAACATCATGTTCGCGACCGAGGGCGGCACCGTCCGCCGCAACTCGATGGATGCGTTCACCAACGTGCCCTCGAACGGCAAGATCGCGATGAAATTCGACGAGGATGAAGATGGCAATCCATCCGACAAGCTGATCGGTGTCGACCTCCTGACCGAGGATGACGACGTGCTGCTCGCCACCCGCAACGGCAAGGCGATCCGTTTCGCCGCCACCGTCGTGCGCGAGTTCACCGGTCGTGCGTCCAAGGGCGTGCGCGGGATCAAGCTGCTCGACGACGACAAGGTCATGTCCATGTCGATCCTCGGGTCGACCGGATCGAGCCGTGAAGAGCGCGAAGCCTATCTCAAGTCGCCCATCTGGCGGGATAATGAGGGCGCCGAGGGACTGACGTCAGAGCGCTATGCCGAACTGGTCGAGAAGGAACAGTTCCTGCTGACGGTGACCGAAAACGGCTACGGCAAGCGCACCTCGACCTTCGAATATCGCGTCACCAATCGCGGTGGTCAGGGCGTCGCCAACATCGTGACCAGCGAACGCAACGGCGCGGTCGTCGCAAGCTTCCCGGTCGATCAGGGCGAGCAGCTCATGCTGGTCACCAACCAGGGCAAGATCATCCGCACCACCGTGGGCGATATCCGCATCGCAGGCCGGAACACCCAAGGCGTCACCATCTTCAACGTGGCGGACGGTGAGAAGGTCGTCTCGGTCGCGCGGATCGATGAAGAAGAAGATGCCGAGAACGAGGCCGAGGAAATGGTCGAAGGCGACCTGCAGGGCGATGCCAAGACTGTCGACCCCACGCCGGACGGCGACACCGGCTCGGATGCCAAGGCGGGTCCTGAAGACGGCGAATAGCGGAACGGCTTGGGGCCTCCTCCCGTTGATGGCGTGAAGCATTTCAACATGAAGGAGGCCCCATGGGCATCGCCAACAAAACTCTCGTCATGGTCACCGACGGTCGTCGCTTGCTGTTCCTGCGCAACGAGGGCGACCGCGAACATATGAACCTCGTGGTCGAAAAGGCCACCGAGCGCGATGACGCTCCCGACCGCGAATTGTCGACCGACGAACCGGGCAGCGTGTTCAGCTCGGGCAGCACTGCGCGCTCTTCCTATGAAGAAACCGATTTCCACCAGCTGGAGGAAAACCGCTGGGTGCATGACGCCGCCGACAAGGTGAACGGTCGCGCGCTGAGCAACGACTTCGACGAACTGGTCATCATCGCTCCGCCCAAAGCGCTCGGCGAGCTGCGCAAGAAGCTCCACAAGGAAACCGAGAAGCGCACCATCCTCGAGATCGACAAGGAAATGACCAACCAGCCGGTCAAGGAAATCGAAGAATTGATCGAAGGCGAAACGCAGGAAGAAGGGGTTCCAGAGATCCTCACCTGATCGACCGGGAATGATTGCGAGAAAGGGCGGTGCGGTTCGCGCCGCCCTTTTCTATTGCCCGCCTCCCCGCTAGACGCCGCGCCATGACCCATGACGTGCATATTATCGGTGGCGGGCTTGCGGGATCGGAGGCTGCCTGGCAGCTGGCCGAGGCGGGGCTCAAGGTGCGACTTTCGGAGATGCGGGGCGGCGGCGACACGACGCCGGCGCACGACACCGATCGGCTGGCCGAAATGGTCTGCTCGAACAGCTTCCGCTCAGACGACGCGTCGAGCAATGCGGTCGGACTGCTCCATCAGGAAATGCGCCGTCTAGGCTCGCTAATCATGGCCTGTGCCGACGAGCATCGAGTGCCGGCCGGATCCGCCTTGGCGGTGGATCGCGACGGTTTCGCGCAGTGCGTGTCGGAACAGGTCTTTTCCCACGCCAACATCACGCTGGAACGGGAGAGAATCGACGCGCTTCCCACGAGTGGGATGACGATCGTCGCGACGGGGCCCCTCACCGGCTCGAAACTCGCCGAAAGCATCGCCGAAGCGACCGGCAAGGACGCGCTCGCCTTCTTCGATGCGATCGCACCCATCGTGCACAAGGACAGCATCGATCTCGACATCGCCTGGTTCCAGTCGCGCTGGGATAAGGGTGAAGGGAAGGATTACCTCAACTGCCCGATGGACAAGGAGCAATATGAGGCCTTCGTCCAGGCGCTGATCGACGGCGACAAGACCGAGTTCAAGGAATGGGAGAAAGATACGCCCTACTTCGAAGGCTGCATGCCGATCGAGGTGATGGCCGAGCGCGGTATCGACACGCTGCGTCATGGGCCGATGAAGCCGGTCGGGCTCGATAATCCGCGCACCGGCCGCTGGCCCTATGCGGTGGTGCAGCTGCGGCAGGACAATGCGCTCGGCACATTGTGGAACATCGTCGGCTTCCAGACGAAACTGAAATATGGCGCGCAGGCCGAAATTTTTCGAATGATCCCAGGGCTTGAGAAGGCAGAGTTCGCACGGCTTGGGGGCATCCACCGCAACAGCTTCATTCGTTCGCCCGA
The DNA here is from genome assembly GCF_019264355.1 of Sphingomicrobium clamense. Taxonomy (NCBI): domain Bacteria; kingdom Pseudomonadati; phylum Pseudomonadota; class Alphaproteobacteria; order Sphingomonadales; family Sphingomicrobiaceae; genus Sphingomicrobium; species Sphingomicrobium clamense. Next base: position 1,418,730 of record NZ_JAHVAH010000001.1, on the reverse strand, counting down.
GCTGCTGGACGAGCAGCTCCGGCTGAAATCGATGCCGCATATCCGCTTCGCGGGGCAGATTACCGGCTGCGAAGGCTATCTCGAGAGCGCCGCAGTCGGACTGATGGCGGCACGTTTCGCCGCAGCGGAAGCGAAAGGCGAAACGTTCGAGGCGCCGCCGCAGGAAACCGCCTTCGGTGCTTTATTGTCGCACATCACCGGCGGCGCCGAGGCGGAAACCTATCAGCCGATGAACGTCAATTTCGGCCTGTTCCCGCCGATCGAGGGCAAGATGAAGAAAGCCAACCGGCGCCTGAAATATACCGAACGCGCGCGTGCGGCCTTTGCCGATTGGGCCGAGCGGACCGGGACGCGGGTCGGAGAGCTGGAGCCTGCCTAGCAGCTACATTTCGGCTTGGGCTTGCGTGGCTTGGGCGCGGTCGTGGCATATTCGGCGCGGGTCAACGTGCCGTTGCCGTCCGCATCCGCGCCTTCGAACTTGTCGATGGTGCTGATCGCCCATTCCTCGAAGCGCAGCATGCCGTCGCCATCGAGATCGAGATTGGCGAAGCGCTTGCGCCGCGGCTGGACGATTTCCGACAGCGTGATCAGCTCGTCGCCATCCTTGTCGACACGGTTGAAGCGCTTCTCTTCCTTGCTCACGGGATCGGCCTTCGGCGGCGGTCCCAGTTCGGGGATCACCGGAAGCTCTCGGACTTTTTGAGTCTCCGCTGCATCGGCCATCGCAGCTTCGGGAAGTGCGGCCTCCCCTTCGGCCTCGCCATCGCGGGCGAGCAACACGGCGGCGCTCGTAAGAAATAGTCCTGCGGCAATACCGGCGACCAGGCGGCGCATGGGCCACTCTCCTGTTCATCGATCCGGCGAGGCGGCTCTAGCCGATCAGTTCGCCCGTGTCACGATCCCAGACAGGCGGTGGCTCAGCATTGCGAAGGCGCGACCGGGCGTGGCCTCGGGCTCGGGCGATGTCCGCAGGAAATCTCGTGCGGCCAATCTGGCTAGTAGGGTCAGCGGGCGAAGCGGTTTGGCGAAGCGATGGCCGCCCAGTTTTGCCATGTTTTTCAGCGCACTGTCTCTGACGTCAGTCTCTGCCAGGCCTCTCACCCTCGCGAGCATCGCCAGTGCGCCGGCTTCGGCAAGCTGCGTGTCCGTGTCGCCAATCAGCTGCGCGATCGAGAAGAACAGGGTTGCGCCCGCTTTCTCGATACGGTCGGGTCCGCTGCCGTCGAGCAATGCCGCATAGCCGTCCTCGATCTCGGACAGTGCTGCGCCGCTGACCCCGCGCGGCAGGCAATGGTTCGCAACAGCCTCCAGGCGCGGTTCGGCGGGCGGCTCGTCCGAATCGAGCCGCTCCAGGGCTTCGCGCCACCAGGCGAGCCGGATCAATCCGACCTGCGGCTCGGTCGTGCCGGCGACGACTTCAGCAAGAGTCGCGTCGATGCGGAAGATCGCTTCGACCGCAGGGCGCAGCGGTTCGGGAAAATGGGTGAGCGCCAGCGCCCGGTCGGGCGTCAGCGCGCCCTCAGCGATAGGAGACCTTCTTCGCAGCCTCTACGACGTCCTCGGGCTTGATCAGCGCGAGCTTCTCGAGGTTGGCGGCGTAAGGCAGCGGCACGTCGACATTCGTCACGCGCAGCACCGGCGCGTCGAGGTCGTCGAATCCGTCCTCCATCGCGACTGCCATCAACTCGGACGCGATCGAGCAGACGGGCCAGCCTTCCTCGACGATCACCATGCGATTGGTCTTGGCGAGGCTGTTGAGGACCGTCGCCGTGTCGAGCGGGCGTAGCGTACGCAGGTCGATGACCTCGGCGTCGATCCCCTCGCCCGCCAGCGTCTCGGCTGCCTTCAATGCAACCCCGACACCGATCGAATAGCTGACGATGGTGACATCGCTACCCTTGCGCATGACCCGCGCCTTGCCGATCGGCAGGACGTAATCGTCGAGATCGGGGACGTCGAAGCTCCGGCCATAGAGCAGCTCGTTTTCGAGGAACACGACCGGGTCTTCCGAACGGATTGCGGCCTTGAGCAGTCCCTTGGCATCGGCGGCATCATAGGGCGAGATCACGACAAGGCCCGGAACGCTGGCATACCAGGGCCCGAAATTCTGGCTGTGCTGCGCCGCGACGCGGGAGGCCGCGCCGTTGGGGCCGCGGAACACGATCGGGCAGCGCATCTGGCCACCCGACATGTAATTGGTCTTCGCGGCCGAGTTGATGATGTGGTCGATCGCCTGCATCGCGAAGTTAAAGGTCATGAACTCGATGATAGGACGCAGGCCCCCCATCGCCGCGCCCGAGCCAAGCCCGGCAAAGCCATATTCGGTGATCGGCGTATCGACCACGCGCTTTGCGCCAAATTCGTCGAGCAAGCCCTGCGTAACTTTATAGGCGCCCTGATACTGGGCGACTTCCTCGCCCATGACGAAGACGCGCTCGTCGGAACGCATTTCCTCGGCCATCGCGTCGCGCAGCGCTTCGCGAACCGTCTGCGACTTCATCTCCGTGCCTTCGGGCAAGTCGGGATCGGCATGACGGGTCTTGTCGGCGGGCGCGTCGATCTGGGTGATCGCGGCTTCGCTCTCGTCACGGCCGACATCCTTGCCCTCGCCCGGCACGTCGTCGATTTCGGCGGGCTCGTCGGCGGCCACGTCTTCCACGCTCTCACCTTCTTCGCCCATCACGGCGATGGCGCTTCCGACCGCGACATTGTCGGTGCCTTCCTCGACAAGAATCTTGAGCAGTACGCCCTCGTCGACGGCCTCGAACTCCATCGTCGCCTTGTCGGTCTCGATTTCGGCGAGAATGTCGCCAGCTGAAATTGCGTCGCCTTCCTTGACGAGCCACTTGGCGAGCGTGCCCTCTTCCATGGTCGGCGAGAGCGCGGGCATCTTCAAATCCATCGCCATCAGTAGCTCTCCACCAGCACGTCAGTGTAGAGTTCGGACGGTTCGGGCTCCGGATTGTCTTCCGCAAACTTGGCAGCTTCGACCATGATCGCCTTGATTTCCTTGTCGATTTCCTTGAGCTCTTCTTCACTCACGCCCATTTCCTGCAGCTCGGCATTGGCGCGGTCGATCGGGTCCTGCTGCTTGCGATAGCTGTCGACCTCTTCGCGCGTGCGATACTTGGCCGGATCGGACATGGAATGGCCGCGATAGCGATAGGTCTTGAGTTCGAGTATGATCGGCCCCTTGCCGCTGCGCACCCAGTCGAGCGCGACCTCGGCCGCGCCGCGTACTTCGAGTACGTCCATACCGTCGACCTGGATCCCCGGGATCTGGAAGCTCTCGCCGCGCTTGTAGAAGTCGGGTTCGGAGGCCGAGCGCTCGACGCTCGTGCCCATCGCATAATGATTGTTCTCGATCGCGTAGATGACCGGCAGGTTCCACAGCTCCGCCATGTTGAAGCTCTCGTAGACCTGGCCCTGGTTGGCCGCGCCGTCCCCGAAATAGCTGAGGCACACCCCGCCATCTTCGCTGTACTGGTGTTTGAAAGCGAGCCCGGTACCGAGCGCGACCTGCGCGCCGACGATGCCGTGGCCGCCGTAAAAGCCATGCTCGACACTGAACATGTGCATCGAGCCGCCTTTGCCCTTCGAGATGCCCGCCTCGCGGCCGGTCAGTTCGGCCATGATGACCTTGGGGTCGATGCCGTAGGCGAGCATGTGGCCGTGATCGCGATAGCCGGTGATGACGCTATCCTTGCCGACTTCCATCGCCGACTGGAGCCCGACCGCGACCGCTTCCTGGCCGATATAGAGGTGGCAGAAGCCGCCGATCAGACCGAGCCCGTAAAGCTGGCCCGCGCGCTCCTCAAAGCGACGGATAAGCAGCATCTGCTTATAATAGTCGAGCAGTTCCTCCTTGCTCGCCTTGTAGCGGGTGGGCTGTGCCGGACGCTCCTTGTTGCCGAGCATCGTCGGCTTGCCGGTCGACTTGGTCGACTTGGCGGGGGTTTTCTTTTTCGCAGCGGGCTTCTTCGCCAAGGTTGGCCTCTTTCGCGTGTTGAGGAATTGGCTGTGCGTATAGGCACGCCAAGGAAAAACGCAATCCGTAGGGTTTTCTCCGGTGGGGCGGACGCCCTGCCCTATTCGAGCGGCAGGATGACTTCGTCGTCGCGGATCAGGCCGAGGTCGCGGCGGACCAATTCGTCGGCAAGATCGGGGTCGGCGGCTTCGGGACTGAGGGCTTCGCTACGCTGTCGCAGGCGGTCCCGTTCGGCTTCAAGCTCGGCCAGTTCGGCCTGGCGCTCCTCGAGCTGGCGCGCATATCCGCCCCAGGCGAGCAAGCCATTGTCACCCGCAATCGCGTAGCCGGCGAAGTTGCCGACGATGACGAGCGTCAACGCCGGGACGATCGCCCGCTTGATCAATGAAATGCTTTTAGCCCCCTTCGCCATGAAAGCCATAGAATCACAAAGGCTTGTCCCATGCAAGCGAATTCATGGTCAGAGCTTCACGCGAAAGGCGCCGCGGCCCGGATATTCTTCGTTGTCGCCAAGCTCTTCTTCGATGCGCAGCAGCTGGTTATATTTGGCGGTGCGGTCGGAGCGCGCGAGGCTGCCGGTCTTGATCTGTCCGCAACCAAGCGCGACCGCGAGATCGGCGATGGTCGAGTCTTCGGTTTCGCCCGAGCGGTGGCTCATCACGGTCGTGAAGCCGTGGCTCTGCGCCATGCGAACCGCTTCGATGGTCTCGGTCAGCGTGCCGATCTGGTTGACCTTGATGAGGATCGAGTTGGCGGCGGCTTCCTTGATCCCGCGCTCGAGGCGGGTCGGGTTGGTCACGAACAGATCGTCACCGACCAGCTGGACCTTGTCGCCGATCTTGCTGGTGAGCAACTTCCAGCCGTCCCAGTCGTCCTCGGCCATGCCGTCCTCGATCGATACGATCGGATAGTGGGCGCAAAGCTTGGCGAGTTCGTCGACCATTTCCTCCGACGTCAGGCTGCGTCCTTCGCCGGCCAGCTCGTATTTGCCGTCCTTGTAAAATTCGGTCGAGGCGCAATCGAGCGCGATGAGCACGTCCTCGCCAAGATTGTAGCCGGCGACGTCGATCGCTTCGCCGATCAGGTCGAGCGCCTCACGGGCCGAGGCGATATTGGGCGCGAAGCCGCCCTCGTCACCGACGGCGGTCGACAGGCCGCGCTCGGCCAGTTCGCCTTTAAGCGCATGGAAGATTTCGGTGCCGCAGCGCAGGGCCTCGGAAAAATCCTCCGCGCCCACCGGCATCACCATGAATTCCTGGAAATCGATCGGATTGTCGGCGTGTGCGCCGCCGTTGAGGATGTTCATCATCGGCACCGGCAAGATAGTCGCGCCGACGCCGCCGACATAGCGATAGAGCGGGAGGCCTCTTGCCTCCGCTGCTGCCTTGGCTACGGCCAGGCTGACGCCAAGGATCGCGTTGGCGCCCAGCTTGCCCTTATTCTCGGTCCCGTCGAGGTCGAGCATCAGCGCGTCGATTTCCGACTGGTCCTCCGCGTCCATGCCCAGCAGCGTCTCGGCGATCGGACCGCGCACCGAGGCGACGGCCTTGTCGACGCCCTTGCCAGTCCAGCGCGCCTTGTTGCCGTCGCGCAATTCGACCGCTTCGTGCGCGCCGGTCGAGGCGCCCGAGGGCACGGCGGCTCGGCCCATCGATCCGTCCTCCAGCGTGACGTCACACTCGACCGTGGGATTACCGCGGCTGTCGAGAATCATGCGGGCGTGGATGTCGACGATGGCAGTCATGGAGGATCCTTTTTCGGGACGGGGTTGAAACGGACTTTTGCGATGCCCCTATAGGCCAAGAGACGAACGGTGCAACTTTCCGTGTCAGTGCCGGAACGAGCGCCCGTTTGATCGGTTGGTCACGCAAAGGAGGAAGAGCGTATTATGCCTACCAATAAAACCGATTTGCCCGAGGGCACCGACAAAGTCATTTCCGGCGCCTCGACGACGGTCGTGACGACCGAAGAGGAAATCATCGTCGCCGAACCGACGACGCGCGAAAAGGCCGTGGCCAAGATCAAGGAGGGCGGCGACACCGTCGCTCGCGAAGCTGCTGGCAAGGCGCGTGGCATCGTCGGCCAGGGTCTCGAACGGTCGAGCGAAGCGATCGCCAACGTTTCGAAATTGGTCGGTGACACCGCCGACGGCATCGATGAGCGCATCGGCCCCGAATATGGCGACTATGCCCGTCAGGCTTCGTCCTATCTCAGCGATACGGCACAGAGCCTTGCCGCTAAGGATCCGGACGAACTGATCGACGACACGCGCGACTTCGTGCGCCGTTCGCCCGGCATTGCACTCGCGGGTGCGGCCATTGTCGGCTTCGCGCTCGCGCGTCTGATCCAGTCGGGTCTCGACGCCGAACGCCGCGACTAAGGCGCACGAATGCTCGAACCGCAAGACGACGGCAACGCCCTCACCAAAGACGATCCGCAGAGTTTCGATCCTGACGTCGAAATCGCCGAAATACTTGGCCGGATCGTCGGTGACGGGCGCGACCTGGCCGAAGCCGAATTTGAACTGATCAAAGCCAAGGCACTGAGCGAGGCCGTGCAATACAAGAAGCCTGCCGTGCTGCTCGTCGTCGCTGCTGGCTTCGCCATTGCGGCATTGATCGTCGCGGTAATCGCAGTCAGCGCGGCGCTCGCGACCCTGATCGGGCCGCTAGCCGGTGGACTGGTCGCAGCCGCGATCGCTGCGGGTATTGCCTATCTGTGCGCTTCCAGCGCCATTGCGCGAATGGAGAAGCTGAGATGACCGTCGACCCCAAAGTGCTCGACGCCCAGAACCGGGTCGAAATTCAGCGCGCCAAGCTGATGCGCTCGGTCGAATATGGGATCGGGCAGGCCAAGCGTCGCCTGGCCCCCGACCTGATCGCGGCCCAGGCCTGGGATGCGACCAAGGCGAAGGTGACCGACACCGCGCATGAGGCGGTCGTGGCGGCGAAGAAGAACCCGTGGCTGGTCGGCGGCATCGGCGCTGCCATCGGCCTATTCCTCGCCCGCGGCCCGCTCGGCGATGCCCTGCGCGGCGTCAAGTCGAAGATCGTAGACAGCGACGCTGAAACGCCGAAAGCGAGCGACCCCGAGAATAGCCCGGAAACGCCCGTCGCGGTCGCGAAGCAGGCGAAACAACGAAAAGCCGGCGCCGCAAGCAAACGCTCGCGCAAGTCGGCGAACAAGAATTCGAAGACGGAGGATGTGAAATGAGTGTCAAGGACAAGACCGAACAGGCCAAGGCCAGCGTAGAAAAGGCCTACGAGACTGCAAAGGACAATGTAGCCGACGCCTATGATACGGCCCGCACCAAGGCGGTGCATGCCTATGACAGCGCGCGCACGGGCGTGCGCAGCGGCGCTCGCAAGACAGGCGAAGGCATCGAGGAAAGCCCGCTGATCGCGCTCGGCCTCGGCGCTGCGCTCGGGCTAATCGTCGGTGCGCTGATCCCGCGCTCGGAACGCGAGAAGCGCGCGCTGGCCAAGGTCGGCACCGACATCAATTCGCGCGCCCACAGCGCCTATGACGCGGCCAAGGAAGCCGGGTCGGCGACGCTCAAGGAACGCGGCCTGACACCTGAAAGGGGCGAAGACGTGCTGCGCGATGTCGTGAAGGGTCTGGGGTCGGCAGCCCGCCAGTCGGCGGATGCCGCGACCGAGGCCGCAAAACGCAAGTAGGGCTTCGCAAAATCGACTTTTGTCGTTAGAGGGCCGCGCATGAGCAAGCTACACCTCGTATTCGGCGGGCGGGTCAAGGATCCGCGTGGCGTCGAATTTACCGACCTCGATTCGATCGACCTCGTGGGCATCTACGACAGCTACGCGTCGGCGGAAGACGCCTGGCGCGGCGCGGCCCAGCGAACGGTCGACGATGCCGAGATGAAATATGTCGTGGTGCACCTGCACCGCCTGCTCGAACCCGAAGAGGTCGAGCCGGCAGAATAGCAGTCGTCATCCTTCGATGAGTGAGGGCCGTCACCGCATCGCGCGGGGCGGCCCTTTTTCTATGCGCGGGGGCGGAGCAGCGGGAAGGCGACGAGGCCGGCAAGGAACCCGCCGACATGCGCGGCAGCGGCGACGGTGCCTTGGCTCAGCGTGCCGACCATCCATTGGATGAGGACCCAGACGATCAGGAGCGACGCGGCGTGGATGGCGCGGTCATAGCGTCGGTTTCCTGTAAAGGGTTTGGGTTTGCCGTAGATTAGGGCGAAGCTGCCGAAGATGGCGGATATAGCGCCGGATGCCCCGATCATAGGGACGATCAAGATGGGATCGAAGGCATATTGGGCGAGCGCGGAGGCGAAGGCGCCGATCATGTAGAGGAGCACGAGCCCTGCCCTGCCGATCGCGGCCTCGACGAAGCGGCCGCAGAATAGCAGCAGGATCATGTTGAAGAGAAGATGGCCCCAGTCGACATGAAGGAAGCTGGCGGTCAGCGGGGTAACGACGGCGGGCAGCATGGCAACCGGCGCCTCGACCGCGATGTCGAGACGCAGCGGGATGAAGCCGCCGGCAATCGCCCAGCGGTCATGAAGGTCGGGGACGACCGTCACCAGCAGCATGACCGCGACCGACACGGCGGCCAGCCACAGGCTCGCCGATCCGCGCAGGTCGCGCCAGCTCATGGCTAGATGAACTCGACTTTCGAGATCTCGTAATAGGTGTCGCCGCGCGGCGTGGTCACCTCGACCTCTTCGCCGACGCTGCGGCCGATGAGGGCGCGCGCGAGGGGCGAATTGAAGTTGATGCGGCCCGAGGCAGCGTCCGCCTCGCCTTCACCGACAAGCTGGTATTTCACCTTCTTGTCATTCTCGTCGACGAGATGGACGGTCGCACCGAACACGACCTTGTCGCCCGACAGGGTCGTCGGATCGATCACCATCGCACGCGCGAGCTGGTCCTCGTAATGCGAGATGGTGGCCTCGATCTGGCCCTGGCGTTCCTTGGCCGCATGATATTCGGCATTCTCGGAGAGATCGCCATGCGCACGCGCTTCCTCGATCGCGTCGATCACCGCAGGGCGCTCGACGGTCTTGAGCTGCTTGAGCTGTTCGGAGAGCTTCCGGTGGCCCTCGGCCAGCATCGGGACTTTTTCGCTCGCCATGATATAATATCCTTCGTCAAAACCGCTCCGCCGCCACCCGGTCGGTGGCGCTAAGCAAGCGGATTTCATGGAAAAGTTTAGCTGCCGGAATAATAGGACTGAAGCGAACGAACTTCAAGAGTCTCCGGATCGGCCTTGCCGATAATGCGCGCGACGATGGTGCTGGCGCTCACGGTCGTGAAGTAGGGCACATGGTTCTTGAGCGCCGCCTCGCGAATTTCCTGGCTGTCTTTGAGCGATTGCCAGCCCTCGGTCGTGTTGAGGACGAGGTCGACTGCACCGTCCTTGAGCTTGTCAACGATGTGCGGCCGGCCCTGCGCCACCTTGTTGACGCGCGTGACGCGCACGCCATGTTCTTCGAGATGGCTGGCGGTGCCGTCGGTGGCGATGATGTCGAAGCCATGGAGGTCGAGCATGCGCGCGGGTTCGACAATGGCGGCCTTGTCGGCTTCCTTGACCGAGATGAAGACGCAGCCCGAGGTCGGCAGGCGGGTCCCCTCCCCAAGCTGCGACTTGGCGAAGGCCGCGTCGAAATTCGATGCAATTCCCATGACTTCGCCGGTGGACTTCATTTCCGGTCCCAAGACCGGATCGGTGCCCGGGAAGCGCGCGAAGGGGAAGACGGCTTCCTTCACGGCATAATAGGGAATGTCGCGGTCGATGGGCTCGAAATCGCCGAGCGAGGCGCCGGCCATGACCTTGGCCGCGATCTTGGCGATCGGGCGACCGATGGCCTTGGCGACGAAGGGGACGGTGCGGCTGGCGCGCGGGTTCACCTCGATCAGGTAAAGCTGGTTGTCCTTGACCGCATATTGCACGTTCATCAGCCCGCGCACCTTGAGCGCGAGCGCGAGCTTTTCGGTCGCGTCCTCGATCTCGGCAATGACCTTGGGCGGGAGCGAATAAGGCGGGATCGAACAGGCGCTGTCGCCCGAATGAACGCCGGCTTCCTCGATATGCTGGAGGATTCCGGTCACCGCGACCTTGTCCTGGTCGCAGATGGCATCGACATCGACCTCGATCGCATCGCGCAGATAGCGGTCGATAAGAACCGGCGAGTTTCCAGACACCTGGACGGCAGTGTCAATATAGTGGTTCAACTGTTCGGGGCCGTCGACCACCTCCATCGCGCGGCCGCCGAGCACGTAGCTGGGGCGCAGGAGAACGGGGTAGCCGATAGTCTCGGCGACGTTGAGTGCTTCCTCGCGGCTGCGCGCGATGCCGTTTTCGGGCTGGGTCAGGCCGAGCTTGTTGACCAGGGCGGCGAAGCGCTCGCGGTCTTCGGCGAGGTCGATGCTGTCGGGCGTGGTGCCGAGGATCGGGACCCCTGCCCCTTCGAGATCGGCAGCGAGCTTGAGCGGAGTCTGCCCGCCCAGCTGCACGATCACGCCCTTGAGCGTGCCTTTCTGGCGCTCGGTCTCGACGATTTCGAGCACGTCTTCGCCGGTCAGCGGCTCGAAATAGAGGCGGTCGGACGTGTCGGGGTCGGTCGAGACGGTTTCGGGGTTGCAGTTGACCATGACGACTTCGAGGCCTTCGCCGCGATGTTCGCCCTCGTCCCCTTCGCGCTCGCGCCCCAGCGCGAAGGCGGCGTGGACGCAGCAATAGTCGAACTCGATGCCCTGGCCGATGCGGTTGGGCCCGCCGCCGAGGATCATGACCTTTTCGCGGTCCGAAACGCCGGCCTCGTCCTCGGGCTCGCCGAAGAGCGGGGCTTCGTAGGTCGAATAGAGATAGGGCGTGACGGCGTCGAATTCGGCGGCGCAACTGTCGATGCGTTTGAAGACGGGGCGGACGCCGAGCTTGTGGCGCAGCTTGCGCACTTCTTCCTCGGTCACGCCGCCGGTCATGGCCTTCATGGCGTCGTGGACGACGCCCGAGCCTTGCGCCTTGCTGGTCAGCTCGAAATGGGCCGAGCGTTCGGACAGCTGGGCGAGGCGCGCGTCGGAAAAGCCGAGCGACTTAAGGCGGCGCATGGCAGCGGCATCGCGCGGCAGGCCGTTTTCGCGCACGTCATCCTCGGCGGCGATGATCTCGCCGATCCGTTCGAGGAACCAGGGGTCGAAGCCCGAGATGCGGTGTACCTTGTCGACCGAAAAACCCTGACGCATGGCTTCGGCGGCGGCGAGGATGCGGAACGGGTTGGCACGGCCGAGCGCGTTTTCGATCTCGCTCTCTGACGCGTCGACCAGTTCCTCGACACGGTCGAGGCCGATGAGGCCGGTTTCGGTGCCGCGCAGCGCCTTCTGGAAGCTTTCGGCAAAGTTGCGGCCGATGGCCATGACCTCGCCCACCGACTTCATCGCGGTCGAAAGCAAGGGCTTGGAGCCCGCGAACTTCTCGAACGCAAACCGGGGGATCTTGGTGACAACATAGTCGATGGTGGGTTCGAACGAGGCGGGCGTCGCGCCGCCGGTGATGTCGTTCTTCAGCTCGTCGAGCGTGTAGCCGATGGCAAGCTTGGCAGCGACCTTGGCGATGGGAAAGCCGGTCGCTTTCGAGGCCAGTGCGGAGGAGCGCGAAACACGCGGGTTCATCTCGATCACGATCATGCGGCCATCGCGCGGGTTGATCGCGAACTGGACGTTGGAGCCGCCGGTTTCGACGCCGATTTCGCGCAGCACCGCGATGCTCGCGGTCCGCATGCGCTGATATTCCTTGTCGGTCAGGGTCAGCGCGGGGGCGACGGTGATGCTGTCGCCGGTATGGACGCCCATCGGATCGACATTCTCGATCGAGCAGATGATGATGGCGTTGTCGGCGCGGTCGCGCACGACTTCCATCTCATATTCCTTCCAGCCGAGGAGCGATTCCTCGATCAGCACCTCGTTGGTGGGCGATGCGTCGAGCCCGCCTTTCACGATCTGCTCGAACTCTTCCTTGTTATAGGCGACGCCGCCGCCCGTGCCGCCGAGCGTGAAGCTGGGGCGGATGATCGACGGGAGGCCGGTGGTTTCGAGGACTTCGAGCGCCTGTTCGTAAGTATGGGCGATGCCGCTGCGCGCGCTGTCGAGGCCGATGCGGTCCATCGCCTTCCTGAATTTCTCGCGGTCCTCGGCCTTGTCGATCGCCTCGGCAGTGGCGCCGATCAGCTTGACGTTGTGCTTATCTAGGATGCCGAGTTTGTTGAGGGTCAGCGCGCAATTGAGCCCGGTCTGCCCGCCCATGGTCGGCAGGATCGCGTCGGGCTGTTCCTTCTCGATGATCTTCTCGACCACGCGGGCGGTAATCGGCTCGATATAGGTCGCGTCCGCCATGCCCGGGTCGGTCATGATGGTCGCCGGGTTGGAGTTGACGACGATGACGCGATAGCCCTCTTCCTTGAGCGCCTTGATCGCTTGGCTGCCCGAATAATCGAACTCCGCTGCCTGCCCGATAACGATGGGCCCCGCGCCGATGACGAGGATGGATTTGATGTCGGTGCGTGCGGGCATCTTACTTCATCATCCCAACAAATTTCTCAAAGAGGTAGAAACTGTCCATCGGACCGGGGCTCGCCTCGGGGTGATACTGGACACTGAACGCCGGGCGGTCGGTGAGTTCGATGCCGCAATTGCTGTCGTCGAACAGCGAGACATGGGTTTCCTTCACGTGGTTCGGAAGGCCCGTGCGCTTCACCGCAAAACCGTGGTTCATGCTGGTGATCTCCACCACGCCGCTGTCGCACTGCTTGACCGGGTGGTTGGCGCCGCGGTGGCCCTGGAACATCTTTTCGGTCTCGCCGCCTACCGCGAGGGCGAGCAGCTGGTGGCCAAGGCAGATGCCGAACAGCGGCTTCTTCGTCTCGAGCAGTTGCTGGATGACGGGGATGGCATACTCGCCGGTCGCGGCGGGATCGCCCGGGCCGTTGGACAGGAAAAAGCCGTCGGGGTCGTGCTTCATGATATCGTCGAAGCTGGCGGTGGCGGGGACCACGGTGACACGCGCGCCGGCCTCGACAAGGTTGCGGAAGATGTTGCGCTTGGCGCCATAGTCGATGGCGACGACGTGGGGTGCGTTCTCGTCCGCGTGGTTGAGCTTGTAGCCCTCGCCCAGTTCCCAGCCGCCGTCGGACCATTGGAAGAGCTGGTCGTGCGAGACGTCCTTGGCGAGGTCCATGCCTTCGAGGCCGGGCCAGTCGGCCGCTTGTTGGCGGAGCGCGTCGAGGTCGAACTCGCCGCTTTCGCTGTGGGCGATGGCGATGGTGGGCGGGCCTTCCTCGCGCACCAGCCGGGTCAGCGCGCGCGTGTCGACGCCGGCGATACCGATGCGGCCTGCGTCCGCCATCCACTGGGTGAAGTCGTCTTCGGAGCGGAAGTTGCTGGGGCGCGTGACGGGTTCGCGCACGATGCAGCCCAATGCGTGGGCGCTGCTCGCCTCGACATCTTCGGCATTGGCGCCGACATTGCCGATGTGCGGGAAGGTGAAGGCGATGACCTGTTTGGCGTAGGAGGGATCGGTCATCACCTCCTGGTAGCCGGTCATGGCGGTGTTGAAGCAGAGCTCGCCGACGGCGCTGCCTTCTGCGCCGAAGCCTTGTCCCCAGATCGTCCTGCCGTCGGCGAAAACGATGACTCCCGTCGCACCGGCAGGGCGCGCACGGGTGGTGTTCGGGTCGGCCATCAAGGCACTCCTCGGCTAAAGTCTCGACGATGTCGCTAAGCCACAGCAGCTACGCGGCGCGCCATGCAACGTCAACGCTGTGTTTCCAGATATTTCCGGCTAAAGAGGTCCTTTCCGACAGACAGAGGGACACGCGGGATGATTCGCGACGATTTGAAGGCTGCCATGATCGCCAACATGAAGGCGGGCGAGAAGGACAAGGTCGCGACGATCCGCCTGATCCAGTCGGAAGTGAAGAACAAGGATATCGAAGCGCGCACCGGCGGCGAGATTGCCGACGACGACGCGCACGTGACCGCGGTGCTCCAGAAGATGGTCAAGCAGCGCCGCGAAAGCGCCGAGATGTTTCGCAAGGGCGGCGCGGACGATCGCGCTGCCGCCGAGGAAGCCGAGATCGCGGTGATCGAGGAGTTCCTCCCCGCGCAGATGAGCGACGAGGATATCGAGGCGGCGGTCATGGCGATCATCGCCGACACGGGCGCGAGCTCGATGAAGGACATGGGTGCGGTGATGGGCCAGGTGCGCGCCAAGCATGGCGCGGCGATCGAGCCTGCCAAGGCGAGCGCGGCGGCGAAGAAATTGCTGATGGGTGGCTAAAGCCGCCGCTCGCCCCTTGATTATCGATTCGATTCGGAGTGCAGTCGGCGCGTGAGCCTTCCGCCATCCTTCCTTGACGAACTGCGCGCGCGCACGCGGGTGTCGAGCGTGGTCGGGCAGGACGTGAAGCTGATCAAGGCGGGCAAGGAGTATAAGGCCTGCTGCCCATTTCATCACGAGAAGACGCCGAGCTTCTACGTCAATGACGAGAAGGGCTTCTATCACTGCTTCGGCTGCTCGAAGCATGGCGATGCGATCTCGTTCCTGACCGATTATCGCGGCCTCGGGTTCATGGACGCGGTCAAGGAATTGGCGGGCAAGGTCGGGATGGAAGTCCCTGCCCCCGATCCGCGGGCGCAGGAACGGGCGCAAAAGCGTGCCGGGCTGATCGACGTGACCGAAGCGAGCGCAGATTGGTTTCGCGAGCAGCTGAACGGGATCGATGGCAGCGGGGCGCGGGCGTATATCGGCAAACGCCGGCTGAGCGACGCGACGGTGCAGAAGTTCGGGCTGGGGTTCGCGCCCGACAGTCGCGGCAAGCTGAAGCGCGCGCTTGGCCAGTTCGACGAGAAGATGCTGGTCGAGGCGGGCATGTTGATCGATGTCGAGGGCAAGGATCCCTACGACCGGTTCCGCGGGCGGATGATGATCCCGATCCGCGATGCGCGAGGGCGGACGATTGCGTTCGGCGGGCGGATCATCGGCGACGGCGAACCCAAATATCTCAACAGCCCGGACACCCCGCTCTTCGACAAGGGCAACTCGCTCTACAATCTCGATCTTGCGCTCGCGGCGGCGCGCAAAGCGGACCGGGTGATCGTGGTCGAGGGCTATATGGACGTCATCGCGCTCGACCAGGCGGGGATCGCCGAAGTGGTTGCGCCCAACGGCACCGCGCTGACCGAGGGGCAGCTCCATTTGCTGTGGCGAATGAGCCCCTCGCCCATCCTCTGTTTCGACGGCGATGCGGCGGGACAGAAAGCGGCGCGGCGCGCGGCCGAGCGGGCGCTCCCGCTGCTCGGACCCGAACGCAGCCTGTCTTTCGTGACGCTGCCCGACGGGCAGGATCCGGACGATGTCGTCAAGCAGGGCGGCGCCGGCGCATTCGAAAAGATCCTCGAGGACGCCGAGCCGCTGGTCGAGCGACTGTGGCGCGAGGAGCGTGATGCGACCGAACTGGTCACGCCCGAACAGCGTGCGGCGCTCAAGATGCGGCTGTGGTCGCACGCCAAGTCGATCCAGGACCCGAGCCTTTCGCAACTCTATCGCGAGGAGTGGCTCGCGCGGTTCGACAAGTTGGTCGGGCGCGGTGAGCGCCAATATCAGCCGCGCGCGCAGTGGAAACAGAAAGGCGGACGCTGGACGCCTCCCCCGCCCCCGGTCGGATCGGACGCGCGCGAAATTGCGCGGGTCGGGATTGGCGGACCGACGGTGGCGGCGATGCTCCACGGCTATGCGCTGTTTCCGCAGGCGATCGCCGAGGATGTCGAGGTGCTCGCGGCCCTCCCGATCGCCGATCCAGACCAGGCGCGATTGCGAAACCATCTGGTCGATGCGGCGCTATCGGGAGAGACGCTTGATCGTTCGCGAATCGCCACCATATTGGCGGGCGACGGCCTCGGCGCACCGCCGCGGGTCGTCATGGGTTTCAGTTTCACGCGTCCCGACGAACAGCCAGAGGTGGCCGCCCGGGACCTGAAGCTTGCGCTCGAGGCGATCGCCGCAACCGCGGAGATCGATCAAGCATTGGAGGAAGCGACCCAGGCTCTGGGTCACGGGGACGAAAACGCCTTCGCGGAGCAGCAGCGGCTGCACGCCCGCAAGGCCGAAATGAACGAAAGGCTGGCATCGCTGGCAATCGGCGACTAAGCGGCACTTTATATGGCGAAGAAAAAAGACAATTCGAAGGCCGATGACGGCGACGCACCGCTGATCGACCTCAACAATTCCAAGATCAAGAAGCTGATCGCGCGCGGCAAGAAGCGCGGCATCCTCACCTATGACGAGGTCAACGAGGCGCTGCCCAGCGACCAGATGAGCCCCGACCAGATCGAGGACATCATGTCCGCGATTTCGGAAATGGGCGTGTCGATCGTCGAAGCCGACGAGGACGACGAGGATGACGGCGCCCCCGAGCCGGTCGCAGGCGAGAAGAAGCCGACGACCGCCAAGGCGACGACCAACACCAAGGAGCGCGCGGACCGCACCGACGATCCGGTGCGCATGTACCTGCGCGAAATGGGCGCGGTCGAACTGCTCAGCCGTGAAGGCGAAATCGCCATCGCCAAGCGCATCGAGGCGGGCCGCGACTTCATGATCTGGGGCCTGTGCGACAGCCCGATCACCTTCAACGCCATCATCGACTGGTCCAACGCGCTCAACGAAGAGACGATGCAGCTGCGCGAGATCCTCGATCTCGAAGCGATGATCTCCAAGGGTCCGACCCAGGAGCAGCTCGACAAGTCCGAGGACGGCGAGGACGACGAAGACGAAATCTCCGAAGAGACCGCCGGCCCGACGATCAAGGAAGACGAGGACGAGCCCGAGGAAGAAGAGGGCGACGAGGAAGAAGGCGGCATCGACGCGGCCACACGCGAACGTCGCAAGCGCGAAGAGGAAGAGGACGACAACACCCTCAGCCTCGCGCAGATGGAAGAGGCGCTCAAGCCCGTCGCGCTCGAAAAGTTCGCCGAGATCACCGCGCTCTACAAGAAATTCTCGAAGCTTCAGAACGAGCGCCTTGCCGCGCTCGAGGCGGGCGAGGATTTCCCCAAGGCCAAGGAAACGCGCTATCAGAACCTGTCGGGCGAACTGACGGCGCTGGTCGAAAGCGTGCAGTTCCATGCCGCCAAGATCGAATATCTCGTCGACCAGCTCTACAGCTACAACCGGCGCCTGACCGCGCTGGGCGGGCAGATGCTGCGCCTGGCCGAGCGTCACCGCGTGCCGCGCAAGAGCTTTCTCGACGAATATATGGGTAACGAGCTGGACGATGGCTGGCTCGACCGCGTCGCGAAGATGGACAAGAAGTGGAAGGCGTTCGCGACGAGCGAGGCCGACAGCGTCGAGCGCATTCGCGGCGAGATTGCCGAAATCGCGCAGGCGACCGGCATGGCGCTCCCCGAGTTCCGTCGCATCGTCAACCAGGTCCAGAAGGGCGAACGCGAAGCGCGCATCGCCAAGAAGGAAATGGTCGAAGCGAACCTGCGCCTCGTCATCTCGATCGCCAAGAAATACACCAATCGCGGCCTGCAGTTCCTGGACCTGATCCAGGAAGGCAATATCGGCCTGATGAAAGCGGTCGATAAGTTCGAATATCGCCGCGGGTACAAATTCTCGACCTATGCGACGTGGTGGATCCGTCAGGCGATCACCCGCTCGATCGCCGACCAGGCGCGCACGATCCGTATTCCGGTTCACATGATCGAGACGATCAACAAGCTGGTGCGTACCTCCCGCCAGTTCCTCCACGAGACCGGCCGCGAGCCGACTCCGGAAGAGCTGGCCGAGCGTCTGTCGATGCCGCTCGAAAAGGTGCGCAAGGTGATGAAGATCGCCAAGGAGCCGATCAGCCTCGAGACGCCGATCGGCGACGAGGAAGATTCGCACCTGGGCGATTTCATCGAGGACAAGAATGCGGTCATCCCGGTCGATGCCGCGATCCAGTCCAACCTCAAGGAAACGGTCACTCGCGTGCTCGCCTCGCTGACCCCGCGTGAAGAACGCGTGCTGCGCATGCGCTTCGGGATCGGCATGAACACCGATCACACGCTCGAGGAAGTGGGCCAGCAGTTCAGCGTGACCCGCGAACGTATTCGTCAGATCGAGGCGAAGGCGCTGCGCAAGCTCAAGCATCCGAGCCGCAGCCGGAAGATGCGGAGCTTCCTCGACCAGTAAGGGGTTAGGCCGTCGCACCACAGGTTCGTCGCCCGCCGATTGGCGATTGAACCTTTTGGCGCCCGCGCGGCACCTTCTTCCAAAACCGGCACTGAGGCACCGGCTTCGACGGGTGGCGGCAGCCGTTCGACGAGCGGGGGAATTTGCCACAATCTGGCAGGAACTGCCGTGCTAACAGTGCGTTCAGTTTCAAAGTAATACGCGTTTTTCCCGACAAATCAGGGCAAAACCGGGTTTGGCATAGCGCTTGCTGTAGAAGGGCAACGGCAAGGCAATGCCGCCAACGCCCATGTAGGATGGACAAGATGACGACCGAGAAGACGCCCAACATTATGATGCGCAACGACACCATTTTCGGGGTCTGCGAAGCCTTGGGCGAAGACTTCGGGTTCAACGCGCAGTGGCTGCGCGTCGGGTTCATCCTCCCGCTCTTCTGGTTCCCCGTTCAGATGATCGCGCTTTATTTCGGGCTCGGCCTGTTCGTGATGATCTCGCGCATGCTGTTCCCGACGCCGGCCGCGAAGGCCGCCGTCCCGGCGCTGCCCGAGCAGGCGAACGAGGATGGCGAGGATCTGCCCCGCGCCGCCTGACGCCTTGCGCTTCATCGCTACGAACAAAAGACAGCCCGCGCCCCTACCCCCGGCGCGGGCTACTTTTTTGCCTCGATGGCCGACGAAGGGCCCGAATTGTCCCGTTTCGAGCCAGAAATTAACTTCGCTGACCAAAAGGTGAAGGTCAAAGTAACCCTGTCTTTACGCGCGTCGGTTAGAGACTTTGGCTACCCACCAAGAGAATGATGCAACGCTGACAAGGAGACGTGGGCGATGGGACAAGGCGCGATGCAGGGTAAGCCGGTAGGCATTGCCGAAGCGCAATTGGCACGGGTGGCTGCTGACGGCCTCGCCGGGCATAGCCACGTCGCCAAGCTCCGTACCCATGCGGGCCCGCAGGCCGCGCGCGACCTTGCCGATGCGGTCCACCTGCTCTGCCAGCTTTACGGTCGTCATCCGGGCATGCTCGACATGGCTCTCTCGACGACGCCGGCCGGTCCGGTGCGCGACTGGATGATGCAGGCGGCCGAGGCGTTCGATCGCGAACGCATGTATCTCGTGCAGCTCACCAGCCAGGTCGGGCCGATGCCCTCCACGCCGGGCGCTGCGCAAACCGAATCCGCCATGATTGCCCAGCGCCGTGCGATCGAAACGCTCGCTTGTAGCGAGCGCGATGGCTGCTCGCTGGGTGCCGCGACCGCGCTGGTCGCCGACTGGCCGCTGATCCGTGCGGTGCTCGATGCCGCAGCCGTACGCTTCGGGCATGACGCGCCTGCCCCGACCATGCCGGGCGATGCGGAATCGACTGCCGCGATCCGCGAAGGCATCGCGACGGTGCCGGCCGAGCGTGCGCTGAGCTTCGGCACCGACCAGCTGCTGCTCCAGCATCGCGGACTGTTCGACCTGCTCGAAGCCCGTGCCGACGCGCGCGACAAGGCCGACGGCATCATCTGACCTTGCGCGCATGATGGCGGCCCCCTAGGTCGGCTGTCATGAAATTCGAAGGTACTTCCTCCTACGTCGCCACCGACGACCTCAAGGTCGCGGTCAATGCCGCCGTCGCGCTTCGCCGCCCGCTGCTCGTCAAGGGCGAGCCCGGGACCGGCAAGACCGTGCTGGCCCACGAAATCGCCGCGGCGATCGATGCGCCGCTCATCGAATGGCATGTCAAGTCGACCACGCGCGCCGTCCAGGGACTTTACGAATATGATGCGGTGGCACGGCTTCGTGACGGGCAGCTGGGCGAAGAGCGCGTGCACGACATTTCGAACTATATTCGCAAGGGCAAGCTGTGGGAGGCGTTCACCAGCCCCAAGCTGCCGGTGCTGTTGATCGACGAGATCGACAAGGCGGATATCGAGTTTCCGAACGACCTGCTGCAGGAACTCGATCGCATGGAATTCCATGTCTACGAGACCGGCGAGACGGTCAAAGCGGTCGAGCGGCCGGTGGTGGTCATCACCTCGAACAACGAGAAGGACCTGCCCGACGCCTTCCTGCGCCGCTGCTTCTTCCATTACATCGCATTCCCCGACCGCGAGACGATGGAAGCGATCATCGACGTCCACTTTCCCGGCATCCAGAAAATGCTGGTCCGGAAGGCGATGGATATCTTCTACCAGGTGCGCGAGACGCCCGGGATCAAGAAGAAGCCGTCGACCAGCGAACTGATCGATTGGCTCAAGCTGATCCTGCACGAGGACATGCCGCTCGACGTGCTGGCCGATGCCGATCCGCGCAAGGCGATCCCGCCGCTCCACGGCGCGCTGCTCAAGAACGAGCAGGACGTGATGCTGTTCGAAAAGCTCGCCTTCATGAGCCGCCGTCAGGGCAGCTAATAGCCGCCTTCGATCCGGCGGACATGGTCGAGCAGGTCGCCCGGCTTGCACTGCAATTCCTCGCACATGCGGTCGAGAGTCGAGAAGCGGATGCCCTTGACCTTGCCCGAGCGGAACAAGCTCATCTGCGTTTCGGAAATGCCGACACGTTCGGCCAGTTCCTTGCCGGTCATGCCGCGCGCCTTGAGCATCGCGTCCAGCGTGATGGCGATCGGCATCAGACGAACTCGTCCAGCTCGGCGCGCGCCGCGCGGCCTTCGTCGATCAGGCCCGCCAGCCCGAATAGCCCCACGCCGATCACTCCGATGACGATCGCGGTGATGTTGATCGGCTGCGCCGCGGCTCCGCTTCCGACGAGCACGACATTGGTCCCGAAGACTTCGACCAAGCCACCAATGAACAAGGCGATCCCGGATCGGCGCATCAGTCTCGACAACTGGGGCGCAAGCTTCGCTCCTCGAGCAACCAGTGTAAGCGCGCGCCAGGTGGCGAACATCGCATAGAGATAGAAGGGCATCGGAAGGACGACGGCCCAGATCCAGCCTTCCGCCATCCGGATTGCCGCCAGGGCCTGCAGGATCGTCAGCAGGAATAGGAGCAGGAATACCGCCCCGGCCGCCCTCGCCATCCACAATGCGCGCTGCTCCATGATCCGCTCCCGAGATTTAACCTTTACTTAAATATGAACATTATTCATTTAAGTTTTGATTAAAGTTGCAAAGGAGGACGGTCAAGATGTCATGGGCGATCGAGAGCCATGGACTGACGAAGCGGTTCAAGCGCCATGTGGCGGTAGACGCCATCGACCTGCGCGTTCCGGAGGGCGCAATCTATGGCTTTCTCGGTTCGAACGGCGCGGGAAAATCGACCACCATCCGCACGATCCTGGGTCTTCGTCGGCCGACATCGGGGTCGATCCATCTGTTCGGGCAGCCGCTCGACCATCGTCGCCGTCCGCTAATCGGAGCGATGGCGGATAGCCCCGGCGGCGCGTTCTACGACCATCTTTCCGCCGCGGACAATTTGCGGGTGATGAGCGGCGCGCTGGGGATCGCGGTCGACGCCCCTGGCCTGCTCGATCGGGTCGGCCTTTCGGGCAAGGCAAGCCAGAAAGTCGGCAGCTTCTCGACCGGCATGCGCCAGCGCCTCGGTATTGCCCGCGCGCTGATCGGCGATCCCGCGCTCGTCATCCTGGACGAGCCGCTTAACGGGCTCGATCCGGAAGGCATTCGCTCCATGCGCAGCCTGTTGGTCGAGCTGGCCGAGGGGCGCACGATGATCATCTGCTCGCACCTGCTCGGTGAAGTCGAAAAGGTCGCGACGCATATCGGGCTGCTCGCCAACGGAAAGCTGGTGCATCAGGGGCCGCTCGAGGCGCTTCGTAGCGGCGACCCGGTGGTCAGGGTCGCCAGTCGCTCCCCCGCCCTCCCCGACACAGTTCGCAGCGCAGGACTGTCATTGTCTCCGACGGGCGACGTGACCCTGCCTGGCGACTGGTCGATCGCGAAGCTCAACCGGCTGCTGGTCGAGGCGAGCATTGACGTCGACGCGCTCATCCCCCGCACATTCGATCTCGAGGAGTTTTATCATGACCGCGTCAGCGCTGCCTGATCCCATTGCCGTGTCGATGACGGGTCTCGTCAGGAGCGAGCTCGTCAAGCTGAAGGGCTCGTTGGTCATGACGCTCAGCATCGCCGTGCCGGGCCTCGTGCTCCTTCTCGGTTTCCTGATCGGCATGCTCGAAGGCACCACCGCCATGCGGCTCGGTGCCGGCACCGTCGCGATGTGGGCGCAGGTGCTGATGCCGCTTGGTGTTCTCGCGCTGACCGTGGTGCTCGCGCAGCTCGAGCATCAGCCGCGCGCCTGGGACCCGCTCCTGGCACTACCGGGTTCGCGGCGGCGCATCTTCCTCGTCAAGCTGGCCGCGGCCGCCATCGTGCTGGCGCTCTGGCACCTCGTACTGTGGCTAGGGCTCGTCGGCCTCGACCTCTTCTTCGCGCACGTCATGCCGGGGCAGATCGAAGGGCGGATCGACCAGGCCATGATCGCCGACATGCTGCTCCGCGTCTTTGCCGCCTCGCAGCTAATGCTGGTGATCCAATATGCGCTGGCGCTCTATTTTCGCTCGTTCGTCCCACCACTGGTGATCGGGTTTGGCGGTATTCTGTTCGCGCTCGGCGCCTATGCGTCGGACAACAGCATCCTGCTGCCGTGGATCATGCCGCTCAACCAGCTGGCGACCGAGGCATGGCGCGCGGACTGGGCGCTTGGCCTCGGCCTGGGCGGCGGCATCGTCGCGGCCCTCTTCCTCCAACTCATCATGCAGCGACGCGAATGGTAAAGAGGCGCGGTGCACCCCAATTTGCACCGCGCCCCTAGCTCTGCGCCTCTGCGTACGTTGATCGCGTCGATCAATCGTCGCGGTAGGCGAGTTCGAAATTGCCCCAGCGTTCGCCCTTGATGACGACCGGGATATAGATGTTCTTGACCGCGAACCGCTCGTCCCCGCGAACCATCAGATAGGTCATCATGGTCGGCATATCGCTGCCATGGGCAAAGCGCGTCTGATCGTCGATCAGCATGCGGCGGTTGCGGCAGTTGGCGTCGTTCCAGACCGGATCGTCGCCCTGCGGCTGCGACCGGTCCGAGCTGTGCGTCGGCAGGTGGCCGTTGGGATCGCCGATCGTGGTGCCGAGGATCTTGTTGTCGGTGCGCAGGATCTCGTCGAGGAGGGGCTGGATATGGCGGTCCGCCGTGTCGCAGAAATCGGTGTCATATTGTTTCGGGTTGGAGCCCGCGCGTTCGCGATAGTTGCGGTCGAACACCTGCTCCATCGTGATCTCGCCCGCATCGATGGCATTCTCGATCCGCTCGACGATCTCGCGCGTATATTGCTGCGCCTTCACGATCATCGGCGTGTCGTCGATCTCCGCGCCCGAATTGGCGAGCGTGTTGAGCATGGTGTTGGACAGCATTTCGAGATGGCCGAGACGCTTGTGTGACTTGGCCAGCTTGGTCACGCCGTCGCGCGCATCGGCGCTGAAGGCGTTGAGCCCGGCCTTGACCTGGTCGACGCTCGTCTGGATCAGGCCGGTCGACTGGGCGATGCCGTCGGTCTGGCGGTCAACCATGGTGACAAGCTCGGTCACTTCGCTGACCGTGTCGCCGATGACGCCAAAGCCCTGCTGGGCGCTGCGGCTCTGGTCGACACCGCTCTGGATTTCCTCGGTCACCGCGGTGGCTTCGCGGGTCAGTTCGCCGATCGTCTCGGCAATCTGGCTGGTGGCGCTACGCGTGTCGTGGGCCAGCTTCTTCACTTCTGCAGCGACGACCGCGAAGCTGCGGCCGGCTTCACCGGCGCGCGCGGCCTCGATCGTGGCGTTGAGCGCGAGCATGTTGGTCTTGCGCGCAATGCCCTCGATCGTCGAGCTGACATTCTGCACCTGGTTCATCGCGGTCGCGAAGCCGGCCATGCGCTCACCCAGCTGGACGACGAGTTCGGTCAGTCCCTTAAAGCCGGCGATGGTTTCGTCGATCGCCTGACGGCCCTGTTCGAGCTTGGTACGGGCCTGTTCGGACAGCAGCCGCGCTTCGTCGGTCGAATCCGAGACGCGTCCCTGGTCGGTCAGCAGTCGTTCGGTGACTTCCTCGAGCGCATCGAGCTTTTCCATGTTGCTCGACATGCGGTCGGCGACCGATTCGACGTAGCCCGCGACATCGCTGCATTCCATCGACAGCGAACCGCAATCGCGTGCGACCTTGCGGATCGCATTTTCCGTGACTTCTTCAATTCCGACCGTGGCCATCGGGTCTGTCCCCCGCAAAAACATCCGTTGTGGTGACGTCCCTAACCCGAAAATCCCTAGCGAACCGTTAACCATGGCGTTTGAATGTGCGCGCCTGGGCGGATAAGGCTGCGCCCATGTTCATTTCATTCGTCGACGCGCTGCGCGCTGCGGGCCTCCCCGCCAGTCTCAAGGAGCATCTGACGCTATTGGAAGCGCTCGACCGCGAGGTCATCGCGGCCGATCCGACGCAATTCTATTATCTAGCGCGCGCGACCTTCGTGCATGACGAGGCGCATCTCGACCGGTTCGACCGGGTATTTAGCGAAGTCTTCAAGGGGCTCGAGCGGGACGAGGGCGAGGAGCTCAACGTTGACCTGCCCGAGGACTGGCTGCGCCAGGTGGCCGAACGCTACTTCACGCCCGAAGAGATGGAAGAGATCAAATCGCTGGGCGACTGGGACGAGATCATGGAGACGCTCAAGAAGCGGCTCGAGGAACAGCAAAGGCGGCATCAGGGCGGCAACAAGTGGATCGGGACCGGCGGCACCTCCCCCTTCGGCCATGGCGGTTACAATCCCGAGGGCGTGCGGATCGGCGGGGCGGGCAAGCATCAGCGCGCGATCAAGATCTGGGAGAAGCGACTGTTCCGCGATCTCGACGGCGACAAGGAACTGGGCACGCGTAACATTAAGGTGGCGCTCAAGCGGCTACGGCGGTTCGCGCGCGAGGGCGCGGCGGAAGAGCTGGACCTCGACGGCACGATCGACGGGACGGCGCGCCAGGGCTGGCTCGACGTCAGGATGCGCCCCGAGCGGCACAATGCAGTGAAGCTGCTGCTCTTCCTCGACATTGGCGGGTCGATGGACAGCCATGTGAAGAAGGTCGAGGAGCTGTTCTCGGCCGCGCGGGGCGAGTTCAAGCATCTGGAGCATTATTACTTTCACAATTGCATCTACGAGGGTGTGTGGAAGGAGAACCGCCGGCGCTGGGACGGACAGATCCCGACGTGGGATATCCTTCACAAGTTCGGGCCCGACCATAAGGTAATCATCGTCGGCGATGCCTCGATGAGCCCCTACGAGATCACTCATCCGGGCGGGGCTATCGAACATTATAACGAGGAAGCGGGCGCGACCTGGATCCAGCGCATCACCGACGCCTACAAGAGCGCGGCGTGGCTCAACCCGGTGCCAGAACAGTATTGGGGCCACAGCTATTCGACGCGCATCCTCAAGGAGCTGATGAACGACCGCATGTACCCGCTGACGCTCGATGGGCTGGATGAGGCGATGCGGGTACTGTCGAAGAAAGCCTAGTAAAGCAGGAAGGGCTTTCGCTCCTCGCACCACGCGGCCTCGTCGGGGCCGGCGTGGGCGTCGAGATCGGCGGGTTCGCTGCCCTCGTCGTCGACCCATTCGCGCAGGAAGGGGCCGCCGTTGATCATGTCGATCGCGAGGCGGCCTTCGGTATATTCGTACTTGTAGTCGAGGCCGCGCCAGAGGTCGTATTCGGGGAAGAGATCGCGGATCGCCTTGAAGGCGAGCGCCTGGACGCGCCAGGGCTGGAAGGCGTCATGGTCGTAGTCGGGGCCTTCGCCGTGGATGTGGACGCCGTGGCACAGCGCGCCTTCATGTTTGTAGAAAGTCGGCTCGAACCAGATTTCGCGCAAGGTACAGCCGCCCAGCCAGTGCGGGGCGATGGCGTGCATGCGATCGATGACCGCGCGGGCGTTGATGTCGGGTGCGCCGAAGATTTCGAGCGGACGGGTGGTACCCCTGCCCTCGCTCAAATGCGTGCCTTCGAGCATCACCGTGCCGGCATACGCACGCGCCATGTTGACGCTCGGCGCGTTGGGCGACGGATTGACCCAGACCCGCTCGGGCGGCCAGCCGAAGCCTGCGCCGTCGGGTTCGTAGCCCTCCATCTCGATCACGCGATAATCGACGTCGAGCTTGTAATGGTCGACGAACCAGTGGCCCATCTCGCCCAGCGTCATGCCGTGGCGCATCGGGATCGGCCCGGCGCCGACAAAGCTTTCATAGCCCGGCTGCAGCTTGGAGCCCTCGACCGGACGCCCGGCGGGATTAGGGCGGTCGAGCACCCAGACTGACTTGCCATGCGTGGCCGCCGCCTCGAGCAGATAGAGCAGCGTGGTAAGGAAGGTGTAGATGCGGCAGCCGACGTCCTGCAGGTCGAGCAGCACGGCGTCCCACGGCTCCATCATCGCATCGGTCGGGCGGCGGACTTCGCCGTAGAGCGAGAAGACCGGGATGTTGTGAACGGGATCGATATAATCCTCGCTCTCGATCATGTTGTACTGCTTGTCGCCCTTCATCCCATGCTGCGGGCCGAAGGCGGCGGTCAGCTTGACGTCATCGAGCGCGGACAACGCATCGAGGCTGTGATTGAGGTGGCGGTCTACCGAAGCGGGATGCGCGCACAGGGCGACGCGCTTGCCAGCAAGGGGTTTGCGAAGTTCTGGGTCGGCGAGCAGCCGGTCGATGCCGAATTTCATGCCTTGGCCAATGACGGAAAGGGCACAGAGAAGCAAAGGGGATCGTGAAAGTCGGGCGCATCGGGCGCATGGAGCGCGGCCCAATGGGTCTTGGTCCCGTCCTTCTCTCCGATCACGGCGGTGAGATTGCACGCGCCATTTTCGGGCAGGTCGTTGATCATGAGGTCGGCCTCGAGCACCCACCGCTTCTTGTCGCGGCGCCAGGCGACCTTGGGATCCTCGGGCATCAGCAGCTGGCGCTTGCCCTGCCGCGCGCGGTCGAAGCTGTAGGCTGCCCAGTCGCCGCCGGGCGAGAAGTTGAACTCGCGATAGCTGTCCTCGCTCGCGCGACCGAGGAAGAATTCGAGGCAGGTCTGGAGCCACAATCCGTCGCGCCGGATGCCATCGCCTTCGGGAATGGCAAGATCCTCGTCGCTATCGAGGATGGTGTAGGTCAGGCGGATATGGTCGGGCGACGTGCGCTCGATCTTCGCGTTGACCTTCTTGACCGCACCCTTGGTCTCGCTCGGGTGGATATAGAGTTCGACTGGCTTCATGCGCGCATTGCTGCCACGAATTGCGCGGATTTTCCAGCATCTGCGCCCCATTTTGCCGTGGAAGGCGCACGGGTGCGCTGCTAGAGCCATGCCATGACCTACGACAGCAGCCTGCTCACCATCCTTTCCGAGCGCGATTACATCCACCAGATGACCGATGCGGAAGGGCTCGACGCCCTCGCCGCGAAGGACACGATTACCGGCTATGTCGGCTTCGACGCGACCGCGCCGAGCCTGCACGTGGGATCGCTGGTGCAGATCATGCTGCTGCGCCGTCTCCAGCAGGCGGGGCACAGGCCGATCGTGCTGATGGGTGGCGGGACGACCAAGGTGGGCGATCCGTCGGGCAAGGACGAGAGCCGCCAGCTGCTCACCCACGAAGATATCCAGGCCAATATCGCCTCGATCCGCAAGGTGTTCGAGCGCTTTCTCGATTTCGACGGGCCGAACGCCGCGATCATGGTCGACAATGACGACTGGCTGTCGAGCCTCGGCTATCTCGACCTGCTGCGCGAGGTTGGGCCGCATTTCACGGTCAACCGCATGCTGACCTTCGACAGCGTCAAGCTGCGGCTCGATCGCGAGCAGCCGCTGACCTTCCTCGAATTCAACTACATGATCCTCCAGGCCTACGACTTCCGCGAGTTGCACGGGCGCCACGGGTGCCGCCTGCAGCTGGGCGGGTCGGACCAGTGGGGCAATATCGTCAACGGCATCGAACTCACCCGCCGCATGGGCGCGGGCGAGGAGTTGTTCGGGGTGACGACGCCGCTGATCACCACTGCGGACGGCAAGAAAATGGGCAAGACCGCCGCGGGCGCGGTGTGGCTCAATGAAGACCAGCTGAGCCCCTACGATTACTGGCAATTCTGGCGTAACACGGCCGATGCGGACGTGGTGAAGTTCTTGAAACTCTTTACCGACATCGACCTCGAAGAGATTGAAAAGCTTTCGAAACTCGAAGGCGCCGAGATCAACCAAGCGAAAATCGCGCTGGCCAATGCCACGACCGCGATGCTGCACGGCGAAGACGCCGCGAAGGCCGCCGAAGAAACCGCGCGCAAGACTTTCGAGGAAGGTCGGAGCGATGACAACCTCCCCAGCATCGCCTCGAACGGCTCGATCTCGGTCCTTGACGCGCTCACCGGTCTCGGATTCTGCGCCTCCAACGGCGAAGCCAAGCGCAAGATCAAGGAGGGCGCGGTGAAGCTCGACGACAAGCCTGTGAGCGACCCGCAGCTGCTGATCGCGGTGGCGGGGGCACCTGCGAAGCTGAGTTTGGGCAAGAAGAAGCACGGGCTGTTACTTCCTTAGCGAGTTCCGTCAGCTTGTATTTCCACGAAAATTCGACAAACTATTCCTTCAGTTTATGTCGATATTAGGAAATCCGTATGTTCAGCGCGTTTAGTGTGTTTCTTGGTTTCCAGTTCGGCGCGATCGAAATGCTCATCCCTCCTCCGCCAATGCCGCCAGCGTACGAGTTTCAGGTCACATGGCATTGCCAACCGAACCGCACTTCGTATGTGCTTGTAAGTAAAGTTCAGGATGGCACGTACTGGAGAATCCAATTGGAAGAACTGGTAATCGACGGCGTAGAAGTGCCAGAATCTGTGAGGGAGCCGCTAGTCCAGCATGCGGCCAACGCTATTGATTATCACGGTGTTTCGCCTTCTTGCGCAAACGAAGCGGAAGGGGTCGCGCTGGTCACTTAAGAGCTTGATACAAGATACACGACCACGAGGGTCGAGCAGATCTTCGTTCATTATGATCGCAAGGACTAGACCCGTCCCTGACTAGGCATCGCGAATGGCTCAGCCCCCTTTAAGCAGCCCTACTGCAGCGTCCCGTTCAAAGAGGTAGAGGCAAGTGCGCGCCGCTTGGCCGCGTTCGCCCTCCAATCCGCCGTCGCGGTCGAGCAGAAGCTGCGCATCGCTTTGGGCCGCCGGAGCTAGTGCCACGACGTCCTTGGCAGTCGCAATGCGGAAGGCGGCTTCGCCGGATTGGCGGGTGCCGAGGATTTCGCCGGGACCGCGTAGCTTGAGGTCTTCTTCGGCGATGCGGAAGCCGTCATTGGTCTCGCGCATCAGCGCCAGGCGCGCGCGGGCGGTTTCGCTGAGTTCGGGGCCACGCAACAGGAGACAGCGGCTCTTGCCCTCCCCGCGCCCGACGCGCCCGCGCAGCTGGTGGAGCTGGGCAAGGCCGAACCGTTCGGCACCTTCGATGATCATCAGCGTCGCTTTGGGGACATCGACCCCGACCTCGATCACGGTTGTCGCGACCAGCACGGAAAGCTCTCCGGACGCGAATGACGTCATGACGTCATCCTTCTCCGGTCCCTTCATGCGGCCGTGCACCAGCCCCACTCTTCCGCCAAATCTTTCCCGCAGGACGCGCGCGCGTTCCTCTGCTGCCGCTGCGTCGGAGGCCTCGCTTTCCTCGACCAGCGGACACACCCAATAGGCCTGTCCGCCGCCCTCGATATGCCGCCCCAGTCCCTCGACCACGTCGGCGATCTTGCCTTCGGAGACCACCAGCGTCTCGATCGGTTGGCGCCCCGGCGGAAGCTCGTCGATCTGGCTGACCTCCATCTCGCCATATTGGGTGAGCGTTAGGGTGCGCGGGATCGGCGTGGCGGTCATCGCGAGGAGATGCGGCGGGCTCTTGCCCTTCTCGGTCAGCAGCAGCCGCTGCGAGACGCCGAAACGATGCTGTTCGTCGACGATGACGAGGCCGAGATCCTTGTAAGCCACCCCCTGCTGGAAGATGGCGTGGGTGCCGACGAGGATGTCGATGCTGCCATCGGCGAGCCCCATCAATACCGCTTCCCTTGCCCTGCCCTTGTCGCGGCCGGTGAGGATGGCGACCTCGACCCCGATCGGCGCGCACCATTGGCGCAGCGTTTCATAATGCTGGCGCGCGAGGATTTCGGTCGGGGCGAGCATTGCCGCCTGCGCCTTGCTCTCGACCGCGGCGAGCATGGCGTGGAGGCCGACCAGCGTCTTGCCCGCGCCGACATCGCCCTGGAGCAGGCGGAGCATGGGGCGATCCTGCGCCATATCGCCGAGGATTTCGCCGATCACCCGCTCCTGCGCGCCCGTCAGGCGGTAGGGCAGCTTGAGCTTGCCCGTCACCGATCCGTCGCCGGCGAGCGGACGCGTGCGCCGGCGCCGGCTTGACTGCCGAATCAGGAGCAACGCCAGCTGGTTGGCAAAAATCTCGTCATAAGCCAGACGGTTACGCGCCTTGTCTGCGGTCGGGTCTGAATGAATTTCGGCCAGCGCGCCGCGCCAGTCTTTCCACCCGTGACGGCCTTTGAGCGAATTCTCGATCCATTCGGGAAGCTCGGGCGCGCGTTCCAGCGCCTCGCCGATGAATTCGCGCAGCCGCTTGTTGCTCATCCCTTCGGTGAGCGGATAGACCGGCTCGCGCAGCGGGAGCTTGCCCGCTTCCTCGAACGACACGACGTCGGGATGGACGATCTGCAATTCCTGCCCGAACGCGTCGAGCTTGCCCGAAGCGATGCGGCGCTCGTCGAGCGGCAACTGCTTCTTCGCCCAGCCGGGATTGTTGAAGAAGGTCAGCGTCACCGTATTGCCGTCATCGTCGGCGGCGAGGATGCGGGTCGGGGCGCGGCCCCTGCCTTCGCGCACCTGGTAGGGCACGAGCTCGAGAATCACGATCTTGCCGACCAGCGCGTGGCTTGCTTGCGGGGCACGGACGCGTTCGATCATGCCGGTCGGCAGGTGGAAGAGGAAGTCGAGCACACGCTCGATCTTGAGCCGCGCCAGGCCCTTGGCGAGCTTGTCGCCGACCCCCTTGAGCGACGAGCTTTCCGCAAAAAGTGGCTGAAGAATCTCGGGCCGCATGAACCCTCCCTAGCCTAGCGCGTTTCATTCGCCTACAGCCCCCGCAACAGACGGTAGCCACGGGCGGAAATACGCTCGGGGCCAATGACGCATGGGAAGAGATCGATGGACGAATTGCGCCGCGCGCTGAAATTTCGCGCATGGCATCGCGGGACGAAGGAAGCCGACCTGCTGATCGGCGGGTTTTTCGATCGCCACAATGCGGGCTGGAACGAACATGAGCTGGCGCTGTTCGCGGCGCTGCTGACCGAAACCGACGTCGACATCATGGCCTGGGCGATCGGCACGCAGGACGTGCCCGAGCGCTATCAGGGGCCGATGATGGAGGCGATGCAGAAGCTGGATTATATCGCGCACCCCGAATGACCGACACGCTTCAGACCCTCTTGAAGGCCGACAAGGCCCTGACCCTGGCGCGGGTGCCGTCCGGTTATCTCCCGTGGCTGGCGAGCGACATCGCACGGGCGGCTGCGCGGAAGAATGGCCGTGCGGTGATCATTGCGGCCGACGAAACGGCCATGCGCGCGCTGGCGGAGACGATCCCGGTGTTCGGGTCCGAGGTGGAAGTGTTGCAACTGCCTGCTTGGGACTGCCTTCCCTACGACCGGTCGAGCCCTGCGCTGCGCGTGATGGCGGAGCGGCTCGGCACGTTGGCGCGACTGCAGGAGAAGGTCGAGAAGCCGCAGGTGCTGCTGACCACCGTCAACGCAGCGGGACAGAAGATGCTGACGCCCGAACGGGTCAGCGGGCTGACCAAGCGCCTCGCCGAGGGTGTCGAGATCGATCGCGACGATCTCATCCGCCTGCTTGACGCCAATGGCTACCAGCGCGTCGATGCCGTGCACGATGCGGGGGAATATGCGGTGCGCGGTGCGATCGTCGACCTCTTCCCCGCGGGCCTGTCGCACGGGGTGCGGCTCGATTTCTTCGGCGACGAGATCGAGACGATGCGCGCCTTCGATCCGACCGACCAGCGCTCGACCGGGCGGACCAGTGCCTTCACGTTGATGCCGGCGTCCGAGACGTTGCTCGAAGAGGACACGATCAAGCGCTTCCGCGTTGGCTATCGCGACCTGTACGGCGCGACGGCGACCACCGACCCGCTCTACCAGGCGGTGAGCGAAGGGCGGCGGATGGCAGGCATGGAGCACTGGCTCCCGCTGTTCGAGGAAAAGATGGCCGAGCTATTCGACCATCTGGGCGAGGCTGACGTCATCGTGCGCGACGCCAATGCCGACGCGGCGATGGAGGCGCGGCAGGAGGCAATCGAGGACTATTACGCCAACCGCAAGCGGGTCGAAGCTGCGGACGCGGGCAGCTATCGCCCCCTGCCCCCCGATCGGCTCTATCTGCGTGAGAAGGAGTGGCAGGAGCGGCTCGAGAGCCGACCGGTCCACCTGGCGTCCCCATTCCCCGCGCCTGATAGCGATACGGTGGTCGATTTCGAAGTCGCGGGACCGCGGGATTTTGCGCCGGAGCGAGCGCAGGGCACCAATGTCTACGAAGCGGTGGCGGAGCATCTGGGCAACCTCGACCGCAAGATCGTGCTGGCGAGCTATTCGCTCGGGGCGCGCGAGCGACTGAAGGGGTTGCTCGCCGATCATGGCGTGAAGGCGCTTGTCGAGGCGGAGACCTGGCAGGAAGCGCTGGGTGCCAAGGGACCGGCGCTGCTAGTCCTGCCGCTCGATCATGGCTTTACCGCGCCCGATGTCGCGGTGCTGTCGGAACAGGACATGCTCGGCGACCGCCTGGTTCGCCGTTCGAAGCGCAAGAAGAGCGCGGACGCCTTCCTCGCCGAATTGTCGGCGATGACGCCGGGTGACCTCGTGGTGCACGAAGAGCATGGCATCGGACGCTACGACGGTTTGCTGACCATCGATGTCGCCAACGCGCCGCACGACTGCGTCGCGATTTCCTACAAGGGTGACGACAAGCTTTACGTGCCGGTCGAGAATATCGACGTGCTAACCCACTATGGCGGCGGGGATGAGGCGGTTGCGCTCGACAAGTTGGGCGGCGAAGCGTGGCAGCGGCGCAAGGCGAAGATGAAGGAGCGGATCCGCGAGATTGCTGGCAAGCTCATCGCCGTCGCCGCCAAGCGCGCCACGCGCAAGGCAGAGCCCGCCGTGCCCGACAGCGCCTTTCCGCAATTCGTCGACCGCTTCCCCTACGAAGAGACGGACGACCAGGAAAAGGCGATCGCCGAGGTGCTCGAGGATCTGGGGTCGGGCAAGCCGATGGATCGGCTCGTGTGCGGCGATGTCGGCTTCGGCAAGACCGAAGTCGCATTGCGCGCCGCCTTCGTGGCGGCGATGGACGGAATGCAGGTTGCGCTGGTGGCGCCTACCACCCTCCTCGCGCGCCAGCATTACCAGAACTTCACCGAGCGGCTTCAGGGCTTTCCGATCAAGGTCGGGCGCCTGTCGCGGCTCGTTCCGGCAGCGGAAGCGAAGAAGACCAGGGAGGGCCTCGAGGACGGCCAAGTCGATATCGTCATCGGCACGCACGCTCTGCTCGGAAAAACGGTCAAATTCAAACGGCTCGGGCTCGTCATTGTCGACGAGGAGCAGCATTTCGGGGTGACCCACAAGGAGCGGCTGAAAGCGCTCAAGACCAACGTCCACGTCTTGACGCTCACCGCGACGCCGATCCCGCGCACGCTGCAGATGGCGATGAGCGGGCTGCGCGAGCTGTCGGTCATCCAGACCCCGCCGATCGACCGGCTCGCAGTGCGTACCTACGTGACGCCGTTCGACCCGGTGGTCGTGCGCGAGGCGCTGCTGCGCGAACATTATCGCGGCGGGCAGAGCTTCTACGTCGTCCCGCGCATCGCCGATCTGCCCGACATCGAGCAATTCCTGCGCGAGGAAGTGCCCGAGGTGAAATATGTCGTCGCGCACGGGCAGATGCCGCCGAGCGAGGTTGAGGAGCGGATGAGCGCTTTTTACGACCGCAAGTATGACGTGCTCTTGTCGACGACGATCGTGGAGAGCGGGCTCGATGTTCCCACGGCCAACACGCTGGTCGTGCATCGCGCCGATCGCTTCGGCCTTGCCCAGCTCTACCAGCTTCGCGGGCGCGTGGGTCGTTCCAAGACGCGCGCCTACGCCTATCTGACCACGCCCGAGGTGCGGCTTGTCAGCGAAAGCGCGACGAAGCGGCTTCAGATCCTCGCCAGCCTCGACAATCTCGGCGCCGGCTTCCAGCTGGCGAGCCACGATCTCGACCTGCGTGGGGCCGGCAACCTGCTCGGTGACGAGCAGTCGGGGCATATCAAGGAAGTCGGGTTCGAACTCTACCAGTCGATGCTCGAGGAGGCGATCGCCAACCTCAAGGCGGGCGGCGATGACGAAGAGCGGCAGGGTCACGTCAATCCGCAGATTAATGTCGATGCGCCGGTGCTGATCCCCGACGACTATGTTGCCGACCTCGACCTACGCATGGGGCTCTATCGCCGCCTGGCCGACCTCTCGACCCGCGCCGAGATCGACGAATTCGCGGCCGAACTGATCGATCGCTTCGGCAAGCTGCCGCACGAGGTGCAGAATTTGCTCACCATCGTCGAGACCAAGATCAATTGCCGCAAGGCGCGGATCGCCAAGCTGGACGTCGGGTCGAAGGGCGCGGTCGTCACCTTTGCCGAGGGGGGCTTCCCGTCGATCCCGGCCTTGTTCGGCTATATCGAGCGGCTGAAGGGCAGCGCCAAGCTGCGGCCGGACGAGAAACTGGTGGTCAGTCGCAACTGGCGGACCGAGCATGACCGGCTCGAAGGCGCGCTCCAATTGTCGCGCGGGCTCGCAAGAACCGCCGCTAAAGCGTTGAAGGAAATGGAAGCCGCCTAAGCGACCGCGAGGTTGGCGGTGCGCACGAAGCGGTGCAATTCTTCCTCGCTGAGCGGCTCGGAGCCGAGGAATCCTTGGTAGAGATCGCAGCCCCAGTCGGCGAGCAATGCCAGCTGGGCCGAGCATTCCACGCCCTCGACGATAGTCTTCATCTCGAGGTCCTGCGCGAGCCGCAGCATCGCACGCACGACGATGCGGTCGCGGTCCTTGCCGACGATGTCGGTGATCAGTTCACGGTCGATCTTGAGCGTGTCGATGGGAAGTCCCGTGAGCCACGCCAGGCTGGCATAGCCCGTGCCGAAATCGTCGATCGCCACCCGGATGCCGACATCGCGCAATCGCTGTAGCCGGGCCGCCGCGGCGCCGCTGTCGCTCAGCAAGTCACTCTCGACGATTTCCACCGTCAGCCGTTCGGGCGCGAAGCCTTGCCGTTCCAGCTGGGTCAGCAGCCAGTCGGGATAGTCGTCATGCGCGAGGTCCGAGGGAAGCAGGTTGATCGAGAGACAGACGGTGGCGAGCGAACCCCTCCACCGGGCCGCCCGCCGGATCGCCTTTTCGGCGACCTGGCGCGACAGGCGCTCGTCGAGCCTGGCGTCGGCGGCGCGGCGGAAGAGGTCCCCGGCATCCTCTTCCCCGCTCCACCGCGCCAGCGCCTCGACCCCGACGACCTCACCCGTCATCGGATCGAGCTGGGGCTGGTAGCGCAGGCCGATCTCGTCCCCGGCGATCGCGGCTTCCAGCTTCCGGTCGCGCTTCGGCGCCACCGTGACCGGCTTCGCTCCATCCGAAGCCCGTCGTCCCCATGCGCCCTTCGCGCCCCGTGTCCAGCTACTCAACATGACGCCGGTGTGGCGCAAAAGTGCCGTTTGTTGCAGGGGCAGATCGACCGATGCCCCGCGATGGGACAGTGGATTGCGCGCCGAAAATGCCTATGGTGCCCTCGCCGACAGGGCGAAAGGACGCAGATGAGCGGAAAACTGGGAATCTTGGCCTCGCAGAAAGCACCGGCGCAGGAAGCGCTGCGCCAGCTTTCGAGCGCCTATGACTTCGTCGCCAATGACGAGGCCGAGGTCATCGTCGCGCTGGGCGGCGACGGGTTCATGCTGCGCACCCTCCATTCGATGCTCGAAGGCGACATTCCCGAGCGCCCGGTCTTCGGCATCAATCGGGGAACGGTCGGCTTTCTCATGAATCCGCTGCGCGACGACGATCTGCACGAGCGCGTCGCCGCCGCAAAAGCGATCGAGATCGCGCCCCTGCGCATGGACGTGACGACCACCGACGGCAAGAAGGACCATCGCGCCGCGATCAACGAGGTCTCGCTGCTGCGCGAGACCGGGCGGACCGCGAAGATTTCCATCGATGTCGCAGGGCGCCCTGCCCTCGACGAGCTGGTCTGCGACGGGGTGATGGTCGCGACCCCTGCCGGTTCGACCGCCTACAACCTCAGCGCCGGGGGGCCGATCCTGCCCTTGTCGGCCAATATGCTGGCGCTGACCCCGATCTCGCCGTTTCGTCCGCGTCGCTGGCCCGGCGCGATCCTGCCCGAGGACACGGCGGTGAACTTTACCGTCAAGGATCCCGAGGACCGGCGCGTGGCGGCGGTTGCCGACTATTATGAGGTGCGCGACGTCGCCAAGGTGTCGGTCACGCTTGATCGCGAGCGGCAGCTGACCCTGTTGTTCGATCCCGATCACGCGCTCGACGAGCGGATCGCGCTCGAACAGTTCGCTGTGAGCTAAGGCTGGGGTCAGGGCGGCCTGACCCCGTCGGACCAGTCGCTGCGCGCTGGCCGTCCGCGCGCAGCATCTCTCATGCAAGAACGCTCACTGCGTTCACGCTCTTTCATTCGGTGCTTTGCGAAAAATGGCTCCCCGAGTTGGATTCGAACCAACGACCAAGTGATTAACAGTCACCTACTCTACCGCTGAGCTATCGGGGAGCAACCCGAAGGCGTGGGAGGCCGTATAGCGCGCTCGTCACGCGTTTCAAGTGACTTTTGCGCCTACCCCTCGATCGCCGCCATCAGCGATGCGTTGCCGCCCGCGGCCGTCGTGTCGATGCAGGTGACGCGTTCGGTGGCGAAGCGCTCGACATAGTTGGGGCCGCCTGCCTTGGGACCCGTGCCCGACAGGCCCTCGCCCCCGAAGGGCTGCGATTCCACGACTGCGCCAATCTGGTTGCGGTTGACGTAGAGATTGCCGACGCGGGCATGTTTCTCGACGTAGCGGCGGGTCGTGTCAATGCGGCTCTGGAGGCCGAGCGTGAGCCCGTAGCCGGTCGAATTGATCGCCTCGACGACCTTGGGCAGGTCGCCCGCCTTCCAGCGGATGACGTGGAGGATCGGCCCGAAATTCTCCTGCGTCAACTGCGAGAGATGCTCGATCTCGTACATTGCGGGCGGGACGAAATAGCCATGTTCGGTGCCCGTGGGCAGCTCGCGGACCATGATCGGCTTGGCGTGATGTTCGAGCCAGTCGAGATGGCGGCGCAGCGCCTGTCGTGCGCCGGCATCGATCACCGGGCCGACATCGGTGCGCAGGTCGCGCGGATCGCCGATGGTCTGCGCTTCGAGTGCGCCCGCGATCATGCGCAGCATCTCGTCGGCGACATCGTCCTGGATGTAGAGCACGCGGAGCGCCGAGCAGCGCTGGCCCGCCGACTGGAACGACGACGAGACGACGTCGCGCGTCACCTGCTCGGGGAGCGCGCTGGAATCGACGATCATCGCGTTCTGGCCGCCCGTCTCGGCGATCAGCGGCACGATCGGCCCATCGGTCTTTTCCGCGAGCGTGCGGGCGATGATCCGTGCCGTTTCGGTCGAGCCCGTGAAGGCGACGCCGGCGGTCAGGCGATGCGCGACCAGTTCGGCCCCGACCTTGCCGTCGCCCGGCATGAGCTGGCAGATGTTTTCCGGGATGCCCGCTTCGTGCATCAGCCGGATAGCATGCGCGGCGATCAGCGGGGTCTGCTCGGCAGGCTTGGCCAGTACCGCATTGCCCGCCGCCAGCGCGGCCGAGAGCATGCCGGTGAAGATGGCGAGCGGGAAATTCCACGGGCTGATCGTGACCCAGACGCCGCGGCCGTGCAGGCGCAGTTCGTTGGTCTCTCCGGTCGGCCCGGGCAGCGGGATGGCGTGGGTGAACTTAGCGCGCGCTTCGGAGGCGTAATAGCGCAGGAAGTCGACCGCCTCGCGCACTTCGAGCACGGCGTCGGGGAGCGTCTTGCCCGCTTCGCGAATGCACATGGAGAAGAGCAGCTCGGCATCGCGCTCGAACAGGTCGGCGGCCTTGTCGAGCATGTCGGCACGCGCTCTGCCGCCCAGCTGGTCCCAGGCAGGCTGCGCGTCGGCAGCGGCCTCCATCGCGCGGTCGATCGCGCCCTCGGTGGCTTCGTGGACCACGCCGACCTCGATGCGGTCGTCATGCGGGCTGGTGATGCGGCGAACGGGGTGTTCGCCCTTGGCGCGCTCGGTCGGCTGCGCCTCGTGGGTCAGCTCGCGCATCTGGTTGAGCCGTTCCATCAGCGGCACGCGCACCAGCGGGTCGGTCAGGTCGACACCCGCACTATTCTTGCGCCCCGGGCCGAAAATCTGGTCGGGCAGCGGGATCATTGGATTGCGCTTGGGTTCGAGCTTTTCGAGCTCCTCGACGGCGTTGCGGACCAGTTCCTCGACCGGCACGTTCTCGTCGGCGACGCGGTTGACGAAGCTTGAGTTGGCGCCGTTTTCGAGCAGGCGGCGGACGAGATAGGCGAGCAGTTCCTTGTGGCTCCCCACGGGCGCGTAAAGGCGGATCGGCGTATGCTCTTCGCCGATGCCTTCCTCGAGCTTGTGCAGCTCTTCGTAGAGCTCGGTACCCATGCCGTGGAGGCGCTGGAATTCGAAGCCGGGGCGGCCCTGGCGCGGGCCAGCAATCGCCTTCACCTGTGCGATGGTATTGGCGTTGTGGGTCGCGAAGGCGGGATAGATGCAATCCTGCGCGGTCATCAGCAGCTTCACGCAGGCGAGATAGGAGACGTCGGTCGCCAGCTTGCGCGTGAAGACCGGATAGTCGGTCAGGCCTGCGACCTGCGCGAGCTTGATCTCGGTGTCCCAATAGGCGCCCTTGACCAGGCGCACCATCAGCTTGCGGTCATATTGGCGCGCGAGGCGGATGATCCAGTCGCACGCCTCGAGGCCGCGCTTCTGATAGGCCTGGATCGCGAGGCCGAAGCCTTCCCAGCCGCTGGCGAAGATCTCGTCGGCCTCAACGATGGCCTCGACCAGGTCGAGCTGCAGCTCGAGCCGGTCGGCTTCCTCGGCGTCGATGGTTAGGTGGACGTCGGCCGCCGCAGCCTTGGCGCACAGCTTCTTGAGCACGGGCAGGATCGCTGCCTTGGCTTCCTCGCCATGGCTCCATTCGTAGCGCGGGTGGAGCGCGGAGAGCTTGACTGAAATGCCCGGCGCTTCGCGAACCCCGCCTTTGGCAACTTTGGCGATTTCCTCGATCGCCCTCTCGTAGGCCTGGGCGTAGCGCTCGGCGTCAGCATAGGTCTTGGCCGCCTCGCCCAGCATGTCGAAACTGTGGCTCCAGCCCTTGCGCTGCTCGGGCTTGGCGCGGCGCAGCGCTTCGCCGATGGTGCGGCCGAAGACGAATTGCTTGCCGAGGATTTTCATCGCCTGGTTGACCGCAGTGCGAATGACGGGCTCGCCGAGGCGACCCACGGCACGGCCGATGGCGGCCTGCCAGTTTTCCGACCGGTCATTGGCCTTTTCGAGCACTTCGCCGGTCAAGAGCAGCGAGAAGGTCGCGGCGTTGACGAAGGTCGACTTCGACCCGCCAAGGCGCTCCGCCCAGTCGGGACCGGCCAACTTGTCGGCGATCAGGTCGTCGGCGGTTTCCGCATCGGGCACGCGCAGCAGCGCTTCGGCAAGGCACATCAGCGCGATGCCCTCGTCCGACCCGAGGTCATAGGCCTGCATGAAGGCGTCGATCCCGGCAGCTTTGTGTTCGCGCACTGCCGAGACGAGCGTGCGTGCCATCGCCTCGGCCTCGCCCGCCTGCGCCTTGCTCAACCGCGCCTGGTTGAGGCGCTCCGAAACGAGCGCGTTTTCTTCGGGGCGGTAGGCGTGACGCAGCGCGTTGCGATCGATCATGCGAGTCTCTCAGGCACAAATGAATACGCCCCGGCGTGAAGCCGAGGCGCACTTAATTTGCAAGCTTTGTGAACGTGCGGCCTACGCCAGCGCGCCGTGGCAATGCTTATACTTGCGCCCCGACCCGCATGGGCATGGCGCGTTGCGGTTGCCCGGTGCCGTGAATTCGCCTTCGGGCGCGGCGTCGAGCACCGCCTGCGGCGCACCCGGACGCGGGCTCTGGCGCGGCGGCAGGCTTGAGCGGATCGTACCGGTTTCCGCATCGATGTCGGCGCTATTGTCGTCGCCCGACAGCGGGTCGAAGTGGCTGGTAATGAAATCGGGAAGCGTGCCCGGCGGCGGCGCTGCCGGCTGTTCGATCTGGATCTGCAGTCGGGTCAGCGCCTTGGTCACTTCCTCGCGGATGGTCACCAGCAGCCGCTCGAACAGCATGAAGGCTTCCTGCTTATATTCATCGATCGGCTTGCGCTGGGCATAGCTGCGCAGCCCGATCGACTGGCGCAATGCGTCGAGCGTCGAGAGATGCTCTTTCCAGTTGCTGTCGATCGACTGGAGCAGGACCTGCTTTTCGATCTGCTTCCAGCGTTCCTCGTCAAGACCCTCGATCTTGGCGTCCATCTTCTGCTTGGCAGCGTCGTCGATGCGGTCGATCCAGAGCTCCTGCTCGACTTCCTCTTCCTCGGCCCAAGCCTCGATCGGCATGTCGAGTTCGAAGATGTCGGCAATGCCTTCCTTGAGGCCCGCAAGGTCCCACTGTTCGGGGAAGCTGCCCGGCGGACAGTAATGGATGACGAGACCCGCGGCCGTGTCGTGGCGCATGTCCTCGACCACGTCGCTGACCTGGTCGGCGTCCATGACTTCCTCGCGCTGGGCATAGATCACCTTGCGCTGGTCGTTCATAACGTCATCATATTCGACGACCTGCTTACGAATGTCGTAGTTGCGCGCCTCGACCTTCTTCTGTGCAGTCTCGATCGCCTTCGAGAGCCACGGGTGGGTGATCGCCTCCCCGTCTTCGAGATTTTTGTTCATCAGCCGCGCGAAAGCGGTCTGTGGTCCGAAGATGCGCAGCAGATCGTCGTCGAGCGACAAATAGAATTTCGACAGGCCCGGGTCGCCCTGACGACCCGAACGGCCGCGTAGCTGGTTGTCGATGCGGCGGCTTTCGTGACGTTCGGTGCCGAGCACGTAGAGACCACCGACGTCGCGCACGCGCTGGCGCTCTTCCTCAACCTCGGCCTTGATCTTCTCGATCGCCTTGTCGCGCTCGAGGCCCTCGGGCATGTCCTTGAGCTCGTCCTCGATCCGAAAATCGACGTTACCGCCCAGCTGGATGTCGGTGCCGCGGCCCGCCATGTTGGTCGACACGGTCACCGCGCCGATGCGGCCCGCCTGCGCCACGATGTGCGCTTCGGTTTCGTGGAAACGGGCGTTGAGGACGCTGTGCTCGATGCCTTCTTTCTGGAGATATTCGCTCAGCATCTCCGACTTTTCGATCGACACGGTGCCGACCAGTACGGGCTGGCCGAGCTCCTGCTTTTCACGGATTTCGGTAGCGATGGCGGCGAACTTGTCCTGGATCGTCTTGTAGAAGACATCGTCCTCGTCGACGCGGCCGACCGGCTTGTTGGTCGGGATCGAAGTGACGTGCATCTTGTAGATATCGAAAAATTCGGGCGCTTCGGTGAGCGCGGTACCGGTCATGCCCGAGAGCTTCGGATACATGCGGAAATAATTCTGGAAGGTGATCGAGGCGAGCGTCTGGTTCTCGGGCTTGATGTCGACGCCTTCCTTGGCCTCCACCGCCTGGTGCAGGCCGTCGGACCAGCGGCGTCCGTCCATCATGCGACCCGTGAATTCGTCGATGATGACGACCTTGTCGTCCTTCACGATGTAATCGGTGTCGCGCTTGAACAGGACATTGGCCTTGAGCGCCTGGTTGACGTGGTGCACGACCTGCGTGTTCTCGACGTCGTAAAGGTTGGTGCCCTCGATCAGGCCCGCTTCCTCGAGGAGGCGCTCGACCTTTTCGGTGCCTTCTTCGGTCAGGACGACGCTGCGCTGCTTTTCGTCCTTCTCGTAATCTTCCTCGCCCAGCTCGCGCACGAGCTTGTCGACCGAGATGTAGAGCTCCGACTTGTCTTCGGTCGGGCCCGAGATGATCAGCGGGGTGCGGGCCTCGTCGATGAGGATCGAGTCGACCTCGTCGACCACCGCGAAATTGAACGGCCGCTGCACCATCTGTCGGCGGCTCATCTTCATATTGTCGCGCAGGTAATCGAAGCCGAGCTCGTTATTGGTCGCGTAGGTGATATCGGCCTGATAAGCCGCGCGGCGATCCTGCTCGGGAATGTTGGGGACGACGACCCCGACCTGGAGGCCGAGGAACTTGTAGATCTCGCCCATCCACTCCGCGTCACGCGCGGCCAGATAGTCGTTGACCGTGACCACGTGCACGCCCTTACCGGGCAGCGCGTTGAGGTAACAGGCGAGCGTCGCAACCAGCGTCTTGCCCTCACCCGTGCGCATTTCGGCGATTTCGCCGCGATGGAGCGCCATGCCGCCCACCATCTGCACGTCGAAGTGTCGCATGCCGAGCGTTCGGACCGACGCTTCGCGGACCGTCGCGAAGGCTTCGGGAAGGAGGTCGTCAAGGTTTTCGCCATTGTCGAGACGGGCGCGGAATTTCTCCGTTTGCGCCTGCAACTCTTCGTCGGACATCGCCTGCATCTGCGGCTCGAGGTCGTTGATGACGTTGACCGTCCGCATGAGCTTGGCGACATGCCGGTCGTTGGACGAGCCAAACAGCGTCTTGACGAGGTTGGATACCATGAGTTTCCCTTGGGGTGTCGTGCGCGTCTGCGTGCGCGAAAATAGTTCGGGGCGCGTTTAGGAAGCGCGCCCCGAAAAATCAAACGTTAAGCCGGTTTAGAGCGCGCCTTCGAGCCACTGCTGGATCGCGCCCTTGGGCGCTGCGCCGACCTTCTGCGCGACCACTTCGCCGTCCTTAAACAGCAGCATGGTCGGAATACCGCGCACGCCATACTTGGCGGGGGCTTCGGGATTTTCGTCGATATTGACCTTGGCGATGGTCACCTTGTCGCCCATTTCGTCGCTGATTTCTTCCAGCGCCGGGCCGATCATGCGGCAGGGACCGCACCATTCAGCCCAGAAATCGACGAGGACGGGCTTGTCCGCGCCCAGCACATCGGACTGGAAATCGGCATCGGTGACAGCTTTGGTAGCCATGGTGTTCCTTTCAGAAATTCTTGTTCGCGAAGGGATATGGGGTGCGTGCCTGCGAACCTCAAGCGTCGAGGCGAATTAGCGTCGGTCCCGCCGTATAGAGCAGCGCGCCTTCGACTGTGCGATCGGGAAAAATGACGCGCAGCGCGTCGATGTAGGAGCGCATCTGCGCACGGTGGGCAGTCGGGACGTCTGCTGCGCCGCCGGGCACCTGATGGCCGGTCTTAAAGTCGACGACGAGGATCCGGTCCGTTTCCACCAGCAGGCGGTCGGCGGTACCCGCAACGACGCGTCCGTCCGGAAGGGTCGCCGCAATGGGCGCCTCGGCCAGCGCGTGAGGGCCGAACAGGGCAGCATGGACCGGATCGTCGATCACTGACAGCGCCGCATCGATCATGTCGCGGCGATGATCCGCATCTCCGACACCCATGGCCGTTGCGAGCCAGCGGTCGGCGGTCGCGCGTCGCTGCGCAGCGGCGACAGGTGGCAGGCGTTCAAGGAGCGCGTGGATCAGGATGCCCCGGCGTGCTGCAGT
This sequence comes from Sphingomicrobium clamense, assembly GCF_019264355.1. Taxonomy (NCBI): domain Bacteria; kingdom Pseudomonadati; phylum Pseudomonadota; class Alphaproteobacteria; order Sphingomonadales; family Sphingomicrobiaceae; genus Sphingomicrobium; species Sphingomicrobium clamense. The sequence continues at coordinate 1,374,689 of NZ_JAHVAH010000001.1, read as the reverse complement.
GCGATCACCGGCGGATGGCGGCGGAAAGAGCAATTCCTCCTCACCCTCGACGGCCGACGGGACAAGCGGCCTGGGCGGGCGCGCTTCGGGCGGTGCCGGCGCGTCGATCCAGGCGGGCCGCGGCGGATGTTCTGCCGCGCGCTTGCGACGCGCAGGGCGCATCCGCTTGCTTCCCGTCTGGTGGATCAGCCCGCCCTCGCCCCAGGGCGCGTCGAGCGAGGCGGCGCCCAGCGAAACCATCGCGCGGGCGACCATCGCGTGCCAGCTTTCGCCTGCAACGGGTTTGTCGTTCTTCGGCGCCGTGCCGGTCACGATCAGGCGACTCGCGGCCCGGGTCAGCGCGACATAGAGCAGTCGCCAATGCTCCTCGCGCTCCTCTTCTTTCTCTTGCTCGATGATCGAGGTGAAGGGTTCGCACAATTCGTCCTTGCGTGGTCGCAGGAACGGAGTGCGTTCGACTTCGTCGGTCGCGACCTCGACCGTCGACCGCACGCCGCCCATCCGTTCTGGATCGGCGGTGGCGTCGGCGAGGATGACGACGGGCGCCTCCAAGCCCTTGGCGCCGTGCACCGTCATCACGCGCACCGCATTGCCCGCCTCGCCCGCTTCGCGCTTCACCTCGACCTCGCCCCGCCTCATCGCCGCGAGGAACTCGTCGAGGCTTGGTGTGGCGTCGCTCTCGAAATCGAACGCGCTGTTGACGAGTTCCTCGATCGGATCGCGCGCTTCGAGCCCCAGTCGACCGATCAGCTTGGCGCGTCCCTGCATGGGCCCCGACAGGATTTTTTCGAGGAAAGCCGAGGGAAGCAGGTAATCGGCGTCGGCGAGCAATTGCGAGAGAGTGGCGTGAGCGTCGGCAAAATCCTCTCGCCGGTCGCGCAACGCACGCCATAGCGACACGTCGTTGCCCCTGCCGAACGCCAGCCCGTATAGCTTGTCATGATCCCACCCGACCAACGGAGAGGTGAGCAAGCAGGCGAGCGTCAGGTCGTCGTCGGGTTGGCTGGCAAAGGCCATTGCCGCGATCAGGTCGCGCACTGCCAACGGACGCGACAGGAATAGGCGGTCGACCCCTGCAACCGGGACATGGGCGCTATAGAGCCGGGCGACGATCAGCGAGGCCAGCTCGCTGCGCCGCCTCAGCAGGATCAGGATGTCGCCCGGCGCCGTCCCCTCCCCGACCATCCCCGCGACTGCATCGGCGAGCGCATCGGCATAGAGGCGGTCGCGCAGCTCGACCCAGCTTTCCTCGCCCTCTTCCTCCCCGTTTTCGGCGTCCGCCACCGAGAAAGCGGGCCACCATTCGACCTGCCCGTGCGCATTCGGATGGGCGGTCTCGTGCGGCGGCGGGTGGCGCGGCAGGCCCATCGCCTCCGCGCCGACCTCCTCGATCACCTGATCGGTGACGTCGAGGATTGCCCCGGCCGAGCGGAAGCTCTTCGAAATGTCGAGATCGCGGAACGCGCGGGGTCGATCGGCATCGCCCGCGACGGCAGCCAGCTCGCGGCTTTTCTCGTCGAACAGCTTGCGGACGGCGACGAATTCCTTGGGGTCGGCGCCCTGGAAACGATAGATGGCCTGCTTAAAATCCCCGACCATGAAGAGCGTGCGCCAGCGATCCTCGGCCTCGTCCGCGCCCGAGAAATATTCGTCGACCAGCGCGCGAATGATCGCCCATTGCCGGCCGTTCGTGTCCTGCGCCTCGTCGACGAGGACATGGTCGATGCGGTGATCGAGCTTGAAGCGAATCCAGTCGCCCACGCCCGGCTGATCGAGCAGCCCGCGCGTCCAGCGAATGAGGTCGTCGAAATCGGCGACGGCGGCGGCGCGTTTGGCAGCCTCGTAGGCGCGCGAAAACCGCTTGCCTGCTCGCAGCGCGGCAGCTTGCGCCCGGGCCATGGCCGCGCGGGCCTTCAGGCCGCTCAACTCTGCCACGCGGTCGGCAAGTCGGGCGGCAAGCGCTTGGTCTTTCTGCTTTTTAGATGGCTCGCCCTTTTGGGTAACGATATCCTTGGCCATCTCGGACAGCCCGTCCATTCGCTCGCCGTCAGGTAACTCGAGCCACGTCTTCAGCCGGTCAACGACCGCGCTGCCCGTCTTCGTTCCCCAGGCGCGATTGACCTCGATCAGCGCGTCGCACAGCCGCCGGTCGAAACGGAAGTCGTTGCACTGCTCGGCAAGGTAGGCGTCAATTTCGCCCTCGGGCAGCCCGACCAGCAGGCGCACTCGCTCGTCGATCGCGTCGTCGTCCGGCAGGTCGCGCATCGCTGCAGGATGGCGCGCGGCGCTGCGCAAATAGTCAACCGCCCCCTGCTCGCCGAGGCGCAGTGACAGGGTCTTCAGGTCTTCGAGGAATTGACGGTCCTGCGGCATGGGCGATGCCGCTGCCTCCGATGCGACATCGGCCAGCACCTGGCGCGCCAGCTCTTCCTCACCGCGTTCGTCGAGCGGTTCGAAACCGGGCGCGATCCCCGCCTCTGCGGGAAATGACGACAAAAGCGCCTGGCTGAAGGCATGTATGGTCTGAATCTTGAGCCCGCCGGGCGCTTCGAGGACGGTCGCGAACAGGCGGCGGGCACGTTCGCGGGTGGGAGGATCGTTGGGCTCGTAGAGCGCTGCCAGCTCGAGGCCCAGACGGGCATCGTCGAGCCGCGCCCAGCTCGCCAGGCGGCCACCGATCCGGTTTGCCATTTCCGCCGCTGCCGCCTTGGTGAAAGTCAGGCACAGGATCGCCTCGGGCGGGACGCCCTGCAGCAGCAGTCGGAGCACACGCGCGGTCAGGACATGGGTTTTGCCTGTTCCCGCCGAAGCCGAAAGCGCAGCATGCGCGGACGGGTCGGAAGCCGCAGCCTGGTTGCCGAGCAAGGTGTCGAGCGGTTTGAAGCGACGGCTCATCGCGCCCCTCCCACATTCGCCCTTGCACCACGCGCCGCGATCATTACATCGCGGGAAACACCCAACCCCGAAGGATAAGCATGAGCGACGAGCAGAGCCCCGACAAGAAGCCGCTGATCGGAAAGAAGACCGTTGCGGTCGGCATCGGATCCGCAGCCCTCGCCGCCGCGCTTCTCTACGCGTCGAAGCGCAAGTCCAAGCCAAAGCCGGGCAAGTCGGAAGACTAGGTTGCTCATTCGCGGCCGTACCATTCGTCGAGCCGCATCAACTGGTCATAGTCGCCATAGGGCGCATAGGCCGGGTTGAGTTTGGCGGTGAAGGGCTTGTTTCCCGTGAGATAGTCGTCGGCCAAGTCGATGAAATGGGCGAGCGTTGTGTCGAGAAAATCGCCTGCCGCCCCGTCGTCGACGCCCATGACGAAGCCGATCTTGCCGTAGCGTTTGGCGAGGGACCAATATTCGTGTGCGCTCGGTGCGCCCTCGATACCCTCGAAACCACCAGCTTCGGCAATCAGGCCGAGCAGACCGAGTTGCAGCGCAAAGCCTTCGCGCACCGCGGTCAGCGACGGCGGCTTGCCGGTCTTGTAGTCCACAATTGCCAGCCCCTTGTCGCCGATGCGGTCGATCCGGTCGACGATGCCGTGAAGTGTGACGTCCCCAATCATGCGCTTGCCACGCCGTTCGGCGGCGAGCGGTTCGCGTCCTTCGGCGCGTCCCTCCTCGACCTTCGCGCCCATGAAGTCGATCGCTTCCATCAAGCGCGGCTCCCACAGCGCGCGCAGCATGGGATGGAGCGCCTCGTCATCAAGCATCGCCAGCACGCGATCGCGGAGCTTGGCGGGATCGCACCGATCCTTTTCCAGCCAGTCCTCGAGCACCTTGTGGACCGCGTCGCCTTTCCACTTGGCATGATGATCGCCGTCGACCGGGTCCTGCGCCCGCAGCCGCAACATGGCCTGCGCGTAGAAGGCAAACGGATCGCCCTTCAGCCGGTCGACCGCAGTGACGTAGATATCGCGCGGTCGATCTTTGGGCGGCGGGGTCGGACGCGGGCGTTCGGTGGGCTTCAATTTCAGATGGTTGTCGATCGAGGTGGCCAGGCGCTCGATGCGATGATCGCGCGCCAGTCCGCCCGTCATCGCCTGGAGCCGCAAGAGGAAGCGCGATGCGACCGTCGGCGAGCGCCCGTCGCGAACGGCACGGGTCAGGATGACACGTGGCGCACCGAGCGCGCTGATCAGGTCGTGCGCGGCCAGCCCGGTGCGATAATCGAGTCCTTGTAGCCCGAGTTCGCGCCGTAGCCGTGGCGCCAGCCAAGGGTCGGGCTTGGGTGCTGCGGGCCAGCTTCCTTCGTTGAGCCCGCCGAGGATCATCACGTCGGCCTGCTGCAACCGCGCTTCGAGCAGGCCCCAAATGTTGAGCCGAGGATGCCCGCCATAGACAGGCCGCACCGCTTCCTGATCGAGCAGGTCGCGCCACAGCGTCGCCATTTCGCGGCGCTCGACGAACAGTTGCGTGTCGTCCTGTTCCAGCCCCGCGATCAACTCACCTGCGACGCGTCCTGCCTGCCCGGCCCAGGCCTGCTCACCGGCAAGGATTTCCACCGAACGGCGGAGCGCGCCTGCTACTTCGCCCACTGCCATCTTGTCCGAGAAAAGCGCGTCGATCTCGACGATCTTGGGCCGCACGGCGCTCCATGCGTCGAGGTCGCCGAAATGGCGATCGAGTCCTTCGATCCCCTCAGGCGGACGCGGCCCGCGCAGCTTACCGTCGAGCTTGCGGGCATGGCGAAGCCACGTGCCGCGATCGCCCCGTCCGACAAGCGGATGCTTGATTAGACCGAGCAGCGGCACCGGCGCAAACCGCTCCGACACCGCGTCGATGATCCCCAGCAAGAGCGTCCCGAGCGGCGTTTGCGAAAGCGGCGTCCCGGCGCTGTCGTCCGCATGGATGCCCCAGCGTCTGAGCTGCTGCGACACACGCCGCGCGAGTTGGCGATCCGGCGTCACAAGCGCGGCGGTTTTTTCCGGAGTCTCCAGCACTTCGCGCATCGCGATGGCGATGGCGGTCGCTTCGATCGCCGGGTCGGGCAGTTCCATGACCCGCACACCAGTTAGGCGACGCTCGGGCGGCGCGAGTCCTACCCATTTGTCCGAAAAGGCCGCGCTCGCCATCGCGTGCGCAACCGCGCGGGCGCGTACGGCCGGCGCGGCGGCGCGTCCTCCGTGGCGCCATGGCTCCACCTCGTCCCGAGCCACACCCATGCGATCGAGAAGCAGGCGCAAATGATATTGCGGATGGGTGAGCTGCGGCGCGGCGCCTTCCGGACGCAGCGCGTCCCACTCGGCCGTCGGCATCTCCCGTTCCATCGCAAGCGCGGGCAGGATGACCGCTCCCTCGGGCAACCGCGCGACACGAGACAGCAGTCCGGCCACGGCCGGCGCGGCGGTGGTGATCCCGGCGGCGATGGTGAAACCCTCGGGCGGTGCCTTGCGCCAGCGTTCGGCCAGGCTGCCCAGAAGCGCATTGCGCCGCGTCGCGAGGCTCGTCTGGCCACGCGCTTCCAGCAAGGCTGGCCAACGATCGAAGAGCAGCGCCAATTGCCCGAGCAATCGCTCCCAATGGTCTTCAAGATCGGGGTGATCGGCCGCGAGTTCGCGAAGCGCAAGCGGGCTGACCTGTTCAACTTCGAGCTGGTCGAGAAGCGCGCCGAGATCCTGCGCCCTGCGCATCGCCTCGACCGCACCTGCGCCGCCCTCGGCCAGTAATTTCGCCAGCGCCAACTGTCGCTCGCGCGGGGCGATGGCAGGGGGAAGCGGATCGTCGTGATCGGCGGGATCGAGCGCGGCGCCGATACGCTCGACCAGTTCGGGATCGCCGATCGGAATGAGGCGCGGGAGCAGCAGACCGCTTCCCGACGCGCGGACGAACGCCTCGCGCACCGCGCGCACGGCGCGGTTGGTGGGCAGGAGTATGCGCCCGCGTGCCAGCGCAAGCGGATCTTTACCATGCTCACGGATCAGCCCGATCGCGAGCGCGTCGGCAAAGCTGCGGTGAGCCGCGATGGAATAGACGGTAGGGCGAGTGTCCGGCGCGTGGCCCTCACTCATCGCTCAGCACCGCTTCAGTCTGCGTGATCGATTGCGGCCGGCCGACGTCGAACCAGAGGCCCTGATGGACAGTGCCGTAGAGCCGCCCCTGCTCGATCGCACGATCCCAAAGGATGTTGGTCGAGAACTTGCCGTCGGGCGCGCCTTCTAGCAGCCGCTTCGAGACAATCTGGATCCCGGTAAAAACATAAGGCGCAACCTTCCGCGCTTCGCGGCGGCGCACGCGGCCCTGTCGATCAAGATGAAAATCGCCCTTGCCTGCATGGCAGTAGGCCCGCGCGTGCGGGACCAGCAGCAGCAACGCGTCCATCTTCTCGTCGTCCCAATGCCGCGCCAGCAGTCGCAGGCTGTCGGCCGGCCCGTCGATCCAGAAATTGTCGCTATTGAGAGAAAGGAACGGGTCGCTCGAAATTTCGGGCAGCGCCTTGACCAATCCGCCGCCCGTCTCGAGCAGCTGTTCGCGCTCGTCCGATATGGCGATGTCGATCCCTTCGACAGTCTCCAGATGGCCCTCGAGCGAATCCGCCAGATAATGGACGTTGACCACTGCTTTCTCGACGCCTGCGGCCTTCAACTTGTCGAAGACATGGTCGATCATCGGCTTGCCCGCCAACTCGACCATCGGCTTGGGGCGCGTCGCGGTCAGCGGCCGCATGCGCTTGCCGAGCCCGGCGGCCATAACCATGGCGCATTTGGGCACTTTTGCCTCGATGCCGGGGCGGAGCGACAAAGCGCGTTTGACGGCGGCCATGACTAGCGTCCCTCCCACGCTGCAGCGCGCTTTTCGATCGGCACGTTGTCATCGAACCAGGCTTTCACCTGCGCCAGCGCCGGATGCGCGAGATCGCGTTCGAGCAGGCCCCAGACGCGTGGCTGCAGCGCGAGATAATGATCCTTGCCGTCGCGCTTCCACAGGCGCGTAAAGATGCCGAGGATTTTTACGTTCCGCTGCGCACCGAGCAGCGCATAGTCAGCTTCGAATTCTTCGCGATCCGCAATTTCCAGCGCGTCGATGAAACGGTCGAGCATCGCGCGCTCGAGTGCAGGGTCGACGTCGCGGCGCGCATCCTGCAACAGCGAAACCAGATCGTAGGCAGCATGGCCGGCAAGCGCGTCCTGGAAATCGAGCAGTCCCAACCCTCCTTCGGCCAAAAGCATCAGATTGTCTGCGTGGTAGTCGCGTAGCACGAGGACCGGTTTGTCGGCGGTCCGCTCAAGCAGCCCTCCCCAGCTCGCCTGCCATGCAGCGACGAACCCGTCGACATCCACCTCCAATTCGAGCGCAGGCGCGTACCATTCGGGAAACAGCATGACTTCTCGCTTGAGCGCCGCCTCGTCATAGGGCGGCAGGTCGTCAGGCAAGGGTCGCCGGACGAGGTCGACGAGCGTGTCGACCGCAGCCTCGTAGATGGCGCGCTCGCGGCTCCGGTCGTCAGCAAGCACCGGCCCGACCCGGTCGTCGCCGAAATCCTCAAGCAGCAACAGGCCCTTTTCAAGATCTCGACCAAGGATACGCGGGGCACGTAATCCCTGCGCATCGAGATGCTCGGCAATGGCAATGAACGGGCGCACGTCTTCATGTTCGGGCGGCGCATCCATCAGGACGGCGCGGCCCAGTTCGGGATGTTCGACACGGAAATAGCGCCGGAAACTGGCATCGCCCGCAAGCGGCAGGATTTCGGCTCCACCCCATCCGGACTCGGCAAGAAAATCGGGCGCCGCGGGCGGCGGAATCATCACAGGGGCCATCGCTCTTTCCAAGCTTGCGGCACCTCGGCTGTCAAGCGACGCGCGCCGGTCCGTTCATCGATTTCGAGGGTGAGTTGTAACGCATGCGCCCAGCGCCCGGCGCGGCTCGGCCATTCGACCAACAACACGCCTTCCTCGGCAGCCTCCAGACCCAGTTCGTCGAGTTCGCCCTCTTCCTCGAGCCGATAAAGATCGACATGCCAGACCGGCGGATCGAGATTTTCATAGGGCTGGACGATCGAGAAGGTGGGACTGGGCACTTCGCCCTCGTGGCCGAGCGCCGCGATGAGACCTCGCGAAATGCTGGTCTTTCCCGCGCCAAGCGGTCCCGACAGGGTGATCACGTCGCCGGGGGCGACAACGTCTGCAAGCCTGACGCCGAATGCGAGGCTCGCCGCCTCTCCATCGAGGATCATTGCGCGCCTCGCGGAATTCGCAGCGTCACCGTCGTCCCCCTGCCGGGCGTGGAATCGAGCGACACGTTGCCCCCATGCGCCTCGACGAACTGGCGGGTCAATGGCAGGCCGAGGCCCAGCGCGGTCTCCGATCGCGACGCGGCATCGTGGACCTTGTGAAAGCGGTTGAAGACCTCTTCCTGCTCCTCGACCGGAATGCCCGGCCCGTCATCGGCAACCGACACCGTCACCGCGTCTTCATCGCCATGGGCGTACAATTCGATCCTGCCGCCCGGACCGGCATAGGCGATGGCATTGCGCAACAGGTGATCGATCGCCTCGCGCAGGCGCTTCGCGTCGCCGGTGACGTCGCCGGTGCTGTCGGCAATCTCTTCCTCGATCGACTGGTCCTTGGCCGCCGCATCCACCGTCATCGCGGCAACCGCATTGCGGCACAGGCCCGCCATGTCGACCCGCTTGCGATCAATCTTGAGCTCGCCTCCCTCGGTGCGGGTCAGGTCGAGCACATTGTCGATCAGCCGCGACAGTCGTTCGACCGATTCCATGATCGCATCGACATAGCCCTTCGCCTTGTCCTCGAGCGTGCCGGCATAGCCTTGCTGAAGCATCTCCGCGAACCCGCCGATCGAGGTCAGCGGCGTGCGTAGCTCGTAGCTCATATTGGCGACGAAGTCGGTCTTGACCCGGTCCGCTTCCTCGAGCGCTTCGGCGCGCTCGCGAAGCGCGGCCTGGATGCGGGTGCTGTCGGTGACATCGACGAGCGTGACTAGCGCATTGCCGTCGGGCAGCGGTACGGAAGAATAGGCAAAGCTGCGACCGTCTGCGAACTGAAGCCGTCCGGCATTCTCCTTGCGTCCGCTCGTGGTCGAACTGACCAGTTCGCGAATCCGTGTCGCATCCTCGGGGTCCTTGAGCTTCTTGGCCATGAGCGGGACCAGCTCGTCGATGCGCGGATGTTCGGACAGCCAGCTATCCTCGAGCTCCCACAGGTCGGTGAACAGCTTGTTCCAGAGGTACAGCCGCCCGTCCGAGGCGAAGACGGAGATGACTTCGAACAGATTGTCGAAGGTCGCCGCGCGCACGCGGAGCAGCGTGTCGCGGGCAGAGGCAAGCCTGACCTGCTCGGTCCGGTCCTCGATGATCAGCCGCAGTCCACCATCGGGGAGCGGTTGGCCGACGACCCGCTGGTGGTCGCCATTGGCGAGGATCCAGTCTTCTTCGATCAGCTCGTCGGTCGCGGTGAACCAGGCGCGCCGTTCGGCCTTCCAGGCAGGAAAGTCCCGCGTTTCGGGCGTGCGCCCCTTGTCGCGCATCTGTTCGAGCAGCCGGTCGAATTCGGGCTTGGCGTCCAGTTCCTCGACATCGAGCCCCGCCATCACCGCAAAGGGCTGGTTGTAAAAACTCAGACGCTTGTCGGAATCGAACTGTGCAGCGCCCGCAGTCATGCGGTCGGACAGGTCGCGCTGCGACTGGATATATTGCGCCAGCTCGTAGCGCGCGTCCTCGATGTCCTGCACGTCGATCGCAAAGCCCGCGACCGCCCCCGTGGCGAGCGGCACGTCGACGATGCGCAGCATGCGCCGCTCGCCGCCGATCGTGGCGGGCTGCGTCCGGCTGTAAGGCTTGCCATTCTCGAGCGCGGTCATCGCGCCGGCGCGCGCGCTTTCGTCGCCCGTCCCGTCGATCAGCTCAGCGCCACGCGCAATGACGTCGGCGGCCGTATCGCCTTCGACCGCCGCAACGAACGCGGCATTGACTAGGCCAAGCGCGAGATCGGGGCCGCGATACCACATCGGGAACGGCGCGCTTTCGATCAGCTGCGTCAGGCTGTCGAGCGCGCTTTCAGTCTGGTCAAGCCTCTTGCCCAACCGTCCACGTTCTTCTTCTTGCTGGCTGGTGTCCGCCCACCATGACAGCATCGTGCCGTCGGCAGCGGGGCGCGGGGCAGGCATTACCGAAATGTCGAAGATTTTGCCCGACTGCTCGGCCTCGACTTGGAGCGAAAAGCGCTCCCCGGACAGGCGCGCTTCGGCGATGCGCGATTCGAGCGCCTTGACCGTATCGCGCGAAATACCCGCGCCTGCTCCCAGCTCAGCCAGCGTCGACGGGCGGCCCGACACGGCGAGCTGGCGTAGGAGTTCGGGATCGGCGTCGAGCTTGCCGTCGGCATCGATCATGGCAGGTCGGACGGGCGCCGCACCCATCATCCCGGCGAGCGAACGGGCAGCATCGATGGTCTTGCGCGCACGGTCCATCCGACGGCCCGCGACCACCAGCAGTGCCGCCGCGATCCCCATCCAGAGGGCGGCAATGATCAGCAGCAGACCGTCCATGCCCCCCTCGCCTCAATGTCCGCGCACGCTCTCACGCGGCAAGTCATAGGATGCGCAAACAAAAAGCGGAAGCGGTTTGACCCGCTCCCGCTCGATGTTTTGCCGCCGGAACGGGGGTTAGTAGCGATAATGTTCCGGCTTGAAGGGGCCCTCGCTCGGCACGCCGATATAGTCGGCCTGCTCGTCCGACAGCTTCGAGAGCGAAACGTTGAGCTTGTCGAGGTGCAGCTTGGCGACCTTTTCGTCGAGATGCTTGGGCAGCACGTGGACGGTGTTCTCATATTCGTGGCCGCGCTTCCACAGCTCGATCTGCGCCAGCACCTGGTTGGTGAAGCTGGCCGACATCACGAAGCTCGGATGCCCCGTCGCATTGCCGAGGTTGAGCAGGCGCCCCTTCGAGAGAAGAATGATGCGCTTGCCGTCGGGCTTCTCGATCAGGTCGACCTGCGGCTTGACCTCGGTCCACTTGAAATTCTCGAGTGCCTCGACCTGGATCTCGTTGTCGAAGTGGCCGATGTTGCCGACGATCGCCATGTCCTTCATCTCGCGAACATGGTCGATGGTGATCACGTCCTTGTTGCCGGTCGTGGTGACGAAGATATCGGCGCGCGGGGCAGCCTCTTCCATGGTCACGACCTCGAACCCGTCCATCGCCGCCTGGAGCGCGCAGATCGGGTCGATTTCGGTCACGATGACGCGCGCACCGGCACCGGCCAGCGACGCCGCCGAACCCTTGCCGACATCGCCATAGCCCGCCACGCAGGCAACCTTGCCCGCCATCATCACGTCGGTGCCGCGGCGAATGCCGTCGACCAGGCTTTCCTTGCAGCCATATTTATTGTCGAATTTCGACTTGGTGACGCTGTCGTTGACGTTGATTGCCGGGAAGGGAAGCAGGCCCTTCTTGGCGAGCTGGTAGAGGCGATTGACGCCCGTGGTCGTTTCTTCGCTGACGCCCTTGATGTTCTTGACCGTCTCGGTGAGGTAGCCGGGCTTCTTCTCGAGGAAGGCGGTCAGCGCCTTGTTGAACTCGCGCTCCTCCTCGTTGGTCGGCTCGGGGAGGCTCTCGCCCGCCTCGACCCGCGCGCCCCAAAGCGCGAACATGGTGGCATCGCCGCCATCGTCGAGGATCAGGTTGCAGGTCTCGCCGCCCCAATCGAAGGTGCGGCCGACATAGTCCCAATATTCGGCGAGCGTCTCGCCCTTGACGGCGAAGACAGGGATGTTCTGCGCGGCGATCGCGGCCGCGGCATGGTCCTGCGTCGAGTAGATATTGCAGGTCGTCCAGCGAACGTCGGCGCCCAGCGCCACGAGCGTCTCGATCAGCACGGCGGTCTGGATCGTCATGTGCAGCGAGCCGGTAATGCGCGCGCCCTTGAGCGGCTGCGAGGCGGCATATTCCTCGCGCGTTGCCATCAGGCCCGGCATTTCGGTTTCGGCGATGTCGATTTCGGTGCGCCCGTAATCGGCGAGCGAGATGTCCTTGACGATATAGTCAGCCACTTGGGTCTCCATTGGGGGGATGTATCAATTCGCCGCTGCCCTAACCGAAGGCGGCAGCGGGTGCAATGTGGAGCTCAGGCTTCGCCGCCTTCTCCGACTAGCAGCGACGGATCGACGCCTACCGATTTGAACGCGGCGGCCCAGCGGTCTTCGCTTCCCGTATCGAACAGGATCTCGGGGCTCGCGGGTGCGGTGAACCAGCCATGCTGGGTGAGTTCGCCTTCAAGCTGGCCCTGCTCCCAACCCGCATAGCCCAGCGACACGACAAATTGCGACGGGCCTTTCCCTTCGGCGATCGCCTGCAGCACGTCCTGCGTGCCTGTCAGCGCACACAGCCCGCCAATCTGGACCGTGTCCTGCCCCGACCAGTCGAGCGAATGGAGGACGAAGCCCCTGCCCGGTTCGACCGGGCCGCCATGGTGGATGGGCGCAGCGGGAGCATCGCCTGGATCCATGTCGAGCTGTTTGAGGAGGTCGCGCAGGGTCACGCCCGCGCGCTCGTGCCCGATCCCGACTCCGATCGCGCCTTCCTCGTCGTGCGCGGCCATGACGATCACCGCCTGTTCGAAGCGCGCGTCGCTCATGCCCGGCATGGCGAGCAGGAGTTGGCCGGTCAGGAAAGGCGGTTGGTCCATCTTGTCCTTGTCGCAGTCGGAACCCATGTGGCGCAAGGCCTGTTGGCATGACGAAGGGGGCAGCGGACCGTTCCCCCGAAAAAGGAGAATAAGACGATGCCCGTATCCGTTGGCGACAAGATCCCAGACGTGAAATTGATGCTTGCCACCCCCGAAGGTCCCGTGCCCGTGAGCAGCGGCAGCTTCTTCGAGGGCAAGACCGTCGCACTGTTCGCCGTGCCCGGCGCCTACACCCCGACCTGTTCGGTCAAGCACCTCCCCAGCTATGTCGAGAAAGCCGACGAGCTGAAGGCCAAGGGCGTCGATGAAATCGCCGTGACTTCGGTCAACGACGCGTTCGTAATGGGCCATTGGAACCGCGACCAGGGGTCGGGCGACATCACCGTCCTCGCCGACGGCAATGGCGATTTCGCCGAAGCGCTCGGCCTCACCATGGACGCCAGCGGTTTCGGGATGGGCAAGCGCTCGCAGCGCTACTCGATGATCGTCAAGGATGGCGAAATCACCCAGCTGAACGTCGAGGAGCCTGGCGACTATTCGGTGTCAGGCGCGGAAACACTGCTCGAACAGCTTTAGCCAGCGCCGAAACGACCCTCGATCTGCGACGAGCCGAGGGTCGTTTCGTGCCTCCATTCGTTGGTGCCGTGAATTCATCATTCCAGAGGGAGACACGACATGACGAAGACGACCGACACCACTGCCGAAACGTCGAAAACCACGCGTATCAAGCAGAGCCTTGCCCAGCGTGACGATTTCGCCGGCACGACCTATCGCACCATTCGCGACAACCCCAAGACCAGCGCCGCCATCGCCACGGGCGTTGCCGCCGCTGCCGCGGGCGCAGGTGCCTTCCTCTGGAACCGCAATCGCCAGCAGCGCGAAGCGGTCGAGCAGGAAGTCAGCGAAATGAACAACGATGCCGTCGAGATGGCGCAGCAGCCCCGCAAGGACGGGCTGAGCGAAGACATCAAAACCGATACCAAGGTCGGTTCGGTCGCTTACTAAGCGAGACCACGACTGAAAAAGCGAAGGGCCGCCGGAGACAATCTCCGGCGGCCCTTCCTTTTGCGCATTCGCCGTTTGCCTACGCGTTCCACCCGCAGTTTTTGCCTGCGTTCTGCTCCTTCAACCACGCCTGCAGCGGAGCGAAATATTCGGTCATCGGGCGCGCGGTCATTTCGCGCGTGCCGGTGAAGGCTTCGAGCGCGTCGGGCCACGGGCGCGACGCCCCCATCTCGAGCATCGCATTGAGGCGCGTGCCGACTTCCTTATTGCCGTAGAAGCTGCAGCGATGGAGCGGGCCTTCCCAGCCCGACATTTCGCATGCGGCTTCGTAGAACTGGAACTGCAGGATCCGCGCGAGGAAATAGCGCGCATAGGGCGTGTTGCCCGGGATGTGATATTTGGCGCCCGGATCGAAATCGACGAGGCTGTCACGTTGCACCGGCGGCGTAATGCCCTGATATTCATACTTCAGGCCGACCCAATAGTCGTTGTAGCCGTCGGGCGTGACCGAACCGTCGAACACGCCCCAGCGCCATTTGTCGACCAGCAGGCCGAACGGAAGGAAAGCGATGCTGTCCATCGCCTGGCGCAGCAGGATACCGATATCTTTGTCCGCGCTCGGCACCTGGCTCTCGTCGAGCATGCCGATCTGCACCAGATATTCGGGCGTCACCGACAGCGCGATCGTGTCGCCGATGGCTTCGTGGAAGCCGTCATTGGCGCCGTTGAGGTAAAGATAGGGCTGCTGGTTGTAGGCGCGCTGGTAGTAATTGTGCCCGAGTTCGTGATGGATCGTCACGAAGTCGTTGGCATTGCGCTTGATGCACATCTTGATGCGCAGATCCTCGACATTGTCGACGTCCCAGGCGCTTGCGTGACACACGACCTCACGGTCGCGCGGCTTCACGAACTGGCTCTTCTCCCAGAAACTGTCGGGCAGCGGGTCGAGGCCGAGCGAGGTGAAAAAGCGTTCGGCGATGCGCACCATCTCGACTTCGTCGACGTCGTTCTCGGCCAGCAACTCCGTGATGTCATAGCCGACGTCGCCTGCCCCCTCGGGCGCGACGATGTCGTAGATCGAGCCCCACTCCTGCGCCCACATATTGCCGAGCAGGTCGGCGCGGATCGGGCCCGTGTCGGGCTGCACGTCGTCGCCATAATAGTCGTTGAGCTCGCCGCGAACGTAGCAGTGCAGCTCGTCATAGAGCGGCTTGGTCTCGGCCCACAGCCGGTCGTACATGGCCGAGAATTCTTCGGGGCTCATGTCATACTGGCTGCGCCACATCGTGCCGGTATCGGCATAGCCGAGTTCCTGCGCGCCTTCGTTGGCGATGGCGACCATGCGGGTATAGTCGTCCTTCATCGGACGCCCGACATTCTCGTGCCAGCTTTGCCACAGCTGCTTGAGCTCTTCGGGGTCGCGCGACGTGCCCATCATTGCCTCGGCGTCGACGCCGGGGATCATCTCGCCGTTCAGCTCGGCCTGGCCCTTGCCGTACATCGAATTGAGCTTGGTCGAAATTTCGTTGAGCTCGGCGGCAGCGCCATCGCGGCTCGGGGCGGCGAGCACCAGGCTACCACGCATGATGTTGAGCTTGCGCTGCGTGTCGTAATCGAGCCCGTCGATCGTTGCGTACTTGGCGGCGGTCGAGGCGTAATCGACGCCCTTTTCGGTCAGGATCGTGCCGAAATAGGCGTTCAGCCGGTCGCTGTCGTCGTTGATGTAGGTCGAATTGATCCACGCCGCGCGCCCTGCAATGTCGAGCAGTTCGAACAGGTCGGCCTCGGCGGCTTCGACAAACGCCTTCGCCCCCGCGGGCGTCATCGGATAAGGAAGTTCGTCGCCGGCTGGGATCTCAGAGACTTGCCCCGCAGGTGAGGCGGCCGGTGCCGGAGTTTCGGTTGTAGTGCAGCCGGAAAGTGCAATCGCGGAGAGCGAGGCGGCGCAAAGAAGCTTTTTCATGGGGGTCCTCTCGTGACGAACTGAAAGTCGGGCGCGACACTCCTCCGTTCCGAGAGCGAAATCAAGCCCTGCCCAGCCAGGCCGCGATGGCCTCTCCCAATTCCGGCTTCGCGACCGAGGACATGTGCGTACCCGGTACCTCGACCAGTTCGCCGTCGGGCAAGGCCTCGACCAGCGCATGCGGATCGCCATTGTCGCGATCCTCGGTGCCGCAAATGACCGCTGTCGGCATGGTGAAGGCATCGAGCCATTGGGTCTTGGCATCGGTGAAACTGGGAAGCAGCAGGCGCGCCGCCGCCCGGTCGATCTTCATCGTCTTCATGAAGCTCGCGGCCATGAAGGCCGGGTCGCCGCGCTTGATCTCGTCGAACCGGTCGATGACATCGATGAAGAAGGATTGGCGCGCATCCCATCCGGTCAGGCCCTGCAACCCCATTCCCATCAGCATGGCGCGCCCGGGACGAAGCCCCTCGCCCACCGCCTGCACCGTCGTGCGCGCGCCGAGCGAAAAGCCGCCAAGATCGTAATAATCGAGCTTCAGATAGGCCACAAGCTCTTCGAGGTCGCGCCCGAGCACGCCGTGCGGATAGTGCGCCGGATCGTGGCTCTTCTCGCTCTGCCCGTGCACGCGAAGGTCGGGCATGACGACGCGATATCCCTGCGCCGCGACCTTGGCCGCATGGCCATACTTGATCCAGTTGACGAGGCTGTCGGAGAACAGGCCATGGATCAGGACGACGGTTGGCGCGCCCTCCTCGCCCATCGCATGATAATGCAGTTCCACCCCGTCCGAGGCTGTCCAGAAATGGCTCTCGATCTCGCTCATTCGGGATCCTTGGGGATCGACTTCAGCTCGATTTCGTCCTCGTAGGCATGGATCGTCGCCTCCGCATCGATGATGTTCGCTTTCGCCTGCCGCGTCTTTCGACCCAGGAAGAAACGGAAAAACAGGATCGGCAAGAGGCCCAGCCCCGCCAGCACCAGCGCGACCCACTTGAGCGGGCTGAGCACGGGATCGAGATAGGAAAAGAGGATAAGGACCGGCAGCCAGATCGCCCAGCGCTTGAGCCAGCGAGCGAACTGCACCGCCGCGATGGTTTTCACCGCCGCGTCCGCAGCCTCAACCGTCCGGTGCGGCGCCTCGTAGCGTTCGGTGGCCATCAGGCTTTCTGCAGGTGGCGGCGGCCGAGAAGTTCGGCGATCTGCACGGCGTTCAGTGCCGCGCCCTTGCGCAAATTGTCCGAAACGCACCACAGCTGGATGCCGTTATCGACGGTCGAGTCTTCGCGCACGCGGCTGACGAAGGTGGCATAGTCGCCGACACATTCGACCGGGGTCACGTATCCTCCGTCCTCGCGCTTGTCGACGAGCATGATGCCGGGGCTCTCGCGCAAAATGTCCTGCGCTTCCTCGGCCGTGATCTCGTCCTCGAATTCGATATTGATCGCCTCGCTATGCCCCACGAACACGGGCACGCGCACACAGGTCGCGGCGACCTTGATCTTCGGGTCGAGGATCTTCTTGGTCTCGGCGACCATCTTCCACTCTTCCTTGGTCGACCCGTCCTCGAGGAAGCTGTCGATGTGCGGAATGACGTTGAAGGCAATCTGCTTAGTAAAGATTTCGGGCGATGCGGGGTCGCCGACAAAGATGTCGCGGCTTTGCTGGAACAGCTCGTCCATCGCCGATTTTCCCGCGCCCGATACCGCCTGATAGGTCGCGACGACGACGCGCTTGATCTTCGAATTGTCGTGAAGCGGCTTCAATGCCACCACCATCTGCGCGGTCGAACAGTTGGGGTTGGCGATGATGTTCTTGGCCTTGTAGCCGTCGATCGCTTCCGGGTTCACCTCGGGCACGATCAGCGGCACGTCCGGGTCCATGCGGAACAGCGAGCTGTTGTCGATCACGGTACAGCCCGCCTTGGCCGCGGCCGACGCATATTTCTTCGATACCTCGGAGCCCGCTGCGAACAGCGCGATGTCCCAGCCCGCCCAGTCGAAATGCTCGATGTTGCGGACCTTGAGCTCCTTGTCGCTCTCTCCGATCGTGATCCGTTCGCCCGCCGAACGCGACGAGGCGACTGCCGCGATCTCGTCGGCAGGAAATTTACGCTCGTCGAGGATGGCGAGAATTTCGCGCCCGACATTGCCGGTGGCCCCGACGACGACAATTCGATATCCCAATGTAATGCTCCTGATGGCTTGCGGCGGATGTAGGGACAAGGAGCGCCAGTCTCAAGCCGCCATGAAGGAGCTTTCCCAATGTCTCCAGCGCTCAAGCGATTTTCGGCCCGCGCGAAGCGTCTATCCTTCGGTGAACACGAGATCGCCCATTGGGACGAGGGTGACGGCGATCCGCTGCTCCTGATCCACGGCTTCCCGACCTCGAGCTGGGATTGGCACGCCATCTGGGACACGCTGACTGCCCAACGCCGTGTCATCGCTTGCGACATGCTCGGCTTCGGCCTCTCGGACAAACCCGACGCTCGTTACTCGCTCTTCCGGCAGGCCGACCTGCAGATTAATCTGCTCGATCATCTCGGCATCGAACGCTTCGACGCGCTCGTGCACGACTATGGCGTATCGGTCGGGCAGGAGCTGCTTGCCCGTCAGGCCGAGGGGCAAGCACCCCAAGGCATCGGCCGAATGATCTTTCTCAATGGCGGCATTTTCCCGGGGCTACACCGCCCTCGACTCATCCAGCATCTTGGTGCATCGCCGATCGGCTTCATCATCAGCCGCCTGCTTGGCTACGGCCAATTCCGCAAAAGCTGCCCGCCCGTCTTCGGCCCCGACACGCAGCCGAGCGAGGACGAGCTACAGGATTACTGGGCCATGATCGCGCACAAGGACGGGCATCGCCGCTTTCACCAGCTGCTGCGCTACATGCACGAGCGGACTGCGCACAAGGATCGCTGGGTCGGCGCGCTCAAGGACGTGCAGGGCCGGATCGGGCACATCAACGGCGCGCTCGATCCCATTTCGGGCCGCCATGTCTACGACCATTGGATCGATGCACTTCCGAATGCGAAGGCGCACCTGCTCGAGGATGTCGGTCACTACCCGCAGGTCGAGGCCCCCGACCGGGTGGCCTCGACCGTGCTGGAGTGGCTCGCTTAGCGCGGACCGCCCTCGACGCCGTTCTGCTTTAGGAAGTTCATGATCGTCGTCCACAGGTGGACCGAGATCTTCTCCCCGCCCACGCGGTGCGTGTAGCCGGGATAGAACATCATCTGGAACGGGATCGCCGCTTCCTGAAGCTTGGCCGCCATGGCGGTCGAGTTGTCGAGCACGACATTGTCGTCACTCATTCCGTGGATCAACAGCAGCGGATCGGAGATATTCTCGGCCTTGTAGAGCGTCGAGCTCTTCTCATAAGCCTCGGGCACCTCGCGCGGATCGCCCATGTAGCGCTCGGTATAGTGGGTGTCGTACAGCTCCCACATGCTCACCGGCGCGCCGGCGATGCCCGCAGCCCACAGCCCCGGATCGGCCGCCAGCTTTTTGAGCGTCAGGTATCCGCCATAGCTCCATCCGTTGGTGGCGATCCGGTCGCCATCGACATAATCGAGCGTCTTAAGGAAGTTCGCGCCGTCCCGCTGGTCGTCGACTTCGATGCCGCCCATCGCGCGATAGATCGGCTTCTCGAATTCGACCCCGCGATAGTTGCCGCCACGGTTTTCGATCTCGAAGAAGATATAGCCCTGGTCGACGATCCACTGCCACAGCGCACCCTTCCAGCCCTGCGCGACCTGCTGCGCGTGCGGGCCGCCATAATGCTGGAAGAAGACGGGGTATTTCTTGCCCGGCTCCATGTTGGCCGGCTTGATCATCATGTAATCGAGCTCGGTCCCGTCGCTCGCCGTGAACGTGCCGTATTCCGCAGGCTCGTGGCTATCGAGATAGGGATGATAGGGATGATCCTCGTCGAGCGCGTTTTCGTTGATCCACGCGATGCGCTGACCGTTCGTATCGGCGAGGAAGGACTGGCCCGGTGTCATGTCGTTCGAGCGCGAGATGATCATCCGCTGCGCCTTCTTGTCCATCGAGATGCCGTGCGCATAGCCGGGCGTCGTCAGCAGGACCGGCTCGGCGCCCGGCGTGCGATAGTCGAGCGAATAGCCATGCCCCTCGAGCGGCGTCTCTCGGTTGGCAGTGAAGTAGACGATGCCCTTGTCCTGGTCGACGCCATCGAGGCCTTTGACCACCCACTCGCCCTTGGTAAGCTGGCGCCAGCTGCCATCAGTGTTGCGTAGGTAGAGGTGGCCGTAGCCGTCACGCTCCGACCACCAGAGGAGCGATCCGTCGTCGAGGAATTTGTAGTCCTTGCTGAGGTTGGTCCAATGACCTTCTGCGGCTTTCTCGGTGAAGAAAATCTCGCTTTTCCCCGTGGCGGGATCGACCTTGAGCATGTCGAGCACGGTCTGCGCGCGGTTCTGGCGCTGCACGTAGAGTGCGCTGCCGTCGGGCGCCCAGTTCACGCGGGCGAGATAGATGTCTTCCTCCTCGCCCAGGTCGACTTCGACCCGTTCGCCCGTGTCGGGGTCGACGATGAACAGGTCGACCAGCACGTTATCGGTGCCCGCCAGCGGATAGCGCTGGTCGTAGGTCGTCGTCCCGCCACCGCCGATCGAGGTGCGCGTGACGATGCGCACCGGCGTCTCGTCGAAGCGCTGCACCGCCAGCTTGCGATCGTCGGGCGACCACCAGTAGCCGGTCAGGCGACCCATCTCTTCCTGTGCGACGAACTCTGCCTCGCCCCAGCGGACATTCTTCTCCAGCTCGTCGGGCGTGATCGCGCGCGGCTCTTCGCCGATCTTGCCGACGAACAGCTGGCCCTTGCGCACGAACGACACATAATTGCCTTCGGGGCTGATCTTGGGGTTGAGCTCGCCTTCCTTGCTCTCGGTCAGACGCGTGACGTTACCCTCGAGATCGGTGAGGTAGAGGTCCCCGTCGAGCGGCACCAGGATCTGGCTGCCATCGTCCGACCACTGATAGGAGACGATGCCCTTGAGGCTGCCGATGCGCGCCCGTTCGCGCTGCATCTTCTCCGCCTCGGTCAGCTCGGCGCCGGTGCCGACTTTCTCGCTGTCGACCAGCATGCGCCATTCACCGCTGGTCGTATCGAGCGCCCACAGGTCGTAGCGCGTCTGGTCGTCCTCACGCCCGCGCAGCATCGTCAGCAGGCTGCCGTCGGGCGACAATTGCACACCGCGCACGCTTGACCCGTTCAGGCTCGGCGACTGGAAGATGCGTTCGAGAGTGAGCGGCTCGGCCATGGCGGGGCTAGCGATGCCCATCGCGGCGGCGGAAAGGAGAAGACTGGAAAGACGCATGGAGAGAGGTTCCTCGTTGGATCATGTCGCCGCGAGGTGTGCCGCACCGATAGCCAACTGGCAAGCACGGCTTCGACAAACGAAAAGGGCGCCCGGTTTCCCGGACGCCCTTTCCTCTTGTTCGGTTCGCGCAGATGCTTAGGCGTCGGCCTTGGCACCCTTGGCGGGACGGTTGTCCTTGCGCTCGGCGATACGCGCCGATTTACCGGTGCGGCCACGCAGATAGTAGAGCTTGGCACGACGCACGGCGCCCTTGCGCACGACAGTGATGCTGTCGACGTTGGGCGAGTAAAGCGGGAAGACACGCTCGACACCTTCGCCGAACGAGATCTTGCGCACGGTGAAGCTGGAACCGGCACCCTTGTTCGAACGGGCGATGCAGACGCCTTCGAAATTCTGGATACGGGTACGTTCGCCTTCGACGACGCGCACGCCAACGCGCAGCGTATCGCCGGGACGGAATTCGGGGACCTTTTTCTCGGCGGTCAGGCCATCGATAAGCTCTTTTTCGAGCGTCTGGATGAGGTTCATGGACCTAATCTCTCTTCTTTTTCCGCCGCGCAGCAGAGGGCGACTGATCCGGATGCTCCCCATGAGCCTCCCATAGATCGGGCCGCCGTGCCCTTGTATCGTCGATCGCCCTGGACTTTCTCCACTCGGCAATCTTCGCATGATCCCCAGATCGCAGCACTTCGGGGATCGTGCGCCCTTCCCATTCTACCGGTCGGGTATAGTGCGGATATTCCAGGAGCCCTTCTTCGAAGCTCTCCTCCTCTCCGCTGGAGGCCGCGCCCATTACCCCGTCCTGCAGGCGAATGCAAGCGTCGAGCAGCACCAAAGCGGCCATCTCTCCGCCCGAGAGAATATAGTCGCCGATCGACACTTCCTCGATGTTGCGCGCCTCGAACAATCGTTCGTCGAAACCTTCGAACCGCCCGCACAGGATAACGGCTCCCGGCCCTGCCGCCAACTCGCGCACGCGGGCCTGCGTCAGCGGCTTTCCACGAGGCGTCATGGCGAGTACCGGACGCGTCCCATAGGACACCGCATCGAGCGCACTTGCGACAACATCGCAGCGCAGCACCATGCCCGCGCCGCCACCGGCAGGTGTGTCGTCCACAGTCTTATGCTTGTCGGTCGCAAAGTCGCGAATATTGGTGACGTCGAGCGCCCACTTCCCCTCCTCCAGCGCCCGCCCCGCCATCGAATGGCCAAGCGGCCCCGGAAACATGTCGGGGTAGAGCGTCAGGACGGAAGCGCGAAACGTCATGGCGCGCACGCCTAGCCCAGCGGGAACGAATGGCCAAGCGCGCCATTGTCCCTATCATGCGTGACAAACCCTTCGATTGCCTCGTGGTGGGCGCTGGCCCTGCGGGGCTCACCGCCGCCATCTATCTCGCCCGCTATTATCTCGACACGATCATCGTCGATGCGGGCGACAGCCGCGCGTCGTGGATTCCGACCAGCCACAACCATGCGGGATTTCCCGACGGCATCAACGGCAAGGAACTCATCCAGCGGATGAAGGAGCAGGCGCAGAAATATGGCGCCGAGATCATCGACGGGCGCGTCACGAAGATGACCCGCGACGAGGAAAGCGGCCTGTTCTGCGTCGAATGGGGGTCGGGCACGTTCGAGGCTCGCACCGTTTTGCTCGCCACCGGAGTCACCAACCGCCGCCCGCCGATGATCGAGCGGGAGGATCATGACGAGGCGATGGCAAAGGGGCTCATCCGCTACTGCCCGATCTGCGACGGCTACGAAGTCACCGACAAGGAGGTCGCCATCGTCGGCACCGGGCAACACGGCGCGGCCGAAACGCTCTTCATCCGCGGATACACCCCTCACCTCACGCTGATCGCCCCCGACGGCCCGCACGAGATCGAGGAGGAAGACCGGCTCAAGCTTGCCGAGGCCGGTGTCGAACTGGTCGACGGGCCGATCACCGAGCTGGTCGCGGGCGACAAGGAGATCTGCGTGGCGGTCGAGGGTGGCAAGATGCGCAGCTTCGACAGCCTCTACCCCGCGCTTGGCAGCGACACGCACACGGGTCTCGCCGAAATGGTCGGCGCGGACCTCAAGGGCGACAACGAATGTGTGGTGGTCGACGAACATATGCGCACCAGTGTCCCCGGCCTCTACGCGGCAGGCGACGTCGTCCTCGGACTAGACCAGATTTCGAATGCCATGGGCCAGGGTGGCGTGGCCAGCACCACCATCCGCAACGACCTCAGCAAGTCCAAGAAGATCTGGCGCTAGCCAGCGATCGGCTCGCGCGCCTCAGGCGGTCTGCCTGCGCCTCCGATAGTCATCGAGCCTGGAGTCCATCACGCGGAACCAGAGCGGCGGGACCATGGCCAGCATGACCATTGCCGAATAGCCGAACGGCATTTGCGGCGCGTCGTCATAATGGCGAAGCTTGTAATAAGGCCGGATCGACTCGCGGTGATGGTCCGAATGGCGCCCGAGATTGAACAGGTTGACGTTGGTCAGCAGGTGGCTCGAATTCCAGCTATGCTCGGGGCGGATGCGCTCATATCTCCCCGTGGCGTCCTTGGCGCGCACCAATCCGTAATGCTGGAGATAGTTGACCGTCTCGAGCAACAGCACGGCAACCGAGGCCTGGATGACGAACAAAGCGAGGCTGAGCGGCCCGAGCAGCAAAGTGATGGCGATCATCAGGACGATCGTAAAGCTATGCCAGACCAGGATCGCGTTATGGCGTGACCAGAGCGGCTGACCGGCGCGTTCCAATCGCTTGGCCTCGATCTGCCACGCGCTGCGAAAACCACCGATGATCGAACGCGGAAGGAAGGCGTAGAGCGTTTCGCCCGCGCGGGCCGTCGCCGGGTCTTCGGGTGTCGCGACGCGCTTATGGTGGCCGCGAACATGCTCGATGCAATAATGCGCATAGCCGGTCAGCGCCATCAGCAGGAATGCGATCCTTTTATGGCCGGGGGAGGATCGATGCATGAGCTCGTGCGCGGTGACGATCCCGATGAGACCTCCGAATTCGCCGATCACCAGCGCGAAGACGGCAAATTCCCACCATAGAAGCGGCGTCACCGACACTGCCCAGAGCGCCCAGGCGAGGAAGGCGATGATCGACCACGCCGCGAGGGTCATCACACGATCGTAGCTGCGCTCCGTGATCGCATCGAACCGCGCCACCCGGTGTTCGGAGGGCCAGCGCGAATAGCCGATCAGTTGATCGACGACCGGCAAGACGAGGTAGATGATGACGGGCATCGCAAGCAGCCAGAGTCCGCCAGCGTAAAAGCTTGGGACGACCAGCAACGCGGCGAAGACGCCGGTCAGATAGGCGAGCGGATAACGCATGCATGCTCAGCATAGGGGCAGGCTGCCGCACGCGCCAGCTTTGCCGTCAGTTTGTGACGATGCTCACCCCTGCGCCGACGGAGGCGCTAATCGGTCCAGCGGACGCCCTGTTGGGGTGCGGTGTTCACATCGAGTGTGAAGATATCGGGACGGCTATAATGCCCGTCCGTGTCGAGGCTCGCGCGTTCGGCGTCGGCCATGGCCAGCTCGAGCGTGGCATGGAGAATCTCCTCCCCCTCGCCCGCCTGCGCGATCACCGACCCGTCGGGCGCGATGATCATGCTGCCGCCGCGACTGAGCGTTTCACCCTCGATCGCTTCGATGAGGTTGCGCGCCGCGTCATTGCCGCCGCAGGCGTCCAGCCCTTCGAGCACGTCGGCCTTGTCCTGGACCAGCCCTGCCGCCAGCACGAAACAGCGCCCCTCGAACGCATAATGGCGCGAGGCGATGGCATAGGTCTCGCGTACCGTCGGCCAGGCGGCGACGTGGATCGACTCTTCGAGATTATGCATCGCCGCGCGCGCGAGCGGCATCCAATGTTCCCAGCAGATGAGATTGCCGACCTTCGCCGCGCCCGCATCGTGGACGCCCAGCGTCGACCCGTCGCCTCGCATCCACACAAGCCGTTCGCCATGCGTCGGCACCAGCTTGCGATGGTCGAGCGGCGCTTCACTCGGGCGTAGCAGCAACTGGTTGTTATAGAGACTGAACGCACCCGCTCATGCGCGCCGATCGAGATCATCGCGCCATGCTCGTCGCACAGCGCCTGCAAGGGCGCGAGCCGCGGATCGTCGGCGACGATCGCCTGGTCCATCAGGATTGCATGGAGCGCTTTCGAACCCGGATGATCCCACAGCGCAGCGCCCGGCGCCTCGTCGAGCCATACCGGATACCCACCCAGGAACGTCTCGCCGAATGCGACGAGCTTCGCGCCCGCCTCGATCGCTTCGCGCGCCAGCCCGACCGCTTTCTCGATCCCGCTATCGATGTGGAGCGGGACGGGCGCGGCCTGGCAGATGGCGACGGGAAACCGGGTCATGGCCTAGCCTTCGACGAAATCGGGCGAGACGACCAGTCTTTCCTCGTCCCACTCGGGAACGGCTTTTTCGATCAGCGGCACCATGAAGCGCTTGCCGTTCGGCTTTTCGATTTCGATGACGTCGCTCGCGCCGAAATTCTCGACGGTTACGACCTTGCCGATCGACGCGCCCTCGCTGTCCACCACGGGCAGGTCGACGAGGTCGGAATAGTAAAACTCCCCCTCGTCGAGGTCGGGGAGCTGGTCGCGGGTCACTTCGATGAGCTGGCCGCGCAAGCCCTCGGCCGCGCTGCGGTCCGAGACGCCTTCGAGCTTCGCGACGACGAACTTGCCGCCTTCGCGCACGGAAACCAGCTTCCGCTCGGTCCCGTCCAGCGTGACGGTCTTGAGGCGTTTGAGGCTGTCGAGCCCCTCGGCGAACAGTTTCAGCCTCAGTTCGCCCTTGATGCCGTGCGCACCGGCGACGGCGGCGAGCGCCACGCGCTTCTGATCCGCCGTCTCCGGTGACGTCATGGCGATTATCCGGCCTTTTCTTCGGCCTTGTCGGCGTCGTCCGCCTTGGCTTCTTCAGCGTCGTCGGCCTTGGCTTCCTCGGCCGGGGCTTCTTCCTTCGCTTCTTCAGCAGCCGCTTCCTCAGCAGGCGCGTCTTCAGCCTTCACTTCTTCCTCGGCCGGGGCTTCGGCTTCGGCCTTGGCGGCTTCTTCAGCTTCCTTGGCGTCGGCTTCCTTCTGAGCACGCTCTTCGGCGCGTTCCTTGGCCTTTTCGCCCGGTTCCGCCTTCTGCGGGTTGTTGCGGGCCGGACGCTCCACGATGCCGGCGGCGTCGAGGAAGCGAAGCACGCGGTCCGACGGCTGCGCACCAACCGACAGCCAGTGACGGATACGGTCCTGGTCCATCTTCACGCGCTCGGGGTCGTCCTTGGCGAGCAGCGGGTTGTACGAACCCACGCGCTCGATGAACTTGCCGTCGCGCGACTTGCGGCTGTCGGCCACGACGATGCGGTAATAAGGCCGCTTCTTGGCGCCACCACGGGCGAGACGAATTGCAACTGCCATGATAATATTCCTTCTTGAGTAATCAGTTTATTTCTTTGAAAAACCATCGAAACCGGGCGGGAGTTGCGGCGCGCCGCCTCCCAGGCCGGGTAAGCCACCGGGCATCTGGCCACCGCCGGGCATTCCACCCGGGAGGCCGCCGCCCCCTCCGAACATGGCCGCGAGTTTACTGAAGCCGCCCATTTTCTTGAGCTTCTTCATCGCGGTTTCCATCTGCTGGTGCATCTTCAGGAGCTTGTTCACTTCCTGGACGGTCGTGCCCGAGCCCTTGGCGATGCGAATCTTGCGCTTGGCGTTGATCAGCTTGGGCTTCTGCCGTTCCTCGGCAGTCATGGAGCTCATCATCGCCTCGAGACGCGTCAGCGCCTTGTCGTCAACGTCGCCCGCCTGCTTCATGCCTTTCATGCCGGGCATCATCTTGGCCAGCGCGCCCAGCCCGCCCATCGCTTTCATCTGCTTGATCTGGAGACGCAGGTCGTCGAGGTCGAACTTGCCCTTCTCCATCTTCTTGGCGAGCTTTTCGGCGTCCTCGACCTTGACCGTCTCGGCAGCCTTTTCGACCAGCGACACGACGTCGCCCATGCCCAGAATTCGGCCCGCCACGCGGTCGGGATGGAACGGCTCGAGCGCATCGAGCCCCTCACCCGTGCCGGCGAACTTGATCGGCTTGCCGGTTACCTTGCGCATCGACAGCGCAGCACCACCGCGCGCATCGCCGTCCATCCGCGTCAGCACGACACCGGTCAGCGGCACTTCGGTGCCGAACCCCTTGGCGACGTTGACCGCGTCCTGGCCGGTCAGGCTGTCGACGACGAGCAGCGTCTCGGTCGGGTTCGACGCGCCCGCAACCGCCTTCATCTCGTCCATCAGCTGCGTGTCGACGTGGAGGCGACCCGCCGTGTCGAGCATCAGGACGTCATAGCCCTGGAGCTTGGCCGCCTGCAGCGCGCGCTTGGCAATGTCGGTTGGCGTCTGGCCCGCGACGATCGGCAGCGTGTCGACGCCCGCTTTCTCGCCCAGCACCGCCAGCTGCTCCTGCGCCGCGGGACGCGCGACGTCGAGGCTGGCCATCATGACCTTCTTGCGGTCTTTCTCGGTCAGCCGCTTGGCGATCTTGGCGGTCGTCGTCGTCTTACCCGAGCCCTGAAGGCCGACCATCATGATGACGGCGGGCGGCGCGGTGTTGAGCTCCAATTCGGCGCTCTCTGCACCCAGCAGCTCGACCAGCGCGTCGTTGACGATCTTGACGACCATCTGCCCCGGCGTGACCGAGCGGACGACCTCTTCGCCGACCGCACGCTCGGTGACGTCCTCGACGAATTCGCGTGCAACGGGAAGCGCGACGTCAGCCTCGAGCAACGCGACGCGCACTTCGCGCATCGCGGCACGCACGTCCGCCTCCGACAGCGCCCCGCGACCGCGAAGCTTGTCGAAAACGCCGGACAGGCGATCGCTCAGACTGTCAAACACGCACTTCTCCTCAAATGCTTGTCCGCGCCCGAGCCGTGGACGCGTGCCCTAAATGGATATGACACCTGCAAAACGCAAACGACGCCGGCGGACGAAACCTCGTCGGCCAGCGTGCGCCGCAGCGCTTGCAGATATGTCATCCCTTGGGACGTGCGCGCCTCTACGCGCGAGCGAGGACTAGGTCAAGCTCAGAAGGCCGCCCCACCCTCGAGTGCGATCAGTTCCTCGGGCGTGCTCTCGCGCCCCAGCGCCTTGTTGCGCCCGGGGAAGCGTCCGAAGTCCTCGATCTGCTGGCGATGCAAATGCGCGAACTTGCTGTGGCTTTCCTCGGACAGCGCATCGAACAGCCGCACGCTCTCGTCCTGGTCGTCCATGTCCTCGCTATGCATGAGCGGCATGTAGAGCATGCGCCGCTGCTCTACCGTCATGCGCTTGTCCCATTCCTTCGCGATGGCGCGCCGGGTCAGCCTTCGCGCCAGCGCATCGCCCTCAAACGCCTTCGCCTTGCCGCGATGGATATTGCGCGAGAACTGGTCAAGCATGATGACCGCCGCCAGGATGCGCCGCGGCCCTCCGCGCCAGACATCACCATCAGACTTGAGCACCTCCCGGCGAAGCGCACCCCACTTCTCCTTGATCTCGGCGTCTAGCTCGGGATCCTTCTTCCACCATCGCGACGGCCCGACCTCGTCGAACCAATAGTCGAGCACGTCCTGCGACTTCTGCCGGATCTCACTGTCGATCGGCGCGAACGCTCCGCTACTGGCCCCAAATCCCCGGTCGTCGTTCAATTTTCGTCCTTCTCGCCCAGCGCGATCCGCGCCCATTCCTCGCCGTCCAGCTTCATGAAGCGCATGGCGTTGTCAAACAGGATCATCCGCTTCTGCTCGTCGGTCAGATAGTCGGCTTCCATCACGAATTTGCGCGCTCGACCGATCATCCCGGGCCACACCATCTGGTCGCTCCCGACCATCACGCGGTTGGCGAACCCCATGTCGACCAGGCGCTTGAGCTTGTGATCGAGATGCGCCCGGTCATACATCCACATGATCCCGCCAATATCGACGTAGAGCTGCGGATAGGCGTAGAGCATCAGGCCCAGCTGCCCCTCATAGCCCTCGGCCATGTGCGCGATGGCGATGCGCAAGCGCGGGTGTTTGGCCAGTGCGGGTTCGAGCAGGGTCGGATCGGCAAGCCCGGCGCGAAAATCGGGAAAGAAGGCGGTCGTGCCCGGCGGACCGCCACCCATGTGATAAAGGACGGGAACGTCCAGCTCTTCGGCCATCGCCCACCACGGCGCCATCCGTTCGTCGGCGGGGGCGACCCCGCCATACTGGTTTGTGACCTCGCCCAGCATGACGTAGCCGCCGTCAGAAAGCAGCGCGCGAACCTCGTCTATATTGGGGTCTTCATAAGCGGCGTTGAGTTGGATGGCAGGAAGCAGCCGACCGCCGGCCGATTCTACGAACCGCGCGATCAGCTGCGGATCGTATCCACCGACCACCCCGGCTGCGTGGTTGGCCTCGAGCATGGCGACAGTCTGCTCGACCAACGCCGCGTCATCCATCGGCACCGTTTCGCGATCGGTGCAGGTCGGCAGGCTGGGCGCCGACATGAACTGCTGCGGCCATGGCTTGGCGGGGTCGGGCGCGGGCATGCTCCCCGCCCCGGGCAGGCACAAGGGATTGGGCGGCGGTCCGTTCTCGTCCGCCTTGAAGGCATGGAGGTGCATGTCGAACATCGGGATCGGCTCGCTTGCCAGCGCGGCGGCCGCAATCAACTCAAACATGGCCTCAGTCCTCCGTCAGGCATACAAACAGCATCGCTACCGCGCTGACAACCGCATACATGAAGGCGCCTTCCATCGACCCCGCCCCGACTTCGGTCTGCCACATCTGGAAGAAGGCGGCGCCAAACGTCATGAACAGCCCGAACCAGACGAGCAGCGCCAGCCCCGCCGCGATCACCCCGTCACGTTTGGCCTCATGGAACACCTCGGCCTCGGCATTGCGCGCTCGAAACATGCGGACTGCGCCTTTCAACCCGAAGATGCCGACCAGGAATTCGCCAGCAAAGACCATTGCTAATGGCAACCACGCGAGCGTGGAATTGCCGACATGGAAGAATGCCGTGTCGGGATAGACGACATGATCCGCCCCGCTGAGCACGTAGGATAGCGCGCCATGCGCCGCGCCAAGGTTCGCCAGATTATGAAGAACGTAGAACAGCGCCTGCAGCCCGATGCACGCCACCAATGCGATCTTGATCCAGCGAACCATCATATCCCCCTTGTTTGTTGCCCTCTTGCGCCCCTGCCCCTAAGTCGCACCAACAATGGCGACACTGTTTCACAAGATGCACGGTCTGGGCAACGACTTCGTCGTGCTCGACGCACGTGAGGCGCCGGTAGAGGTGACTGCGCAACAGGTGCGCGCGCTGTGCGATCGGCGTGAGGGTGTCGGCTGCGACCAGCTCATCCGTATCGGCCCGTCCGACAAGGCCGCCATCCGCATGGACATCTGGAATCCCGACGGCGAACCAGCCAGCGCCTGCGGCAACGCCACGCGCTGCGTCATGGCGCTCACCGGCGCGGGCAGTGTCGAGACGGTCGGCGGCTTGCTGACGGGTGGCGGCGACTATGACGATGTGCGGGTCGAGCTGCCCGCGCCCAAGTTCCAGTGGGACGAGATCCCGATCGCCGATCCCATGGACACCGCACCTGCGCCGCTGGGCTGGGATGCGCTCGAAGCGCCCGATGCGGTCAATGTCGGCAATCCTCACCTCGTCTTCTTCGTCGACGACGTCGATGACGTCCCGTTGGCCGAGCTCGGCCCGACCATCGAAACCGATCCTGCCTTTCCCGATCGCATCAACGTCAACATCGCCGGGGTCACCGAAAACGGCCTGAAACTGCGGACCTGGGAGCGTGGGGCGGGCCTCACCCAGGCCTGCGGCACCGGCGCTTGCGCCACCGCCGTCGCTGCGATCCGTCGTCGGCTCGTCAAAAGTCCGGTCACCGTCGAAATGGCGGGCGGAGCGCTGGTGGTCGATTGGGCGCCCGGCGAGCCGATCGTAATGCAGGGCCCCGCCACCCACGTCTTCTCGGGCGAGATCGACCTGGAGACACTCGCATGAGCGTCGAGACGATCACGCTCGGCTGCCGCCTCAACTTCGCAGAAAGCGCCACGATGAAGCGCGCGCTCGAGCGCGAAGGCGGCGATGGCGATACGGTCATCGTCAACAGCTGCGCGGTGACATCCGAGGCCGTGCGCCAGACGCGCCAGAAGATCCGCCGCGCCCGCCGCGACCGCCCCGAGGCGCGCATTCTCGTCACTGGCTGCGCCGCCCAGATCGAACCCGAAACCTTCCGGGATATGCCTGAGGTGGATGCGATCCTCGGCAATGCCGACAAGCTGGCGCTCGCAAAAATCACCAGCGCGTCCAAGGGCTTGCCGACTGACGTCATGACGTCAGAGGTCGAAAAGGTCGCAGCCGGCTTCGGCAACAACGTGCGCAGTTTCGTCGCGGTCCAGAATGGTTGCGATCATCGCTGCACCTTTTGCACCATCCCCTACGGACGTGGGAATAGCCGCAGTCTCGCGTACGACGAGGTCAAGCGCGCGGTGACTGCCGAGCTCGATCGCGGCGCGCGCGAGATCGTCATTACCGGGGTCGACATCACCAGCTACGACCGCGCCGGGATGAAGCTTGGCGACATGCTGCAGAAGCTGCTTGCCGATCTTCCCGAGCTCAAGCGCCTACGCCTCTCGAGCCTTGACAGCATCGAGATTGACGGCGCGCTCTACGAACTCATTTCCGAGCCGCGCATGCTCCCGCACTTCCACCTCTCGCTCCAGGCGGGGGACGACATGATCCTGAAGCGCATGAAGCGCCGCCACAGCCGGGCGCAGGCAGTCGAGATCGTCGAGAAGATCCGCGCGGTTCGCCCCGAGGCGACCATCGGCGCGGACCTCATCGCTGGGTTTCCCACCGAGACTGACGAGATGGCGCTCAACACACTGAAGTTGTTGGACGACTGTGACATCGTCGCGGCACATATCTTCCCCTTCAGCCCACGCGAAATGACCCCCGCCGCGAAGATGCCGCAAGTCGACCGCGCCGTCATCAAGGAGCGTGCCGCGCGCCTTCGCGAAAAGGCTGCCGAGCGGCGCCTCGCCTGGCTCCGCTCGCACATCGACACCACCGTCGGGGCGCTGATCGAAAATCACGGTAAGGGCCATACCGACACTTTCGCGCCGATCACGGTTGAAGGCGCGGCACGCGGCGCCTACGTCGAAGCGATCGTAGCGCACGCTAATGAAAAGGGATTGATCGCTTCATGAGTTGGCTCGAGCGCCTGACGGGCGGATTTCGCAAGACCTCCGACCGGGTGGCAGAGAATCTTTCGGGCCTTACCTCCAAGGCTGCGCTCGACACCGCCACCCTCGACGATATCGAGGAAGCGCTGATCGCCTCCGATCTCGGCCCCGAAGCCTCCAAGCGCATTCGCGACGCCATCGCCGCGCGCAAGTTCGAGCAGATCGACGAGCGCGGGCTGCGCACCATCCTCGCCGAAGAGATCGAGAAGATCTTGGCTCCGGTCGCCAAGCCGCTGGATATTTACGGTTTTCCCCGGCCCCACGTCATCCTCGTGATCGGCGTCAACGGTTCGGGCAAGACCACGACCATCGGCAAAGTCGGACACCTGCTCCAGGAACAGGATTATGGCGTCCTGCTAGCCGCGGGCGACACGTTTCGCGCCGCCGCCATCGAACAGCTTCAGGTCTGGGGCCAGCGCATCGGCGCACCCGTCATCGCTGGCAAAGAAGGCAGCGACGCCGCCGGTCTCGTCTGGGACGGCGTCAAGCAGGCCACTGCGCAGGGCATCGACGTTCTCATCGTCGACACCGCCGGACGCCTCCAAAACAAGTCGCACCTCATGGAAGAACTCACCAAGGTCCGCAGGGTCTTGGGCAAACTCAACGAGGAAGCCCCCCACGACGTTCTGCTCGTGTTGGATGCCACCACCGGCCAGAACGCCCTCAACCAGATCGAGGTGTTTCAGGAAACCGCCGGCGTGACCGGATTGATCATGACCAAGCTCGACGGCACCGCCCGCGGCGGCGTCCTCGTCGCGGCCGCCGAGAAATTCGGCATGCCCATCCATGCCATCGGCGTCGGTGAAGGCGTCGACGACCTCCGCCCCTTCGACCCCCGCGCGGTCGCCCGCGCTATTGCAGGACTGCCGCCCGCATGAGTGACGTAAAGCCCATCCCCACCCCGCAGACCGGCAAGAAAAAGCCCTCGGGCGGGATGCAGCTTCTGCTCGACCTCGGGCCGTTGATCCTCTTTTTCGTCGCCAACAGCCAGTGGGGCATTTTCGTCGCCACCGGCGTCTTCATGGCCGCGATCTTCACTGCAATGGGGTTCAGCTACGCCCTCACCCGTCACGTGACCGGCATCCAGATTTTCTCTGCCGTCCTGGTGGGCGTGATGGGCGCGCTGACCATCTATCTACAGAACGAAACCTTCATCAAGATGAAGCCGACGATCCTCTACACCTTCGCCGGCATCCTCCTGGCATTCGGCCTGCTGACGGGTCGCAATCTTTTGAAGGCTCTGCTCGGTAGCGCTTTCCCGGGGCTCGACGATCGCGGCTGGTATCTCTTTACGCGCAACTGGGTCTTCTTCTTCGCCTTCAAGGCGATCCTCAACGAGGCGGTCTGGCGCAGCACCAGCACCGACTTCTGGATCGCGTTCAAGATGTGGTTCTTCATCCCGGTCACCTTCATCTTCGTGTTCGCGCACATGCCGATGCTGATGCGCCACGGCTTCAACGCCGAACCGGACAAGAGCGAGTGAGCGCGATCCTCGCCATTGACGGCCTCCGGAAGGCCTATGCTGGCGGGACCGAAGCACTCAAGGGCGTCAGTCTGGAGCTCGACAAAGGCGAGATTTTCGCGCTGCTCGGCCCCAATGGCGCGGGCAAGACGACGCTGATCTCGATCGTCTGCGGCATCGTCACCAAGACCGGCGGCACCGTCACTGTCGAAGGACATGATATCGAGACCGACTATCGCGCCGCCCGCTCGATGATCGGACTGGTGCCGCAGGAATTGACGACCGAAGCCTTCGAGACGGTCTGGGATACGGTGCGCTTTTCGCGCGGCCTGTTCGGAAAACCTTCCGACGATGCGTATCTCGAGACGCTGCTGAAGCGCCTGACACTGTGGGACAAGCGCAAGGCCAAGATCATGGAGCTGTCGGGCGGCATGAAGCGGCGCGTGTTGATCGCCAAGGCGCTCGCGCACGAACCCGAGCTGCTTTTCCTCGACGAGCCGACTGCCGGCGTCGACGTCGAGTTGCGCCGCGACATGTGGGACCTTGTCCGCGACCTCCAGCGCGACGGCACCACCATCGTGCTCACCACTCACTATATCGAGGAAGCCGAGGAAATGGCGGATCGCGTCGGTGTCATCAGCAATGGCGAACTCGTCGCGATGGGCCGGAAAGACGAGCTGATGAGCCAGCTTGGCCAGCGCACCTTCAAGCTCTTCCTCGAACAGCCACTTGAAGCAGTTCCGGCAGGCCTCGAAGGCTGGGCGCTGCGCCTCGACGATGACGGCAATACGCTCTGCTACGACTTTGACAGCTACGCGGCCGAGACCGGCATCCCGCAGCTGATGCGCAAGCTCGACGAGCTTGGGATCGCCTGGCGCGACCTTACTACCCGCCAGTCGAGCCTGGAGGACATTTTCGTCAGCCTCGTGAAGGGAGGCCGCGCATGAACCCCCGCGGCGTCGGCGCGATCTATCGCTTCGAAATGGCGCGCTGGAAGCGAACGCTGTGGCAGTCCGTGGTGGCGCCGGTCATCACCACCGCGCTATATTTCCTCGTCTTCGGGAGTGCGATCGGCAGCCGGATGAGCGACATGGCAGGCATTGATTATGGCAGCTTCATCGTCCCGGGCCTGATCCTGCTCTCGGTCCTGACGCAATCAATCGCCAATGCCAGTTTCGGCATCTATTTTCCGAAGTTTACCGGCACGATCTACGAAATACTCTCAGCGCCCTTGTCGCCTATCGAGACCGTCACCGCCTATGTCGGTGCGGCGGTGACCAAGTCGGTGCTGCTGGCGCTCATCACGCTTGCGACCGCGACCCTGTTCGTCGACGTGCGCGTCGAACATCCGCTGATGATGCTTCTCTTCCTGATCGCGATCGCGGTCGGCTTCTGCCTGCTCGGCTTCTTCATCGGCCTGCTCGCCAACAGCTTCGAGCAGCTGCAGTTCGCGCCGTTGCTGATCGTGACGCCCCTCACCTTCCTCGGCGGCATCTTCTACGCCGTCTCCGCGCTTGCCGAACCTTGGCGCACGGTCACGCTGTTCAATCCGATTGTGTATCTCGTCTCGGGCTATCGCTGGACCTTCTACGGCGTCGAGGACGTGCCGCTGTGGACGAGCATCCTCGCCATGGCCCTCGCCATCGCCATCCCGCTGGTCGCGATCGCCTGGATCTTCAAGACGGGCAAGAAGCTCAAACAATAAGGGCGGCACCCGCAGGCACCGCCCTCATTTTCTCGACTTCGGCCGGCCCTAGCCGTCCTGGTCGGCGCGGGCGACGCCGTTGCCATCGAGGTTCTGGCTGACGAAGTCCCAGTTCACGATGTTGTGAAGCACGCTCTTGAGATAGTCGGGGCGCGCGTTGCGATAGTCGATATAATAAGCATGCTCCCAGACATCGACGGTGAATAGCGGCGTCATGCCGTGCGCGACCGGGCTGTCGGCATCGTGCAGCGAGGTCACTTCGAGCTTGCCGTTGTTGAGGATCAGCCAACCCCATCCGCTGGCGAAGTGGTTGGCGCTTTCGGTCGACAGCGCATCGAGCAGCTTGTCGGTCGACCCGAAATCGCTATCGATCATCGACTGGAGCTTTTCGGACGGCTTGGTCGAGCCCTCGGGCGCAAGGCCATGCCAGAAGAAGGTGTGGTTCCAGATCTGCGCGCTGTTGTTGAACAGGCCCTTCTCGCCCTTGTCAGCGGCATGCTTGATCACTTCGGAGAGCTTGGCGCCCGACAGGTCGTGCTCGTGATTGTCGAGCATGCCATTGGTCTTCTGAACATAGGCGTTGTGGTGCTTGCCATGGTGATAATCGAGCGTTTCGGCCGACATGTGATCGCCCAGCGCGTCCTTGGCGAAGGGCAAGGCGGGAAGTTCAAAAGCCATCGGGGGTATCTCCTGTTGAAGGTTCGTCTGGCCAACGCGCCTAACGGCTGACCGTTGCAAGTCAATGTCGTTCGCGGTGCGGAACGAGGGCTAGCTGGCGTCGGCGTTGAGCTTCAACCGCTTCATCGCATGACGGAGCTGGTCGTAGCTGAGTCCAAGCGCCTCCGCGGTCGCGCGCTGGTTATAGCGGTTTTTCTCGAGAGCGGCCTTGATCAGCTGCGCCTCATAATCCGCGACACTGCCCTTGAAGTCGTCCGTCTCCAGCGTCACTGCCGGCTCGACCGTTTCGGTCGGCGCGGTCGATACGGGTTCGTCATCCTCGGGCGGCTCCTCGCTGACCGGCCTGACCGACAAAGGCGACCAGGGCGAGCGGAACGGGTCGAAGTTGATCTTGGTCACTTCGCGCTCGGGATCTTCGGCGCGATAGACGGCACGTTCGACGACATTGCGAAGCTCGCGGACATTGCCCGGCCAGTCATAGTTTTCAAGGCGTTGCAGCGCTTCCTTGCCAAATCCTGGCCAGTTGGGCCAATCGAGCTCGACCGCCATCCGCCGGCCGAAATGATCCGCGAGCAGCGCGATATCGCCTTCACGAGCGCGAAGCGGCGGCAGGGTCACGACCTCGAAGCTCAACCGGTCGAGCAAGTCGGCGCGGAAACGCCCCTGTTGGACAAGGGTCGGAAGATGTTCGTTGGTCGCCGCGACGATGCGCACGTCGACCGAAATTGGCTTGGAGGCACCGATCCGCGTGACTTCGCCATATTCGACGGCGCGCAGTAGCCGGTCCTGCGCCGGCGAACTCAGCGTCGCAAGCTCGTCGAGGAAGAGCGTGCCGCCATCGGCCTCCTCGAAGCGGCCGGCGCGGGTCTTGGCGGCGCCGGTGAAGCTCCCCGCCTCGTGGCCGAACAACTCGGCCTCGATGAGCGTCTCGGGCAATGCGGCGCAGTTCATCGTCACCAGCGGACCCGACCAGCGGGTCGACAGGTGGTGCAGTCGCTCGGCAATCAGTTCCTTGCCCGTCCCGCGCTCGCCGATCACGAGCACCGGACGGTTTAACGGCGCAGCCCGGCTCGCTCGCTCGACCGCGTCGAGGAATGCCAGGCTCGACCCGACAAATTGATTGGCCCGCTCCATACGCCAACCCTTGGTGGCATTTCCCACCACTTGGCAAGAATTTTCGCACCGATTTTCGTCGAAAAACGAAGAAAATCCCGCTATAGTGACTTATCGGACATATTGGCATGATCCTAGCATAGGATTTTGCAACGGAATCGGGTTTGGAGTTTTCAATGGCAGTATTTTCTCGTGTCAGGGACATTTTCGCCGCCAACATGACCGAGATCCTGGATCGCGCCGAAGATCCGGCACGCATGATCCGGATGATCATTCTCGAAATGGAAGAAACGCTGGTCGAGGTTCGCGCCTCGGCCGCTCGTGCGATCGCGGACGGGAAAGAGATGCGCCGCGCCCTCTCCCGCCTCGAAGCGCTCCAAAACAGCTGGACCGAGAAGGCCGAGCTGGCGCTGTCGAAGGATCGCGAGGACCTCGCCAAGCAGGCGCTGATCGAGCGCCAGAAGGCGACCGACATGGCCGAGGGGCTGCGCGAAGAGATCGAGCAGATCGACGCGACACTGCGCAGCTACGAAGCCGACATCGCGAAATTGCAGGCCAAGCTGCGTGAAGCCCGGGCCCGCCAGAACGCCATCGCATCGCGTCTGGAAAGCGCGGTCAGCCGAGCCAAGGCGCGCGAACTGCTCCACGGCAATCGCACCGAAGATGCCTTCTCGCGCTTCGAGATGCTCGAACGCCGCGCCGACCTCGCCGAGGGACAGGCCGACGCGCTCGCGCTTGAAGGCCCCAAGGGGCTCGAGGAAGAACTCAACGAGCTGCGCTCGTCCGACAAGGTCGACGAAGAGCTCGCCGCACTCAAGGCCAAGATGGCCGAACGCAAGAAAGACTGACCGCACGACGCGGCAAAGGGGATTTTAAGGTATGGGCGACGAAGTCATTCCGCTATTTTTCATTTTCGTGGCGCTGCCATGGATCATCTTTCACTACATCACGAAGTGGAAGAGCCAGGCGACGCTGACCGAGCCGGACGAGAAGTTGCTAGACGATCTGCATGAGGCTGCGCGTCGACTAGACGATCGCCTGTGCACGATCGAACGCATCATGACCGCCGAAAATCCGGACTGGAAAGAGAAGTGCATGCCCGCGCGGCCGCAGCTCGACTACAAGGAAGATCGAGACCTTCTCAATCGCACCGACGAGCTGCTCGCCAAGCATGACCGGATGATGAAGAAGGAGCGCTAAGGACCATGGCTTCGAACCAATCGAGCAAAACCAAATTCTACCGCGACCCCTATTACGGCAAGGTCTTCGGCGTGAATGCCGGCATTGCCGACTATACCGGGCTCGACGTCACGATCGTGCGCCTGATGTTCCTGGCCTCGGTCATCCTGTCGGGCGGCGCGATGCTGTTCTTCTACTTCCTCGCGGCGATGATCACGCCCAAGCGTCCGCCCGACCTCAACCCGGTCGACGATGAAGAGAAGAAATTCTGGCAGGGCGTGCGCGCCAATCCGTCGCGTTCGACCAAGCAGATCAACAGCCAGTTTCGCGATATCGACCGGCGGCTTGCCGACATCGAACATTATGTCACGACCGAAAATCGGGTATTGGCACAACAGATTGACGACCTCCGCTAAACGGCGGTCTTAGGAAGGGGCAGGACTTTGGGTGTGTTCGAAATGATCGTCGGCGTGGTGCTGATCGGCACCGCCGCATCGATCATCAACCGCTGGATCGCGGCCAAGCATGGCTATGAATATGAGGACGAGACCGACACGATGAAGAAGATCGCGCCGGTCGAGGACCCCGCGACCGAAAAGCGGATCCAGGCTTTGGAAAAGCGTGTTCGCGTGCTCGAGCGGATTGCGACCGACGAGGGCGCCCGGCTCGCCAGCGAGATCGAAGCGTTGCAGGATGCTCGCGAAGATGACCTTAGCGACGCGCTCTCGACGCCGCGCTTCAAGACCCGCGAGACCAGCTGATGCAGGGCCTCGCAATGATTTTCGCGTTCGTGGTCGCGATCGTTGCGATCGTGATGTTCGCGCAGGTCCTGATTGCGATCTTCGGAAAGAAGAAAGCCGCGCCAGGGTCGCCAGAGGCAGACGAGCGCGTGCGTGAACTAACGCAAGAGAACGAGCAGCTCACGCAGCAACTTACCGCCGTGCACGATCGGCTCGAAACGCTCGAGCGGATCGTGACCGACAAGCCCTCTCGCCTCGAGGCGGAAATCGACGCGCTCAAGACGCTCAGCGACCAGCGCGAAAAGCAGGACTAGGCCCCATGCCCATTGAAATCGTCATGATCGTCGTCGCTTCGATGATCTTCACCTTGGTGCTCATCAACATGCTTGCGCGCCTGAAGAAGGATGCCGACGGGCCAAATATCCAGCAGGAAGAGTTTGAGGCGCTCAAGGAGCGGGTCCGGGTGCTCGAGCGCATCACGGTGGAGGAAGGCAATAGCCTCGCCGCGGAAATCGCGGCGCTCGAAGATCGCAGCGGGCCGACACTTGACGAATTGTCGGCGGGCAAGACCAAGACTGCAGACCGCGCCTAGGAGCAGTTAGCATGGACGCCTTCACCGAAAGCATTTTCATCACGATCTGGATCGTGCTCGGCCTGTTCATGCTGCGCTACCTGCTGACGGCAGTCGTCGGCGCCGACCGGATGGGCACCAACAGGAAGAAGCGCCATACCGCCGGGATCGACGACGCACAGATCAAGGAGCTTCGGCAGCAGGTGACCATGCTCACCGATCGCGTGAAGGTGCTCGAAAAGATCACCGTCGAGGACGGCAACAGCCTGGCCGCCGAAATCGAACGATTGCGCGAGCCCGAACAGCTTGGCTATGGCGGCGCCGATGACCTTACCGCCCCTCAGCGATCTCGAAACCGAGTATGAATTCCTCGATAGCGAGGACCGCTATCGCCTGCTGATCGATCTCGGTCGGCAACTCGAACCCATGCCCGACGCGCTCAAGACGGACGCCACCAAGGTGCGCGGCTGTTCGGCAAGCGTGTGGGTCTATCCGACGATCACCGATGAAGGAACACTCCACTGGCTCGCGGACAGCAATGCCGCGATCACCAAGGGTGTCGTCGCTTTGGTCGTGGCCAGCGTTCAGGACCGCCCTGCGGCCGAAGTCGCCGAGACGGACATTGCCGCCAAGCTGGAGCCGTTCGACCTGACCCGCGAACTGTCGTCCAACCGCACCCAGGGCGTGCCCAACATGATCGCGCTGATCCGCGAAACCGCCGAGCGGCTGAAGTGACCGACCCTGTTCCGCCCGAAATCGACGCGATCAATCGCGACGGTTTCGACATCGAGCGCTTCTTCCAGATTGCGCGCGCCGTCGGACACGGCAAGGCGCTGGGCATCGCCTACGACCAGAGCGGTCCCGATTGGGCGCAGTTGACGATGGAAGCGCGCGACGAGCTTGTCGGTGTCCCAGCCGACGGCATCGTCGCCTCGGGCGCGATCGTCAGCCTTGTCGATACGTGCAGCGGCGCGGCCGTCTGGCAGAAACTGGATCGTTTCGAGCCGATCGCGACGATCGACCTGCGGCTCGATTATCTGCGCCCCGCCTTCAAGGGCGATACGCTGGTGGCCCGCTGCGAATGCTACAAGATGACGAAGGCGATCGCCTTTACGCGCGGCATCGCGCACACGGGCGATCCCGAACGCCCCGTCGCGCACGTGACCGGCACCTTCATCCTGAGGCCTTAGTCCTCGGCGTCACCCAGCGCCTGGCGCATCGATTCCGCGCGCTTGAGCACGTCGTAGGCCGCCTGCACCTTTTTGAACTCGTCCGCTGCTTTCTCGTCACCCGGGTTCACGTCCGGGTGCAGCTCCTTCGCCAACGCGCGGAAGGCCTTGCGCACTTCGGCAAAATCGGTGCCGGGATCGACGCCCAAAATTTCGAAGGCGCGCATTTCCTCGCGGCTCCAGCTGCCGTCGCCGGGCCCTGCCCACTGATAATGCGCCGACTGACGAAAGCCGCCGGCATCGCGCTGCTCGTCGGCCTTGCGCTTGGCCTTTTCCTCTTCGGACAGGCCGGCAAAATAGTCCCAGTTGCGATTATATTCCGCGGCGTGTTTCTCGCAGAACATCCAGCGTTCGGGGCTGTTGGGTGACTTGGGCGCAGGCTTGTCGCCAGCCTCGCTGCAACCCACGCGGTCGCACAGCCGCACCTTCGCCGCTTCGCGACCCTTGTCGCCATAGGGACGCCAGCGGGGGAATCCCCAGTCATCGGATCGTTGGCGACGCGGCATTCTACTCCCTTAGGCGGGGCATGCCGCCACTTCCAGTCATCAAAGCGCCAGGAGGCCTGTAAGCCGGGTTCTGTCCATCCCCACGAACAAACGCGGGGAATAGGCGACCATTCGTCTAGGCCGTGAATTGCTTCACGGCTCGAGCAACCAACCCGGGCGTCGGGCCGGAACTGGCCCAAATGACACCCCTATTCGGTCTTGCTCCCGGTGGGGTTTACCGTGCCGCCCTCGTTGCCGAGCGCGCGGTGCGCTCTTACCGCACCCTTTCGCCCTGACCCACCCGAAGATGGGCGGAATGCTTTCTGTGGCACTGTCCCTCACCCCTGAAAAGGAGTGGCCGGGCGTTACCCGGCACCGTCGTTCCGTGGAGCCCGGACTTTCCTCGAATGTTTGAAGCACTCGCGGTCGCCCGGCCCCCTGGCGTGACAGCGATATGGTTTATTGCGGGCGCGGTAGCAAGAGGGCGAGCAATTTGGCGCGGCATTCGCCGTCGATGATGCCGTCAATCATGTCGGGGCGGAAACGGCGCTGGAAGGCGATCACGGCCTTCTCGGGGTCCTTGACGTCATAGCCGAACCGCTCGAGCGCCAGCAGGAACCCTGCGTCGGTCCAGAACGGGTCCATCAGGTCGCGCGTGGGGCTCGGCAGTGCCAGGCGTCGTTTGGCCAACTCCCACCAGGGAAACAGCTCGCCGGGGTCTTCCTTGCGTGCCGGCGCGATGTCTGAATGGCCGACGACATTACCACGCGAAATTCCATGACGGTTCTTGATGTCGGCCACCAGCGGGATCACCGAGGCGATCTGCTCGTCGGGAAACGGGCGATAGCCGAACTCGTGCCCCGGATTGACGATTTCTATGCCCACGCTCGCGCTGTTAAGATCGGTCATGCCGCGCCAGTAGCTGACGCCGGCGTGCCAGGCGCGCCGCTCTTCATCGACATGCTTGTAGACCGTGCCGTCCTCATCGACCGTATAGTGCGCCGAGACGCCGCCTTCCTTGCTCGTCATCTTGTCGAGCGCGACCTGCGCGTTGGGCATGCCGGTATAGTGAAGGACGATGACCGAAACGGGCAGCGTACGCTCGTCATGGTTGGGTGACGGAAGGTCGATCATGTCCATGGCCGCTCTTGGCCATTTTCGGGGATGCCCCGTCAAGGGCAAGTGGTCGGATCAGGTGCCGAATCTAACGGGTTGCTGTCCCTCGGCAACACCGCTCGGGCGGTAGATGCCACGGGCCGTGGGGTCGGCTTCGAAACGCGTGGTCTGACCGATCACGGTCTCGCCAGCACCCAACAGCAGTGCGCCGTCCTCGGCAATCGCCTCGGCGATCCGGTCGAAGGCGATGCGACGGCGTTCGTTGTTGAGATACAGCAGCACGTTGCGACACAACACGATGTCGAACGGGCCGCCCGACGGTGCCGGTTCGAGCAGGTTGCGCTGTTCGAAGCGGACCTTGCGCTTGAGCGCCTCGTTCGCCTGCCAGCCATTCTCGTTCTCGCGGAACCAGCGGATGGTCTGCTGGATGCCCAGCCCGCGCTGGACTTCGAACTGCGAATAATGCGCCTTGCGAGCACGTTCGACGACGGCTTGCGACACGTCGGTGCCGATGATGTCGACCGTCCAACCATCCCACTTGGCCGGATTTTCGGCGAGCAGCATGGCGATCGAATAGGCCTCCTGCCCCGATGAACAGCCGGCGGACCAGACGCGCAGCCGGCGCTGGTCCTTGCGCGCGGCATGCAGGCGCGGAAGCACCTCCTGTTCGAGCATGTCGAACGGCGTGCGATCACGGAAGAAATAGGTCTCGTTGTTGAGCAGCGCCTCGACGACCTGGTCGGACAGGTTGGTGTCCTTGTTGGCGACCAGGATCGTGATCAACTCGTCCATCGTCGCGATGTGCCGCTCGCGCAGCAGCGCGGACAATGCGGTCTCGATCCGCCAACGGCGCGACAAGGTGAGCTGTTGACCGGTGCGGGCTTCGAGGAGCCCTGCCAAGATACGCGACGTACTATCCGAAACCTGCATTATTTCCCCCGCGCCCGCTCAACCACGAGACGGGCGATGTCGGCCGGCGGCAGCGCCGCACAAGCCAGTCCGGCTTCCGCCACCGCGCGCGGCATGCCCCAGACGGCACAGCTCGCTTCGTCCTGTGCAATGACAGCGCCGCCCTTTGCGACCATCGTGCGAGAGCC
Source organism: Sphingomicrobium clamense (assembly GCF_019264355.1). NCBI lineage: Bacteria > Pseudomonadati > Pseudomonadota > Alphaproteobacteria > Sphingomonadales > Sphingomicrobiaceae > Sphingomicrobium > Sphingomicrobium clamense. The sequence continues at coordinate 1,331,083 of NZ_JAHVAH010000001.1, read as the reverse complement.
TTCGAGACCGTCGCGCCCCATGCCGGTCAGGATGACGCCCAGCGCCTTATCGCCGAGCGCTTCGGCGGCCGTTTCGAACATCGGATCGACTGACGGGAGGCACCCCGAGGCGTGGCGCCCCTCGAGAAGTCTGACATAGAGCCCATTCTTGCGGCCCTTCACTGTCAGGTGGCGGTCACCGGGCGCGACGAAGATATGGTCAGGCTTGAGCAGCATATTGTCTTCGGCGACGCACGCGGGCAGCCCTGAGGCCATCGACAGCTGGCGTGCAAACACGGTCATGAAAGCTGCCGGGAGGTGCTGGGTCACCAGGATCGGCGCACCGATCGGCCCTTCCAGCGTCTCGAAGAAGCTCGCCAGCGCGTGAATGCCGCCCGTGCTCGATCCGATGGCCAAGACACCGATGTCGCTATCTGGCATCTCGCGATTGGCCGGAATGGCGGGAGTCGACTTGCGCGGCACGACGTTTTCGCGCGAAGCCGTAGGTGCCGGAACAAGCGCACGAAGCCGCTCGAGCAGGATATCCGAGAATTTGCCGTTAAAGCGCCCCGTGCCCGGCTTGGGCAAGGTGTCCGCCGCGCCCATGGCGAGCGCCTTGACGGTCGCCTCGGCGCCTTCCTCGGCAAGCGAAGACACCACCAATACTTGCGCGCCGGAGGCGGCTTCCAGAATTTCGGGGAGCGACTTGAGGCCGCCCATGCCCGGCATCTCGAGATCGAGAATGACGATGTCGACAGGCACGTTGGTCTCGCGAAGCGCGACGAGCGCGTCTTCGGCGGTGCCGGCGACGCCGACGACCTCGAAATCGGGCGACATCTCGATCATGCGCGAGAGCACGGCGCGCGCGACCATCGAGTCGTCGACCAGCATTACGCGGGTGACTTGGTCGCCTCCGGTCGTGTCCGGCGGAAGTTGGTGGGCGAGCCCGGCCATGGGCGGGCTCCTCTTAGGCGACGCCGACGAGTTGGAGCTTGACGTGCAGCGTCTCGCGATCGAACGGCTTCATGACATATTCGTCCGCACCCGCTTCGAGCGCGGCGCGGATGTGCGCCATGTCGTTCTCGGTCGTGCAGAAGACGACCTTGGGCTGGTCGCCATGACCCGACTGGCGAAGCAGCTTGAGAAACTCCATGCCGCTCATGACCGGCATGTTCCAGTCGAGCAGGACGACGTCGGGCATGGCGCTCTCGCAATGCGACAGCGCCTCGCGACCGTCACCGGCCTCCTCGACGTTGAATTCGAGCGTTTCGAGGATGTGACGCGCAACCTTGCGGATCACTTTGGAGTCATCGACGATCAAACAGGTTTTCATAACCGGCCCTTGAATTTGCGTTGCTGTGACAACTGTTAGCTTGAAATAGGTAATAAGGTCTTAAGCAGCAGCCATTTCCTGGCGGCCCTCGACAATCGCTTCGATCGATACGAGCAGCAGTGGCCCTTCCTGGGTTTCGACCATGCCGGCCGACACGCGCTCCCAGCCCTCGCCCATCGCGGCACGAACCTGTTTGGGCTCGCTCAGCGCCTCGATCACGTCCTCGACGGCATCGACGCTCAGCGCGTAATGATGACCGTCCATTTCGACCACTGCGGCTTCGTGGATCTGCCCGTCGCCAAAGCTGGTCGCGCCCATGCCCAGCGCGCGTTGGCAATCGATCACGGTCAACACGCGGCTGCGCAGCGCCGACAGCCCGGCAAGATGGTCGGGCGCGCGCGGAACGGGAATAAGCGCATCGAGCTCGATCACGCTCTCGACGGCAGCGGCAGGCAGGGCGACGCGGTCACCCGCGATCGTCACGATCAGCAGCAGTTCGTTCATTTCGCGCCTCCAGCGGCAGTGACCGACTTGAGCACCATCAGCAGCCCTGCACGGTCATAACGGTAGACACTTTCGTCATCGCCCTCGGCGCTGTTGCGCAGGCGAAGGATGGTGGCATCCCCAGGTTCTTTGGGCAGCGGCCATTCGGCATTTTCGGTGGCAACCACCAGTTCGGCGATCTTTTCTTCTTCGCTGCCGACATCGACGACGCGATAACCCGCGGCCTCGACGATCGGGCGGAGCATGTTCTGCATCCAGACGTCGTCCTTCGGCAGGCAGCAGACCGGACGACGCTGCGGTTTGCCGGCGGTGGCGCGCAGCAGGTTGGTGAACAGCCAGTGGACGTCGACCAGCTCGGCGGGCTTGCCCGCGATCAGGGTAACGCCCTCGACCTCGCCCTGGGTTTCGGCAGGCGTGATTTCGTAGTCAAGCGCGGCCAGTTCGGCGACCGCGTCGAAGACATAGCCGAGCTCGCGCTCGCCATCGCCGAGGCGGAAGACTCGAACCTTGCCCGACTTCGGCAGTGCCGAGAGGCTGTCGATGCCCGCAAGCGGCAGGATCTGTTCGCCCAGCTGCACGCGCAGCTGTCCGGCTGAGACGCCGAATTGCTCGACATCGACTTCCTCGATCCGGTCGACCAATCCCAGGCGGATCGCGCGGCGTTCGCCACCGAGCGAGCGGAACAGCAGCACTTCGACATGATCGTCGTTGGCCGCGTCGACTTCCTCTTCGGCATTGCGATCGACTTCGCCCAGCTTGACCCCGCCGACTTCGGCGAGCCCTGCCGGGTCGAACAACAGGATCGGGCTGCCATCGTCCGCGAGCGTCGTGCCGGCGTAGAGGCCGGTGGCCATGACCGCTGGCGCGGCCGGCTTGACGACCAGCTCTTCATGATCGTGGATCTTGTCCACCGCGAGCGCATAGGTATCGCCGCCCGCCGGACGGATGACGACCAAGGTTCGATCCTCGTCATGCAGGTCGCTCGGCAGTTCGAGCACGTCGGCAAGCGCGATTTCGGGCACGCGCTTGCCGCGGATGGTGGCGACCCCTGCCCCGCCGACGCGTTCGAAGGTCACCGACGAACCGTTGGCGCGCACGATTTCCTCGATCGCCGAGCGCGGGATCGCGAAATGCTGGTCGCCGATCGATACGGTCAGTGCGGGGATAATGGTCAGGGTCAACGGCACCCGCAGCGTCATGCGGGTGCCCTCGCCGATCTTGCTGTCGACTTCGACGACGCCGCCAATGCGTTCGATATTGGAGCGAACGACATCCATGCCGACACCGCGGCCCGAGACTGACGTCACTTCAGATGCGGTCGACAGGCCGGCGGCGAAAATCAGGTTGAGCTTCTGGCGCTCGGTCATCTCTTCCATCTCGGCGCGGTCGATGACGCCGTTGGCCAGTGCCTTCTCGACCAGCTTCTTGGGATCGATGCCCTTGCCGTCGTCGACGATGTCGATGAGGATCTGGTTGCCCGACTGGCGCGCCGACACCTTGAGCATGCCGATTTCGCGCTTGCCGGCGGTGAGGCGATCGGCGGGCGCCTCGATCCCGTGATCGACCGCATTACGGATGATGTGGGTCAGCGGATCCCGGATCATCTCGATCATCTCGCGGTCCAGCTCGACGTCTCCGCCATCGATGTCGATCATGACCTGCTTGTCGAGGTCGTTCGAAAGGTCGCGCACCATGCGCGGCAGCGCGACGAACAAGTTCTCGATCCGCTGCATGCGGGTCTGGGTGATGCTGTCGCGCATCTCGGCGATAATGCCGGACAGTCGCTCGAAGGCGCCGGCGACGGCAACGTCCTCGGGGGCCTCGCGCAGGCGCCGGGCGAGCTCGTTGCGCGCCAGCACCATGTCGGACACGCCACTCATCACGCGATCAAGCAGGTCGACCGACAGGCGGATCGTGCGCGGCGCGGCATGGCCCACCGCGGCGGGCGCATTGTCACCGTCCGATTTCTCGAAGACGGGCGTGTTCTCGACGATGATCTCGGCGCCTTCCTCGAGTGCATGGATCAGGTCGCCATCGTCGCCGTCGGGAATATCCTGGCCTTGGTCGATCAGCTCGATCATCTCGCCAATGCGATCGATGACGGCGAGCACGGCGCTGACCAGCTTGGCATCGGCCTTGCGGCGATCGGCGCGGCAATCGGCCAAGGCATCCTCGGCGGCATGGCTCAGCGCTTCGAGGCGCGGAAAGTCGAAAAAGCCGCAATTGCCCTTCACGGTGTGGACAAAGCGGAAGATGCTGTCGAGGCGCGCGCGGTCGTGCGGCTCGGCTTCCCAGGCGACGATCTCGCCCCCCAGGCTTTCGAGCATTTCGCGGCATTCCGCGACAAAATCTGCAATCAGGTCGTCCATGAGGCCCCTGCGAAAACAAGTTTCAGTCAGGGTCCTTCATGACGCGGAAGGGTTAAGGCCGCGTTAGCGATGTGCGCTTTTTAGCCGATCATGCCATCGGGCTGGGGCAGACTCACGCCCATGACGAGCAGGCCGTCGTCGGGATCGGACAGGCGAATGCTGCTGTCCGATGAGGCGGCGAGTGCGTGCGCCAATTGCGCGGCGGCGGTGCGCGCTTCGCCTTCCTTGCCCGCGGGACCGTCTACCAGCATGGCGCGCAGGTTCGGGTCGAGCAGCAGGCGAGGCCCCTCGGCTCGCACGGCCAGTTCGATGCCGCCCTCACCGCGTTCGGCGCCGACGTCGAGCCGCCCGCCACGCACCAGCGCGTCGCCCGCGATCAACGACAGGTTGAGCAGCAACTTGACCGCATCCTTGGGTAGCTTGGCGTCTGCCACCATCCAGCCCAGATCGACCTTCTTCTCGGCCAACACGCCCGCGAGCGCCTGCTTCGCCTCGTCGGTCTCGATCATCGCGCCATATCCGCCTGCAGCGCCGAAGGCGAGACGGAAGAATTTGAGCTTTTCCGCCGTCGCACGCGCGCTGTCGGCAAGCAGCTCGAGCACTTGGTCGCGCATCGCCGGATCGTCTTCGTCGGCGAGCAATTCGAGGCCATTATTGAGGGCGCCAACAGGCGACAGGAGGTCGTGGCACAGGCGGCTGCACAGCAGGCTCGCGAAATCGGTATCGGTCATGGGTCCGTGTAGTGGGCCAAGCGATTCCGGGTTGCAACCCCGAAGCCATTGAAGCGCCGTATTGCCCCCCTATATCGGTGCAATGAGTGGGGGGAAGATGAGCGTCGCGCTGGAAGCGGCACAGGCGGGCTGGCGGCTCGACCGTGCGCTCGCGCAGGCCATCCCCACCCTCTCGCGCGAACGGATCAAGAAGCTGGTCAAGGACGGCCAATTGACCGACGGCCAAGGAGAGCTCGTCCGCGATCCCGCGACCAAGGTGAAGGGCGACGAACGCTACACGCTCGACGTCCCCGAACCGACGCCGCACCACGCGACGCCGCAGGATATCCCGTTGACGATCGTGCACGAAGACGAGCATTTGCTCGTCGTCGACAAGCCCGCCGGGCTGGTCGTGCATCCAGCAGCAGGTAACCCCGACGGGACGCTGGTCAATGCGCTGCTCCATCATTGCGCGGGCCAGCTATCGGGTATCGGTGGCGTCGCGAGGCCCGGGATCGTCCACCGTATCGACAAGGACACGTCCGGCCTGCTGGTCGTCGCAAAGACCGATGTAGCGCATGAAGGGCTCGCGAAGCAATTCGCAGCCCACAGCATCGACCGGCGCTATCTGGCAGTCGCCTCGGGCACGATCCTGCAGGGCAAGGGCACCGTGGACGCCCCGCTTGCCCGCAGCCCGCAAAACCGCAAGAAGATGGCGGTGGTGGCCGAAGGCAGAGGCAAGCGCGCTGTAACCCATTGGGCCAAGCTGGCGAACCTGAAGGATGCGAGCCTGGTCGAATGCCGGCTGGAAACCGGGCGCACGCACCAGGTTCGTGTCCACATGGCGTCGCTGGGCCACCCGCTGGTCGGCGATCCGACTTACGGAAGAACAAAAAAGACGCATCGCAATCTATTGAAAGAACTGGGTTTCGAACGACAGGCGCTCCACGCTGCCGAGCTAGGCTTTACCCATCCGGTCACTAAGGACCGTTTGTCGTTTTCTAGCGCCCTTCCGTCGGACATGGCGGAACTGGTGGAAAAACTGGAAGTATAGGACTTAGGCGGCTATGAAGGCCGACCGCAATTCTCCCCTTCGCCGCATGGGGAGCAAAGGAGACCAAATGGCAAAGGCCAAGGGAGCCCTCTCGATCCCCGCAACCGGGGGTGAGGACGGGCTCAACCGCTATCTGGCGGAGATCAAGAAGTTCCCTATCCTCTCGCCAGAGGAAGAATATATGCTCGCCACGCGCTGGAAGGAGCATGGGGACACTGACGCCGCCGCGCAGCTGGTCAATTCGCACCTGCGCCTCGTCGCCAAGATCGCGATGGGTTATCGCGGCTATGGCCTGCCCGTTTCCGAACTCATTTCCGAAGGCAATATCGGCCTGATGCAGGGCGTGAAGAAGTTCGAGCCCGAACGCGGCTTCCGTTTGGCCACCTACGCCATGTGGTGGATCCGTGCTTCGATTCAGGAATTTATCCTGCGCTCGTGGAGCCTCGTGAAGATGGGCACCACCGCCGCGCAGAAGAAGCTGTTCTTCAACCTGCGCCGGATGAAGAACCAGATCGAAGCCTTCGAAGAGGGCGACCTCAAGCCCGAGGACGTCACCAAGATCGCGACCGAGCTGGGCGTTTCCGAAGCCGACGTCATCTCGATGAACCGCCGCATGGCGCGCGGTGGCGACAGCTCGCTAAATTCGCCGCTGCGCGCAGCCGACGGTGAGGGCGAAAGCCAGTGGATGGACCTGCTCGAGGCGGACGAACCGCTGCAGGACGAGATCATCGCCGACAATGAGGAAGCGCAGGTTCGTCACGAGCTGCTGATGGCGGCGATGGATGCGTTAAACGATCGCGAGAAGCATATCCTGACCGAGCGTCGCCTTTCGGAAGACCCCAAGACGCTGGAAGACCTTAGCCAGGTCTATGGCGTGAGCCGCGAGCGCATTCGCCAGATCGAGGTCCGTGCCTTCGAGAAATTGCAGGCCGCGCTGGTCAAGATGGCCGAGGAGCAGCGGCTGCTGCCGCCAAGCGACGACTAAACCCAAAAAATTTGCCTCGCACCCCTTGCCAAAAGGGCCGGGGAGGCAGACCCTGCCGTCTTTGCCGAAGCGCCGAGCCGCGCTTCTTCGACCCGCGACTCCCGCGCTTCGTGCCCACACGGAGCAGGGAGATCTCACACCATGTCAGACAGGAAACCCACCGCCGGCGCTCAAGCTGGCCATCGCTTGATCGCGCTCGTCGGGCCAGCCGGTTCGGGTAAGACCAGCCTGGCCGAGGCGCTGCTGCACGCAGCCGGCGAAACCAATCGCCTCGGTAAGATCGACGATGGCAACACCGTGGGCGACAGCAGCCCCGAGGCGCGGGCACGCGGCGGATCGACCGAACTGAACCTCATGCACTTCAACTATTTGGGTGACGACTTTAGCATCGTCGATGCACCCGGGACGACGGGTTTTTCCGCCGACGCCACCCGCGCGGTGACCGTCGCCGACCTCGCGATCGCGGTCGTCGATCCGGACCCTGCGCGCGCACCGCTCGCGGCTCCTGCGCTACGCATGCTCGACGAGCAGGGCGTCCCGCATATCATCTTCGTCAACCGGATCGACAATGCGCACGGTCCGATCCAGGAGATTCTCGAAGCTTTGCAGCCGCTGAGCGTATCGCCGCTGATCGCGCGGCAATTGCCGATCATGGATGGCGACCAGGTGACTGGCTTCGTCGACCTCGCGCTGGAACGCGCCTTCGAATATCAGCTCGGCAAGGCCTCCAGCCAGGTCGACATCCCCGATGATCTCAAGGCGGACGAGCAGGATGCGCGTACGCACATGCTCGAACAACTGGCCGACCATGACGATACGCTGCTCGAACAGCTGCTGATGGACGAAACGCCCGAAGAGAGTCGAATCTTCGCCGACCTGCACCACGAGACCGAGGACAATCTGGGCGTGTCGGTGCTGTTCGGATCGGCGACAGGCGAGTGGGGCGTGCGCCGCCTGCTCAAGGCGCTCCGGCATGACGGGCCGACGCGCGAAGCCACCGAAGTTCGGCTCGGGGTCGAGGCCCCTGCCCTCTATGGCTTCAAGGTCACCAACGGGAGCGCCGTCGGCCGCGTCATGTATGCGCGGGCCTTGGGCGATGGCAGCTTCAGCGAAGGCGACGAACTCGCGAACGCGCGCGGCAAGCCGATCAAGGTCGGCGCGATCCTGACGGTGCAGGGCGAAAAGACCGACAAGGTCGGGTCGGCGGCACCCGGACAAATCATCGCCGTCGCCAAGACCGAAGGCTGGCGGGCAGGCGAATGGATCGGCAGCGAGGGCAAGCTCCCGCCCTCCATCGATATCGAGTTCCCCGCCAAGAATGCCGCGCTCGCGATCGAACCGGTCGATCGCAAGGACGATGTCCGCCTGACCAGCGCGCTGGCGCGTGTGGTCGAGGAGGATGCCGGACTCGGCGTGGAACAGGACGGGCATGAAATTCGCCTCACCGGCGTGTCGGACGATCATGTCCGCACCGCCCTCCAGCGGCTGGAAAACCGGTTCGGCGTGAAGGTCAATTCCAAGCGTCCGCAGATCGCCTATCGCGAGAGTATTCGCAAACCCGCCGAGGTGCGCGGTCGGCACAAGAAGCAGTCGGGCGGTCACGGGCAATATGGCGACGTGGTCATCCGTATCGCCCCCCTCCCGCGCGGCTCGGGCTTCCAGTTCGACGAGAAGGTCAAAGGCGGAAACGTTCCCAAGCAATATATCCCCGCGGTCGAAGCGGGGGTGAAGGAAGCGATGCTCAAGGGACCATTAGGGTTCCCGGTGGTCGACGTCGCGGTGACGTTGCTCGACGGCAGCTATCACAGCGTCGACAGCTCCGAACTCGCCTTCAAGACGGCAGGCCGGATCGCGATGCAGGAAGCGCTGCAAAAGGCCAGTCCGCATCTACTCGAACCGATGCACCAGCTGACCGTCGTCTGCCCCAACAGCGCTTCGAGCAAGGTCTCGAGCGCGCTGGCGAGCCGACGCGGCCAGATGCTCGGCATGGTCCCGCGCGATGGCTGGGATGGATGGGACCGCATCGACATGATGTTGCCCACTGCCGAGCTGGACGGGCTGGAGGCCGAGTTACGCGCGCTGAGCCAGGGGCTGGCGACCTATGAGGCAAAGTACGACCATCTCGCCGAACTCAACGGCAGCCTCGCCGACAAGATCGTCGCGCGCGAACATGAGGAAGAGACGGCCTAGAGACCCGGGACGATCATGATGGGGCGCCAGTCGCCAAGCTCGGCGTCCCATTCGATCTCGCCGCGTCCGGAAACGCCCGCGCGGACCAGCACACCATCGACGCCGATGCGCTTGGCGCCGACCATGTCGGTCGCGGGGCCATCGCCCACCATGATAACACTTTCGCGCGGCGGATCGCCGGCGAGCTTGAGCGCATGCTCGAACATCGGCGTTTCGGGCTTTCCGTACCAGCGCACCTCGCCGCCCATTTCCTCGTAACGGTCGGCAAGCGCGCCCGCGCATACCACCATGTCGCCGCGATGCTCGACGATCCGGTCGGGATTGAGACAGTGGATGAGCATGCCGCGCTCGTGCCACGCCGCGAGGTCGGCTTCATATTCGGCAACCGTGGAGCGATACTCGTCGAGCCCGGTCATGCAGATTTCGTCATGCGGCTCCTGCGCGGCAGCGAAGCGAACGCCATGCGCTTCCATGTCCTCGAAGTCCCACTTTGTCCCGCAAAAGCCGACCGCGCGCGGGGGATGGGTCAGCGCCTCGATGCCCGCCTGCCCGCTGCTCGTCAGCGCATGCCATAGCGAGGGATCGAGACCGAGCCGCTGCAGCTCCCGCTCGACCCGGTCGGCGGGGCGCGGGGCGTTGGTCAGGATGACGACGCGCCGCCCTTCGTCCTTCCAGCGCCGGAAGCGCGAGCGAACGCCCGGATACATCTCGCCACCATCGTGGATGACGCCCCACACGTCGCACAGGACGGTCGTGTAGCGATCCGGTAGGTCGTCGAGGCTGTGCACTAGGCTGGTTGCGGTTCGGGGATCTCGCCCTGGGCAACCTCGTCATCGCCCTCGCCGCGGCTAACCACGGTCGCGCAGGCAAGATCGCCCGTCACGTTGAGCGTGGTGCGGCACATGTCGAGGAAGCGATCGACGCCCAGCACGATGCCGATGCCTTCGGGCGGCACGCCGACCATCGCCAAGATAAGTGCCACGACCGGGAGCGAGCCCGCGGGGACGCCCGCCGTGCCGATACCGCCGAGAATGCACATGAGAAGCACCACGACCTGCTGGCCGATCGACAGCTCGACCCCGAAGAATTGCGCGAGGAAGAGGACGGTCACGCCCTCGAAAATCGCGGTGCCGTTTTGGTTGGCGGTCGCGCCGATGGTCAGCACGAAGCGCGCGGGCGCACGCGGGAGCTTCAAGTTCTCGTCGGCGACCTTGAGCGCGTAGGGCAGCGTGGCGTTCGAGCTGGCGGTCGAAAAGGCCATCAGCATGGCCTCCTTGACGTTCTTGAAGAACCAGATCGGGCTGACCCCGCCTGCGACGCGCAGGACGATCGGATAGACGATGAACATGTGTACGCCGAGCGCCAGCAGCACGACCCCGGCATAGGCGCCGAGGCGGATGAGGACGTCCCATCCGAACACGCTGGCAAGGTTGAACATGAAGCAGGCAATGGCGATCGGTGCGAGGCGGATGACCCACATGATCAGCTTCATCGCAACGTGGAAAATACCCTCGATCCCCTTCTGCAGGTGATCGGCGGCCTTGGTGTCGGTAAACAGCAGTCCGATGCCGAACATCAGCGCGAAGAACATGACCGCGAGGATGTCGTTGGCGCTCATCGCGGTGATGACGTTGGAAGGGATGATGTTGATCAGCGCATCGATGCCCGAGGGCTGTTCGGCATTGCGCTGGATGATCGCGCCGGCACCTTCTGCCGCATCGGCCAGCAGCTGGTCGGCGAGCGCGCGGTCGACGCCGGCGCCCGGCTTGAAGAGGTTGGTGACGGTGAGCGCCAGCACCACCGCAATACCCGAGACGATGACCGTGAAGGCGAGCGTCTTCAGGCCCACGCGCTTGAGAGAGCGGGCATCGCCCATCTCCGCGACCCCGACGACCAGCGCCGAGAAGAGCAGCGGGATAACGAGCATGAAGAGCAGGCGGAGGAAGATCGTGCCGATCGGGCCGGTAATATAGGTGCGCAGGAATTCGACCCACGCGGCGCCCTCGGCGGCCAGGTTCGCGTAGAGACCGAAGGCAAGCCCGATGGCAAAGCCGATCGCCATCTGGCCCCACAGCGGGATGCCCTCTTTCTTCGTCGCGACGTCCATTCAGTCCCTCCCCTTGGTTGCGCGCCTAGCTGTTGCGGGCCAAGCCGCCCGCGTCAACTACGCATAGGCATATTCGCCACCGCGTTCGAGCGCGCGGGCGTAGGCGGGGCGGTCGTGGCAGCGCTTCAGCCAGGCGAGAATGTTGGGATAGCGCTCGTCGAGCCCGGCGCGTGCCTGTGCGGCTTCCAGCGGGAAGCTCATCATAATGTCGGCTGCGGTCAGCTCATCTCCGCAGAACCAGGCGCGCCCTGAAAGCTCGTCGTCGAGGTAGCGGAAATGATCGTCGAGCCGGGACTGGACAGGCTTTCGCGCGGGCATGCCCAGAAAGCCGAGCTTCATGACGATCAGTTTGCCGAACAAGGGCGGCATGAGCGAACCCTCGGCATAGTGCATGTACTGGTGCCAGCGTCGCGCACCCTCGGGGTCTTCCGGCGGGCCGAAACGACCATGCTTGTCTGCCAGGTGCGTCATGATCGCGCCGCTCTCGACATAGGTCACCGCGTCTTCCTCGAGCACGGGGGACTTGCCGAGCGGGTGGACGGCGCGCAGCGATGCGGGCGCGCTCATGTCCTTTTCGCGCTCGTAGCGCTTGATCTCATAGTCGAGCTGCAATTCCTCGAGCATCCAGAGCAGGCGCTGCGAACGGCTGTTGTTGAGATGGTGGATGATAATCATGCGCTTGCTCCCGATCGGCCGAGGGGTTCGTCGATGCTGGTCGGCGGGATCGTGAACCAGCGTGGCCCGCCTTCGGTCATGTGAAAACAGTCTTCCAGACGGATCCCGAACTCGCCTGGCAAGTAGAGGCCGGGTTCGTTGGAAAAGCACATGCCGGGGGCCAGCGGTTCGGTCTCGCCGCGGACGAGGTTGACGGGTTCGTGGCCCTGCATACCGATCCCGTGGCCGGTGCGATGGGAGAGGCCGGGAAGCGCGTAATCGGGCCCGTATCCGAGGCTCTCGTAATAAGTCCGAACCGCATCATCGACGCTGCCACAGGTTGCGCCCACGATGCAGGCGCGGCGCGCGACCTGCTGCCCTTCGGCCATATGGTTCCAGACTTCGCGTTGTTTGGCAGTTGGCGTGCCCATCACCCAAGTCCGGCTGATGTCGGATTGGTACCCGTGGACGGAGCAGCCCGTATCGACCAGCACGACCTGCCCGGCCTCGAGCTTCTGCGGCTTGCCGGTGCCGTGGGGCAGCGCCGCGGCTGCACCGAACAGGACCAGCGCCCAGGGGCCGCTCCCACCGCGCTTGATTTGCTCCTCACGGAGCATGTCACTGACGTCGCGTTCGGACATGCCCGGCCGCACCTTGCCCATGACCGCGCCGATCGACGCCAGCGTGATGTCGTTGGCCGCCTGCATCAGCGCTAGCTCGGACGCAGTCTTGACCATGCGACACCCGCGCACAACCGGATTGGCGCTGACGACCCGGGCACCGGGCAGTTCGGCCTTGAGCCGGTCGTGGATGAAATAGCGGTTGGTCTCTTCCATGCCGATCGGGCGGTCGGCGAGGCGCTTCTCGTGCAGGAAATCGGCGACGACGCCGAGCGGCTCGACATCTTCGTGCCACGTCCGCACCTCGGCGGGAACGGCGAGGCTTTCCTCGACCGACGGCTTCTCGAAGAATGGCGTGACGATAATCGGATCGCCTTCGACCGGAATGACCGTGCCGGTAAGACGCTCCGACCGCCCCCAGCGCACGCCGGTAAAATAGTCGAGACTAGGCCCGGATTCGATCAGCACCGCGCCGATGTCGTGCTCGGCCATCAACGCCTGCGCCTTGGCGATCCGCGCCAGGCGCTCTTGCCGGGTGATGGGAGGCGGCAATGCGCTATCGCCCGCCGACGCGGTCGGCGCGACAAACGCGATCCCGTTCGTCGCGACCATCATGCCGGCCCCTGCCCCGGCCAGCCATTCGCGCCTGTTGACGTGCATCGTGTTCCCCTTCGTTGGTCGAGACGCTTGTTGCATGTGACTTGGCTTTGCGCCAGCAGGCTTCGATGGACGCACCCACCCCTCCCGTACGTCGTGAAACCAGCACCCGCGAGATCGTCGCGCTGCTTGCCGCGTTTATGGCGATCAATGCCTTCGCGCTCGACGCGATGCTGCCCGCGCTGCCCGCGATCGGCGACGATCTGGGCGCGCTGGTCGACAATCAGCGGCAATGGGTGATCGTCGCCTACACGTTCGGCTTCGGCTTCAGCCAGATGCTCTGGGGCCCGCTTGCCGACCGCTTCGGGCGCAAGCCGGTAATGGCATGGGGGGTCGCGCTCTACTTCCTGTTCGCCATGGCCTGCGCACTGGCGCGCGACTTCGACGTGCTGGTCGCCAGTCGCTTCATGATGGGCGCGGCGGGCGCGGTCAGCCGCGTGCTGGTCATCGCCATCGTCCGCGACCTGTTCGAGAAGGAAGAGATGGCACGGGTCATGAGCCTCACCTTCATGGTGTTCATGGTCGTGCCGGTCATCGCGCCCACGGTCGGCATCGCGATCCTGCAGGTCGGCAGCTGGCGCTGGATCTTCGCTTTCCTCGGCCTGTGGGGGCTGTTCGTCCTTTTGTGGGGACAGGTCCGGTTACCTGAAACGCTCCACCCCGAATGGCGCCGCGCGCTCGATGCCGGGGCGATCTGGCGCGCGAGCAAGCGGGCGATGAAAGACCGTCTGTCGATGGGCTACACGCTTGCCCTCACCTTCGTCTTCTCGGTGTTGATCGGCTACCTCGCCTCGATCCAGCAAATTCTCGGTCAGGTGTTCGAACGGCCCGAAGCGCTCGGTTGGGTTTTTGCCGCGATCGCGGCGCCGATGGGCGTTGCCAGCTGGGGAAACAGCCGCATCGTTACTCGCTTCGGGCTGCGCCGGGTCGGGCATACAGGCATCCTCGTCTTTGCCGTTTCGTCGGTCGCGCATCTGGGATGGCACGTCGCGTTCGGGTCGACGCTGACCTCGTTCATCGCCTTCATGGCGGTGACGCTGACGGCGTTTGCCTTCAGCGCCGCCAATTTCGGGACGCTGGCGATGACCAACATGGCCCCGATCGCGGGTACCGCCAGCTCGGTGCAGGGGACCATCGGCACCATCGGCGGCGCGAGCATCGGCGCACTGATCGGGCAGGCCTATGACGGAAGCGTGCTGCCCTTCATCGCCGCCAGCGCGGCGTGCGGTATGGTGGCGCTGGCCATCGTCCTGGTGACCGAACGCGGGAGGCTGTTCCACACGCCGCCCGAAGAGCAGGACGAAGCGAGCGCCTGAATGCAAAAAGGGCGGCCCGCGTCCGGACCGCCCTTTGATGTTAAATGCGTCAAGTGGACTTGGCGCTACGCCGTCAGGCGTCTTCGGGCTCGGGCCCGGTCATCATCGCTTCTTCGACTTCCTCGGTCTTACCGCGGATCGCATCTTCGATCTGCTGCGCGATCTCGGGATTTTCCTTGAGGAACGTCTTGGCGTTCTCGCGTCCCTGGCCGATTCGGGTCGAGTCGTAGCTGAACCAGCTGCCCGACTTCTCCACGAGGCCGGCCTTGACGCCGAGATCGAGGATTTCGCCCATCTTCGAGACGCCTTCGCCATACATGATGTCGAATTCGACTTGGCGGAACGGCGGGGCGACCTTGTTCTTCACGACCTTCACGCGGGTTGCGTTGCCGACGATCTCGTCGCGATCCTTGATCGCGCCCGTGCGGCGGATGTCGAGGCGGACCGAGGCGTAGAATTTGAGCGCGTTACCGCCGGTCGTGGTTTCGGGATTGCCGTACATCACGCCAATCTTCATGCGCACCTGGTTGATGAAGATGACCGTGGTCTTGGACCGGTTGATCGAGCCGGTCAGCTTGCGCAGCGCCTGGCTCATCAGGCGGGCCTGGAGACCGACATGGCTGTCGCCCATCTCGCCCTCGATTTCCGCGCGCGGCACCAGCGCCGCGACCGAGTCGACCACCAGCACATCGACCGCGTTGGAACGGACCAGCGTATCGGTAATTTCGAGCGCCTGCTCGCCCGTGTCGGGCTGCGACACGATCAGTTCGTCAATGTCGACGCCCAGCTTCTTGGCGTAGACGGGATCGAGCGCATGCTCGGCGTCGACGAAGGCAGCGGTGCCGCCTTCCTTCTGCGCCTCGGCGATAGCGTGGAGCGCGAGCGTGGTCTTGCCCGAGCTTTCGGGGCCGTAAATCTCGATCACGCGGCCGCGCGGCAGGCCGCCGACGCCCAGCGCCATGTCGAGCCCGAGGCTCCCGGTGGAAATGGCTTCGACCTCGATCTTCTCGCGGCTGCCCAGCTTCATGGCCGAGCCCTTGCCGAACGCCCGGTCGATCTGGGCTAGCGCGGCGTCCAATGCCTTCTGGCGATCACTATTCACTTTGTCTCCGTCCGACTTCACGACTTTCAACTGCGCTGCCATCTTCTGTCCCCTTTCGTCAATCAAAGGCTTCGTCGAAAGCCTCCCGAGCTGATGCGTATGTACCGCATCTGTTCTCGTAGAACAAGTAGGGAACGAAAAAAGTTTCTAGGCGGTCGCCAGCACTTCTTCGACCAGCGGTTTCACCCGCCCGATCGTATAGGGTTTGGCGAGCATCGGCGCATTGGCGAAATCGGACGGAGGCGCATCGACATGCCCTCCGCTCGCAAGCAGGAACGGCACGCCACGCTCGCGCAGTTTCTCGGCCGCGGGCCACACGCTTTCGCCCTGCAAATTAACGTCGAGCACGGCGAGATCGAACCCGCCGCCTTCGACCGCGGCCAGCGCCTCGGCGAGCGTCTCGCACGTCGCGTGCACGACGTAGCCCAGCGATTCGAGAAAATCCTCGAGCATCATCGCGATTAGCGGTTCGTCTTCGACGATCAGGATACGCTCACCGGCCATGCGAACTCCTTACGCATGCGGTCCGGTCTCGCCAACCCTATTCGTCACCATCCTTTGCTAAGACGCTCCTCACCTTCTCGGCCAGTTCCTGGACCGAGAAAGGCTTGGGCAGGAAGTCGACCTGGTCGATGTCGATCGATTTCCTGAGCTGCTCTTCGGCGTATCCCGACATGAAGAGGATCGGCATGCCCGGCCGCGTTTCGCGCGCCTTGCGACCCATGGTCGGGCCATCCATCAGCGGCATAACGACGTCGGAAACAAGCAGCACGATCTCCTCGCCCTTGTCGATGATCTCGAGCGCCTCTTCGCCATTGGTCGCGGTAAGCACTTCGTAGCCGTGACGCGTGAGCGCGCGCTGCGCCACGGTGCGCACCATCGGCTCGTCCTCGACCAGCAGGATAGTGCCCGAGCCCCACAATTCGCTATCCTCGTCAGGCGCCTTGATCGCGCGCTGCTTGGCTTCCTGCTCGCCCACTTCGTGCACGGGGAGGTAGATGACGAACTCCGTCCCCTCGCCGACCTTGCTGTCGGCAAAGATGAAGCCACCCGACTGCTTGACGATGCCGTAAACGGTCGACAGGCCGAGCCCGGTGCCCTTGCCGACCTCCTTGGTGGTGAAGAAAGGCTCGAAAATCTTACCCAGCACCGAGGGCGGGATGCCCGATCCGGTGTCGGCGATCGACAGGCAGCTATAGTCCGCCACCGGCAGGATCTCGCTGCCGATATCGGCGACCTGGTCGGCGCGCACGGCATAGGTCTGGATGGTCAGCGTCCCGCCGCCTTTCTCCGCCATTGCGTCGCGCGCGTTGACCGAGAGGTTGACGATGACCTGTTCGAGCTGCCCCGGGTCGGCCCGAACCGCCCCCAGTTCGCGCCCATGCTTGACCTTGAGCTCGACCGTCTCGCCCAGCAGGCGCTTCAGGAGATGCGACACTTCGCTGACCACGTCGGGCAGCTGCAGCGTTTGGGGCCGCAACGTCTGCTGGCGCGAGAAGGCCAGCAGCTGTCGGGTCAGGCCGGCAGCGCGATTGGCGTTCGACTTGATCTGCTGGATATCGTCATAATCGCTGTCGCCGGGCGTGTGCCGCATCAGCATCAGGTCGCAATGACCCAGGATCGCGGTCAGGATATTGTTGAAATCGTGCGCGACGCCGCCCGCGAGCTGGCCGACCGCCTGCATCTTGGTCGCCTGCGCGATCTGGCGCTTGAGCTTGGCTTCCTCGCTATTGTCCTTGAGCAGCAGCAGCACCGCCGCATCGCCGATCCCGCGCAGCCCCGCCACGGTCAGCGCGACCGGCTCTTTGGGCTGGCTCGACAGGCGCACCGCGAGGTCGGCGCTCATCGAGGGACCGCGCACATGGCGCCGCACCGCATCGGCCACGGCGCCCTTGTCTTCTTTGACGACGAGATCGCCGGGATAGCTCGGCGCGCCTTCCTCGCCTATCCCCGCGGCCGTCCGAAACGCGCCGTTCATGGTCAGGAAGCGTCCGTCGCGATCGACCAAGGCGAGACCGAGCGGCAACATTTCGAGCAGGACCTGCACGTTGTCGCTGGTCGCAAGCCCTGCCTGCTCGCCGCCCTCGAACATCAGGAGCGTGCCCGCCCCGCCATCCTGGCTGGGATCGATCGGCACATGGACAGCGCGCAATTGCGACCCGTTCTCGCCCTCGGCATTGAGGCGGATCAGCCCGTCTTCGGTTGTGCTGACGAGGTCGGAAAAGCGGGGGCGCTTGCGCGGGCGCTCGCCCACCGCACGCACCGAAAATGGCTTGTTGGCCGCCAGCAAGTATCCGCGATCGTCGACCAGGGCTGCCAGCACACCGGCATTGGCGAGCCGCGAGCCCGTCGCGCCGGCAATGCGCTTGGCAGCCACTTGCAGAAGGTCGGGCTTGGTCGCGCCGCGCACGTGCAGCAGCAGCATCGGCGCACCGTCACCTACGCGGCGGATGACGAGGTCGAGCGGCGGTCCGTCGCCGCCGACCCGCTGCGCCACCGCCTCGCCTTCGCGCAGCGCCTTGTCGCGGGCGCGGACGAATTTCTCGCGCGCCTTTTCGTCCTCGACGATGTCGAACGCATTGGCATCGCTGCCGAAACGCTTACGCCACGCCGGGTTGAGCGAGACCGCGCGCCCTTCGCCATCGGTCAGCGCCGCGGCATCGTCGGTCAACGCCATCGTCGCCGCCACAACCACCAGGTCGGGCGGCGCGCCGAGGGTCAGCGGGAGCACTTCGGCACTCGACGGCGCGAAGCCGTCATCGTCGCGCCGGTCGATCCACCACGCGATGCCCATCACGAGCAACAGGAAGGCGACGAAGCCGAGCGCAATCAGCGGCTTGCCCGCCGCCAACAGCAACACCGCTCCCGAAAGCACCGCCGCCGCGGTCAGCCCCGGCACCAGCCAGCGCGACCCTTCGTCTTCGGGCAGAGCTTCGAGAAGCGGTGTATGCCGTTCGAGCATTGAGGCTCCCTACCAGACGGTGACGCGCTCTTCGGGCGGGAGATACATCGCATCGTCCGCGTCCACGCTGAAGGCATCGTACCACGCATCCATGTTGCGCACGACCCAGGTCCGCTGGATCGAGGGCGAATGGCTGTCGGTCTTGAGCCGGTTCTTGAGTTCTTCGTCGCGATAGTTGCGGCGCCAGACCTGCGCCCAACCGAGGAAGAAGCGCTGGTCGCCGGTCAGCCCGTCGAGCACCGGCGCTTCCTCGCCGCCCAGCGACGCCCTGTAGGCATCGTAAGCGATCGAGAGTCCCGCGAGGTCGCCGATATTCTCACCCAAAGTGAATTCACCGTCGACATATTCGCCGGGGAAGATCTCGTAGGTGTTGTACTGCTCGATCAGCGCTTTGCCGCGTGCTTCGAAATTGGCGTAATCCTCTTCGGTCCACCAATTGTTGAGGTTGCCATTGCTGTCATACTTGGCGCCCTGGTCGTCGAAGTGGTGGCTGATTTCGTGGCCGATCACCGCGCCGATGCCACCATAATTGTAGGCCGCGTCTGCGTTGGGGTCGAAGAAAGGCGCCTGCAGGATCGAGGCGGGGAAGACGATCTCCATCATGCCGAAGTTCGCGTAGGCGTTGACCGTCATCGGCGCCATGCCCCAGCGCCAGCGCTGGATTGGACCGCCGAGGCGGTTGACGCTGTCCCAATGTCCCCACTCGTTGGCGCGCACCGCATTGCCGAACGCGTCGCCCTCGACCATCGTCAGCCCGTCATAGTCCATCCACTTGTCGGGATAGCCGATCTTGACCGTGAAGCGGTTGAGCTTGTCGATCGCCTGCGCCTTGGTCGGCTCGGCCATCCAGTCGGCGGTGAGGATGCGGTCGCGCATCGCGACGACGACATTGTCGACCAGCTTCTGCATCTCGGCCTTGGTCTCGGCGGGGAAGTAGCGCTCGGCATAAACCTTGCCCAGATCGTCGCGCAGGTTACCCGAGACGAAGCTGACGCCGCGCTTCCAGCGCTCGCGCTGCGACGGCTGACCGGTCAGCACGCTCTGAAAGGCAAAGACGGTGTCGTCGACTTCGGTCGGCAGCACCGACGAGTAGCCGGTGATCGCCGACAGGCGCGCCTTGTCCTTGAGCACCTGGAGATCGGCCTCGGCGGCCAGCTTGACGCCTGCAGCGATCGAATCCGGCGTGCCGATGTTGAGCTCGTCGACCGACTTGCCCGGCATGTTGACCGCGACATAGGTGTCCCAGTCGAATTCGGGCGCCAGCGCCTTCAGCTCGGCGAAGCTCGAAAGGTTGTAGGTCGCCTCGCTGTCGGACAGCTTGTTGCGGTCCCAGTGGATCTTGGCGAGCTCGGTTTCGAAAGCGAGCATGGCCTCGGCGCGTGCGCGCGCATTGTCTTCGCCAATCATCGTCAGCAGCTTCGCGCCCGTGTCGACCAGCGCTTCGCGAACCTTGGCGAAACGCTCATTCTCGAGGTCGAGATAATAGTCGCGATCGGGAAGGCTCGTGCCGCTCTGGTAGACGCTGGTCAGGTAGCGCTCGGAATTGCCGCGATCCTGCCCGACGAATACGCCGAACGGCTTGCCGCCGATACCGATAATGTCGAGCTCGGCCATGACGCGCGCATAGTCGTCGAAGCTTTCGATCGCGTCGATCTTGTCGAGGATCGGCTGGATCGGGGCGAGGCCCTTGGCGTCGATCGTGTCGGTGTCGACATAGGCGCGGTAGGCGATGCCCACGCGGCTCGACGGATCGGCGATCATCTCGTCGATGATCCCTTGCGTGCGTTCTTCCGACAGGTCGGAGAGCGCGGTGAACATGCCGTAATTGGTCTTGTCGTCGGGGATCTCGGTATTCGCCGCCCAGACGCCGTTGGCGTAGGCATAGAAGTCGTCGCCGGCATCGACGCTGCTGTCCATACCGGCGATATCGAACCCGTAATTGCCCAGCTCCGCCTGCCCTGCCGGATCGTCGGACAACTGCTCGACCACCTCATTTTCCGTTTCAATCTCGGCCGTCGTTGCGGTCGCGCTGTCATAGGTGGTGGCGCAGGCACTTAGCGCAGTGCCGGCAAGTAGGACGGGAAGGAAACGGGTCATCGAAAGCTCCTTGAAATTCTAAACGATATTGTCGCTTGCCGGACGTTGACGCCATTTGCGCGCCACCCACAAGCGCCATCCGACCAACGACAGGAAATAGGCCACCCAAGCCGAGATGAAGGCGATGATGAAGAGGCCGACGATCATCGACGGCGCGGCCGCCGAATAGAGCCAGTCGATCCAGCGCTGCACGCTCGCCTCTTCACCGAACAGGTCCATGAAGGCGGCAAAGTCGGTCGGAAAACCGAGCATCCCGCCAACCTCGAGCGCGGCGACGAGGAAGAACGGCGTGGTGAAGGGGTTGGAGATCCAGGTGATCGCGGCCGCCACCGGGATGTTGGCGCGTAGCGGGATAGACATCATCGTCGCGCCGATCATCTGCAGCCCCGGGATCATCAGGAAGATGCCGATGAACGTACCCGCCCAGATGGCGCGCGGGACGCTGCGCCGCGTGAAGCGCCAATATTCCGAGGCCAGGATATATTTGCGCACCGGACGCAGCCAGCGGCTTTCGGCCAGCTCATGGCGCGTGGGAGAGTTGCGATGAACCCATTTCAGGAACTTCTTATCCATGGTTACGCAACAACCGTCCCTGCTCCCGCTTCCAGTCGCGTTCCTTGATCGCTGCCCGCTTGTCGTGCGCCTTTTTGCCCTTGGCCAGCGCAATCTCGAGCTTGGCGCGTCCGTCGCCGTTGAAATACATCGATAGCGGCACGATCGTCAGGCCCTGCCGCCCGACCGCGCCGAACAGCTTGTTGATCTCGCGTGCGTGTAGCAGCAGCCGGCGACGGCGGCGCGGGTCGTGATTGAGCCGATTGCCGTGCGAATATTCGGGGACATGCGCGTTGATCAGCCAGACCTCGCCATCCTCGACCGCGACATAGCTTTCGGCGATATTCGCCTCGCCATTGCGGAGTGATTTTACCTCGGTGCCACGCAGCTCGATCCCGGCCTCGAAACGCTCCTCGACCGCATACTCGTAGAAAGCCCGCCGATTGTCGGCGACGATCTTGACCTTGTTGAAGGCCTTGCTCATCCAGCTAGCCCCGCAGTCGCCATCGCGGCATCGACCGCCTTCTTCGCCGCATCCGACGGCTCGGTCAGCGGTAGGCGCACTTCGGTCGAAAAGCCGGGACGCACCTTCGAGAGCGCATATTTCGCAGGCCCCGGTGACGCGTCGGCGAACATCGCAAGATGCAGCGCGTAGAGCCGCCCTTGCAGGTCACGCGCCCGGTCCCAATCGCCATCGCGCATGGCAGCCTGCAACTGCGAACACAAGTTGGGCGCGACGTTTGCCGTGACCGAAATGCACCCAACGCCGCCCGAAATGTTGAACCCGAGCGCGGTTGGATCGTCGCCCGACAGTTGGATGAATTCCTCGCCGCACGCCGTGCGCTGTTCGGTGACGCGTCCGACATTGCCGGTCGCGTCCTTGATCGCGACGACCTTCTCGTGCCTTGCAATCTCCGCCAGCGCGGGGGTCTGCAGGTCCACCACGGTCCGGCCCGGCACGTTATAGACGACGATCGGGATCGGCGATGCGTCAGCGACTGCCGCATAATGCGCGACAAGGCCCGCCTGGCTCGGCTTGTTGTAATAGGGCACGACGCATAGCGCGGCATCGGCACCGACATCGCCCGCCGCCTTGGTCGCTTCGATCACCGAAGCCGTATTATACCCGCCGCATCCCGCGATGACGGGAACACGGCCGTTAGAGACCTCGACCGTCGCCGCGATGACCTGGCGCTGCTCCGCGCTCGACAGGGTCGCCACTTCGCCGGTCGTCCCGCACGGAACCAGCCCGTTCGAGCCCTCGTCGATTTGCCACTCGACAAAATCGCGGAATGCGGCTTCATCGACCTCACCGTCCTTGAACGGGGTTACCAGGGCCGGAATCGAGCCGAAAAACATGAATTCATCCCTCTCATGGAACACTTCAGCGATTGAACCGTCGCCAAGTGGTATCGTTCAGCGCCTGATAAGGACCAGTTGCATAGGATGTCCAGCATGAGACGCGCCCTCACTACCGCCACCATCTTGCTGCTGTCTTCGACGGCAGTCTCCTCGCAAGTCACGCCTGCGCCCACTAGCAGTACAGCCGCTAGCCAGCAGGTCGTCAACGTCCGTCCGCCCGACGCCCGTGTCATCGACCGGGCGATCGCCGACTGGCGCGTGTGGACGCAGATGCGGACCATTTCCGATCCGGTGCGCGCAGCGCAGTTCGCGCTCGCTTATCCCGACTGGCCCGGCATCTATAACGAGAATGGCGGAGACAGCTTGCGTCTGCGGACCGAGCGCGCGTTCACGACCTCGACCCCGCCGCGTCTCGTCACCGATTTCTTCAAGATCCGCGCGCCCCAGACCGCAAACGGTTGGGCCGTGTTGGCGCGCGCCTATCGCACCGAGGGACGCGAAAGCGAGGCGCTGTCCGCCGCGCGCAACGCCTGGGCGCATCCCGATCTCGACGGCAACGCCTATAACGACGTCCGTCAGCTATTCGGAAACCAGCTGACCTCGGCCGACCATGACAAGCGCATCGACGCCCTACTGTTCCAGAAGGAAGTCTCGCGAGCCGAAGGGCTCATCCCCCTGGCCTCGCCCGCGCGCCGTGCCGTATTCGAAGCCCGTGTCGCACTCCAGCGCCGCGATGCGTCGCGCTACAACGCCGTCAGCAACCGCGTGACCAGCGATGCCGGCCTCATGATGGACCGCGCGCGCTACCTGCGCTCGACAGGTCAGAACATGGCCGCGCAGTCGTTGCTGGCGCAGGAACATCGCTTCGAAATCCTGCCGACCGATCTCGACAAGTGGTACGAAATGCTCCTGCTCGCGGCTAACGAGGCGGCAGATCGCGGGGCGTGGACCACTGCTTTCAACATCTCGCGACAGCTGGACGATGCCTACCCGCTGGGCACCGATCTCAAGCTCCAGCCTTATGGCGTGCGCGACAAGTTCACCTCGCTCGCCTGGCTCGCCGGGCGAACCGCGATGGACAAGCTCGACCGCAAGGACTGGGCCGCCAAGATGTTCGACGCCTATTCGCAGGGCGGTCGATCGCTCCAGGTCGAATCGAAGGGGCTCTATTGGGCCGGCCGCGCACTTGCCGAAGCTGGACAGCCGCAACGCGCCAATGCCTATTTCGAGCGCGCCGCCGCTTATCCCGACCTCTTTTATGGCCAGCTCGCGCTAGAGCGACTGGGCCGCGAGATCCCGGTGCCGCCGAGCGCGCCCATCGCCACGGTCTCGCCCGAGGCGCGCCAGGCCTTCTACACGCGCCCGATCGTCGCCGCGCTGCCGCGCCTGGTCAACGATCGCGACACCGCGACCAAGTTCGTTCGCGCCATGTCGGAATCGCTCGATTCGCGTGACGAGCGCCTGCTCGCCTTCGAACTGGGCCGCCGCATCGACCGGCCCGACATCGGCGTCTGGATCGCCCGCTCGGCGCGCAACGCCGGCACGCCCTTTTACTATCGCGAAGCCTTCCCGGTGCACCCGGCGGGCGTGCGCGGGGGCGAAATCTGGTCGGTCGCACACGGCATTACGCGCCAGGAAAGCTCGTTCGACCGCTCGGTCGTCAGCCACGCCAACGCGCACGGGATGATGCAGATCATCCCCTCGACCGGCCGCGAATGGGCGCGCAAGGTCGGCCTGCCCTACAGCACCGCGCGCCTGACGCAGGACCCGACTTACAACGTCACCATCGGCACTGCCTATATCGACTGGCTGATCCGCTACTGGGACGGCAACGTCCCGCTGGCGGCGGCAAGCTATAATGGCGGCATGGGCAATGTGCAGAAGTGGGTGAACCGCTACGGCGACCCGCGCACGAACAACGTCGACACGCTCGAGTGGATCGAGCAGATCCCGTTCGGCGAAACCCGCGGTTACGTCCAGCGCGTGGTGGAAAATGCGGCGGTCTACGACCGGCTCAACCCGTATGTCCCGCGCTACGGCCCGGTCCACGTCTCGCGCCATCTCGGCAAGTCCAACCGCCCCGGCTGATGAGCGTCAGCAAGCGGCCGCGCTACATCACGCCTGACGGCTTCGCGGCGATCCGCAAGGAATATGACGAGTTGTTAGGCGACGAACGCCCCAAGCTGGTCGAAGTGATCAGCTGGGCAGCCGGCAATGGCGACCGCTCTGAAAATGGCGACTATATCTACGGGCGCAAGAAGTTGCGCGAGATCGACCGCCGCATCGGCTATCTTTCGAAGGTCATGAAGGACGCCAAGGTCGTCGATCCGGCCAGGTGCGAGCGGCGCGACGAAGTGCGCTTCGGCGCCACCGTTACGCTTGTCGATGAGGATGATACGCAACGCGTTATCACCATCGTCGGCGACGATGAGACCGACGCCGGACAGGGCCGCGTCGGCTGGTCCGCACCGATCGCGCGCGCCTTTATCGGCACCCGCGTCGGAGACGAGCGCGGCGTCCGCCTGCCCTCGGGCGAGAAATTTTACGAAGTGATCGACATCACCTACCCGTCGGCCTGACGCCGCCCCCGCTCCTTGCGACAGCGCTCGGAGCAATATTTTACCTCGTCCCAGACCTTCGCCCATTTCTTTCGCCATGCGAACGGGCGCCCGCAGGTCGCGCAGTCCTTGGTCGGGAGGTCGCGCTTCTTGCGCACGGGGTCAGCGCGACGCGCTGGAGGGGAAGTCGACGACGTTATCCTCTGCGCGCGGGGGCTCCCCCGGCAGGGCTTTCTCCAGCGTGTCGGCGATGGCGGTCAGCGCCGCGATGCGCGATCCGCGCTTGTCGTTGCCGTCGATCAGCAGCCACGGCGCCCAGCGCGTATCGGTCTGGCGGAACAGCGCGTTCCACCGTTCGCGATAGGCCGCGCGCTCGTCGCCCGAGAGGTTATCGTCGGTCGTCAGCAAGGCTTTCCACGGATCCGAACGACGCTCGGCAAGGCGGTCGGCCTGCACTTCCTCGGTCACGTCGAAGAACATCTTGATGACCATCGTGTCGTGATCGCCCTGCTGCGCCTCGAACTCGTTCACCTCGTCGCAGCGGCGCGCAAAACGGTCCTCGTCGACCTGCCCCGCGACACTCGCATCGACCAGTTGGCGGTGCCAGCTATGCAGGAAAAGCGACGTGTTGCCGCCGCTCGGCAGCTTGGTCCAGAAGGGCGCGAGCCAGTGGCGGTCGCGGTCGAACTCGTCATCAGCCTCGATATGGTGCGTGGCGACGAAGCATGGGTCCAGGGCGCCCACGAGCCGCTTCAGCGTGGCGCGGAGCCCCGAGCCTTCCCAACCTTCGAAGATCACGAGTGCGCGACGGCGATAGACAAGCTGCGCGCGTTGCAGGCGCGCCAACCGGGTCTGCAGCGCAAACAGCTCTGCTTCATAATCGCCCGTGAACGGCGCCCCCCGTCCGGCCTCGGTTAATTCGATCGGCACAAGGCGGAATTAACCGCCTGTCGCCAATTGCGCTAGCCCTTTGGCACGAAAGGGCTTTGGTTCGCGATTAGCTGTTGCAGACTTGCCGCAGAATGTTGATCTACAGCAATCTTCGTTAATAGTGTCAGTTCTTTTCGACGACCTCGGCCGGATTGACCTTCGCCTTGGGCGGCTCGACCACCTTGAGGCTCAGCTCCTTGAGCTGCTGAGCGGTCACCGGCGACGGCGCGTTCATCATCAGGTCTTCGGCCTTCTGGTTCATCGGGAAGAGGATGACTTCGCGAATATTCGGTTCGTCGGCGAGCAGCATGACGATGCGGTCGACGCCCGGGGCCGAGCCACCGTGCGGCGGCGCGCCGAACTTGAACGCCCCGATCATGCCGGGGAAGTTGCTGTCGACCTCGTCCTTGGAATAGCCGGCAATTTCGAACGCCTTGTACATGATGTCCGGACGGTGGTTCCGGATCGCGCCCGAGGAGAGTTCGACGCCGTTGCAGACAATGTCATACTGCCAGGCGAGGATGTCGAGCGGGTCCTTGGTCTCCAGCGCTTCCATCTCGCCCTGCGGCATCGAGAAGGGATTGTGCGAGAAGTCGATCTTGCCCGTATCCTCGTCCAGTTCGAACATCGGGAAATCGACGATCCAGCAAAACTTAAATTCGCCTTCCTCGATCAGATCGAGCTTTTCGGCGACGCGGGTGCGGGCCGCGCCGGCGAGCTTGGCGGCCTCGCCTTCCTTGCCGGCAGCGAAGAACAGGCCGTCATCGGGTCCGAGGCCCAGTTCGTCGGCCAGCTTGTCCATCTTCTCGGGACCATGGTTCTTGGCGATGGGACCGCCCCACTCGCCGCCCTTGCGGGTGGCATAGCCGAGGCCGGCATAGCCTTCGCCGCGCGCCCAATCGTTCATCTCGTCGAAGAATTTGCGGCTCTTTTCCGCGGTCCCCGGCGCGGGGATCGCGCGTACCACGCCGCCGCCATCGACGATCTTGGCGAACAGGCCGAAGCCCGAGCCCTCGAAATGGCTGCCGACATCGGAAATGATGATCGGATTGCGCAGGTCGGGCTTGTCCGACCCGTATTTGAGCATCGCTTCCTTGTAGGGGATGCGCGGGAATTCACCCGCGGGCGTCACCTTGCGGCCGTTGGCGAATTCCTCGAACAGGCCGGCGAGCACGGGCTCGATCGCGTTGAACACGTCGTCCTGCGTCACGAAGCTCATCTCGAAGTCGAGCTGGTAGAATTCACCGGGGCTGCGGTCGGCACGCGCGTCTTCGTCGCGGAAGCAGGGTGCGATCTGGAAATATTTGTCGAAGCCCGCGACCATCATCAGCTGCTTGAACATCTGCGGCGCCTGCGGGAGCGCGTAGAATTTGCCCGGGTGCACGCGGCTCGGCACCAGGTAATCGCGCGCACCTTCGGGCGACGATGCGGTCAGGATCGGCGTCTGGAATTCGGTGAAGCCCTGCTCGATCATGCGCTTGCGGATCGAGGCGATGACCGCCGAACGCAGCATGATATTGTCGTGCATCGTCTTGCGACGAAGATCGAGGTAGCGATAGCGGAGGCGGATTTCTTCCGGATAGTCCTGCTCGCCCGCGACCGGCATGGGGAGCTCGGCAGCTTCCGACTGCACGTTCACCGACCGAGCGAACACTTCGATTTCGCCGGTTGGCAGGTTGGCGTTGGTGGTCCCTTCGGCGCGCGCCTTCACCTCGCCGTCGATCGTCACCACGCTCTCGACGCGCAGCTTCTCGAAGATCGGCAGTGCCGGGCTGTCTTCGTCGGCGACGATCTGGGTGATGCCGAAATGGTCGCGCAGGTCGACGAACAGCACGCCGCCATGGTCGCGCTTGCGATGGATCCAGCCCGACAGGCGAACGGTATCGCCGATATTGTCCTTGGTCAGCGCTGCGCAATGATGGCTACGATAGGCGTGCATGATGGAAAAACCCGTGTGCTTGAATATGTTGTGCGGAAGAAAAATTCGTGCGGGCGCGCTTTCAGGACGCGAAGCCCCTTTGTCAAGGCGATGAAACGCGCTAGGGCGCCCCTCACATGAAAATTCATCCGTTAATTACGAAAACCGACGAACTCGAAGCATTATGCGAACGGCTGGCAACCAAGGAATGGGTTGCCGTCGATACCGAGTTCATGCGCGAAAACACCTATTGGCCCGAGCTGTGCCTTGTACAGATCGCGAGCGACGAGGAAGCCGCGGCGGTCGATCCGCTCGCAGACGGCATCGATCTCGAACCCTTGCTCGACTTGCTGGTTGAAAACCGTGAAGTCCTCAAGATCTTCCATGCCGGCGGGCAGGATCTCGAAATCTTCCACAACCTGACCGACAAGGTCCCGGCCCCGCTATTCGACACGCAGATCGCGGCGATGGCCTTGGGATATGGTGAACAGGTCGGCTACGCCAACCTCGTGCAGGCAGTGCTCGGCATCACGCTCGACAAGGGCGCGCGTTTCACCGACTGGTCGCGCCGCCCGCTTGACAAGCGCCAGCTTGACTATGCGATCGCCGACGTCACCCACCTGATCGAGATTTTCCCGCAATTGCTGGAAAAACTACAAGCGACGGGGCGCGGTGCCTGGCTCGACGAAGAAATGGCGCGGCTTGCCGATCCGTCGAGCTTCGCCTTCGAGCCCGAAGACGCGTGGAAACGCCTGAAGCAGCCTTCGCGAAATCCCGCCGTGCTCGGTCGCCTCAAGGCCATCGCCGCGTGGCGCGAGGTCGAAGCGCGCGGCAAGAATTTGCCCCGCGGTCGCATCGTCAAGGACGATACGCTGGGCGAACTCGCCTCGCACCCGCCCAAGCGGCAGGAGGATCTCGTCAAGGTCCGCGGCCTGTCGAAGGGCTGGCGCGACAATGATATCGGCGCACGCCTGATGGAGGCGATCGAGAATGCCGAGCCGCTCTCGCCCGACGAAATGCCCAAGAAAAAGCCGCGTCGTCCCGGCCTGACCAAGGACGCGGCGCTGGTCAGCGACTTGCTCAAATTGCTGCTCAAGATCCGCTCGAAGGAAGCCGGTGTCGCGCCCCGCCTAATCGCGCGCGCCTCGGATCTCGAGATGCTGGCCGCCGGGGTGCGCGAGGATCTCGACATCCTCTCGGGCTGGCGGTTCGAGGAGTTCGGGCGCGATGCGCTCGACCTCGTGGAGGGCCGCTTGGCCTTCGCGACCGAAGATGGCAAACTCAAGATGAGCCGGATCGAAGCCTGATAGGAGACCCGACATGCGTATCGTGATGCTGACTGCCCTGCCCCTCGTCCTGACCGCCTGCATGGCGAATGTCGGCACCGACGGTCGCCCGGTCTACGCCAATGTCGGCAAGGAAGAACCCCGCGTGCGCGGCGGTGACGGCGGGGTCTGCAACCAGGACGCGCTGATGGCCGCCGACGGCTTCGTCGGCCGCACCGCCAGCACCGAACTCGCAGGCGAGATGATGCAGCTTTCGGGCGCCACCAAATTCCAGTGGGTGCCCAAGGACAGCGCAGTGACGATGGACTATCGCCCCGACCGCCTGCGCGTGCAGCTCGACGAAAACAACGTCATCACCAGCCACACGTGCGGCTGATCAGTCGAGCCTGAGGTCCGCCTCCATCCCCATCGCGTCGGCCAGCTGGTGGTGACGCTTCTCGACCGCTGGCGAGTAGAGCGCCTCGCGCCGCTTCGCGAGCGACATCACGATCTTCCCGTCTTCGAGTGACAGCTCCGACTTGCGCAGCGGCTTGGCCGTTCCCGCAGAAAAACGCTGCGCCAGGCGGATCGCGCGCCCCCAATGATGCGCGCGCTCGGCATCGCCGTCCTTCATCAGCGCGTCGTAAGGGCTCGGCGTCGACGGATCGCCCCCGAAGGCGATAAACAATGCGCGCCCGAGGATCGCCCGCCCCCGCGCGTTGATCCCGACCCAATTGCCGTGCGTCGCCAGGTCCAGCGCACGCTCCGCCCGGAAATCGGGATGCGCATTCCAGGCGATGTCCGCGAGCAAGCACGCCGCCCGCCGCAATCGCGCCAGCTTGGCCGGGTCTCCCGGGAAGAGCGGCGCGATCCAGCGGTCGAGCAGCGCGCCATGGTCGCCGAACCGCCCCAATTTGTGCCCGATCTCGAACGCCGCCGCCATCAGCGGGTCCTGCCCCCGCACCCGCTCGTCGAGATCGGCGTAGAGCAGCCCTTCGCGCAGCCCGTAGGCCGACACGATCACCTTCTTCGGCTCGAGCACTTCAATCAGCGTCTCGAGGATCGCGATGGCGGCCGGCAAGTGCGGAATCCGCTGGTTCGAGACCCGGTCATATTCCTTGATCTCGCGCTTCTTGGACACCTCGACATAGTCGCCCAGCGGCCCGAGCTGGTCGGCATGCAGGCGATATTCGTGCGCGATCGGGAGCGGATGTTCGATCAGCTCCATCTCCAGCTGCGCCAGCGCACGGAACGAACCGCCGACCAGGTACAGCGTATTCCCCTTCGCCGCAGAGTGCAGCCTCGTGCCCGCAATCCCCGCCTCGATGTCGGCAAGCAACTTCTCACGATCGGGTTCCGGTCCGACCTTGAGCACCCCCAGCGGCATGCTCACCCCCTCGCCCACCGCGCCGCGCGCGACGCCGGCCAGTTCGAGGCTGCCACCGCCCAGATCGGCCACGACCCCCTTCGCCCAGGGAATGCCCGACAACACGCCGCGCGCCGCCATCGTCGCTTCCTCGACCCCCGACAGGATGCGCGGCTTGAGCCCCAGCTTGCGCACCTGCCTGAGGAATTCGTCGCCATTGGGCGCATCGCGCACTGCCGCCGTCGCAACCGCGCGCACGCGGATCAGCCCCATTTCCTTGATGATCGGGCGAAAGCGTTTGAGCGTGTCGAGCGCGGCGGCCATCGCTTCCTCGGACAATTCGCCATCCTCGCCCGTCGTCCGGCCGAGCCCCGCCATCACTTTCTCGTTGTAGAGCGCGCTCGGTACCCGCTCCGAACCAGCATAAGCGACGAGACGCACCGAGTTGGAGCCGATGTCGATGATGCCGACCGGACCGAAATTTGGTGCCCTGCCCATCAGCCGCCGCGCTGCACCAGCTTGAGCTTGGGCACCGCCTTGCCCGCCAGCGCCTGACCGCGCCCCGACAGCGAAGGGTTGTTCATGAAATATTGGTGCAGGTTGAAGCGCCGCTTGCCCGGTTCGAGCCGGTAATAATAGCCGTCCCCGTCGAGCATCCAGCTCTGCTCGTTGTCGATCAGGTTGGCGATCATCACCTGGTCGAGCACCTGCGCGTGCACCGTTGGATTCTCGACCGGGATCATATATTCGACCCGCCGATCGAGATTGCGCGGCATCCAGTCGGCCGACGAGATGAACACCTTCGCTCCGCGATGCGGCAGCCGCTCGCCATTGGCGAACACGAATACGCGCGCATGTTCGAGGAATCGGCCGACGACCGATTTCACCCGGATATTCTCCGACAGGCCCGCGATCCCCGGGCGAAGGCAGCAAATCCCGCGCACCACAAGGTCGATCGACACCCCCTGCTGGCTGGCGAGGTAGAGGCGGTCGATGATCTTGCTGTCCACCAGGCTGTTCATCTTCGCCCAGATCGCCGAGGGCTTGCCCTCCTTGGCATTGGCGATCTCCGCATCGATCAGCCGATTGAGCTTCTGTCGCATATTGACCGGCGACAGCGAGATCAGCTCGAGCTTCTTGGGCTCGACATAGCCGGTGACGAAATTGAACAGCTTGTTCGCGTCCCGCGCGGCGCGCGTCGAGGCCGTGAAGAAGCTGAGGTCGGTATAGATGCGCGCCGTCGTCGGGTGATAATTGCCGGTGCCGAAATGGCAGTATGTGCGCATGCGCCCGCCTTCGCGGCGGACCACCATCGACACTTTCGCGTGGGTCTTCCAGTCGATGAAGCCGTAGACCACCTGCACGCCCGCGCGTTCGAGCCGGTTGGACCAGAACAAATTCTGCTCCTCGTCGAACCGCGCTTTCAACTCGACCACCGCCGTCACCGACTTGCCGTTTTCCGCCGCGGTGACCAGCGCGTCGATAATCTCCGACTGCTTGCCCGCGCGGTACAACGTCTGCTTGATCGCGACGACATCGGGATCGTTGGCGGCCTGGCGCAGGAAGGCGACCACAACCTCGAAACTCTCATAGGGATGATGGACCACGAAATCCTTGGCGCGGATCGCCGCGAAGGCGTCGCCGCCATATTCGACGATCCGTTCGGGAAAGCGCGGGCTGTACGGCTCGAACTTCAATTCGGGCAGGTCGATGTCGACGATCTGCGACAGGTCGGCAATCCCGATCAGCCCCGAACTCTCGACGGTCAGCGCCTCGTGCGCCTCGAGCCCGTCGACGACCTGCGCGATCAGCTCGTCGGGCATGTCGGTCGACAGTTCGAGCCGGATCACGCGCCCGCGACGGCGGCGAAGGATGGCCGAGCGGAAGTGGCGCACCAGGTCCTCGGCTTCTTCCTCGATCTCGATATCGCTGTCGCGCAGCACGCGGAACACGCCCGCGCTGATCGTCTCGAACCCGGGAAAGAGCCGGTCGAAAAAGGCGCGGATGACCGACTCGATGCGGATCACGCGGACCGTTCCGTTGTCGCGCGGCAACTCTAGATAACGCGGCAGGCTCGGCGGGATCAGCAACAGTTCGACGACCCGCTCGGCCTTCTTCTCGTGTTTCAGGTCGAAGACGAGACCCAGCACGCCGTTGGGCACGAACGGGAAAGGGTGCGCGGGATCGATCGCCTGCGGC
Organism: Sphingomicrobium clamense; assembly: GCF_019264355.1. Classification (NCBI taxonomy): domain Bacteria; kingdom Pseudomonadati; phylum Pseudomonadota; class Alphaproteobacteria; order Sphingomonadales; family Sphingomicrobiaceae; genus Sphingomicrobium; species Sphingomicrobium clamense. The sequence goes on along the minus strand of NZ_JAHVAH010000001.1, from coordinate 1,298,294 downwards.
GTGAGCACGGGCATGATCTCGCTCTCGAACTTGTGGCCGAGCCATTCTCGCTCGTCGTCGGTCAGCTCCTCGCCCGAAACCACGGTCAGCCCCTGTTCGGCGAGAGCTTCGCGCAATTCGATCCAGCGTGCCTGCTGCTCGGTGCCCAGTTCGTCGGCTTCCTTGGCGATGGCGTCGAGCTGCTGGCCTGGAGTCATCCCATCGGTCGATCGCCCCTCGACCAGGCGCAGCTGCTGGCCCTTGAGGCCGGCGACGCGCACCATGAAGAATTCGTCGAGGTTGGAGCCGGAGATGGAGAGGAAGCGCAACCGTTCTAGCACGGGGTGCGCGGGATTGTGCGATTCGTCGAGCACGCGGCGATTGAAGGCCAGCCACGACAGCTCGCGGTTGAAGAAGCGCGACGGACCCCGCTTTGCGATCGACTTGAGGGTCACGCCGCCCATCTCACTCCTGCTCCTCGACCAGTCCCAGCGCGCGACGCGCCGTGGGGATGGTGAGCCGCGAATGTGAAGCCAGCGCTTCACGATCGATCGTGTCGACGATCCGCTCCGCATTCCAGTAGCTGCGCTCGACCCGCGCCGCGATGTAGCGCGCCACTTCCAGGGGAAGATGTTGCCCGCGATCCGCGAAATGCAGCGTCAGCAATTGCTCGAACAGCGCATCGTCGGGCTCTTCGATCCGCGCGATCGGGGTGACGGCAAGCCGCGTGCGCAGGTCGGGCAGTTCCTGCTGCCAGTTGGGGGGCGCTTCGTCGGCTACCATCACCAGCGGCAACCCCGTCTCCTGCGCTTCGTTCCAGGCGTGGAAAAGATCCTCTTCGTCGTGCCGCTCGGCATCGTCGAACAGGCGCCCGCCAGTCTTCTGCGCAAAAATTCGGCCGAGCAGGCTGCGGCCCGACCGGCGCGGACCGGTCACGATTACCGCCTTGACCGGCCACATAGGCCAGCGTTCGAGCACGTCGAGCGCTTCGGCATTGCCGTCTCCGGCGATGAAGCGCGAGCGATCTTCCCCCTGCGGGAAATCGAGGGGCAAGGCGATTTGGGGTGCGGGCTTCATTGGCCCTGCGGGGTCGGCGGCGGCAGCTCGATCTGGGTCACGGGCGCGCTGGGCGGCGGCCCGTCATTGCGCCGCGACATGGTCAGCGTTCCGCCGGCATAGGCCGCATTCCAACCGCGTGCGTAAAGCGCACGGCGCAAGGCATCGACGTCGCCGCGATAGGTGATCGTCACCGTCGACACACCGCCAATGGCAAGGCTGTTCTCGACCACCGCCTCGATACCCGGCACCGAGCGCAAGCCGTCGAGCCCGTCGGAAAGCGCGGCGCCGTCGGTCGAAATCAGCCGAACGCGATACATGGAGAGCGGAGCCTCGGCGACTTCCTCGACCACCGGGCGCGCGCGGCGGATGATCAGCGCGCGGTCGCCGCGCAGGTCGCCCCGCCGGAACGCGCGCTCGTAAATTTCGTCCATCCGCGCAACCGCCCGTTCCATCATCGCGGGCAACGCCTCACTGTCGGGCGCGGTCATCTCGAACCGGCCCAGCACTTCGCGGTCGCGCCCGGCGCGTGCGACGAAGCGCGCTCGTGCCGGTCCGCCGGGATAGGCACGGTGGAGCGTGACTTCGGCGATCAGGATATTGGCGGCCTGGTAATAGTCGGCAACGCCGCGCCACCAGCGCGCGTCCGGACGACGGGTGACTGCTGCGTTGACCAGCAGCGGGTCGACGCCGAGGCCCGAGGGCCGGACATAATCGATTTGGCTTTCCGACGTGCGGAACTGTGCCCACGCCCGCTGCCACGGATTGCGCGTCTCGACCGAGGTCACCGTGCCGCCGCTCACCGTCAGCGGGATAAGCAGCATTGGGGGCGAGCGACGGCCCACGCTCGACTGGCCCACCAGCGATCCCGCCCGCGCGCGATCGAACAGCACGCCAAGTGTCGCGCGATAGCGGGTCGGACCGATCTGCTCGTTCTCGATCACGATCGCTGAGACCATCGAGTTGAGCGTCGCATCGTTGAGCCGTGGCGCCTGCGATTGCGGACGGCCCTTGTTGCGCGCCCATAGCTTGGCGAACCCTTCGCGCTGCGCGATCTGCCAGCCCGCATAGCGCGCGGCTTCGGCGCTCTCCGCTTCGACATCGACTTCGATACCGGTGATTTCCAGCAGGCCTTCGCTGTCGATGGGCAGAATACCACGGTCGCCGTCGGCCATTTGCGCCGAGGCGGAAAGCGACAGCATCGCGCCGACGTGAATCGCGGCAATCAGGGGAAAGAGCATGCGCGTCATGGTTTCGAACCCGCTTTTGGCGTTTCTTCGGTGGAAATCCAAGCGCGTTGTGACTAGCAAGCCAGACATGACCAAGGATCAGGGCCTCACCTATGCCGATGCCGGCGTGTCGATCGATACCGGCAATGCGCTGGTGAAGGCGATCGGACCGCTCGCCAAGTCGACTGCGCGCCCCGGTGCCAACGCCGAACTGGGCGGCTTCGGAGGCTTCTTCGACCTCAAGGCCGCGGGTTATGACGATCCGTTGCTCGTCGCTGCCAATGACGGGGTCGGGACCAAGCTCAAGCTTGCCATCGACCTGGGCAAGCATGACACGGTCGGCATCGACCTCGTCGCGATGTGCGTCAACGACCTCATCGTACAGGGCGCCGAGCCGCTCTTCTTTCTCGACTATTACGCCACTGGAAAACTCGACAATGCGGTCGCGACCGATGTGGTCAAAGGCATTGCCGAGGGCTGCAAGCAGGCCGGCTGCGCGCTGATCGGCGGCGAAACCGCTGAGATGCCGGGCATGTACGCCGAGGACGATTACGACCTCGCGGGCTTTTGCGTAGGCGCCGTCGATCGCGCCAAGGTGCTGACCGGCGATGCGGTCGCGCCCGGCGACCTGCTCGTCGGCCTGGCCAGCTCGGGCGTCCATTCCAACGGCTTCTCGCTCGTCCGCCGCATCATTGACCATGCCGGCTGGACGCTCGCCGATACGCTCGAGGACGGGCGCACGCTCGGCGAGGCGCTGCTCGAACCGACCCGCATCTACGTCAAGCCGCTGCTCCCCCTCGTCCAGTCGGGCAAGGTCAAGGCGCTGAGCCACATTACCGGCGGCGGACTGCTCGAAAATCTCCCCCGCGTCCTCCCCGACGGCGCCCGCGCCATCGTCGACGTCAGCGACATGGAACTCCCGGCCCTCTTCGCCAAGCTGCGCGAAGGCGGCAATGTCGCCAACGAGGAGATGGTCCGCACCTTCAACTGCGGCATCGGCATGGTGTTGGTCATTTCCAACACCGACCTCGATCAGGTAACCGACGCTCTGACCGCCGCCGGCGAAACCCCGACGGTCATCGGCCGCATCGAGCAAGGCGCCAAGGGCTGCACCGTCATCGGCGACGGCTGGTCGGCGAGCCATGACGGCTAGGCGCACCCGCCTCGCCATCCTGATTTCCGGACGCGGGTCGAACATGGCCGCGCTGATCTATGCATCGAGGGCGGAAGACTGCCCCTACGAGCCAGCGCTAGTTACGGGCAACAAGCCCGATGCGCCGGGCCTTGCTCTGGCGCATGCCGAGGGCGTCACGACCGCAAAGCTTGACGGCAAAGCCAAGGATTTCTGGACGCAGCTGGACGAGACACTGCGCGCGCACGAGGTCGAAATGGTCGCGCTCGCCGGCTTCATGCGCATCATCCCCGACGATTTTCTCGCCAAATGGGAAGGCCGGATCGTCAACATCCACCCGTCCCTGCTCCCCAAATATAAAGGCGTCGGCACGCACAAGGCGGCGATCGACGCCGGCGACAAGGTGACCGGCGCGACCGTGCATCTCGTCATTCCCGAACTCGATTCCGGCGAAGTGCTGGGCCAGGTCGAGGTTGCAATCGTCGAGGGCGATACGCCCGAAACGCTGGCCGATCGTGTGCTGATCGCCGAGCACCAACTCTACCCGCGCGTGCTCAGCGACTATCTCGGGCGCGCGCTCGATCCCGACTGGATCACGGAGGAAGTTGGCAGGCGCGCGTTGGCGCTACCCGAGACGATGTTCAAGACAAGCCACGGTGCTCCCGCCTGGCGCGTCGGCAGCAAAAGCACGGGCAAGCTTTTCGCGATCATGTGGGTCCGCCACCATGGCGAAGACCATGTCGGCCTCCTGGTCAAATGTAGCGGGCAGGAGGAAATGGCGGGCCTGATCGAAGCCGACCCCGACCTCTATTTCCGTCCCCAATATTATGGACCGTCCAACTGGATCGGCATCCGCCTCGATCGCCCCGATACCGATTGGGACCATGTCGAGCACTGGCTCCAGCGCAGCTGGATCGAATGCGCGCCGGCGCGAGTGGCTAAGCTGCATAAGGTGGCCGCGGAGTTCTAATGAAAAGGGCGCCCGTTTCCGGACGCCCTCGGTTGGTCGATATCGACCCGATTAGCCGCCAATCGTCGGCAAAACTGTCTCCCAGACAGTTTTATCCAACGATTTCGTCTTCATCGAAGAAGAAGTCGATTTCGATCTTGGCGTTCTCGTCGCTGTCCGAACCGTGGACCGTGTTTTCGCCGATCGAGAGTGCATATTCCTTGCGGATCGTGCCTTCGTCGGCTTCGGCCGGGTTGGTCGCACCCATGATGTTGCGGTTGCGCTTCACAGCGTCTTCGCCTTCGAGCACCTGCACGACGACCGGTTCGCTCATCATGAACTCGACCAATTCACCGAAGAAGGGGCGTTCCTTGTGGACCGCGTAGAAGCCTTCGGCCTGTTCGCGGGTCATGTGGATGCGCTTGGAGGCGACGACGCGAAGGCCGGCTTCCTCAAGCTTCTTGGTGACCGCGCCGGTCAGGTTGCGACGGGTGGCGTCGGGCTTGATGATCGAGAAGGTGCGGGTGACCGCCATGATGGATGCTCCTGTGGGGGGTTTGGATTTGCCGCGCCCCCTAACCCCGTCGGGACGGCAGCGCAAGCCTCACGCCTTTTGCGTCCAGCGCCCTTCTTCGCGCGCCCAGTAGTGCCGCTCGACCTCGTCGCTGCCCTTGAGCGACTTCCAGGCCTCGCGCGCTGCATCAAGATGGTCTTCGTCGAACAGGAAAAAGGCCCGGTCGAAGCTCAATGCGGTCGGTCGCCACTTCCCATCGATGATCGCGATATTGCGCGCGCGATTGGCCGCGACGTCGCGCGTCGAGAGCAGGATGGGCTGGTGCTGGTCGTCCGCCCCGCCTTCACGCCCGTGGGCGAGAAAGCCCGGCTCGTCCCAGAGTTGCCGGTCGATGGCAGCGAGCGCCTTTTCATCTTCGCTGACGACGAGCAGCCGTCCACCATCGTCGAGCAGCTTGGCCGCGAGTTTTGCAAGGATCGAGGCGGGTGGATCGCCGGCCAGTTGGTAGAAATCCACCCGCATCGGAGGTCGTCCCTAGCCTTCGACTTCGTCGGCGATATATTCGTCGAGCAGGCGCACGCCATAGCCGGTCGCGCCCTTGCCGAAGGTTGTCTTGTCCTTGTCGGACCAAGCCATGCCGGCAATGTCGAGATGCGCCCACGGCGTGTCGTTCTCAACGAAACGCTGGAGATATTGCGCCGCCGTGATCGAACCGGCCTCGCGCGGGCCGATATTCTTCATGTCGGCAATGGGGCTGTCGATCAGTCGGTCATAGGCGTCCGACAAGGGCTGGCGCCAGAGCAGGTCGCCCGTCTCCTTGCCCGCCTCGAGCAGCTTGTCGGCGAGATCGTCATTGTTAGAGAAGATGCCGGCATGCTCGTGACCGAAAGTGATGACCATCGCTCCGGTCAGTGTCGCGAGATCGATCATCGCAGCCGGGTTCAGCTTTTCCTGCGTCCAGGTGATCGCGTCGCACAAGACGAGGCGACCTTCGGCGTCGGTATTGAGCACTTCGACCGTCTGACCGCTCATCGTCTTGAGCACGTCGCCCGGGCGGATCGCATTGCCGTCGGGCATGTTCTCGACCAGGCCGCACACGCCGATAACGTTGGCCTTGGCCTTGCGCTGCGCCATCGTGTGCATCGCACCCGCGACCGCACCGGCACCGCCCATGTCCCACTTCATCATGTCCATGCCGGGTCCGGGCTTCAACGATATGCCGCCCGTGTCGAAGGTCACGCCCTTGCCGATGAACACGGTGGGCTTTTCGCCCTTCTTGCCGCCCATCCATTTCATCACGAGCAGCTTGGGTTCTTTCACCGAGCCCTGCGCAACGCCCAGCAGCGCGCCCATGCCGAGCTTTTCCATCTCTTTCTGGCCAAGGACTTCGATCTCGAGGCCGTTGCCCTTGTTCCACTTCTTGACCCGGTCGACGAAGGTGGCGGGGTAGATGACGTTGGGCGGCTCGGTGACCAGTTCGCGGGTTAGGCAGGTGCCTTCGTAGACCGCCTTGTAACGGTCGTTCCACAGCTTCTCCGCGCCCTTGGCGGCACCGACGATGGTGACCTTCTTGAGCGTGATCTTCTGTTTGTCCTTCATCTTGGTGCGATGCTCGTCGAAGCGCCATGCGCGCATCGCCACGCCCAGTGCCGCACGCGCCGCTCCCTCGGCGTCGAACTCGGCATCCGACAGGTCGATCACGGCATGGTTCTCACCCGAGATCATCAAGCGTGCCGCCACGCGCGCACCGGCGGCTTCGGCGTCGATCGCCTTGCCGTCGCCACGTCCGACGACCAGCAGGCGGCGCCCGTCTTCGCCCGCGAGATAAGTCTCTGCAGCCGTTCCCTTCTTCCCCTCAAAACGCTGGCGCTCGAGCGCCTTGCGCGCGGCCGCCGCATCCCCCGTTAGGCTGTCGAGCCGCTTGCAATCGGGGCCGTCGGCCGGAAGCACGAGGGCATAATCCCCTTCGGGACGGGACGAAGCGAACTTAATCTTCATGGAAACACCTTTTTGAATTGGCGTGAATAGGTCGTGGGGCTTCTTAAGGCCCTCTCATGTGAAAATGCAAAGGCGGATTGCCCCACTGGGTCCATACTGCCATAGGCTGGGCCGGTGAGAGGGACGATGCGAGCAAGGGTTTTCCTTATGGCGGGGGTCGCGCTAAGCGCGGCATGGGCCGCCCCTGCGCTGGCGCAGGACGCGGTCGTCCTGGACCAGCCTGCAGACCCAGACGCCGCCATCGAATTCAGCGCCGACGTGATCGAATATCAGGCGGAAGACGAAATCGTCACCGCCCGCGGGCAGGTACGCATGAACCGCGACGGATACTGGTTGGCGGCCGACGAGGTCAGCTGGAACCGCAAGACCGGGATCGTCGTCGCCACCGGCAACGTGGTTGCCCTCGGTCCGGTCGGCGACCGCATCATGGGTGACCGCGTCGAGCTGGACGAGGACCTCGCCACCGGTGCGATCGACAATCTGCTCGTCGCGTTGGAAAGCGGTGGCCGGATTGCCGCACGGAGCGCCAACCGCGTCGACGGCGACCTTGTACTCAGGGACGCGATCTATTCGCCTTGTGGCACGGTGGGGCCAGGCGGCTGTTCCAAACCCTCCAGCTGGCGCATTACCGCCGCACGCATCGTTCGCGACGACGAGACCGGCTCGATCCGCTTCGAGGGCGGGCAGCTGCACATCTTTAAGCTTTCGGTACCGCTCTTCCCGGCCTTCAAGGTGGGCGATCCGACCCAGCTGGGCGGTGCGACGGGGGCACTCGTCCCCGACATTTCGATCAGCGGCATTAACGGGGTCGAGCTGGCATTTCCCTACTATTGGCGGATCGCGGAAAATCGCGATTTCACCATCACGCCGCACGTCTATACCGAAGCCTTGCCCGCCATCGAGGGCCGATACAGGCATCTGGGCGAAAGCGGGGCGTGGCAGGCCGGCGCCTTCCTGACCTACGGCGACATCGACAATCCCGATCCCGATGCGCCCAACAAGATGCTGTCCGAAGACATTCGCGGCTATTTTGAAGGCAATGGCCGCTTCCAGCACGATCCGTGGTGGCGCACGACTGCCAACTTCCGCGTCGCGACCGATAAGACCGTCACCCGCCGCTACGATATTACCCGCGACGATCGGCTCCGGAACTTCATCCGCACCGAGCGGATCGGCGAAGACAGCTATGTCTCGATCGCCGGCTGGGCATTCCAGGGGCTGCGCGTCAACGATGTGCAGGAAGAGATCCCGATCGCCCTGCCCGCGATCGACGCGCGCCTCCGTCTAGACGATCCAATCGCGGGCGGCCGTGTCGAGCTCCAGGCGAACAGCCTCGCCATCCTGAGGATCGACGGACAGGATACGCAGCGTGCCTTCGCCTCGGCGCGCTGGGATCGGCGCATGCTGACCTCGATGGGGCAGGAAATCACCTTTACCGCCTATGGGCGCGGCGACGTCTACCACACGAACGATTCCGCCCTGACCGACACCGTCATCTACCGCGGAGAGGATGGCTGGCACACGCGCGCCATCGTTGCGGGTGCGGTCGATCTGCGCATGCCGCTGATCGGCGAAGGTTTCGGCGGCACACAGCGGCTCGTCCCGCGGATCCAGCTAGTGGTGACGCCCGACACCGAGAACCTCAAGATCCCCAACGAGGATGCGCGTGCCATCGACCTCGAGGACAGCAACCTGTTCGCTCTCAACCGCTTCCCCGGATATGACCGCTGGGAGGATGGCAGTCGCATCACCTACGGGCTCGAATATCTGCTCGACCGTCCGAACATGTCGATTCGGACCAATATCGGTCAGAGCTATCGACTGACCCGCGCGCCCGACATCTTGCCCGACGGTACCGGGCTGACCGACAAGTGGTCCGACTTCGTTGGCCGCACGCGCCTTCGTTTCGGGCGCATGATCGACTTCACCCACCGCTTCCGGCTGGACAAGGACAACCTCGCGATCCGGCGCAACGAGCTCGATCTCGTCTTCGGGACGACCGAGACCTATGCGCAGATCGGCTATTTGCGCCTCGATCGCGACATCGACACGACGATCGAAGATTTGCGCGACAAAGAAGAGCTGCGTGTCGCGGCGCGAATCAAGTTCTCGCGCTATTATTCGATCTTCGGGGCGACCGTTCTCGACCTCACGTCGACCGATGAAGACCCGCTTTCCCTGGCCGACGGGTTCGAGCCGGCGCGGCACCGTATCGGCATTCTCTACGAAGATGACTCGATCGAGCTTGGCGCGAGCTGGAAGCGCGACTATGAGCAGATTGGCGACTTCCGGAAGGGGTCGACATTCTCCATCCAATTCTCGTTGAAGGGGTTGGGCCGCTAAGCCGCCGTTCAGGCTGCGATATGCTACAAAAAGCCGAATGATTCGAATGACAAGGACCATGTTGCCGATGAACTGGAAGAACGCCCTCCTCGCCACCGCCACCGCCGCGATGGCCGTCACCGCCGCCCCTGCGGCCATGACGCAGGACGCCGCCCAGGCGCAGCGCCCCGTGTTCGATATCCCCGACACCATCACGATCTTCGGCCGCGAAATCCCGCCGGTGGTCAAAGCCACTGCGATCGTCAACGGCGCGGTGATCACGCAGACCGACATCAATGAGCGGATGAACTTCATGCTGGTCGCGTCGGGCCAGCAAATCCCGCCCGAGCAGGTCGCCGACATGCGCCAGCAGGTGCTCGCCAACCTCATCGACGAGACGTTGCAGATCCAGGCTGCCGCCGCGGAAGAGATCAATATCTCGGACGAGGAAGTTGCGCGCACCCTTGCAGCCGTCGCCGAAGATTCGGGCCGTACGGTCGAAGAGCTTGCGGCGCTGCTCGAGCAGAATGGCGCGTCGCTCGAAACGATGCGCCAGCAAATTCGTGGCGAGATCGCCTGGTCGCGCCTGCAGCAGTACAAGATCGAGAATTTCGTGTCGGTCGACGATGACGAAGTCCGCGCTGTCCTGGCGAAGCTTGAAGCGTCCAAGGGGACGACCGAATATCGCGTTGGCGAGATCTTCCTGTCGGCGACCCCCGCCAACGACCAGCAGGTTCGCGAAAATGCGCTGCGTGTGCTCGACCTGATCCGTCAGGGTGCAAGCTTCGTTGCGGTCGCGCGTCAGTATAGCGAGGCGAGCCACGCGGCCGTCGGCGGCGATCTCGGTTGGATCCGGCCCGAACAGCTGCCTGCCGAACTGGCGCAGGCACTCCCGCAAATCCAGCTTGGCTCGGTCTCGGTCCCGATCAAGATCCCGGGCGGCTATTCGATCCTCGCGGTCCAGGACCGTCGCACGATCCTCACCGCCGATCCGCGCGATGCGCAGCTGTCGCTCAAGCAGGTCGCCATCCCGCTGCAGCAGGGGATCTCGGTCGAGGCCGCCAACGCCATCGTCGATCGGTTTGCCGAGGCCGCGACCAATCTTGGCGGATGTGGCGGCGCGGAGAAGCTTGCGAGCGACTTTGGAGGCCAGGTTCTGAGCCGTGACGACGTCTCGATGCGCGAACTTCCGCCCGAACTGCAGCAGATGATGATCCCGATGCAGGTCGGCCAGGCCACGCGTCCGTTCGGATCGCTTGAGGAAGGCGTGCGCGTGCTCGTCCTGTGCGGCCGCGAGGAAGCGACGCCCGGCCTGCCCAGCTTCGCCGAAGTGCAGCAGCAGAAGCGGGCCGAGCGGATCAACTCGCGTGCGCGCCGCTATCTTCGCGACCTGCGCCGCGATGCCGTGATCGACTATCGCTAAATCGCGACGATGACGGCGACCCGGCCCATTGCGGTTTCGCTGGGCGATCCTGCCGGGATCGGTCCTGAGGTCATCGCGAAATGCTGGGCGGGAAGGCACGAGCTCGACCTTCCCGCCTTCGTCGCGATTGGCGATCCCAGGTCGGTCGAAGCCGTCTGGGATGGACCGATCGCGGTCGTGGACAGTCCGGAAAACGGGTTCGAGCGCTTCGACGAAGGGTTGCCGGTCATCCCGATCCGTTCGGGCGGCGAAATCACGCCCGGGCAGCCTGACGGGGCCGGCGCGCATTGCGCCTATGACAGTCTGGAGATGGCGGTCGGACTTACCCGCGAAGGTGCCGCCGCCGCCGTCGTCACCGGGCCCGTCAGCAAGAAGCAGCTGTACGAGATCGGCTTCACACACCCAGGGCAGACCGAGTTCGTTGCCGAACGCTGCGGCGTGTCAAAGTCGAACGTTGCCATGATGCTGGCCGGACCGAGCCTTCGCGCGGTGCCCGTAACGACGCACATTCCCCTCTCCGAAGCCAGTGAGGCACTAACCGTCGACCTCGTCGCCTCGCGCGGTCGCGCCGCGCTTCGCGGCCTGATCCGCAATTTCGGGATCGAGAAGCCGCGCCTCGCAGTGACCGGGCTCAACCCGCATGCCGGAGAGAATGGCGCGCTCGGCACCGAGGAAATCGAGATCATCGGGCCTGCGATCGACCAGCTGCGCGACGAAGGCTGGGACGTAGTGGGCCCCCTTCCCGCCGACACGATGTTTCACGACCGTGCCCGCGCCAAATATGACGCCGCGCTGGCCATGTACCACGACCAGGCGCTTATCCCGCTCAAGGCGCTGCACTTCGACGAGGGCGTGAACATCACGCTCGGCCTTCCGATCGTGCGCACCAGCCCCGATCATGGCACCGCTTTCGACATTGCGGGCACCGATCAGGCGGAACCGACGGCAATGGCCGCAGCGCTGATTTGCGCGCGCGATGCCGCCAACTGCCGCAAGGCACTCGCCCAGGCCGGGCGCACGGGCATGGCCATCGGCAAGTGAGCGGGCCCGAGCCGCTTCGCGAGGTCATCGCCCGGCACGGGCTGAGCGCTTCCAAGGCGCTGGGCCAGAATTTCATTCTCGATCGCCAGCTTCTCGCAAGGATCGCGGCAATTCCCGAGTTGGAAGAGGGCGACGTCGCCTATGAAGTCGGCCCTGGCCCCGGCGGCCTTACCCGTGCGATCCTCGATCGCGGAGTCTCACTCACGTCGGTCGAAATGGACCGCCGATGCGTGCCGGTTCTGGAAGAACTGAAGTCCGAATTTCCGGGTCAGTTCGACTATATCGAGGGCGACGCGATGGCGATCGACGAGCCCAAACTGCTGAACGCGCCCGCCCATATCATCGCCAACCTGCCCTATAATGTCGGGACGGCGCTGCTGACCCGATGGCTCGACAGCGAGGAATGGCCACCATTCTGGAAGAGCCTGACACTGATGTTCCAGAAGGAGGTCGCGGAGCGGATCGTCGCCAGTCCAGGCGACAAGGCTTACGGGCGGCTGGCGGTCCTGGCGCAGTGGCGCTCGACGCCAAAGATTGCGATGACGCTGTCGCGTTCGGCCTTCGTCCCGCCACCCAAGGTCGCTTCGGCCGTCGTCCACGTCACGCCCAATCCCGATCCGCCCGCGGGCGTAACGCCACAAGCCATCTCCAAGGTCACCGCAGCCGCGTTCGGCCAACGGCGAAAGATGTTGCGACAGTCTCTCAAGAGCCTGCCTCAAGCGCTTGAAGCACTTAAAAGTCTAGAAATCGAAGAGACGCGTCGCGCCGAGACGGTTTCAGTCGATGAATTCGTCGCGCTCGCGCGCGCAATCGCCTAGTTGGCGCGTTCGCCCGTCGCAGGCGCTGCTGCTGCCAGCGAGATCCGCTCATCGCTTGCCGTCAGTTGGGCACAGCCCGTCGGACACAGCTTGGCGAGCTTCGCGCGGTTGGCCTTGGCGCGTTCGATCGCGCCCATCGCCACCAGCGCTTCGGTCTGCACCGCCAACGCGTCGCGGTCGGTCGGCTCGAGCTTCAAAGCCTTGCGCGTCATGGCGACCGCCTGTCCGTAGAGCTCCTGCTCGATCGCCACGCGGCCCATGGCAACGAACGCCGCCCGGTTGGCGGGATCCGCGACAAGCGCAGCTTCGAACGCGTCGTCGGCCGCGTCGAGATTGCCGGCTTCAAGCGCGGCCTTGCCCTGCTCAACCAGCGCGATCGATGCCGGATCGATTGCCCGTTCCTGCGCCACGCCGGGCACCGCAAGGGTGGAAGCGAACAGGCCGAGGGCCAAAGCGAGGGGTGTCGTGCGCATCAAAATCTCCGTTGCTGACCTGTCGGCTAGCATGAACGCCGCAGCCTTGCGACGAAAAACCCGTCTGTCCCGTCATGGCCGGGGGTGAGCAAGCGCCCCTGCCCCGCCTTGCGACCGACATCGGGAAGCGCATCTTCGCTCACGAAATCTGAATGGCGGCTGAGGAAAGCGTCGATGCGGTCGGCGCCCTCTCGCGTGAGGATGGAGCAGGTCGCGAAGACGAGCCGTCCGCCGGGTGACACGCAGGGCGCAGCGAGATCGAGCACGCGGTCCTGCAATTCAGTCAACTTATCGAGCCGTTCGGGCGTCAGGCGCCACCGACCCTCGGGATTGCGCCGCCACGTTCCCGAACCGCTGCACGGCGCATCGACCAGCACGAGATCGCACTGCCCGTGCAAATCCATCAACCCTTCAAGTTCGCGCGGCGGATCGAGCAGCAAGGCTTCAATCTCCGCCCCCGCCCGCTCGGCACGCGGCGCGAATTGAGAAAGGCGCTGCCGGTTGACGTCGGAAGCGATGATCCTTGCCCCCGGCGCCATCGCGGCCAGCGCCAGCGATTTGCCCCCTGCCCCTGCGCACAGGTCGAGCACCGTCTCGCCATCGGCGGGCGCGCAGGCCAACGCGACCAATTGACTCCCCTCGTCCTGCACCTCGACCACGCCCGAGCGATAGGCGGGATGGTCGTCAATCCGCGTGTCGGGCTCGAGCCGCAGGCCCCAGGGACTATGCGACGTAAGCGCCGCGCCCAGCGCGTCCGCAAGCGCCTCACGATCGCCCTTGATCGCATGGACGCGCAGATCGAGCGGCGCGCGTTCGAGAAGAGCGTCACGTTCGCCCAACAGGGGTGAAAGCTGGCTTTCGATCCATGCCGGCACATATGAAGCGATTGCAGGCGCCTCGCCCTCGCCCACGACAGAAGGGCCATGCGGACTACCGTCGAAGAGGTCCGGTCCGACCAGCGCCAGCATCGCCGAGCGCCCGTTCTCGGGCCGCTCGCCCAGCATGCGGATCGCGGCAAACACATGTTCGCGAACGGCGCGCCGGTCCTTCGAGCCCGCGTAGCGCCGCGTGCGGAAATAGTCGCGCACTAGCTGGTCGGCGGGCGGACCGTTGTCGCGCGCGGACGCGATCACTGCATCGAGGATCTCGATAGCGGCCTGAACGCGGGCAGCGGGAGTCATGACGAACCCCTAACGCGTCGGATAGTTGGGCGCCTCGCGCGTGATCGAGACGTCGTGGACGTGGCTTTCGGAGAGCCCGGCGTTGGTGATGCGCACGAAGCGCGCACGCTGCTTGAGCTCTTCGATGGTGGTCGACCCGGTATAGCCCATCGCCGCCTTCACGCCGCCGACCAGCTGGTGGACGATATCGCGCGCTGGCCCCTTGTACGGCACCTGCCCCTCGATCCCCTCGGGCACCAGCTTCATCTGGTCCGAGACATCCTGCTGGAAATAGCGGTCGGCGCTGCCGCGGCTCATTGCCCCGACGCTGCCCATGCCGCGATAGGCCTTGTAGGCGCGCCCCTGGTACAGGAACGTCTCTCCCGGCGCTTCTTCGGTGCCCGCAAGCAGCGAGCCGACCATGACGCTCGATGCGCCGCCGGCCAGCGCCTTGGCGATGTCACCCGAGGTGCGGATGCCCCCGTCGGCGATCACCGGAATGCCGTGCTTGTCGGCGGCTTCGGATGCCTGCATGACCGCAGTCAGCTGCGGCACGCCGACACCCGCGATAACGCGCGTGGTGCAAATCGAGCCGGGGCCGATACCGACCTTGATCCCGTCCGCGCCCGAGCCGATGAGCGCTTCCGCGGCCTCGCCGGTCGCCACGTTGCCGGCAATGACCTGAACGCTTTCGCGCAATTTCTTGAGCCGCTCGACCGCAGCGCCGACATCCTTGTTGTGGCCATGGGCGGTGTCGATCACTACGCAGTCGACGCCAGCATCGATTAAAGCCTCGGCACGCGCGAAGCCCTTGTCCCCAACGGTCGAGGCCGCAGCGACGCGCAAGCGGCCGCCCTCGTCTTTGGTCGCGTTGGGGCTGGCGACGCTTTTCTCGATGTCCTTGACCGTGATCAGTCCGACCAGCATCCCGTCGCGATCGGTGACGAGCAGCTTCTCGATCCGCCGCTGGTGCAGGATCTTGCGCGCCTCTTCCTGACCCGTCCCGACGGACACGGTGGCAAGATTGTCCGAGGTCATCAGTTCCGAAATGGGCTGCTGCGCATTGTCGGCGAAGCGAACGTCGCGATTGGTCAGGATGCCAACCAGCTTGCCCGAGCCATCGACGATCGGAATGCCCGAAATCTTGTTGGCCTTCATCGTCTCGAGCGCTTCGGCGAGCGTCTGCTCGGGACGCATCGTGATCGGCTCGACCACCATGCCGCTTTCGAACCGCTTGACCGCGCGAACTGCGGCAGCCTGCTCCTTCACCTTCATGTTGCGATGGAGCACGCCGATCCCGCCCATCTGCGCGAGCGCGATCGCCATGTCGGCCTCGGTGACCGTGTCCATCGCCGAGCTGAGCAGCGGGATGTTGAGCGAAATCGCGTTGGTCAGCCGGGTCGACGTGTCCGCCTGGCTGGGCAGGACAGAGGATTCGAGCGGTTGGAGGAGGACGTCGTCGAACGTCAGTCCGAGAGGAATATCGTGGGCCATCCCGCCCCTTGGCAGAAACGGCCCCGATTCGCCAAGCCCTTGGCTACTCCTCCGATTTTCCTTCAGGCAGCGCCGCTTTGTCCGCGAAGTGCTGCAAGAGCGCAAGGTTGAGGTTGGCATCGGCGACCGTCGCACCGAGGCGGACCTCGCTCATGTCGTCGCCCGGCTGGTGATAAGGTCCCTCGTCGACGTAGCGGTCGAAATTCTCCATATCGCCCCAATTGACCGACACGACATAGGCCGGGATGCCCGCCTGCACGAAGGCGTGGCCGTCCTGCCGGTTCGAATATTTCTGCGTGTCGTTGAGTGTGTATCCGTGGGGTTCGACCGCGGCCAGCACCTCCTCGTCCATCGCGAAGACCCCGCGCCCGATCACTGCGACGCGGTCGGTGTTGTCGGTAGTGGCGATGGTGTCGATGTTGAACAGCAGGTCGATATCCTGCGGCGGGTTTGCGGCCATGCCACGCGCACCCCACAGGCCCTTTTCCTCCATCGTGAAGCCGACAACGAGGATGTCGCGCAGATAGGGTCCGTCTTCGACCAGGTCATCGGCGAATGCCGTCATTGCGGCAAGGCCCGAGGCATTGTCGACCGCGCCGTTACAGATGCGGTCCTCGGCTCCCTCGGGGCGGCAAATGCCGTACCCGTCCCAGTGGCCACCCACTGCAATCGCGCCTAGCGACGGGTCGGTGCCGGGCAGTTTGCCGACGACGTTGAAATAGACGGACCGGCTCGGCGCACTGGCTGCGGCTTCGATGTCAGTCACGAGACCGGTGTCGACGGCGGAGAAGTCCTCGGTTGCTGCTGCCTCCGCCCATTGCGCGCCGTCGCTTCCGGCGTGTTGGGCGATGGCATCGACGAACGCATCATTGGCCACGCCGATTACCGCCCCGTCAGGCATGCCGCCGCCACCTCCCGACGTGCCCTCAAGCCGCGGCTGGCCGCCCGACATCTGGGCCACGATACCGTCGAAGGGCATTCCGGACGGGAGGATCGCGAGAACAGCATTAGCACCGGCGCCAAGAAGACCCATCGCACGGCCGAGCGGATTGTTGTTTGCCGGGCTGATCCCTTCGAAGGGGGCGGGTCCTGCCAGCATCGGGACGAGCTTGCCTGCTATATCGGGCAAAGGGGCGCCTTCGGGCGTGACCCCATAGCCGCCATAAACGATCGGGACATCCGACAAGGCGGTCGGTTCGCTGCCGCCCACGATTAGCGCGGAGCGGCCTGCCAGTTCGACAGGCTTGTCGCCGTCACGGGCGGCGACCGGACTCACCGTCGGTTTGCTGGAAACGAGTATGACCGGCTCGTACCACCCGCCATCGCGCGCGCCGCCGACCAAGCCGGCCTCGGCCCATTGGGTCGCGAGATAGTGTAGGGTTTTGCGGCCGCCCTCGGTGCCGGGTTCGCGACCTTCGAACTCGTCGCTGGCGAGCACTTCGAGCACTTCGCGGATTTCGGCTTCCTCGACCGGGTCGGCCCAGGCGGGCACCGCAATTACGGCACTGGCGGCCAGCAAGGCTGCGAACTTGGTCATGTCATTCTCCCTGTTGTTCAGCGCGCTCGATCAGCCGCCGGGCCGCCGCGACGTGCATCGCCTCGACCATTTCTCCCTCGAAATTGATAGCACCCACCCCGTCGGTCTCGCCGGACGCTTCGATCAAGCGGCGCGCGCGTTCGACATCCGCCTCGGCAGGCGCGAAGGCGGCTTTGCACGAAGCGATATGCTTGGGATGGATGATCGTCTTGCCGTCGAAGCCGAGCGCGTGGCTTTCGGCCGCTTCGGCGCGAAAGCCCTCGTCATCCTCGAGCCCGTTATAGACGCCGTCATAAGCCGCGATGCCGCAGGCGCGCGCTGCGAGCACGACCCGCTCGATGGCGTGGCGCATCCCTCCGCGCCCTGCCCCGACCGGCAGGCGCAGGTCGGCGGCAAGGTCGTTGGTGCCGACGATCAGGGCGGCGGCCACCCGTCCGATCTCGTCGGCAGCAAGCACGCCGCGTGCGGTTTCGATCATGGCTGCAACGGGCTGTTTCGCACGGCTCGCCACCGCATCGACCTGCTCGGCGCTGCCGACCAGCGGCACCACGAGAAAGTCCGCCGCCGAGGTGGAGAGCGCAGTAAGGTCTGCAGCATGCCAGCGCGTGCCCGGCGCGTTCATGCGAATGCCCACGGGCATCGACCAGTCCTGCGCGACGGCCGCGATCGCCGCCTCGCGCGCCTCGTCCTTGTCCTCGGTCTTCACCGCGTCTTCGAGGTCGAGAATGCACAGATCGGCATCGCTCGCGCGTGCCTTTTCGATCGCTCCCGGGCGTGACGCGGGGAGGAAAAGTGCCGCCGGACGGTCGAACAGCGCTGCACGATTGGCGCATTTTGCTTGTGTCACACCCTCTCCTTAGAACATCATGGTCCCATAAAGCTCACTCCCGGGGGAATGACTAGTCATGGAATACGTACTCGCCGCCATCGTTTTCTTCACGATCCTCTACGTCGTTTCGGCGATCAAGATCGTGCGACAGGGTTATCGCTACACGATCGAGCATTTCGGTCGTTTCACGCGGACCGCGACCCCCGGCTTCAACTTCGTTCCGCCAATCTTCTATCGCGTCGGTCACAAGATCAACATGATGGAGCAGGTCGTCGACATTCCCGGCCAGGAGATCATCACCAAGGACAATGCGATGGTGTCGGTCGACGGTGTGGTTTTCTTCCAGGTGCTCGACGCCTCGAAAGCCGCCTATGAAGTCGCCGACCTCTACAGCGCCATCATGGCGCTCTCGACCACCAACCTGCGTACCGTGATGGGTTCGATGGACCTCGACGAAACGCTGTCGAAGCGTGACGAAATCAACGCCCGCCTGCTCGCCGTGGTCGACAATGCGACCGAGGCCTGGGGCGTGAAAATCACCCGCGTCGAGCTGGCTGACATCCGTCCGCCCGCCGACATCGTCAACGCGATGACGCGCCAGATGAAGGCCGAGCGCGAAAAGCGCGCCGCGATCCTCGAGGCCGAAGGACATCGCGCATCGGAAATACTGCGTTCGGAAGGCCACAAGGCTTCTGCGATCCTCGAGGCCGAGGGTGAACGCGAATCCGCGTTCCGCGAAGCCGAGGCGCGCGAACGTCTTGCCGAAGCGGAGGCCAAGGCCACCGAGCTTGTCAGCAAGGCCATTGCCAAGGGCGATGCGCAGGCAATCAACTACTTCGTCGCCCAGAAATATGTCGAGGCGGTCGGCAAGTTCGCGACCTCGCCCAATGCCAAGACTATCCTCTTCCCGGTCGAAGCAACCCAGTTGATCGGCTCTCTCGGCGGCATTGGCGAGATCGCCAAGGAAGCGCTCGGCGACCATGTCGTGAAGGCGAGCGCGGTCGGCTCGTCGGTTCCGGGTACCAAGAAGGACTAAGCCGCCATGTTCGAATTCGCCGATCTCGATGCCGGAACCTGGTGGCTGATCGCAGGCGTCCTGCTGCTCGCGCTCGAGCTGCTGGCGCCCGGCGTGTTCCTGGTCTTCATCGGCGCCGCGGCGTTGGCGACCGGTGCCTTCACGCTGATGTTCGACCTCGGCCTCGCCGCGCAGCTCGGCCTGTTCGCGCTCTACACCGCGGTGTCGGTCTATATCGGCAAGAAGATTTACGCACGCCCGGTCCATGACGAAAGCGACGGCCTGCTTAACGAGCGCGCAGCGCAGCTGGTCGGGCGCAAGGTCACGGTCGTGCGCGCCATCGGCGATGGCGAAGGCCGCGTGAAGGTCGGCGACAGCGAATGGAATGCGCGCGGCGACTTTACTGCGGAGGCCGGCGAAAAGGTCGTCATCTCGGGCATCCAGGGCAATTGCCTGATCGTCGAGCGTGCACCCGCGCTGCCCGGCAACTGATACAGCCCCGAAACGGCACAGTTCGTCCGACGCTCCGGAACGCCCGCCCCTCCCCATGCGCTTGATCCCCAAGCGAAAAGGAGGACTGCATGGGTATTTTCAGCAAGATCAAGGACGCCATCTTCGGCAAGAAGGCGCGCGCCGAAACCAACGACACGATTTTCAAGCGCGACCAGGCCCCCTCGGGTGCAGGGTTCGGTAGCGGTGCGACCAGCGGCACGACGACCACCGTCGATGTCGATGCCGTGCTAGCCGACCGTTACGAACGCGCCGGCCAGGACCTCAACTACAAAACGTCGATCGTCGACCTGATGAAGCTGCTTGACCTCGATCCCAGCTACGAGAACCGCAAGGAGCTGGCGGTCGAAATGGGTCGCAGCGATTATTCGGGTACGGCCGAGGACAATATCTGGCTCCATGGCCGCGTCATGGACGAGCTGGAAAAGAATGGCGGCAGGATTTCTGCCGAACTGCGCACCTAAGGCTGCGCCGTTTTCCTGAGATAGCCCGTGTCGTAGCCCAAGGCTGCAGCGCGGGCTTTCAGATTCTGGAAGACGTCTTCGCCCGGATCGGGCCAGCGCGACAGGATCCAGAGATAGCGGCCCGACGGGTCGCCGACGATCGCCCAGTCATAGTCGTCGCCGCGATCGAGCACCCAATAGTCGCCGTAAAAGGGGCCGAAGAAACTGACCTTCAGCTTGGCATTGGTGGCGGCGTCGACCACCTTGGCCTTGCCGGTTGCGGTGTCGATGTCCCCGTCAGGCTCGCGGCAGCGGTTGACCACCCCGATCTTGCCGTCGTCGCGTAGCGTATAGGTTGCGGTGACGCCTTCGCAGCCTTTCTGGAATCCCTGCTCGTAGCGGGCGAGTTCGTACCAGGTACCGACATAGCGTTCGAGGTCGACCGACTTGGCGGGCTCGGGCACGTCCGGATTGCCGACCGGGTGCTTGTCGAAGATTGTGGCGCAACCGGAGAGCGACAGCGCAGCGACGAGTAAGGCGATGGTTCTCATGCTCGCGCAATGCGCCGCGAGCCCGGGCAGTTCCCACGAAAAAGGGGCGCCTCCTTGCGGAAGCGCCCCTCCTTGCGTGACATGGTGGTTATGCGCCGACGGTCTGCTTGACCGGTGCGGCGTCACGGACGCCCTGATCGACATGCTCCGCGAACTGCGCGAAATTCTCGTTGAAAAGGTCGACGAGCTTGGCCGCGGTGCGGTCATATTCGTCCTTGTCGTCCCACGTGCCGCGCGGATCGAGGATCGCCGTGTCGACGCCCGGCACCGCGACCGGCACTTCGAAGCCGAAGTTCGGGTCCTTGCGGAATTCGGCATCATTGAGCGAGCCATCGAGTGCGGCATTGAGGAGCGCGCGCGTCGCCTTGATCGGCATGCGGTTGCCGACGCCATATTTGCCGCCGGTCCAGCCCGTGTTGACCAGCCAGACGTCCACGCCGCCCTTGGCGATCCGTTCCTTGAGCAGGTTGCCGTAGACGGTCGGGTGGCGCGGCATGAAGGGCGCGCCGAAGCAGGTCGAGAAGGTCGCTTCGGGCTCGGTCACGCCGATCTCGGTCCCAGCCACCTTGGCGGTGTAGCCCGAGAGGAAGTGATACATCGCCTGGTCGGGCGTGAGACGCGCGATCGGAGGCAGCACACCGAAGGCGTCAGCGGTCAGCATCACGATCGTCTTGGGTACCGGGCCCAGATTCTCGTCGCTCGTGTTGGGGATATAGTCGATCGGATAGGCACCGCGGCTATTCTCCGCGAGGCTGTTATCGTCGAGATCGAGCTCGCGGGTCACGGGGTCCATGACCACGTTCTCGAGGATCGTGCCGAACTTGCGGGTCGTGCCGTAAATCTCCGGCTCGGCCTCTTCCGACAGGCGGATCATCTTGGCGTAGCAGCCCCCCTCGAAGTTGAAGACCGCTTCATCCGACCAGCCATGCTCGTCGTCGCCGATGAGCGTGCGGTTGGGGTCGGCCGACAGCGTCGTCTTGCCCGTGCCGGACAGGCCGAAGAAGACCGCCGTGTCGCCGTCCTTGCCGATATTGGCCGAGCAATGCATCGGCATGATGCCCTTTTCGGGGAGCAGGAAGTTCAGAAGGCCGAAGACCGACTTCTTCATCTCGCCGCCATATTCGGTGCCGCCGATCAGGATCATCTTTTCCTTGAGGCTGACCGCGATGACCGTTTCGCTGCGCGTGCCGTGGCGCTCGGGATCGGCGCGGAAGCTCGGCAGGTCGATGATCGTGTATTCGGGCTCGAAGCCCGGCAGGTCTTGCGCCTCGGGGCGGACCAGCATCGTGCGGATGAAGAGGTTGTGCCAGGCATATTCGTTGACCACGCGCACCTTGACGCGATGCTCGGGCTGCGAACCGCCGTAGAGGTCGGCGACGAACAGCTCGTCCTTGTCCGCGACCGCCGCCAGGAAATCATCCTTGAGCGCGGCGAAATGCTCTTCGCTCATCGGCACGTTGGTCTTGCCGAACCAGACCGCGCCGTCGCTGACGCTGTCCTTGACGATGAACTTGTCCTTCGCGGAGCGGCCGGTGTGCTTGCCGGTCTTCACGACCAGCGGGCCGTTCTTGGCCAGCTTGCCTTCGCCGCGCTGGATGGCCTCTTCTACCAGTGGTCCGGTGGTCAGATTCCAGTGAATTTTCGCCTTGGTGGAAATACCCTGATCGTCGAGCCCGTATGCGGGCATACGCTCGGTCACAACATTGTCTCCTGTTGGAAAGGACGGTTCCGGGTCGTCCTTCCTTCCCTTGCGCCTATAGGCACCCGAGGGGCTTCGGGGCAACGCCGTGAACGCTCACATCATGAAACTTTTCTTGCCAAGCGGTGACGGGGTCGGCAAGCCGACATCCATGGCTCATGTGATCGCGCTCGTCGACGACGACCGGAATATCCTGACCAGCGTGTCGATCGCTCTGCAGGCGGAAGGCTTCATCACCCGCGTCTATACGGACGGACAATCGGCACTGAAGGCGCTTCAGGACGACGAGCCCGACCTCGCCGTGTTCGACATCAAGATGCCGCAGATGGACGGGATGGAGTTGCTGCGCCGACTGCGTGAATTTTCCGCGCTTCCCGTCATTTTCCTGACCTCGAAGGACGATGAGCTGGACGAGGCGCTGGGCCTGGCGATGGGCGCTGACGATTATATTGCGAAGCCTTTCTCGCAGCGCCTGCTGATCGCGCGCATCCGCGCCATCCTGCGTCGGCAGGACCTTGCCTCGGGCAAGCCGGTCGACGGCGATGCCGATGCGCCGCGCGAGGAGAAGATGGTGCGCGGCCGCCTGACGATGGACCCGGCGCGGCACAAGGTCGAATGGGACGGCAAGCCGGTCACGCTGACGGTCACGGAATTCCTGATCCTCGAGACGCTTGCGCAGCGTCCGGGCGTCGTGAAATCGCGCAACCAGCTGCTCGACGTCGCCTATCATGACGATGTCTATGTCGACGATCGCACGATCGACAGCCACATCAAGCGCATCCGTCGCAAGTTCCGCGCCATCGCGCCCGACTTCGATGCGATCGAGACCCTCTATGGCGTCGGATACCGTTTCGGAGAAGAGTGACCTCCCGCCCGTCGGATGGCGAGGCAAGTGGACGGTCCGCTACCGCATCCTGGCGGTCAACATCTTCACGCTTGTCCTGTTCGCGGCGGCGATCCTGTTCCTCGACGCCTATCGCAATCAGCTGCGCGACGAGCGGATCGCGCATCTCTCGGCGCAGGCGCGCGCGGCGGCTGCCACCCTGCCCGCGATCGATGCCGAAGACCGCGCTGCGCTACTCGCAGCGCAGGCTGGCAGCGACGGGCCGCGTTTGCGGCTCTATGCGTCTGACGGTGCAAGGGTCGCGGACAGCTGGAGCGTGGGACCCGCCACCTACGACCTGCGCGATCCGGAGACACAGGGCATCGCGAAACAGGTCGCGCGCGCGATCGACCGCGGCTTTAACGCGATTACCGGCGAAGACCCGTTCGCGCCCTTCGTCGAACCCGAGACCGACAACCGCACCTCGTGGCAGGAAGTCGTCGATGCGGCGGGCACGGGCCGGTCGGTCACCCAGACGCGCGATGCGCCCGACGGCACGCCGGTCTTTTCCGCCGCGACGCCCGTGCCGGGCGAGGATTTGGTGCTGCTCGCGACCATCAACGACCGCAGCTACACGCGTGCCGTCCGGAGGCAGCGGGGCAATCTCGCCATTGCGCTCGGGGTCGCGCTCGTCCTGTCGATCTATTTCTCTTCGCTGCTCTCGAAAACGATCGTGCGTCCGCTGCGCCATCTCGCCATTGCCGCGCATCGTGTCCGGCTGGGGCGCAGCCCCGAGATCAACGTGCCGCGGCTTCCCGACCGCCGCGACGAGATCGGCACGCTCGCCCGTGCGGTCAGCGACATGAGCCATACGCTGCGCCGCCGCGTCGACGAGACCGAGGCCTTCGCGGCCGACGTCGCGCATGAGCTGAAGAATCCCCTCGCCTCGCTGCGCAGCGCGGTCGACAGTCTCGAGCGGATCGACGATCCGGGGCTCAAGAAGCAATTGCTCGACGTGGTGCGGCAGGATGTCGTGCGTCTCGACCGCCTGATCACCGAGATCAGCGAAGCTGCGCGCACCGATGCTGAACTTGCCCGTACCCAGTTTGAGCCCGTCGACATGGGCAAGCTGGTCGGACAGCTGGTCTCGGCATGGGAGGATCGGCGCGAGACCGGCAATGCGCGGATCGCTTATGCCCGCCCCAAGAGCGGCACGGTGATGGTCGAGGGTGACGGTTCGCGCCTCGCCCGCGCGATCGACAATCTGCTCGACAATGCGATCAGCTTCTCGCCGGCCAACGGGCTGGTCGAGGTCACGACGCAGCGCGTCGGCGACAAGGTTCGGGTCCAGGTGCAGGATGAAGGACCGGGCGTCCCCGAGGCCATGCGCGAGACGATCTTCAACCGCTTCCACTCGCTGCGGCCGCAAGGCGAGGATTTCGGTCGCCATTCTGGGCTCGGGCTCGCCATCGCCAGCGCGATCGTCGAAGGCCATGACGGAACGATTGACGTGGCCCCTCGTCAGGGCGCAGGTTCGGGGGCCTGTTTCACGATCCTGTTGCCAGCGTTGAAAGGCCGATGACCCAGCTCTCTTCCGAAACAGTCCACGCCACTACCGTCTGTCGCAGCGGCAGGGCCGTCATGCTCGCCGGCCCGTCGGGCAGCGGCAAGTCCGACCTCGCGCTCCAGCTAATCGACCGCGATTTCAAGCTGGTCGCGGACGACCAGACCTTGCTGAGCGTCGACGAAGGCCGGGTCATCGCCACAGCACCGCCCTCGATCAGCGGCAAGATGGAAGTGCGCGGTCTCGGCATCGTCGAATTGCCGGTGAAGGAAAACGTGCCCGTCTGCCTGTTCGTCTCGCTCGGTGAGCAGCCGGAGCGCCTGCCCGAAGGCGAGACCGAGAGCTTCTTCGGGATCGAGATCCCGCGCATCCGGCTGGCGGGGTCGAGCCCTTCGGCTGCCATTCGCGTCGACATGGCGCTCGACCGACTGGGGTTGGAAGAGAAATGAGCAAGAAGCGGCTCCTGATCGTCACCGGCCTTTCGGGCGCAGGTCGCTCGACCGTGCTGCATACGCTCGAGGACTGGGACTGGGAGATTGTCGACAAGCTGCCCGTCGATCTCCTGTCCGATTTCGTCGGCCATGCCCGCAGCGACGGCCCCTTTGCGGTCGGCATCGACTCGCGCACTCGCGAATTCGACCCCAACGAGCTGTCCAAGCGCGTGGCCGAGATCGAGGGCGTGGATCCTGAGCTTCTCTTTCTCGACTGCAGCGACGACGAAATTGTCCGGCGATACGATGCGACGCGGCGGCGTCACCCGCTTGCCGGTGATGCGGACGCGGAGGCGGGGATCGAGCGCGAGCGCAAACTGCTGGCGCCTCTACGTGAAGTCAGCGACTCGATCATCGACACGACCGAATGCTCGCCCGCGGAGCTGCGCGAGCGGCTCGAAACCAGCTACGGCGCGGACAAGAAGCCGCCGGTGGTGCAATTCCTGAGCTTCGGTTTTTCCGACGGCGTGCCGCGTTCGGCCGACCTCGTCTTCGACATGCGCTTCCTCAAAAATCCCTATTGGGAGCCAAATTTGCGCTCGCTGACGGGGCGCGACCGCGACGTGCGCTCCTATGTCGAGGCCGATCCTGCCTATGGCGAGACGCTCGATCGGATCGAGGCATTGCTGGAAGGGCTTATTCCGCGCTATTGGGCCGCGGGCAAAAATACTCTAACGGTCGCGTTCGGTTGCACGGGGGGAAGGCACCGTTCGGTTGCCGCCGCGGAAGAAATGGCGGGACGACTGAAGGGGGAGGATCGAACCATTTCGATCCGCCATCGCGACCTGGTCGATTGATCCGGCCGAAGAAGAGAATCAGTGAGCGGAAAGCAGTCAATGATCGGTTTGGTATTGGTCACCCACGGGCAATTGGCGACCCAGTTCGTGCACGCCATGGAGCATGTCGTCGGCCCGCAGGAAGCGATCGATTGCGTCTGCATCGGCCCCGATGACGACATGGAGGCGCGGCGCAAGGATATCGCCAAGGCCATGAAGTCGGTCGACCAGGGCCAGGGCGTCATCATCCTCACCGACCTGTTCGGCGGCACCCCGTCGAACCTTGCCATCAGCCTGATGGACCAGGGCGACGTCGAAGTGATTGCGGGCGTCAACCTGCCCATGCTCATCCGCCTCGACGGCGCGCGCAAGACGATGACCGTGTCCGAGGCCGTCGCCGCCGCACGCGAAGCGGGCACCAAATATATCTCGGTCGCTTCCGAGATCCTCGGGGAAGCAGCGGCTTGAGCCACGTCCAGCGCAAAATCCAGATCCGCAACCGCCGCGGACTCCACGCGCGTGCGAGCGCCAAGTTCGTCAACCTCGTGACCGAGCTTGGCGACGGTGTCACCGTCGAAGTGGAAAAGGACGGCAACAAGGTCACCGGTCAGTCGATCATGGGGCTGATGATGCTCGGCGCCGCGATGGGCGATTGCGTCATCGTCCATGTCGACAGCGACGACGAAGCGGCCACCAATGACGCGCTGGACCAGCTGTGCGGTCTGATCAAGGCACGTTTCGGGGAAGAGTGATGCCCCGGCAGATCACCGCCTTCTCCAACTCCACCGTCAAGCTGCTGCGTTCGCTGCGCGACAAGAAAGCGCGCCGCTCGTCGGGACTCTTCCTAGCCGAAGGCCTGCGCATTCTCACCGAAGCGCGCGAGGAAGGCCGCCTTCCCGAGATTCTCGCCTTCGCGCTCCAGGGCGCGCAGCATCCGCTGGCGCAGGAGATGATCGCGGCGGTCGAGGCTGCCGGCGGCGATTGCATCGAATGTCCGCCCGACCTGCTGTCGAAGATGAGCGGCAAAGACAATCCGCAGATGCTGCTCGGCGCCTACCGGCAGCCCGACACTTCGCTCGCCGCGCTCGATCGCGGCAAGTCGGACCTCTGGGTCGTCGGCGAGAAGCTGCGCGATCCGGGCAATATCGGCACCATCCTGCGCACCGGCGATGCAGTGGGTGCAGGCGGGCTGATCCTGATCGACGACAGTGCCGATCCGTTTGCGGTCGAGACCGTTCGCGCCTCAATGGGGGCGCTATTCACCCAGTCGCTCGCGCAGGCAAGCTGGGACGACTTCCTCCCGTGGCTGCGCTCGGGTCCGGGCCAGCTGGTCGGCACCAGCCTCCAGACCGAGCATGACTATCGCGACGCGCCCTACGAAGCGCCCTGCTTCCTTCTCATCGGCAATGAGAGCCAGGGCCTGCCCGACGCCTATGAGGCCGAGTGCGACCTGCTCGTAAAAATTCCGATGTCGGGCAAGGCCGACAGCCTCAATGCGGCCATTGCCGCCGCCGTTACCGCCTTCGAAGTGCGTCACGCCTGGCGGAACCGCTAGCCCTCGTGGGCGGTTGTTCTGCCCATGAAACAGTTGCTTCCCGCCGCGCTCCTGGCCCTCTCGCTCGCCGCCTGTACGCAGTACGGCCAGTATGGCGACCCCTACGGCTCGCCCTATCCACAGCGTCCGCAGGACTACCCGCAGCCCTATCCGGCCCCCTACCCCACGCCCTATCCCAATAATCAGCCCGGCGTGCAGGAGCCCTACAAGGCGAGCGGGACGGAGCCGTTCTGGTCGCTCACCATCGACCGCCGCGATATGCGCTTCGAGGAGATGAACGGTTTTTCGGTGGTCGAACGAACGCCGCCCGTCGAACCCTCGCGCTATGGCGACGAATTTCGTGGACGTCGGATCGAGGTGACGATCCGCCGCGAACGCTGCAGCGACGGCATGAGCGATCGCATCTATCCCGACCGCGTCGATGTCCGTGTCGACGGCCGCTATTATCGCGGCTGCGGCGCACCGCAGAGCATGTACGGCCAGGGATGGGAGCAAGGCTATCCCGGCGACAATTATGGCGGCAGCGCGATGCTCGAACGCACCAACTGGCAGGTCACCGCGCTCAACGGTCGCCAGACGCCCCAGCGCGACTTCTACCTCAATTTCTTCCCCGACAATCGCCTGCAGGCCAAGTTCGGCTGCAACACGATCAATGCGGGATACCAGCAGAATGGAGACCGGCTGACCGTCGGCGCGCAGATGATGACGCGCATGGGTTGTCCCGACATGAGCTGGGAGACGTCGGGCTCCAATGTCCTGTCGCAGCCGCTCAACGTGCGCGTCGATGGCGACCGCCTCACCCTATCCAACCGCTCGGGCCGGATCGAAGCCCGCCGCATCCGCTAACCGGAGGACCCATGAAGACCATATTGACTTTGGGCGCTGCCCTTGTGCTGACCGCCTGCGCCTCGACCGAGGATCGTTATCCCACGACCGGCCCGTCGACGTCGGCACCGACGCCGTTGGCCTATAATGCAGTCGGCGATGGCTGGCAGCTCATGATCCGCGACAGCGGTATGACGTTCCAGACGACGCAGGGCCTGGCGACGTCCGACCCCTATGTCGATTTCCTGCCCAGCCCCAACGGCGACACCTATCAGGGGAGCAAGATCACTGCGATCGTGAACCGTCAGGGATGCGCACTCGAAGGCTACGACACGACCACCTACCCGCACACGGTGACGGTGACGGTCAACAACCAGACGCTGACCGGCTGTGGCGGCCCGCCCAACGGCAACGATCGCGAGCCTTACTAGGCCGCGTCGTCGGCGTCGTTGGCGCCCTCCTTCTTGACGATCTTGGTGAGCTGCCGGGGCACGCTCTCGACCGTGCCGAGGTCGGGTAGCTCCTTGGCGCTTCCCGAGCCGTAATCCTCGAAGCGCCGGGCCTGCGTCAGCACCTGGCTCTCGAAACTGCCGACCATCTTGTTGAACGCGTTGTTGGTGCGCGACAGGTTGGTCTGCATCGAGGCGACATGATCGGCCATCGTTGCGAGGCGCGAGTGCAATTCGCGGCCTAGCGCGGCGATCTCGCCGGCCTCTGCCGCAAGCTTCTCCTGTTTCCAGACGCTCGCGACCGTACGCGCGATGGCGACGAGGTTGGTGGGCGTCGCGAGCAGGACCTTCTTCTCGAACGCCCAGTCCCACAGGCCTGCATCCTGCTCGAGCGCGGCGTTGAGGAAATGCTCGCCCGGAACGAACATCACGACATAGTCCGCCGCATCGTCGAATTGCGCCCAGTAGCTTTTCGAGCCCAGGTCCTGCGCGTGCTTCTTGAGCGCTGCGACGTGGGCGGCGAAGTGGCGGCTTCGCTTTTCCTCATCGACCTCGTCGACCGCGTCGAGATAGGCGTTGAGCGCGCATTTGCTGTCGATCACCAGCTTGCGCCCGCCCGGGAGGTTGACGATCGCGTCGGGGCGCAGCCGCCCGTCATCCGTGTCGACCGAAACTTCGGTCTGGTAATCGATATGCTCGGCGAGCCCGGCCTGCTGCAGCACGTTCTCAAGCGTCTTTTCGCCCCAGCGGCCGCGTTGCTTGGGCCCGGAGCGCAACGCATTGACGAGGTTGCGTGCTTCGTCGCGGACCTGGCCCTGCCCTTGCTTCACTTCCTCGATCACGGCTTTAAGGCCCGAATATTGATCGACGCGCTCTTTCTCGACCTCGGCGATCTTCTTTTCCTGTCGGTCGAGCAATTCGCGCAGCGGCCCGACCAGCGCCTGCATCTTGGCCTGCGTTTCCTTGTCGAGTTCGCCGAACTTGAGCCCGGCCTTCTCGAGAAATTCCTTGTTGGCTTTGGCGAGCATCTCGTCGCCGACCTTGGAGAATTCGACGGCGAGATCCTTGCGCATCGCCTCGACGTCCTTGATCCGCGTTTCGAAGTTGCGCGCATCGGCCTCCATCGCGGCGCGTGCCTTGTTGGCTTCATCGCGCTCCTTCGTCACTTCCTCGAGCAGCGCCTTATATTCGTCGGCGCGCGCGGCGCGCTGCTTTTCGGCGGCGAGGTCGTTGGCGGCCGCTTCCTTGGCCTGACGCAGGAACTGGTTGTCGTCACGCAGCCCCTCGGTGCTCTTCTGCGCAGCCTTCCAGCCCACGAAGAGTCCTGCACCAAGCGCGGCGATCACCGCCACCACCAACAACGCAATCGTAACCAAGTCCATTTGAACGCTTCCCCTCATGTCCCCGCCGGCGAGGCTAGGACGGCATCGTTACTCAAAGCTTACCATGATCGGAACCGAGCGCGACCCCATTCGTCGGGTTTCTTGAAGGTCCAACAGGAGAGAAGTCCCATGTCCATTCGCAAGATGATCGCGCTGCATCCCGACGTGAAGAAGTCGGGGCACGTCAACGACCCGCTGGGCGACGCCGTCCACCATGCCATGTACTGCGCGAAAATGTGCTTGAGCTGCGCCGACGCCTGCGCCGCGGAACGGATGGACATGAGCCAGTGCGTCCGCACCTGTTCCGACTGTGCGGACGTGTGCGAAGCGACCACGCGCCTCGGATTGCGGCGTACCGGGTCGAACGAGCAGATCCTGATCGAAATGCTCGGATTCTGCGCCCGTGTCTGTGAAGCCTGCGCTGCCGAATGCGAGAAGCACGACCACGATCATTGCAAGCTGTGCGCGCAGATCTGCCGCGAATGCGCCGAAGACTGCCGCAAGGCCGCCGAGACCATCACCCCGTAAAATGGAAAGGCCCCGGAAATCCCGGGGCCTTCGCTTTAAGCGGCTTTCTTCTGCAACTTCCGTTGCTTGGCGAGCTTCTTTAGCACCATGTCGCGCTTGAGCTTCGACAAATGGTCGATGAACAGCACGCCTTCGAGATGGTCCATCTCGTGCTGCAGGCAGACAGCTAACAGGCCGTCCATTTCTTGCTCGTGCTGCTCGCCATTCTCGTCGAGCCAGCGCGCCTTGATACGGTCGGGGCGCATGACGTCGGCATATTGCTCGGGCACCGACAGGCAGCCTTCGGTGTAGGGCACCTCGCTGTCGCTGCTCTCGAGGATCTCGGGGTTGATGAAGACGCGCGGCTCCTTGACGACCGGGCTTTCCGGATCGTCGGGATTTTCAGGCTCCTGCAAGTCCATGACGATCAGGCGGATGGGTTCGCCCACCTGCACGGCGGCAAGGCCGATGCCCGGCGCGTCGTACATCGTTTCGAACATGTCCTTGATCAGGTTGCGGTGCCAGTCGGTCACTTCCTCGACCGGCTTGCTAATCTGCCGCAACATGTCGTCGGGCGTCTCGTAAATCTTCAAAATGGCCATGGGGGCTATTTAGTCTTTCAATTGAATGGGTTCAAGCGACGGGACGACGAAGGCGCAATGCCTGCGCGAGCGTGCCCTCGTCGAGATAGTCGAGTTCGCCACCTACCGGCAGGCCGGTGGCCAGTTGGGTGATCCGCACGGGAAAGCCCTCGAGCCGTTCGGCAAGGTAATGCGCGGTGGTCTGCCCTTCGAGCGTAGCGTTCATCGCGAGCACCACCTCGTCGACCCCGCCTTTCTCGATCCGCTCAAGCAGCCGATCGATCGACAGGTCTTCGGGGCGCACGCCATCGAGCGCGCTCAGCCGGCCGCCAAGCACATGGTAGCGCCCCGGGAACAACCGTGATTTGTCGAGCGCCCACAGGTCGGCGACTTCCTCGACCACGCACAGCATGCTCTCGTCACGGCGCGGGTCCGAACAGACGGTGCACGGATCTTTCGTGTCGACATTGCCGCAATTCGAGCACTCGGTGAGTTTCTCGCCCACTTCGGCGAGCGCGGTGAGCAACGGTTCGAGCGAGGTATCGCGCTTCTTGATGAGATGTAGCACGACGCGCCGCGCCGACCGGGGCCCCAACCCCGGCAGCCGCGCAAGCGCCTGCGTCAACGCATCAATTTCCTGGCTCGCCATGGCTTCTCTCATAGGGGTGTTGGCGAGGCGCGCAAGAGACGGCTATGGGCTGTCACCATGAAGATCATCATGATGGGCAGCCCCGATTTCGCGGTCCCCACCCTCAATGTCCTCGTCGAGGCCGGCCATGACGTCGTCGCCGTCTATTCGCAGCCGCCGCGTCGTGCAGGGCGCGGCAAGCAGCTGCAGCCCACGCCGGTCGCCGCGCGCGCCGAGGAATTGGGCATCCCTGCGCACACGCCCACCAGCCTGAAAAGCGCAGAAGAGCAGGCCAAGTTCGCTGCCTTCGATGCCGACGTCGCGATCGTTGCCGCCTACGGGCTGATCCTGCCGCAGGCCATCCTCGATGCGCCGCGTCTCGGCTGCGTCAACGTCCACGCTTCGCTCCTCCCGCGCTGGCGCGGGGCAGCGCCGGTCCAGCGAGCGATCATGGCGGGTGATGAGATTACCGGCATCACGCTGATGCAGATGGAGGCCGGGCTCGACACCGGCCCGATGCTGATGAAAATTGCCTTGCCGATTGAAAACAAGAATGCCGCGCAAATGACTGAGGAACTTGCGGTTCTCGGTGCAACGATGGTTGCGACATGGGCCAAGGCGCCGGACGCCTGCACCCCTCAGGAACAGCCTGAAGAGGGCGTGACCTACGCCAAGAAGATCGACAAGGCCGAAGCCAGGATCGACTGGTCGCGCCCTGCGAAAGACGTGGCGCGCCATGTGCAAGGGCTCGCCCCTTTCCCCGGCTCCTGGACCGAGGCCAAGGGCGAACGGCTCAAGATTCTCGCCTGCGAGGTGAGCGACGGTGACGGAGATGCAGGCACGGTCCTCGACGATCGACTGACGGTCGCATGCGGCGACGGGGCCATCCGCGTCACGCGGGCCCAACGTGCCGGCAAGCCTGCCGCCGACGCCGACGATTTGCTGCGCGGCTTTGCCCTGCCCGAAGGCACACGCCTCGGATGACGCGCTGGCGGCTCACGATCGAATTTGACGGCGCGCCCTTCATGGGGTGGCAACGGCAGGACCATGGCCCTTCGGTCCAACAGACGCTCGAAGAAGCGGTGGAGCGCATGACGGGCGAAGAGGTGCGTTTCTACGCTGCCGGACGGACCGATGCAGGCGTGCACG
Source organism: Sphingomicrobium clamense (assembly GCF_019264355.1). NCBI lineage: Bacteria > Pseudomonadati > Pseudomonadota > Alphaproteobacteria > Sphingomonadales > Sphingomicrobiaceae > Sphingomicrobium > Sphingomicrobium clamense. Next base: position 1,265,392 of record NZ_JAHVAH010000001.1, on the reverse strand, counting down.
CGCTGGCGATGACGGCCCATGTCGATATCGAGAAGCCGCTCGACGCGCACCGCTTGCGCGAAGGGATCAACGCGCTGGTGCGCCCTGCCCCCGTGTCGGTCACCGAAGCGCGCGAGGTCGACGACGAATGGCATGCGCGCTTCTCGTGCATCGGGCGGCGCTATCTCTATCGCATCCTCAATCGCCGCGCGCCGGCAGCGCTGCGCCGCGGTCACGTCTGGCACATTCCGCAGGAATTGGACGTCGAGGCGATGCACGAGGCGGCACAGGCGCTGGTCGGGCGGCACGATTTCACCACCTTCCGCTCGGTCCATTGCCAGTCGCAAAGCCCGGTCAAAACACTCGACCGGCTCGACGTCGAGCGCGATGGCGACGAAATCCTGGTCCACGCCGCCGCGCGCAGCTTCCTGCATCACCAGGTGCGATCGATGGTCGGCACGCTTTCGCTGGTTGGTCGAGGCCAGTGGACCAAAACTGACGTCAGTCGCGCGCTAGAGGCCAAGGATCGGCAGGAATTGGGGCTAAATGCGCCGCCCGAGGGTCTCTACTTCCTCGAAGCGCTCTACCCCGACGACTAGTCGGTCAGCGCCTCGCCCGCCATCGGCTGCGACAGGAAACCATTGGGGCTGGCCGTCAGTCCATAGGCCCCCGCACAGAAGATCGCGATCACATCGCCGACCTCGGTCTTCGGCAGCATGATTTCGTCGGCGAGCAGGTCGAGTGGCGTGCACAGACGGCCGACGACACTCGCTTCCTCCGTCGCTTCGGCGGCAAATCGCGTAGCGTTCGCGACGGGGTAGTTGCGCCGCAGCAGCTGTCCGAAATTGCCCGACGCGGCGAGCATGTGCTGGAGCCCGCCATCGGTGACCAGGTAGGTGCGACCGTGACTGACATTCCTGTCGATGACGCGGGTCAGATAGACGCCCGCTTCGCCGACCAGCCATCGACCCAGTTCGAGCATCAATCGCGTCTTCGCAAAGTCGTCCGATAACGTGTTGAATTCGTTCTCGAGCGCTTCGCCGACGACCTTCGTATCGAGCGGTTCGTCGCCCGGGAAGTAAGGGATGCCGAATCCCCCGCCCAAGTTCACTTCCGACGGCATCTCACCAGTGGCGTTCGTGATTTCCACCACCAGCTTGAGGCTTTCGCGCTGGCTTTCGACGATGGCGTCGGCGCTCAGCGACTGCGATCCGGCGTAGAGATGGTAGCCCTGCCAATCGGCACCGCGTTCGATCAGCGATGTGACCAGCGCCGGGACGCGCTCGGCATCGACGCCGAACTGGCTCGACAGGCCGCCCATTTTCATTCCCGCGCCCTTGAGCGCGAAGGGCGGATTGACGCGCACGGCGAGCTTGGGAGTCATGCCCACTTGCTCGGCTACGGCGAGCGCGCGATCGGCTTCGCCCTCGCTTTCGAGATGAATCGTGACGCCTGCGAGGATGGCCGCGTGGAGATCGGCATCGCTCTTGCCGGGTCCTGCCATCGACAGCGGCAGGTCGATGCCTTCCACCCGGCTCAGCTCGCCGCGCGAAGCGAGATCGAAGCCGTCGACGCGACTTGCCATAAAATCGAGCAAAGGCCGGTAAGGATTTGCTTTTACTGCATAATGGAGCCGAAGCCTCTCGGGCATGTCGGCGCGAAATTGCGCGATCTTCTCCTCGATCACCGGGCGCGCATAGGCGAACATCGGCGCATCGCCTTCGCCCATCCAGTCGCCCGCCGCCTTGCCGCCGATGCACAGCTGGCCGTCGCGGGTGCTTTCGAAGAAAGGCGGGATCGGTCCATTTGCCTTCATCCCATTTTCTCCAGCCGGACGCGGTCGACCTTGCCGTTCGGTCCCGTGGGCATTTGTGCGTGCCAGACGATCATGTGCGGCATCATGTAGGACGGCGCCTGCTCACGAAAGTATTTCCGCATCGTGTCGTCATCTTCTTGGGTTGCAGCGACGACGTGGAGCACGATGTGCTGGCCGAGTTCCTCGTCGGGCTTTCCGATCGCGACCGCTTCGCTCGCCAGCCCGCTTTCGAGCGCGATCTCCTCGACTTCGGTAGGCGACAGGCGGTTGCCCGACACCTTGATCATCGCGTCAGCGCGGCTGCGAAAGCGCAGGAGTCCGTCCTTGCCACGCACCATGCGATCGCCAGACCAGACGGCGGTGCCGCCCATCTCGCTCGCCTCGGGCGCGGGACGGAAGCGGGCGGCGGTTTTTTCGGGCTGGTTCCAGTAGCCTTGCGCGACCAGCGGGCCGGCCTGGACCAGCTCCCCCTCCTCATCCGCGTCGCACAGGCTGCCATCTTCGCGCACGATCATCAGCTCTGCATGGGGGATGGCGGTGCCGACGCTATCGGGATGCGTGTCGGCGAGCAGCGGATCGAGACTGGCGGCGCGGAAAGCTTCGGTGAGCCCGTACATCAAGTGCAGCTTCGCCTGCGGGAATGTTTCGCGCAGCGTTCGGTAAAGGGGCTCGGGCACATGGCCCCCGCTATTGGCGAGCGTTTCGAGGCTCGTGCCCGCGCCGCTCGACCAGTCCAGCCGCGCCAGCTGGTGCCAGAGCGGCGGCACTCCGCCCAGATAGGTGATTTCGTAGCGCTGGATGGCCCGAGCGACATCTCTCGGCAGCAGATAGTCGAACAGCACTGCCGTCCCGCCCGCATAGAGCGTGGCGAGCAGGTTGTTCTGACCGTAGTCGAAGGAGAGCGGGAGGACGCACAGGCTCTTCGTATGAGCCTCCAGCCCGAGGAAGGTCGCGACACTGTCCGCGCCGAGCCAGAGGTTGGCATGGCTGAGCATCACGCCCTTGGGTCTTCCGGTCGAGCCCGACGTGTACATCAGCGCGACAGGCGTATCGGGGTTGGCGGCGGAGGGCTCAAGCGCGTCCTCGCCATCCTCCCAGTCCTCGCTCGCTACTCCTTCCCATTCGACACTCTCGAACCGCGCCTTGTTGGCGATGAGCAGCTTCGCGCCGCTGTCTTCGAGGATGTGCGTCGCTTGCGCCGCCTTGAGCAGCGGATTGATCGGGACATGAATCGCCCCTGCCCGCGCCACCGCCATCGGCAGGATCGCGGCGAGCATCGTCTTCTTGTCCCAGCTCGCCACCCGGTCGCCCGGCTCGACACCGAGCGCGCGGAGTTTTGCCGCAACGCGACCGACCCGCTCCTCCAACCCGGCATAGTCCAGCCGCTCCTCGCCCACGACGATGGCGATGGCCTGAGGTGCACCTTGCTGCGGGAGGTGGTCGATCGGCTTGATCATCGCCCCGCCCTAGCCGCTCGCATGTCGCAGCGCAAAAGCTTGCGCTTTCCCCTAGGGTTTTCTAGGGGCGCGAAACCATGGCACGAGACGACATCATGGCCGCCAAGAGCGACGAGGACACGGTCGATGCGACGCTGCGCATCCTGCTTGCCAACACGCTCGGCATCGACGCCGCGCGGGTCGCGCGATTCGACACCGGCACCGAGCTGTTCGGCGCGCTCCCCGAATTCGATTCGATGGCCGTCGCGCAATTGCTCACCGCCATGGAAGAGCGGCTCGGCATCCTGATCGAGGATGACGATCTCGAGGCCGAAGACCTGATGACCTACGGACGCCTTGTCGCTTTTGCGCATCGCAAAGCGCTCGGCGCAGTTTAGCGCTCACCTTCCGAACCCTCTCGAATGCTGTTACGCCCTCTCCTTCAACAGGGGAGACCAGATATGCGTTATCTCATCGTTCCGATGGCCTTGTGCCTTGTGGCCTGCGAAGCCGAGCCCGAAGCAACCGTCGAGCCGGGCGCCAGCATGGAGGCCGAAGTCGAGGCCGAGGCCGAGGCGACGACCTTTGACGGCGGTCCGGTCGTGGGCACCTACACTGCGACGTCGGACGACGGCACCGTGCTGACCCAGACCACGACGGGCGACGGCAAGGTGACGAGCGTCGACGGTGACGGGAATAGCGTCGAGGGCACCTATTCGATGACCGACGAAGGCTTCTGCATCACGAACGAAGGTGCTGAAGAAGCCTGTTACGCCTACAGCGACCTTCGCGAAGACGGCAGCTGGACCGCGACCAATGTCACGGACCCCGAAGACCGCTGGATCGTGTCGCGCTCCAGCGAGTAGCTACTCGGCCGCTTCCTTCTCGGCGAACTCCAGTTCCGCAAGGTAGCGCTCGGCATCGAGCGCGGCCATGCAGCCCGTGCCCGCCGCGGTCACGGCCTGGCGGTAATGCTTGTCCATGACATCGCCGCAGGCATAGACGCCCGGGATCGAGGTGCGCGGTGTGCCGGGTTCGACCTCGATATAGCCGTCGCTGTCGATCGCGAGCTTGCCCTGGAATAGCTCGGTCGCCGGCGCATGGCCGATGGCCACGAAGGCGCCTTCGCACTCGACGCGGCTGACCTCGCCCGTCTTGGTGCTTTTCACGTCGAGACCGACGAGGCCCTCGGGATCGCCGTCGAGGACGAATTCCTCGACCGTATGATCCCACAGCACCTTGATCTTCTCGTTGGCGAAAAGGCGATCCTGCAGGATTTTCTCCGCGCGCAGCTCGTCGCGGCGATGGATCAGCGTGACGTCGTCCGAATGGTTGGTGAGGTAGAGTGCTTCCTCGACCGCAGTATTGCCGCCGCCGATGACCGCGACCTTCTTGCCGCGATAGAAGAAGCCGTCACAGGTCGCACAGGCGCTCGCGCCCTTGCCCTTGGCGTGTTCTTCGCTCGGCAGTCCCAGCCACTTGGCCTGCGCACCCGTCGCGATGACCAGCGTGTCGCACGTATATTCGCCCGCATCGCCCTTCAGGCGGAACGGGCGCGATTCCAGGTCGACCTCGTTGATGTGGTCCCACACCGTCTCGGTCCCGACATGCTCGGCCTGCGCCTTCATCTCTTCCATCAGCCAGGGACCCTGGATGACGTTGCGGAAGCCGGGATAATTCTCGACATCGGTGGTGGTGGTCAGCTGGCCGCCGGGCTGGACACCCTGCACGACGATGGGCTTGAGCCCCGCACGCGCGGCATAGATGGCGGCGGTGTAACCGGCGGGGCCGGACCCGAGGACGAGAAGTTTGGTGTGCTTGATATCGGACATGGTTCGGAACCTAGGTAACGGGCCGTGGCCCTTCAAGACTACATCAGGCGGCTATGCTCGAGGCTGGCGCCAATGAAGCCGGTGAACAGGGGATGCGGGTCGAACGGGCGGCTCTTCAACTCCGGGTGGAACTGGACGCCGATGAACCAGGGGTGGTCCGGCCGTTCGACGATTTCGGGAAGCTCGCCATCGGGGCTCATGCCGGAGAAGATCAGGCCGCCTTCCTCGAGCTTGGGAATGTAATGCGAGTTGACCTCGTAGCGGTGGCGGTGACGCTCCGAAATGTCGGTCTCGCCATATTGCGCGGCGACCTTCGAATTGGGCGAGAGCTTGGCGTCATAGGCGCCGAGACGCATCGTGCCGCCTAGATCGGTCGTCGCGCTGCGCTTCTGGAGGCCCTCTTCGCTCATCCATTCGGTGATGAGACCGACGATCGGCTCGCCTTCCTCACCGAATTCGGTGGTGGTCGCGTCGCTGATCCCCGCCTGGTGGCGCGCGGCTTCGATGCACGCCATCTGCATGCCGAGGCAGATGCCGAGAAACGGGATCTTGCGTTCGCGCGCGAACTTGATCGCCGCGATCTTGCCTTCGCTCCCACGTTCGCCGAACCCGCCGGGCACGAGGATGCCGTGGAGCGGTTCGAGCTCGGCAGCGAGATCTTCGGGCTCACCCTCGAACATCTCGGCGTCGAGCCACTTGATGTTGACCTTCACCTTGTTGGCAAAGCCGCCATGGACCAGCGCTTCGCGAAGCGACTTGTAGGCATCGGGCAGCGCGACATATTTGCCGACCACGCCGATCGTGACCTCGCCCTCGGGATGGTCGACACGCTCCATGATATCGGTCCAGCGCGTGAGATCGGGCTTCGTCTTGGCCGGGTCGATCCCGAACGCCTTGAGCACTTCGCCGTCCAGACCTTCGCGATGGTAGGAGAGCGGCACGTCGTAAATCGAGCGCGCGTCCAAGGCCTGGATAACCGCGCTTTCGGGCACGTTGCAGAACAAGGCGATCTTGCGGCGCTCATTGTCCGGAATCGGATGCTCGGAACGGCACAGCAGCACCTGCGGCTGAATGCCGTAGCTGGTCAGCTCGCGTACGCTGTGCTGGGTCGGCTTGGTCTTCAGCTCGCCCGCCGCCGCGATGTAGGGGACCAGGGTCGTGTGGACGAAGACGGTCTGGCCAGTGCCGAGATCATTCTTAAGCTGGCGCAGCGCCTCGATGAAGGGCAGGCTTTCGATGTCTCCGATCGTGCCGCCGATTTCGCAGATGACGAAGTCGAGGCCATCGATATCGTTCTGCGCGAATTCCTTGATCTGGTTGGTGACGTGCGGAACGACCTGCACCGTCGCGCCCAGATAGTCGCCGCGGCGCTCTTTGGCGATGATGTCAGAGTAGATGCGGCCCGAAGTGACGTTATCGCTCTGGCGCGCAGAGACGCCGGTAAAGCGTTCGTAATGGCCCAAGTCGAGGTCGGTTTCCGCCCCGTCGTCGGTCACGTAGACCTCGCCATGCTGGTAAGGGGACATCGTGCCCGGATCCACGTTGAGATACGGGTCGAACTTACGGATGCGGACCTTGTAGCCACGCGCCTGGAGAAGCGCCCCGAGGGACGCTGCGAGAAGACCTTTGCCAAGCGAGGAGACCACGCCGCCGGTGATGAAAATGAACCGCGCCATGGGAGTCGAGCCTTAGGGGCGGTTGGCCCCTGCTGGCAAGCACCCAAATCATCGAAAACGCAAAAAAATCGGGGCCCCGCAGGACCCCGAGTGAAGATTTGACGGGTCGGCCGACCTACTGGGCCAGCGGCACGCCATTCTCGTCGACCGGCTCGGCCGGAGCCGGCTGCGGCGCAGTCTGCTGTGTCGGCGCGGTTTCACCGACCAGCGAGGTGTCGATCGTCTGCGTGTCGCCACGCGTGCTGGCGACCGCGGCAAGCGTGATCGAGAGTCCGACGAAGATCGTCGCCAAGATCGCGGTCGAACGGGTCAGTAAGTCTGCCGCGCCGCGCGCCGTCATGAGGCCCGACGAGGATCCGCCGACACCAAGCCCGCCGCCTTCCGAGCGCTGCATCAGGATGACCGACACCAGCGCAAGCGCAACCAGCGTTTGGACGATGAGGAGGAAGGTGAACAGCATGTCTTGGGTCTCGTCTTAGGAAGTTTCCGTATCGGCAGCCATCTAGGGCCGCTCACCGAATATTTCAATCGATCATAAGAAAAGGGCCGGTTCGCGAACGACCCGGCCCTCATCTTTCACTGTGTGCGTCGCTTTACTGGGCGGCGGCGTCACCGGCGGCCGGCGCACCTGCCGAGGCATCGGCTTCGGCTTCGGCGGCGGCTTCAGCCGCAGCGGCAACCTGCTCCTGCACCTGCTCCGGGGTCAGTTCGACACCGTGCGGGGCAAGGTCGGCCACGCGGTAGCCAAGGATCGCGCCTTCGAGGTGCGGCGTGATGCCATTGAGCGGCACAGCCACGACCGTGTTGTTGGTCAGGCGGATCATCGCGGCATCGGCAGTCATCGCTTCGATGGTGCCGGCAGCGACGAGGTCGGCGTCACGAACGTCGCGACCGATCGAGACCGTGTCGGCGAGTTCCTTCTTGCCACGCTCGACTTCGGCGTTGAGCTCGGCCTGCGTCATCGCGATCATCATCGTCTCGCCATTGGGCGTAAAGCTCGTCTTCGGCAGGACGATTTCATACTTGTCGGTCTTGAGCGTGATCATGCCGGTTTCGGTGTCCATGCTGACCATGTGGCCAACCTTTTCACCCTGCGGATCGACGATTTCGAGAGCCTGTGCGAACGCAGGCGAAACCGGAGCCACGGCGACGAGCGCGCCAACACCAAGTGCAGTAATAATCTTCTTCATGTAACCCTTCCCTTTGAATTCATTAGGTCTTTTATACAGTTTCGACATGAAACCTAGCTGAACGTTACCGTGCAGCTGCATTCATGATCGGGATGAACTGGTCGGCGGTGAGGCTCGCTCCACCCACGAGCGCCCCGTCGACATGGTCGAGATGCAGAATGTCCCCCGCATTCTCGCCTTTCACCGAACCTCCATAGAGGATTTTCGTTTCGTTCGCGAACGTTTCGCCGCGCGCTTTGCCCAACTCGCCGCGAAGGTGAGCGTGCATCTCGCGAATCTCGTCCGGACCGGCGACCTTTCCGGTGCCGATCGCCCAGATCGGTTCGTAGGCCACCGACAATTTTCCCTCAGGAATTTCACCCGGGAGCGACGCGACGATCTGCTTGCCGACCGTCTCCAGCGCGTTTCCGGCCTCGCGGACGTCGAGGCTCTCGCCGCAGCAGACGATGACATCGAGCCCTGCCGCGAGCGCGGCGGCCGCCTTGGCAGCGACCTGCGCATCGGTCTCGCCAAAGGCCTCGCGCCGTTCACTGTGACCGACGATGACGGTTTCGGCCCCGGCATCGACCAGCATGGCCGCCGAGATCGATCCGGTGAAGGCTCCCCGCGGTTCGGCATGAACGTCCTGCCCGCCAATAACGAAGCCCGGCGCGGCTTCCGAGGCTCGCTCGATCAGCGTCGCCGGCACGCAGATGGCCGTATCGATGTCGGACAGCGTTTCCGACGCCATCGAGATTCGCGTGATTTCACCGAGATCGCCCGCGATCCCGTGCATCTTCCAGTTTCCCGCGATCAGCTTGCGCCGCGCCATGTCCCAGCCTCCCCTTCGAAATCGGACCGCGGGGGCCTAGCATCTTGATTTTGACGGGCCAAGTGCCAGTTCGGTTGAAACTCGAATGGCCGCTCTCTAAAGCGGTCGCCAACTTCCAGAACCGCGAAAGTCGCCCCCTGCCATGATTTCAGCTTTCCGCAACATGTCGAACAGCAAGGTCGGCATGGCCATCATCATCGTGATCGGCGCCGTTATCGTCTTTTCTTTCGCGATGGCGGATATCAGCAATGTGGGTGTCGGCGGCGGCGCGCGGACGAGCAACCTTGCCGAAGCAGGCGGCGAACCGGTGACCGATCGCCAGATGAGCGACGCGCTCGAGCAGGAACTCGCGCGCCAGCGTCAGCAGAACCCTGAGGCCGACTATCCCGATCTCGACCCGCTCTTCGACCCCATCCTCGAAAGCCTCATCACCGAACGAGCGCTGCAGGCGTTCGCCAAGGATAACGGCTTCATCCTGTCCAAGCGTCTGATCGACGCCGAGATAGCGCGCCTTCCGAACGTCACTGGCGCGGACGGCAAATTCTCCGACGCGGCCTATCGCGCCTTCCTGTCGCAGGCCCGCCTGACCGATGCGCAGATCCGTGATGAATTCCGACTACAGTTGCTCAACCGGCTGATGCTGGTGCCGGTGGCGGCCGAGGTGCGCGTCCCCAACGGCATCGCGCGTCCCTACGCGTCGATGCTGCTCGAGCGTCGCGAGGCCGAGGTGGTCATGGTCCCCGCCGCACCGTTCGCGGCCGGGATCGATCCGACCGACGAACAGATCCAGGGCTTCTACCGCGCGCAGGCGGTCCGCTACATGGTGCCCGAACAGCGCGTCCTGCGCTTTGCGGCTATCACGCCCGACAGCGTGTCGGTCGCCGAGCCGTCCGAAGCGGAAATCACCGCGTCGCTCAATGCGCGCGCTTCCGAATTCTCCTCGCAGGACATCCGCGTGATCAGCCAGGTCGTGCTTCCCGACGAAGCGACGGCGGTCATGGTGGCCGATGCCGCGCGCGAGGGCAGCTTTGCCGACGCCGTGGCCCCGCAGGGCTTTTCGGCTGCCGACGTCTCGGTCGGACCGCAGACGCGTGAGCAGTTCGAAGACCTTACCTCCGAGGGTGTGGCGGCAGCCGTCTTTGCCAACAGCGTCGACGCCGGCTCGATCGTCGGCCCGGTCCGTTCGTCGTTCGGCTGGCACGTGGTTCGCGTCGACTCGATCCGCAGTGAGGGAGGCACTTCGCCTGCCGAAGCCCGCGCGCAGGTGATCGCGGATTTACGCGCCGCCCAGCGCCAGGCGTCGCTGTCCGAAAAGGTCGCCGACTTCGAAGACCTGATCCGCGACGGAGCGAGCTTCACCGAAGCCGCTGCCGAAACCGGCCTGACGATCACCGAGACCCCGGCCATCACCGCCAGCGGCCGCGACCTCGACAACCCGGACTATCGCTTGCCCGATGGCTATCAGCAGGCGCTGACCAACGGGTTCCAGATGTTCGCGGGCGACGATCCAGAAGTCGCCGTGGTCGGAGAGGATGAGGGCTTCGTCATGGTTGCGGTCGGCGACATCATCGAGGCCGCGCCCGCTCCCTTGGCCGAAATTCGCGATCGGGTTCGCCAGGACCTTATCGAGCGCGAGGCGCTGGCCGCTGCCCGCCGCGTGGCCACCGCGATCCAGCAGGCCATGGCCGGTGGCGCGTCCACCAGCGATGCCGTCGCCAAGGCGGAGGCGGACGAAGGCATCGACCTGCCCGCCGTTCGCGAAATCGAATTCCGCCGCATGGACCTCGCGCAATTCCAGGGCAATGTCCCCGCGCCGGTGCAGATGATGTTCAACCTCACCGAGGGTCAGTCGCGGGTGACGGGCGGCGCTACCAACGAAGGCATCTACGTCGTCAAGACGGTCGGGATCGAGCGCGGCGACGCGACGACCAATCCCGGACTCGTCTCGCAGACGTCGCAAGGCTTCCGCCAGGTGTTCGGGAACGAGCTGACCGAACAGTTCCTTCGCGCCGTGCGCGAGGATGTCGGGGTGAGCCGCAATGAAAGCGTCATTGCCGCAACGCGCCAGCGCATCACCGGCGGGGGCCAGTAAGGCGCCGCGCTTATGGCTGCGCCGTCGATCCTGGTCCTCGACAATTACGACAGTTTCACCTTCACGCTGGTCGACTATCTCCGGTCGCTGGACGCTGAGGTCGACGTCGTCCGCGCCGATGCGCTGAGCGTCGAGCAGGCGATGGCTCGAGGTGACGACGGCATTCTCGTATCCCCCGGGCCCGGTACGCCGCAAGACGCCGGGATCAGCGTCTCGCTCGCTGCCGCGGCCGTCGACGACCGCCGCCCCTATCTCGGGATTTGCCTGGGTCATCAGGCGCTGGCGCTGGCTTGCGGGTCGAAGGTCGACCGCGTGGCTCCCGTGCACGGCAAGGTCGCGCGCGTGTGTCATGATCAGAGCGGCGTCTTCGAAGGACTCCCCAGCCCGCTAGATGCAACGCGATACCATTCGCTGGCCGTCCCGGAACCGTATTCACCGCTAAGACCCAATGCGTGGAGCGATGACGGGCTGGTCATGGCCATGCGTCACGAGCACGCGCCGGCGCATGGTATTCAATTCCATCCCGAAAGCGTCGCGAGCGAACATGGTCACGCCATGCTGAGCGCTTTCTTGCGCATTTGCGATAGCAAAACGACTTGACAGAGGCGCAATACGTTCTCTAACTGTTCCCTATTCGTTTACCAGTGACGAGGGGTGCACATGTTGACCGCCAAGCAGAAGGAATTGCTCGCCTTCATCAATTCGCGTCTCAACGACGACGGCGTTTCGCCCAGTTTCGATGAAATGCGCGAGGCCTTGGGGCTGGCGTCCAAGTCGGGTGTCCATCGCCTGATCGGTGCGCTGGAGGAGCGCGGATTCATTCGCCGCCTCCCCAATCGCGCACGCGCGCTCGAAGTCATCAAGCTTCCCGACGGCATGGAAGCGGCACCGACCCCCGCCGCGATGCCTGTCGTCCCCGCCCCCGCGAACGACGTGATCGAGATCCCCCTTCACGGACGGATTGCGGCGGGCACCCCCATCGAGGCGCTGCAGGGTACCGAAGGTTTCCAGGTCCCTGCCGCCCTCCTCGGACCGGGCGAACATTATGCGCTCGAAGTGTCGGGCGATTCGATGATCGAGGAAGGCATTCTCGACGGCGATTTCGCGCTGATCCGCAAGGTCGACAGCGCGCGCGATGGCGAGATCGTCGTGGCCCTGGTCGACGAAGAGGAAGCGACGCTCAAGACGTGGCGGCGCGAGGGCGCGACCATCCGGCTCGACCCGGCCAACCCGACCCACCAGGCGCAGCGCTACGAGGAAGGCCGGGTGCGCGTACAGGGCCGCCTTGCCGGCATCATCCGCCGCTACTGACCGATGAAAAAACTGTTCCTTGCTGCTGCAGCCGGCCTTCTCGCCGGTTGCAGCGTCGAGCATGTGCCCGATGACGACACGGACGCGCTCGTATCGGTGGAGAAAGACGTGACTGCCCGCCTCGACTATTTCGAACTGCCTGCCGCCGATCCCGAGACGGTCGGCAAGACCCGCGACTTCTATGCCGACGCCTTTGGCTGGACGTTCACCGATTTCGGTCCCGACTATAGCGCGACTACGACCGGCGATACCGATGTCGGCCTGTCGGGCGTCACCGGTGACGACGCGATCGACAAACCGCTGCCGGTGATCCGCGTCGAAGACCTGGAGGCAGCTTTGTCGGATGTCGAAGCCGCGGGTGGACGTATCGTGCGCCCGATCTTCGCCTTTCCCGGGGGGCGCCGCTTCCACGCAGTCGACCCCGCCGGAAACGAGTTTGCGGTCTACGTCGTCGAGGAAGCCGAGGAGTAGCGCCTAGCGCCAGGGATGGTCGGTGCGGACTGCATGGACCGTGTCGACTTGCCGCTTGTGCCCAAGCGAAATTGCGATCCCGCCCGTCTCTTCGAGCGCGGCGCGATCGAGTTTGAGCCACCGCGGCGTGCAGGCCTCGGGCAGGCGCCGGTCTGCCACGACGATGTCGGCAGCTTCGCAGGCAGCGACCAATTCGCTCCACAGGATGAAATCGCGGCTCCGGATCGCGAGCAGGTCGAGCTGGTCGCCTTCCCGCTCGATCCGGGCCACACAGGCGTCGCCATTGGAGCGGGCGAAACGGCTGTCGTCCAGCGCGGTGGGATTGCCATCATAACCCGATGCCTCGGACAGCATGTCGCGGATGAAGTCGCCGCTGCGGCTACGCAGCATGACGGGTTGTCCGTCCTCGACCACGGCAAGATGGCGGCCGTCTTCGGTGATCAGGAGGTCCGGCGCGCTCTGGACGGCGGCGGTCAGCAGCCCGATCACGATCGGGAAGATCCCCAGCCAGCGCACCCGATGTCGCCAGAGGAACACCCACAGCCCGCCCAGGATGCAGGCGGCGAATGCCCATGTCGGCATGGTCGGCACCATCGCCACCGCACCCTTGGCTCCCGACGCGGTCTCGGCGACCCACATCAACAGGTCGAGCGATATGCCTGCCACCCACCAGAAAGGCGCGCCCAGCCCGACCAGGTCGAATAGTAAAGCGAGCGCCAGCATTGGCATGATCACGAAGGTCGTCAGCGGAATCGCGACCAGGTTTGCGATGACCCCGTACAGCCCGGCCTTGTGGAAATGGTAGAGCGCGAGCGGCATCAGCGTGACCTCGACGATCAGGCCGGTGATCGCGAGCGCAAGCAGGCCGCGACCGAAGCGCGACACCGTCCCCTCCTCACGCGGCCCGATCAACTGGCGCACGCGCGGATGGGCGTGGAGCGCGATGATCGACGTCACCGCCGCGAAGCTCAACTGGAAGCTCGCACCGACCAGCGATTCGGGTCGCACTAGCAGGATGATCAGCGCGCCGACCGCCACCAGCCTCAAACTCAGCGCCTCGCGCCCGATCGCGAGCCCGCCAAGGACGAGCAAAGCCGCAATGCACGCCCGAACCGTCGGCACCTGCATGCCGGTCAGGAGCGTATAGCCAATGCCCGCAAGCGCCCCGACCCCCGCCGACACGATCACGAGATTGGTGCGCAGCGCGAGCCGCTCCGAGAGCGCAAGCAGCCGCAACGAGATCAGCATCGCTGCCCCGACCACCGCCGCGATGTGCAGGCCCGACACGGCGAGCAGGTGCGCAAGGCCCGACCGTCGCATCTGGTCGGCGCGCTCAGCCGCGACCGCATTCTTGTCACCCGTCACGAGCGCAGTCGCGGTTCCGTCGCCTTCGCCCGGCAATCGTTCGCGGACATGGGCGCCCAGTGCGGCCCTGACCTTGTCGAGCGAACCGCCGGGTGACGACCGGACGACGGCGACATCGCCGAGTGCAGTGCCTACTCCGCCAATTCCGGCAAACCACGCCTTGCGCGAAAAATCGTAGGCGCCCGGTAGCGCCGGACCGGGGGGTGGCATCAGCCGCGCGCGTATCCTGACGACCGCGCCTTCGCCGATCCCCTCGACCATCTGAGCCTCGCGCAGGCTCACGCGCAATCGCGGCGGCAAGACAGCGTCCGAAGGCGCCAGCGTCAGCCGCACCCTGCCCTTCGCGACCAGCGGCTCGACACGTTCGACTTCGCCCTCGAACGTTTCGACCATGACTCGCTCGATGACCGGCGCGGCGACACTCTCGCTCCTGAGCCAAATCCAGCCCGTCCCCAGCGCAAACAGCAGACCGCCCCATACGAGCACCTGTCGCCGTCGCCCCTCCGAGGCCACGCCGACCGCCGCGACGGCCCCGGCCATGCCGATGACGGCCATCCATTGATCGGATCGGGGAAGCCAGAACCAGCAGCCGATGCCCGCCGCGAAGGCGACGACGGCCCACAGCGGCAGCTGGGCCCGCTCGGCCTCGATAAAGTCGTCGATCTGCCGCCCGAGCAGGCGCAGCCGGGAAGGCTGACTTCCCGGTAGCGACGCGGCAGCGTCCGTGTTAGGGGCGCCACCAAAGTCCATACCCCCTGTTTGAGAGGATCAGCGCGTGAGCGCAAGCACCGACAAACCTGTCGTCACCCGGTTCGCCCCCTCGCCCACCGGCTACTTGCATATCGGCGGCGCCCGCACCGCCTTGTTCAATTATCTCTACGCCCGCGCGAGGGGCGGCAAATATCTCGTCCGCATCGAGGATACCGACAAGAAGCGTTCGACCCCCGAGGCGATCGCGGCGATCCACGACGGGCTCGACTGGCTCGGTCTCCTGGGCGACGAAGACCCCGTTTTCCAGTCGCAGCGATCGGAGCGCCATGCCGAGGTTGCGCAGCAGCTGCTCGACAAGGGCGCGGCCTACAAATGCTACCTCACGCAGGAGGAGTTGCAGGCGCTCCGTGAGAAGGCGCAGGCGGAAAAACGCCCGTTCCGCATCAATTCGGAATGGCGCGATTGTGCGCCCGGCCCCGAGCAAGATGGCCAGCCCTTCGTCGTGCGCCTGAAAACGCCCAACGAGGGCGAAACCGTCATCGAGGACGAAGTGCAGGGCCGCATCGCGGTCAAGAACGAGGAAATCGACGATTTCATCCTGCTGCGCTCGGACGGAACACCCACCTACATGCTCGCGGTTGTCGTCGACGATCACGACATGGGGGTTACGCACATCATGCGCGGCGATGACCATTTGAACAATGCTTTCAGGCAATTGCCGCTTATTCGTGCCATGGGTTGGGAAGAACCGACCTATGCGCACGTCCCGTTAATCCATGGGCCGGACGGTGCCAAGCTGTCGAAGCGTCACGGCGCGATGGGGGTCGATGCCTATCGCGACGAGCTCGGCCTGCTTCCCGAAGCGGTCTTCAACTATTTGCTGCGCTTGGGCTGGGGTCATGGCGATGACGAGATCATCAGCCGCGAGCAGGCCATCGAATGGTTCGATCTTTCAGGCATTGGCAAGAGCCCCTCGCGCTTCGACACGAAGAAGCTGCTCAACCTCAACGCCCACTATATCCGCGAGGCCGATGACGGGCGCCTCGCCGATCTCGTCCTCCCGCGCCTCGCCGCAATGGGCTTCGAGGGCGCCGACCGCGACCTGCTGATCCGCGCGATGCCCGAGATCAAGGCGCGCGCCCGCGACCTCGACGAACTGGCCGAAGGCGCCACCTTCCTGTTCAAGTCGCGGCCGCTCGAGATGACCGAAAAGGCGGCCGGCATGCTCGATGCGGATGCCCGCGCCAACCTCGCGCATGCGCATGCAGCCTTGTCCGACGCCCCGCGTTGGGACATCGAAACCGTCGAAAACATCATCCGGACGGTTGCGGAGAGCCATGATTTGAAGCTAGGGAAGCTCGCCCAGCCGCTGCGCGCGGCGCTCACGGGCAGCAACACATCGCCGGGCATCTTCGACGTCCTCGTCCTGCTCGGACGCGACGAAGCCCTCGCCCGCATCGCCGACCAGGCGAGCAACTGAGCCGAACAGAATATTGCTGGAGTGAACTGAATGACCGACAAGACCGCCAAGCTCGACCTTGAAAGCGGCACTAGCGAGTATCCCGTCCTGCCCGGCTCGGTCGGCCCCGACGTGATCGATATCCGCAAGCTTTACGGTACCACCGGCAAATTCACCTACGACCCCGGATTCACCTCGACGGCCAGCTGCCAGAGTGCGATCACCTATATCGATGGCGGCGAAGGCGTGCTGCTGCATCGCGGCTATCCGATCGACCAGCTGGCGGAGAAAGCACGCTTCCTCGAGGTCGCCTACCTGCTGCTTCACGGCGACCTGCCCAATCAGAGCGAGCTGGACGAGTTCGTCAACTCGATCACCTATCACACGATGGTTCACGAGCAGCTGGCGCAATTCTTCCGCGGCTTCCGCCGCGACGCGCACCCGATGAGCGTGATGTGCGGCGTCGTCGGCGCGCTGTCGGCCTTCTATCATGACAGCACCGACATTACCGATCCGCGCCAGCGCCTGATCGCCTCGCACCGACTGATCGCGAAAATGCCGACGATCGCGGCGATGGCCTACAAATATTCGGTCGGCCAGCCCTTCGTCTATCCCCGCAACGACCTCAGCTACACCGGCAACTTCCTGCACATGACCTTCTCGGTCCCGGCAGAAAATTACGAAGTGAACCCGGTCATCGAAAATGCGATGCGCCGCATTTTCATCCTCCATGCCGATCACGAACAGAACGCCTCGACCTCGACCGTGCGCCTCGCCGGTTCGTCGGGTGCCAACCCGTTCGCGTGCATCGCGGCAGGCATCGCCTGCCTGTGGGGTCCGGCGCATGGCGGCGCCAACGAAGCCGCGCTCAACATGCTACGCGAGATTGGCGACAGCAAGAACGTCAAGAAATATGTCGACCGCGCTAAGGACAAGAACGACCCGTTCCGCCTGATGGGCTTCGGGCACCGCGTGTACAAGAACTACGACCCGCGCGCGAAGGTCATGCAGACCACGGCCGAGGAAGTGCTCAAGGAACTGAACATCTCCGATCCGGTGCTCGATGTCGCGCGCGAGCTCGAGCATATCGCATTGAACGACGACTATTTCATCGAGAAGAAGCTTTACCCGAATGTCGACTTCTATTCGGGCATCATCCTCAATGCGATCGGCTTCCCGACGGAGATGTTCACCGCGCTCTTCGCGCTCGCCCGCACGACCGGTTGGGTCGCGCAGTGGAACGAAATGATCTCTGACCCCGAGCAGAAGATCGGTCGCCCGCGCCAACTTTACGTCGGCGCGACGCATCGCGACTTCGTGCCGGTCAGCGAGCGCTAAGACTATCTACGATTGCTGAGGAGGCCCGGTGGAAACGCCGGGCCTTTTCTATTTGGCGGCCGGCAGGCAGAGCGTGAAGCGCGCGCCTTCTCCCGAAGCACTCTCCAGCTCGATGTCTCCGTCCATCGACTTGGCGAGGCGCCGCGAAATGGCGAGTCCGAGCCCGGCCCCCGTTCCCTCTTCGGCATCGAGCCGTTCGAACTTTTCGAAAATCTTTTTCTGGTCGGCGCGAGCAATACCGGGCCCCTGGTCCGCAATCGTCACCATGGCGTGCCGATCGTCCTGGTCGAACACGATGGCCACCGTGCCGCCGTCGGGCGAATGACGGATCGCATTGCCAAGAATGTTGACGAGGATCTGGACCGTCGCGCGTCGTTCGGCGATCGCCACGACGCTGACGTCATCCTCGATTTCGATATCGATCCGCTTGTCCTGCGCCTTTGCAGCGACCAGCCCCGCCGCCTCGCGCGCGACAACCGACAACTTGACCTTCTCGCGCTCGACGCCGACCTGTTCGCTCATCGAGCGGATCACCGAAAGGAGGTGGCGCCCCGCGGTCGCGATATCGCCGGCATAATCGGCATAGTCGGATCGGATCGGCCCGTCGGACCGGTCGACGATCTGGTCGGCGGCCTTGATAATGCGGTCGAGCGGTGATCGCAGCGTGGCGTCGAGCCCGCCAGCGTCGGAAGGCGCGGGTTCGGAAGTCTTTTCCTCCTCGACTGACACCTCGATCCGATAGCCCGTGAAGCGATCGCCATCATGTTGCGGCTCGCCCGAAAGGGTCAGCGGGCGTTTGTCGGCGCGAAGCCGTCCCGGCAGCCCATTATAGGCTTCGCGGGCCGACATCGCTTCGACGGCTGGTATTCCGCCCGAATCTTCGGAAAATTGGACGACGAGGACGAGACTTTGTCCGACATGCTTTTCGAACCACGGCACCGCAGACCCGTGGACCGAAACGATGCGAAAACGTTCGTCGATCAGGATCCCGTCGAAATCTTCGGCTTCTTCTGGCAGCTCTACAGCTTCGAAACGGGGGCCGGTCGACACCATTTCCCGCCATTGCTCGACATCCAGCTTGAATCCGTCGCCTTCGGGCACGATGCTCACCCACAATTGTGCGTCACCGCTCGGCGTGGCGACATGCGCCAGTCGCGAGACGGGCTCGCCCAGTTCGCGGGCGAGACGCGCGATCGCCGCCATTTGCGGCGGGGCAATGGGCCCGTTGGGATCTGCACCGGCCGCAAGCTGCAGCGCCTGCACCGCGGCATCCGCCTCAACCAGGCACAGCTCCGCATTAAGCCGTGCACTCACGGGCATTTGCGGGCTCATGCGCGCCCCTCGGTGACAGTCATCGTCATCATGGCTCATTCTTGTGCCGAAAAATGGTTAACGACGCGTCAACTTTCCCGGCCATGCGCCAGCCAGAGTGCCGATAGCAGCGCATAGCCGCCCAGCGTCAGGAGCCCCGCCGTCCACCAGCCTCCCAGCGCGAACGGCACGAGCAGCAGGCAAGCAGGCCGTCGGCGGAAGGCGAACACATCGCCGGTCACCACGCCGCGAAGGCTGCGGATGACCTTGCCGAAATGCGCGATGGCGACCAGCCCGACACCGACTGCGAAAGGCCAATAGCCTTCTTCGCGGCCCGCGACGAAGAGCGACAAGGCGGCGAGCGACGCGAGGAAGAGCGGCCATGTCGCGACTTCTCCCGCCTTTCCGGGAAGGATCGGGTTCAGGCGAAGGCTCGCAATCCGTCGTCCCACGAGATCGAAGGGGATCGACAGCAGCATGAACAGCACTGCCAGCACCCCCTGCCCCATCACGAATGCAGCGGTCGCTGCAGCAAGCAACGCCGGCGTCAGCATCGCCACCAGCGCCGGCCTTGCGCGCATGCCCGACAATTTGACCGTCAGCCACTCCTCGATCGTGGTCGTGACCCAGCGCGCGACCCAGTCGACCCGCGCCTTGCGCGAGGCGGCCAGCAGTCCGTCCGAGAACCGCGTCGCGTCCGCCGCGCCATCGACCAGTACCGGCTCGTTTTCCCCGACCGGCCGTTGTTGCGCACCCGCCTGGACCGCGCGTCGCAAGAGCGTGGATGGAAGGTCCCAATCGCCAAGCATCGCCGCGGTCGCGCCGACATCCTCGCCGGTTAGCCGCGCGAGGCCGGACCAGCGGCTCTCGAGGTCGATCCGCTCATATTCCTCATGCGCCTCGTCGTCGGGCACGGTCAGGATCATTGGCGCGCTCGCCTCGGCAAGCCGGTGCAGATCGGCGAGGTCGGGTGCAATGCCGTCCGCGACCAGCAGCAACGCATGGCCCGATTCGAAGCGCGCGGCGGCTTCGCTGGCATTAGTCGCGAGGACGACCGGCAGGCCCTCACTCCGCAACTGGTCGGTCAGGCGCACGAGGTCTTCCGGTGGATCGTCGCCCAACAGCACGATCGGTGCTGCCCCCACCGCAACCAGCGACCGCACCTGAAAATCGGCCAGCGGGCGGCCTGCGAGCGGCACCAGCGCCCGCAGCCCGCCATCCGAACTCGTCTCGTAAGCACCGACCAGCGCCGCGAGCGCCATGCACTCCCTCCCTTGAAACTCTGGCGGCGACCATGGACCGTCTTGCGCGCGGGGAAAAGACTTTGCCTCAAGCGATAAGTTGGTAAACTCCCTGATTATGAGTGCCCATCCGATCCGCGAAACCGACTCCCCTCACCTCGACGAGGAACTGCTCCTCTCCGAAGAAGAGCAATTGCCCGAAGCTTTCGACGCCGCCGCGTGGCGCGAAACCGTGCAGGAAGAGACGCCCGCGGAACCGGGCGCGCGCCAGTTGCTCTCGGTGACACTCGGCGTACTTGGGCTTGCATGGGTCGGCTTCACGGCATGGCTCGCCGGCTCGTCGGGCGAATTTTCGCCGACGTCGATCGCGCAGTGGGTCGCGATCGCGAGCGGGCCGCTGGCGCTGCTCGCACTCGTCTGGATCATGTTCGGCCGGACCCGGCGCCGTGAGAGCGAAGCGTTCACTCGCTCGGTCGTTTCCATGAAGGGCGAGGCGCGCGCACTCGAAGTGCAATTGCTCGCGCTGACCCAGGCGATCGCCGACGGCAAGGCGGAACTCACGCAGATGATGAGCGAGGTTGACCGCAGCTCGACCGAACGCGCCGAAAAGCTCGCCACGGTCACGGCCAGCATGGCGAGCGATGCCCGGACCCTCGCCGCGCAGGGCGAGAAGCTCGATACGGCCACCACCCGTGCGCGCAGCGACATGGATGCCATCCTCGAAGGCATGCCGCAGGCCGAGACCCGCGCAAACGCGCTTGCCGAGCGGCTCGAGCAAACCGGCGTTGCGACCGACTCGCGGCTTGAGGCCATGCAGGCGACCATCGAGGCGATCGGCGCGGCTAGCGTCGAGGCCGAAGAGAAAGTTCGGACCGCCGCCCATTCGCTCGAAGGGCGGCTGGGTGCGCTCCAGGATGCCGGCGGCAGTGTCGAGACGCTGATGACGACCAGTGCCGACGCGCTCGAGGAAATCCGGAGCGGCATCGACACGCAGGCTGCCGCCGTCGCCGCGCTCGTCAGCCAGGCGCAGGCTGGAATCGAGCGTACGGGTGCAGACGCCGCCGACCGCTTGACGAAGAGCATCGGCAATAGCGACGCCGCACTTGCAGCGCTGTCCGAGCGGATCACCGCGCAGGATGCGTCGGGTCGGCAGATGCTGGCCGACCTTGAAAGCGGACTTGCCGCGCTCGACGCGAGCTATGCGCGCTTTGCCGAGGAAGGCGACCAGCGAGCCGAAGCCATCAGCCAGGCGCTCGCCGGCGTGCGCGAGCGTTTGAACGAGATTGCGGGCGATCATGTCGCCCAGACCGATGCGCTCGACGGGCTGTCGCAGCGTACGCAGACTGTGAAATCGCAGGTCGATGCGCTTGCCAGCCAGATCCAGGATCGCCTAGTCGCCTCGCTCCACGAGGCAGAAACGGGTGCCGGGCGCCTGCTCGCCGCCAGCCAGGCGGCAGGTCCGATGGCCGACGCTATGAAGGACGCGACCGAAATGGCGGCCCAGCGGATCGAAGCCAGTGCAGCGACAATCGAGAAGGCGCGCGCGGCGCTTGCCGATCTCGACGAGAATGTCGGGGGCAGCGAGGCGCGCCTGACCGAACTGCGCGAGCTTGTCGCAGCCACCCGGAAGGATGCCGACGCGTTGACCGGCGAGACCGGCCCTGCCCTCGTCGACGCGCTGGTGCGCGTGCGCGAAGCGGCGAGCAAGGCGGGCGAGCGTGCCCGCGAGGCAATCGCGCAGGCCATTCCCGAGAGCGCCAACCAGCTGGGTGACGCCACGAGCCAGGCGCTGCAGCAGGCGTTCGAGGCCCAGATTTCGCAGCAACTCGCCAATGTCGACGCGCAGGCCGCGCGCGCCATCGAGGCTGCGCGCGCGGCGAGCGACCGCCTGTCGGCGCAGATGATCTCGATCGGCCAGACCGCGGCAGCGCTCGAGGAGCATATGACCGAGATCGAGGCCAAGGAGGACGCCAGCGAAGAGTTTGCTCGTCGTGTCGCGGTCCTGATGGAATCGATGAACAGCGCCGCGATCGACGTCGGCAAGATCCTCGCCGAGGACGTCGATGAGAAGAGCTGGAACGCCTATCTCAAGGGCGAACGCGGTGTCTTCACGCGCCGGGCCGTCAAGCTCATCTCCAATGCCGACGCGAAGGCGATCGGACAGCATTGGGAGAACGACCCCGAATTCCGTGACGGTGCCAATCGCTACATTCACGACTTCGAAGCGATGCTGCGTCGCCTGCTCGCCACGCGCGACGGGGACATGATCGCGGTGACGTTGATGTCGAGCGATATGGGCAAGCTTTATGCCGCGCTGGCGCAGGCGGTCGAGCGCAGGATCTAGTTGTAGAAGTCGAGGTCCTCGGCCTCGATCCAGCCATAGACGTAATTGGCGACGAACAGCGCGGTGACGACCACGGCGATCATCGCGGCGCGCAAGAGATGCCGCTTGAGATCGAAGCGATGGGGCGCGCTCTCGGCCTGTCCGGCGACGGTCTCGGCGCCGACTTCCTCGTCGGTCTTCACCCCGAACGGCAGCATGACGAAGGCGACGGCGACCCAGACGAGGAAATAGATCGCGAAGATCGATCCGATCTGCATCAGTCGACCGCGACCAGCATCACTTCGACGATTGGCTTCTTGCCCGTCCAGAGGTTGGCTGCGCGGCGCACGGCAAGGCGGACTTTCTCGCGCGCCTTCTCTTCCTTGATGCCGCTCTGCCAGTTCTTGGCCGCCGCATCCGCCAGATCGGCGACGAAGTCTTCGGCGTCAGCCTCTACCGGAAGGCCCAGCGCCCTCACCTCGACCTCGCCAGCGAGCTCGTCATTGGCATCGATCGGCAATGCGACCGCGATCACACCTTGGTGACCCAGTTTGCGCCGCTGGTTGATCGTCAGGCCGTCGGCGGGAAGGATGACGTCGCCATCGAGAATCAGGCGTCCCGTCCGCACCTCGTCGACCTTTTTCGGGTCGCCGGGCGCGAGGCGAATGACGTCGCCGTTACGCTGCACCACCGCATGCGGGATGCCGTGTTCGAGGCCCAGCTTGGCCTGTTCACGCATATGGCGCATCTCGCCATGCACGGGCACGAGGATATCGGGGCGGATCCAATCGTACATCTGCTTGAGTTCCGGCCGGCCCGGATGACCCGAAACGTGCACGTGATGCTGCTTCTCGGTGATCATGGTCACGCCCATATCGCTGAGCTGGTTCATGATGCGGCCGATGGCGAGCTCGTTGCCCGGAATCTGCTTGGACGAGAAGATGACCGTGTCGCCGGCCGCAAGCTTCAGCTGGTGTTCCCCACGCGCGATCCGGCCCAGCGCGGCACGCGGCTCGCCCTGGCCGCCCGTGGCGATGATCATCAGGTTGCGCTTGGGAATGTCCATCGCTTCGTCGAAACGGACGGTTTCGGGAAAATCCATCAGGTAGCCGGTGGATTGCGCGACGCGGATGATCCGGTCGAGGCTGCGTCCCGCGACACAGAGCGTGCGCCCTGTTTCGGTCGCGATCTTGCCGAGCGTTTCGAGCCGTGCAGCATTCGACGCGAAGGTCGTGACCAGCACGCGGCCTTCCGCGCTTTCGACCGCCTTCAAGAGGCCGTCATGCACGCCCTCTTCGGTGCCCGACACGCTGTCCTGAAAAGCATTGGTGCTGTCGCAAACGAGCGCGCGAACGCCTTCGTCCCCGATCAATTGCATCGCCTCGTCGCCGGTTGTCGTGCCCAGCACGGGCTTTTCGTCGATTTTCCAGTCGCCCGTGTGGAAAATCTTGCCGTGCGGCGTGTCGATCAACACGCCATTCCCTTCCGGGATGGAATGCGACAGCGCCACGAAGCGCACGTTGAACGGCGACAGGTCGATCCCACCGTCGCGCGGGATGGTCTTGACCTTGAGCTGCCCCGTCAGTCCTTCCGCTTCAAGCTTCTCGCGGATCAATCCTGCGGTGAAGGGTGTCGCGTAGAGCGGAACCTTGAGTTCGTCGGCGAGATAGGGAATCGCGCCGATATGGTCCTCGTGACCATGTGTGAGCACGATCCCGACTAGATCCTGTTGCCGCTCTTCGATGAATTCGAGATCGGGAAGCACCAGATCGATCCCGGGATACCACGGATCGGCAAAGGTCAAACCCAGGTCGACCATCAGCCACTTGCCGCGACAACCATAGAGATTGACGTTCATACCGATCTCGCCCGACCCGCCGAGCGCAAGGAAAAGCAGTTCGTCGCCCGGTGTCGTCATGCGGTGGCTTTCTTGTGAAGCAGGATCAGGCCCTTGATGGTCAGATCGAAGTCGATGTGGTCGAACAATCCTTCGGGAAACAGCGCCGACAGGCCACCGGTGGCAATCACCGTGACCGGGCGCCCGATTTCCTTGCGGGTCCGCTCGAGCAGGCCTTCGATCATCGAGACGTATCCCCAGTAGACACCAATCAGCATCTGGCTCTGCGTCGTCGTGCCGACCACGCTGTCGCCCTCGGGCTTCTTGATGGCGATCTTGGGCAGCTGCGCCGTCTTGCCGGTCAGTGCGTCGAGCGACAGGTTGATCCCCGGCGCGATCACGCCGCCCTTATAGGCACCGGTATAGTCGCAGACGTCGAACGTGGTCGCCGTGCCGAAGTCGATCACGACGCAATCGCCCTCGTGCGCAGCATGCGCGGCGATGACGTTCAATCCGCGATCCGCGCCTAGCGTGTCGGGTTCGGGCACGTCGAGGGTCATCGGCCATGCTGCATCCCCATGCCCAGCCACCAGCGGCTCTACTTCGCAATAGCGACGCGCGAGCGTCTGGAGATTGTGGAGCGCGTGCGGGACCACGGTGCCGATGATCACGGCTTCGATGTCGGTGAGCTGCTGGTTTTCGAGCGCGAGCAGCTGCTTGAGCCACACGGCGTATTCGTCCGCCGTGCGGTTCGGATCGGTCGCGGTGCGCCAGCGAGCGAGAATGTCGTCCCCGTCGCACAGCGCGAAGAGAATATTGGTGTTCCCGGCGTCGATCGCGAGCAGCATGACGCCGCCCTAGCGCGTTTCGCTCGGGCTGGCGAGCATGACGTCGCCCGCCCGCACGGTCTGGATGTTGCCGTCGGGCGTCTCGAGCCTCAGCGTGCCATCTTCCTCCAGCCCCGCAAACGAGCCGCTGACGGCCTCGCCGTCGCCGCCGTGGACGGTCAGCGGCGTGCCGACCGGGTGGGCACGTTGCATCCACGCCATCGCCAGCGACGCCGGATCGGCCCCGCGCCAGGCACCCAGCAAGCGCGCGAACGATCCCGCGAGAATCGGCGCGAACGCCTGGGGCGCGATCTCGACCTGCGGTGCCAGGGCGGCAGTGTCGCGCCCTTCGATCTCGGGCGCTGCAGCAAGATTGACACCGAAGCCCACGACCACCCGGTCACCCGACCGTTCGGTGAGAATGCCCGCGAGCTTGGCGCCGCCGAGCATGAGGTCGTTGGGCCATTTGAGCTGCAAGTCGGCGTCGGGCGCGAGCGTCTCGACCGCGTCGTAGAGCGCGAGGCCGGCGACCAGCGAGAGGCTTGCGGGATTGGGGTCGCGGTCGAACAAGGTGACCAGCGTCGAGCCGAAGAAGTTGCCGTCGAGCGTTTCCCACGCCCTGCCCTGGCGACCGCGTCCCGCATTCTGTCGGCGTGCTACCAGCCAGTCGCCCTCGACCGCTTCGGCCATGCCGATGAGGTCGGTGTTGGTGGACCCGGTGACTTCGACGAGGCGGATCTTGGAGATAGCGTCGGTTTCCTAGAACAGGGCCGCGGCGGCGGTGTCGGCGGCGGCGCCGAGGGGGCCGATGAGGAGGTAGCCGAGCGGGCTGACGATCAGCGCGAAGAGGGCGATGAAGGCGTTGCCGAGCATGTGGTTTGCGGTCTGGGCGTTTCCTACAGGATCGTCGAAATACATCAGCTTGATGATCTTGAGATAGTAGAAGGCGCCGACGACCGTCCCGAGGATGCCGACCACGGCGAGCCAGATCAGGCCGGCGTCGACGGCGGCGTTGAAGACCAGCAGCTTGGGCCAGAAGCCGAACAGCGGCGGGATGCCCGCGAGCGAGAACATGAAGACGGCCAATGCAGCGGCGAGCCCCGGACGGGTGCGCGACAGGCCCTTCAATTCGTCGAGCAGTTCAAGCGGTTCGCCATCCTCGCGCTTGAGCGCCAGGACGCACAGGAAGGCGCCGAGCGTCATGACGACGTAGACGGCCATGTAGAACAGCACCGCGCTCGCGCCCTGCGGACCGCCGGCGGCGAGACCGATCAAGGCGAAGCCGATATTGTTGATCGACGAATAGGCCAGCAGGCGCTTGATGTTGACCTGTCCCCAGGCAGCAACCGCGCCGAGGATGATCGAAGCCAACGCCGCGAAGATGACGATTTGGCGCCACGCGTCGATGGCGGGGCCGAGCGCTTCCATCGCAATGCGCAACGTCATCAGCATGGCCGCAACCTTGGGTGCGGAGGCGAAGAATGTGGTGACCGGGGTCGGCGAGCCTTCGTAGACGTCGGGCGTCCACATGTGGAAAGGCACCGCGCTGACCTTGAAGGCGAGACCTGCGAAGGTGAAGACGAGACCGAACAGGAGGCCGATCGACAGCTCTTCGCGCGCGAAGGCGGCGGCGATACCCGAATAGCTGGTCGTGCCGGTGAAGCCGTAAAGCAGGCTCATGCCGTAGAGCAGGATGCCCGAGGCAAGCGCGCCCAGCAGGAAGTACTTCAGACCCGCCTCGGCCGATTTCGCGTCGGTGCGGCGGTAGGAGGCTAGGATGTATGCGGCGAGGCTGTTGAGCTCGAGACCGACATAGAGGGTGATGAGGCTGGTCGCCGAGACCATCACCGACATGCCCACCGTCGCCAGCAGGATGAGCACCGGATATTCGGGTCCGTGCTCGTCATCGCCTCCGAACCACTTGTCCGCAGCGATGATCGCGACGGCAGAGGCGAGGAAGATGAAGAGCTTGCCGAAGACGGCAAAGCTGTCGGCGACGAGGATGCCGCCAAAGAGCGCGCCGCCGTCCGACGGAGCGCTGGTCAGGAGCAGCACGGCGCTAGCCGCAGCCAGCAGCGCGACGGTGCCCCAAGTGGTGATCTTGGTCGCACGGCGACCCATGGTCGATGCGGTGAGCATCAGGACCGGTTCGCCGAAGATGAGGATGAGTTCGGGCGCGATGGCCGGGAAATTATAGGTCATTGCGCCGCCTCCCCTGCGGCTTCGGACAGCATGGCGTCACCTGCGGGCGCGGCCGGCTCGAGCCGTTCGAGCAGCAGGCCGACATCGTCGCGCATCGGCGCGAGGAAGCTCTCAGGATAGATACCCATCCACATGACCGCCGCCGCGATCGGGGCGAGCAGCCAGAGTTCGCGTGCGTCGAGGTCGGGCATGGCCGCCGCGTCCGCATTGCGCTGCGTGCCGTAGCAGACGCGCCAGTAGAGATAGAGCATGTAGGCGGCGCCGAGGATGATGCCGGTGGTCGCGACAATTGCTGCCCAGCTCGACATTTCATAGGTGCCGACCAATGCGAGGAATTCGCCGACGAACCCGCTGGTCCCCGGAAGGCCGATCGAGGCCATGGTGAAGAGCAGGAAGAAGAAGGCGTACATCGGCATGTTGTCGGCGAGCCCGCCGTACCGCGCGATCTCACGCGTGTGCAGGCGGTCGTAGATGACGCCGACGCACAGGAAGAGCGCGCCCGAGACGAGGCCGTGGCTGAGCATGACGATCAGGCCGCCCTCGATCCCCTGCCGGTTGAAGGCGAACAGGCCGAAGGTGACGAACGCCATGTGCGCGACCGACGAATAGGCGATCAGCTTCTTCATGTCCTTCTGCACAAGGGCGACGAGCGAGGTGTAGACGACGGCGATGCCCGACAGGACGAAGACCAGCGGCACGAAGTCGGCGCTGGCGTCCGGGAACATCGGCAGCGAGAAACGGACGAAGCCGTAGCCGCCCATTTTCAACAGCACGCCGGCAAGGATGACCGAACCGGCGGTCGGTGCCTGGACGTGCGCGTCGGGAAGCCAGGTGTGGACCGGCCACATCGGCATCTTCACCGCGAAGCTGGCGAAGAAGGCGAGCCACAGCCACCACTGCACCCCGGCGGGGAAGTCGTAGGCCATCAGCTCGGGGATCGAGGTCGTGCCGGCGTCGATCACCATGTAGAGCATGGCGACGAGCATCAGCACCGAGCCCGCGAGCGTGTAGAGGAAGAATTTGTACGCGGCCTTGATCTTGTCCGCGCCGCCCCAGATGCCGATGATCAGGTACATCGGGATGAGGCCGCCTTCGAAGAAGATGTAGAAGAGCAGCAGGTCCTGCGCCGCGAACACGCCGATCATCAGCGCTTCCATCAGGAGGAAAGCCGACATGTATTCGGGGACGCGGTTGGTGATGGCACGCCAGCTGGCCCCGATGCAGATCGGCATCAGGAAGACCGACAGCATGATCAGCAGCATGGCGATGCCGTCGATGCCGAGCGCCCAGGCCGGAACCAGCGTTCCCTCGCCCAGCCCGACATATTCGACGAACTGCCAGCGGTCGCCGCCGACTTCGTAGCCCATCCACAGCATGATCCCGAGGCCGAAGCAGACCAGCGTCGTCACCAGCGCGGTCCAGCGCGCGGCGTTGGCGCTCATGAACAGCACCGCGATGCCCGCGATCAGCGGGACCAGGATGAGGGTCGAAAGAATGGGAAACTCCATTAGTGGCTCGCCCACCAGAAGGCCCAGCTTGCCGCAGCGATCAGGCCGAGCAGCATGACAAGGGCGTAGCTAGTCACATAGCCGGACTGCAGGCGGGTCGTGAGGCGGTTGCCCCAACCCACCACCGTGGCGGTGCCGTGCGGTCCGAAACGGTCGATCGTCTGTTCGTCGCCGCGCTTCCAGAAGAAGCGGCCGATGGCCATGGCGGGCTTCACGAAGATCGCATCGTAAAGCTCGTCGAAATACCACTTGTGCATCAGGAAGGTGTGCAGGCCCGAGAACATCGCGACGAAGCGGCGCGGCAGGTCCGGATTGCGGATATAATTGTTCCAGGCGATGGCGAGGCCGATCAGCATAACGGCGCCCGGCGTGAGCTTCACCCACATCGGCACGTGATGCGCGGCTTCGACCAGTTCGGCATTGTGGACGAGGCTGCCAGCCCAGAATTCGGCGCCTTCCTCGGTCCCGAAGAAGGGATAGTAGAAGGCGAAGCCGGCGAAGATCGCGCCGATGGTCAGCACGATTAGTGGCACGAGCATCGTCCAGGGCGCTTCGTGCGGCTTGTAGCCCGCCGTGCCCTCGACCGTTGCGACCGGATGGTCGTCTGCGCTGTCATGATCGGCGGCCATCTCGCTCTCGTCCTCGTGGACGTCGTGGACGGCGTGCTGGATATGCTCCGAGCCTGCCCAGCGTGCCTTGCCGAAGAAGGTCATGAAGATGAGGCGCCAGCTGTAGAAGCTGGTCAGCAGCGCGGCGACCACGCCAAGGAAGAAGGCGACGCCGCCCGCAGTGGTACCCGCAGCGAACGCGCTCTCGAGGATCGCGTCCTTCGAATAGAAGCCGGCAAAGCCGAAGACGCCCACGATGCCGACACCGGTAATGGCGAGCGTGCCCGCGATCATGGTCCAGAAGGTGATCGGGATCTTCTTCCTGAGGTTGCCGTAGAAACGCATGTCCTGTTCATGGTGCATGGCGTGGATGACCGCGCCCGCGCCGAGGAACAAGAGCGCCTTGAAGAAGGCGTGCGTGAACAGGTGGAACATGGCCGCGCCATAGGCGCCCACGCCCGCGGCGAAGAACATGTAGCCGAGCTGCGAACAGGTCGAATAGGCGATCACGCGCTTGATGTCGTTCTGCACCGTGCCGACGGTCGCCGCGAAGATCGCGGTGGCTGCGCCCACGTAAGTGACGACGGTCAGCGCACCCGGCGCGGCTTCGAACAGTGGCGACAGGCGGCAGACCATGAAGACGCCCGCGGTGACCATCGTCGCGGCGTGGATCAGCGCCGACACCGGGGTCGGACCTTCCATCGCGTCGGGGAGCCAAGTGTGGAGACCGAGCTGCGCCGACTTGCCCATCGCGCCGACGAACAGCAGCAGGCAGATCAGCGTGAGCGTATCGACGCGCGTGCCCGCAAAACCGATCGTGGTGCCGACCGCGTCGGGGGCCGCATCGAGGATGGCGGGGATCGAGACGGTGCCGAACACGAGGAAGGCGCCGAAAATGCCGAGCGAGAAGCCGAAATCGCCGACGCGGTTGACCACGAAGGCCTTGATCGCGGCGGCGTTGGCCGAGGGCTTGTGATACCAGAAGCCAATGAGGAGGTACGAGGCGAGGCCGACCCCTTCCCAACCGAAGAACATCTGCACCAGGCTGTCCGCCGTCACGAGCATGAGCATCGCGAAGGTGAAGAGCGAAAGATAGGCGAAGAAGCGGGGCTGCGAAGGATCTTCCTCCATATAGCCCCAGCTATAGAGGTGGACGAGGCTGGAGACGGTCGTGACGACCACCAGCATGACCGCAGTCAGCGTATCGACGCGAAGCGCCCAGTCGACGCTCATCGCGCCCGAATTGATGAAGTCGAGCACCGGAACCACGGTCGCAGCGTTCGCGCCAGTCAGGTAGCCGATGAAGATCGGCCAGCTCAATGCGCAGCTGATGAACAGCGCGCCGGTGGTGACGAGCTTGGACGGCAGCTTGCCGATGACGCGGCCGCCGAGGCCCGCGACCAGCGCAGCAAGCAGCGGCAGGAAGACGATAAGCTTGATCGAGAGATCCATTAGCCGCGCATCCGGTTGACGTCGTCGACCGCGATCGAGCCGCGGCGACGGAAGAAGATGACAAGGATCGCGAGCCCGATCGCGGCCTCGGCGGCGGCAACGGTCAGCACGAACATGGCGAACACCTGGCCGGTCAGGTCACCGAGGAAGGCGCTGAAGGCGACGAGGTTGATGTTCACCGAGAGAAGGATGAGCTCGATCGCCATCAGCATGAGGATGATGTTGCGACGATTGAGGAAGATACCGAGCACGCCGATCGTGAAGAGGATCGCGGCGACGGCGAGATAGTGTGCGAGACCGATCACAGCTCGACCCCCTTTCCGACTTCGGGCTGCTTGAGCACGACGGCCTCGTCCGGATCGCGGTCGACCTGGCGCGAGATCTTCTGGCCGCGATTGTCGCCGCGGTCGCGGTGGGTCAGCACGATTGCGCCGATCATGGCGACCAGCAGGATCAGGCCCGACAGCTCGAACGGCACGAGATAACGCGTGAACATGAGCTCGCCGAACGCGACGATGTTGGGCTGCGCGGTGTCGACCGGCTTGTCGCCGATGATCGGGCCGGCCTTGCTGGCAGTGACCGCGATGATGATCTCGGCCAGCAGCACGAGCGCGATGAGGATGCCGAACGGCAGGTTGGCGGTGAAGCCGCTACGCAATTTCGCAAAGTCGATGTCGAGCATCATGACGATGAACAGGAACAAGACCGCGACCGCGCCCACGTAGACGAGGATCAGCATGATCGCGATGAACTCCGCGCCCAGGAGGAAGACGAGGCCCGCCGCGTTGAAGAAGGCGGTGATCAGCCACAGCACGCTGTGGACCGGGTTGCGCGCGAACACGACGAGGATCGCCGACAGGATGGTCAGCGTGGCGAACAGGTAAAAGGCGATGGCTCCGATCACTGCTGGCCCCTATCGATACGCCGCGTCGGCAGCGAGGTTGGCAGCGATCGCGCTTTCCCAGCGGTCGCCATTTTCGAGCAACTTGGCCTTGTCGTAGAGCAGTTCCTCGCGCGTTTCGGTCGCGAATTCGAGGTTGGGCCCTTCGACCACGGCATCGACCGGGCAGGCTTCCTGGCACAAGCCGCAATAGATGCACTTGACCATGTCGATGTCGTAGCGTGTGGTGCGGCGGCTGCCGTCTTCGCGCGGTTCGGCTTCGATGGTGATGGCCTGCGCGGGGCAGATCGCCTCGCACAGCTTGCACGCGATGCAGCGCTCTTCGCCGTTCGGGTAGCGACGCAGCGCGTGCTCACCGCGGAAGCGGGGCGACTGCGGCGCTTTTTCGTACGGGTAATTGATGGTCGCCTTGGGCTTGAAGAAATACTTCAAAGTCAGGGCGTGCGCCTTCAGGAATTCCCAGAGGGTGAAGGCCTTGAGCGTGCGTGCGATCACAGCGCGCCTCCAGTGGTGCGGGTGAGCATCAGGTAAAGCGAGACGAGGAAGACGAACAGCAGCGAGAGCGGCAGGAAGATCTTCCAGCCCAGGCGCATCAGCTGGTCGTAGCGATAGCGCGGCACGGTCGCCTTCACCCAACCGAAGATGAAGAAGAAGAGCAGGATCTTGGCGAACAGCCAGATGATGCCGGGAACGGCGTAGAGCGGCGCCCAGTCGATCGGGGGCAGGAAGCCGCCCCAGAAGAGGATGGCATTGAGCGCGCACATCAGCAGGACATTGGCATATTCGCCGAGCCAGAAGAGCGCGAAGCTCATCGAGCTGTATTCGGTCTGGTGGCCCGCGACGAGCTCGCTTTCCGCCTCGACCAGGTCGAACGGGGTGCGGAAGGTCTCGGCCATCGAGCTGATCAGAAAGACCACCGCCATCGGGAAGATGAGCGGGTTGAAGCCGAAGCCGTTGAGGACGCCGAGGACGTGGCCGGTTTGTGCGAGCACGATCTCGGTCATGTTGAAGGTGCCGGCCCACAGGACGACCGAGATGATCACGAAGCCAAGTGACACTTCGTAGCTGACCATCTGCGCGGCGGCGCGAAGCGCGGAAAAGAAGGGATATTTCGAGTTGGACGCCCAACCCGCGATGATCACGCCATAGACGCCGATCGAGCCCACCGCGAGAATGTAGAGCAGCCCGATATTGATGTCCGCGAGCACGACGCCGACGTCGAACGGCACCACCGCCCACACGATCAGCGCGATGGTGAAGGTGATGATCGGGGCGATCAGGAACAGCGCCTTGTTGGCGCTGGCCGGGATGATCGTTTCTTTCAAGAAGACCTTGAGGCCGTCGGCAAAGCTCTGGAGCAGGCCGAAGGGGCCGACCACGTTGGGACCGCGACGCAGCGCGATGGCGGCCCAGATCTTGCGCTCGGCATAGATGATCATGGCGACCGCCAGCATCAGCGGCAGCGCGATAAGCAGGATGCCCGCAATGGTCGCAGTGAACCACGCCCACTCGTAGCTCATGCCCAGATCCATGAAGAAGTCGGTCATTCGGCCGCCTCCTCGAAGGCCTCGCCGTGGACCAGTTCGCTCGAGCAACGGTGCATGGTCGGGCTGTGACGGGTGATGGCGTTGGTGAGGTAGAAGTCGGCGATCGGATAGCCTAACTTGCCGCTTCCCTTCACCGCCAGTTCGGGCGAACCGAACGGCATGTCGATTACGGTGCCGTCATCGATGCCCAGTTCGGGATGGTCGGCGACCATCGCCGCACGCAGCTGGTCGAAACGATCGAATTTCAATGGCTTACCGAGCATATCTGAGACAGCACGGAAGATCGTCCAGTCTTCGCGGGCATCGCCAGGCGGGAAGGTCGCGCGTTCGCCGCGCTGCACCCGGCCCTCGATATTGACGTAGGTGCCGTGCTTTTCGCTGTAAGCAGCGCCCGGAAGGATCAGGTCGGCCTGCTTGGCGCCCTTGTCGCCGTGATGGCCGACATAGACCTTGAAGGCCGACGCGAAGGCGTCGTCCGCCATCTCGTCGGCGCCGAGCATCAGCACCAGCTTGGGCTTGGCGGCCGCGATCGCGCGGATGCCGCCGTCGCTGGAATAGCCGAGGATCAGGCCCGCCATGCGCGAGGCGGCGGTGTGGAGGACGTTGTAGCCGTTCCAGCCATCCTTGATGACGCCCAGCGCATGCGCGGCGGCCTGCGCGTCACCCTGCCCGCCCGCGGCCAGCAAACCCGGACCGGCGATGAACACGGGCTTCTCGGCATCCCTGAACGCGTCAGTGACAGCCGAGGGCAGCTTGCCGAGCTGCGACAGGTCGTCGCCCAGCCATTCGACCGGATAGGTCAGGTCGACCTGCGGCCCAACCGCGAACACCCTGGCGCCGCGGCGCACGGCCTTGCGGATGCGTGTGTTGACCAGCGGGGCTTCCCAACGGACGTTGGTGCCGGCGAGGAAAATCGCGTCGGCATTCTCGATGTCGGCGAGCGGCGTGTTGAAGCGCACCGCGGCAAGGTTCGAGACATCATAGTCGAGCCCGGTCTGGCGCCCTTCGAAATGCTTGCCCTTCTGGGCGCTAAGCAGCGCCTTGGCGGCATACATCGTCTCGGCATCGACGAGATCGCCGGCGATGCCTGCGACCTTCGACTTGGCTTCGTCGAGCTTCTTGGCGAAGAGCTTGAGCGCGTCTTCCCAGCTGGCTTCGGCCAGCTTGCCGTTCTTGCGGATCCACGGGCGGTCGAGGCGACCACGCACCAGCGCGTCGACATGGTGACGCGTCTTGTCGTGCGCCCATTCCTCGTTGACGTCGTCGTTGATGCGCGGAAGCACGCGCAGCACCTGGCGTCCGCGCACGTCGAGGCGGATGTTGGTGCCGACCGCGTCCATTACGTCGATGGCCGGGACCTTCTTGAGCTCCCAGGGCCGCGCCTCGAACGCCGTCGGCTTCGACAGCAGCGCACCGACCGGGCACAGGTCGACGAGGTTGCCCGACAATTCGCTCGACACGGCCTTTTCGAGATAGGTCGTGATCTGCGCGTCTTCGCCGCGATAATACATGCCGAGTTCGGGCGTGCCCGCCACTTCCTCGGCAAAGCGCACACAGCGGGTGCACTGGATGCAGCGGGTCATCGCCGTCTTGACGATCGGACCCATGTATTTGTCTTCGACCGCGCGCTTATTCTCGTCGAAACGCGAGAAACCGCGCCCGTAGGCCATCGCCTGGTCCTGAAGGTCGCATTCGCCGCCCTGGTCGCAGATCGGGCAATCGAGCGGATGGTTGATGAGGAGGAACTCCATCACCCCTTCGCGCGCCTTCTTGACCATCGGCGTGTCGGTACGGATTTCCTGATTGTCGGCAGCGGGTAGCGCGCAGCTTGCCTGCGGCTTGGGCGGCCCGGGCTTCACCTCGACCAGGCACATGCGGCAATTGCCCGCGATGCTGAGGCGCTCGTGATAGCAGAAACGCGGAATTTCCTTGCCTGCCAGCTCGCAGGCCTGGAGGACGGTCGCGCCGTCCGGAACCTCGATTTCAACGCCGTCGACGGTGACTGTGGGCATGTGCAATCCGGTTAGCCAAAACGAAGCGCGTGAGGACCCCCACGCACGGTTGGCGCCTCTTTGGCCAAGCGTGCGTGGAAGTGCAACCCGTCAGCGTGAGGAATCGCCGGTTTTTTTGCCTAGCGGTCCGACAGGCCCTTGAGCGTCGGCCCCTCGTCCGGGACGGTCTCGGGGCTGATCCCGCGCCACTTGAAGAGCCCCATTGCCAGCGCGGTGCGCTGGAAGATGGTATCGAGGCCGTCGGGCGCCTCGCTCAAACCGCATTCGGGCGTGTTTGCATAGAGGTCGTTGAGCGCCTCTTCCTCTTCATCGCTGCCCGGCTCGGTGTAGAGCACGTCATAGGCGTAGCCGGGCGAGAAAATCGTGGCGCAGCGACCCACTGTCGCGATGTTGCTGTCGCCCTCGGGACCGCGCAGGAAGACCGACGCCTTGACCATGTCGATCTCGTCCTTCTTCGCGCGCAACGGCGGCGGCGCGACATTGCGGACGACCAGCATTTCGGCGATCGCGGCGTTGACCAGCATGGCGGGCGCGGCGCGCTCGGCGGCATTGGCGCACTGCATATGCTTGTAGCGATAGGCGCGCAGCAATTCCTGGTAATCAGGTTCGCTCGACGTATCGACATAGGCTGCCGCGCCGTTGCCGACCGAGGTGATGACGCAATAGGCCATGAAACCCGCATGGCCGTAGCGAGACATTAACGAGTTGGTTTCGAGCTGGCGGAGCATCCCGATCAGCTGCCAATCGACGTTGAGTTCGCCGTTCAGCCCCTCGCCGCCCGTCTGGACGCCATATTGGTCGACCGATCGGCGTCCCTTGTACTGGCGGACGGGGCGACGTTCCTCGACCTCCTCGCGTTCGCCCTCCACGACGATCGCGCGATCATCCTCGTCCTGTTGCGGTCGGCCCTGGTCCTGCGCCTCGGCGGCGCCGGGGAAGGCAAGAAAAGCGGCTCCCGCCGCGAGAAGAGCGGACTTCACGCGATACGTCACAATCATGTCGTTCTGGTCTTTCTATTCGCCCGCGTCAGCCGCGGTTGATCCAGTGGTAGAGGCCCGCCGCGAGCACGCCGCGCTGATACCCCGTGGGCGCGCCATCGGGCGACTCGCGAAGGCCGCATTCGGGCGTGTTGGTGTAGAGCTTATTCAGCGCCGACAATTCTTCGTCGGAGCCCGGCTCGGTCTTCAGCACCTCGTAGGTAAGGCCTGGAGAATAGACTGCTGCACAGCGACCGATGATATCGAAATTCACCTTCACGTTGGGGCCCATCGTGGTGAAAGCGTCGGCCTCGTCCTGATTGAGGCTCATGGCGCGCGGTTCCAGCTCCGGGCCGGCCGCGAGGATGACCTGTTCGGCAAGCGCCGCGTTAACGATCGTCATGGGGATGCCCTGTGCATCGGATTGGATGCAGCGGCGGTGATCCTTGGTCAGCGCCTCGGTAAGCGCTTCGAATCCTTCGTCGCCGGTCATCGGGCCACCGAGGTACGAACCGGCTTCGGCGCCTGCCCGCTCGACCACACAGCGCGATACGCCGGACGCGAGGCGATGCGCGCGCGTGTAGGATTCGGGGGACGCCAGCATTTCGCGGATCGACCACTCGCGCTCAAAACGGAGCGACGTGTCGTCATTGCCGCTCTGCGTCAGGCCCGAGCCGGCGACGGGGGGCGGAGGCGGCGGTGGCGGTGACGCATCCTGCGCCATGGCGGGCTGGGCGGCGGCGCACAGCAGCAGCGCTGCGCCGGTGGCGGACGTGAACTTGGTCATGCGACTTCCCTCTTCTACAAGACCGCACGATTGTGCGCTTGAGAGTGTCGCGTTGCAAGCCGCCGTCTGCCCCTTCGTCGAAAAGGCTCGTTTTGAAGCCTAGCGCGAAGGACTACCCCGCGCGGCCGCGGCGCCACCAGTGGTAAAGACCGGTCGCGAAAACGCTGCGCTGATAGCTGGTCGGGACCTTGCGCGGCGACTTGGCCAGTCCGCACTCGGGTGTTGCGGCGTAGAGACGGTTGAGAGCATCGCGTTCGTCGCTCGATCCGGGCTCGGTGGCGAGCACGTCCTGAACGAGGCCGGGCGAATAGACCGCAGCGCAGCGCCCGACCATCGTGAAGTCATGCGCGGCGCCCGGCACGAGGCCGGTGAAATCTTCGGCCTCGTTGACGTCGACGGACATGGCACGGTCCTCAAATGTCGCCTCGGCGCGGGCGATGAATGCCTCGGCCAACGCGGCGTTCAACGTTTCGCGCGGGACGAGGTGGCCGCGCTGCATGATGCAGGCGGTCCGCAACTCGACGTCACCTGCCTCGATACGGATGGTGCCATCC
Organism: Sphingomicrobium clamense; assembly: GCF_019264355.1. Taxonomy (NCBI): domain Bacteria; kingdom Pseudomonadati; phylum Pseudomonadota; class Alphaproteobacteria; order Sphingomonadales; family Sphingomicrobiaceae; genus Sphingomicrobium; species Sphingomicrobium clamense. The sequence goes on along the minus strand of NZ_JAHVAH010000001.1, from coordinate 1,227,818 downwards.
TCGTCCGTATAGGCGCGCCCGAGTATGCGCTCGACCTCGTCGCCCATCGACTCAATCAGGCAATCGCCCATTTCGCGCGCATAGCGATAGATGTCGGCATCGAGCGACGGCGTAATCATGTTGGCGTCGATGATCGCTTCTTCGGAAAAAAGCATGCGCCGCAAGTCTTCCCCCGATGTCCTGCGGCCGAACCGCTGCGCAGAGAATGTCGTCTGCCGCTGGTCATACCCGCGGTGGAGATTCTCAGTCGGGGAGGTCGGCGCGGGCGACGTGGCATGCTGCGCCATAGCGGGGCTCGCGCCGAAGACGACGCCCGCGCCAACGAGGATGAAAGTCTTGAAGTCGAGGATCGACATGGTTGCGCTCCCTCAGGCGAGAGGCGCGCAAGCATCACGCGCCCCGTCGTGATGCGCCAGTCATAACGCCAACGAAACCCGAATGCACGACTTTTTTGATCAACTGTTTAATTTTATTGCGGGTTGTCGGCCCGGTGGTCGAGATTATGCGCGTAGAGGCGATAGGCGGAGAGCGCGATGATGGCGCGCAACGCTTCGCGGGTGAACTTGGGCTGCTGACCTTCGGGAACGCAGGTCGGGAGTACGCCCGCGAGCGCCTTCAAGGCTGTCATCTCCTCGTCACTCGTCATGGTCGTGCGGAGGAGGTCGGAGACTTCGACGGGCGCCTTGCGAACCACGCAATAGGCCATGACGTCTTCGCCGCTGCGCGCCTCGACCGGCGGCATGTCGGGGTCGTAAGCGGTGTGGGCCGCAAGGTCGTCGAGCAACGCATGCTTGAGCAGCAGACCCTCGACGATGGTACCGGCGAAGATCAGTCCCGAGGTACGCAGGCCGCGGCGGAATTCGTTGCAGTGCGGGGCATATTCGCCGAGCCGCTCGGCGACCACCTTATAGCGATCGCTGCGATAATCGATCGTGACGAGTTCGTGGCCGAGCGCCTCGCGATCGTTCGCGAGGCAATGGCCGACCTGCTGCAACGCCTGCACCCCGCGCACGCTCGATTTGGAAGCCACCGCCTCCTGACCTTGGGCGAACGCCATCGGCGCTGCCGCCAGGCTCGCCGCACCCATCATCGCTGCCAGAAAAATACGCATACCAACCCCCGGATTGTTCAAATTCGTCATCGGCTTAGCCAATGACGACGGGGGTTTACAAGCTGAAGCTATTCAGCGGCTTCGAGCTGGCCGCCATTTTCGGCGATGCGGCGCTCGAGTTCCGGGCGGAAGTGGCGGATGAGGCCCTGGATCGGCCAGGCCGCCGCGTCGCCGAGCGCGCAGATGGTGTGGCCTTCGACCTGCTTGGTGACGTCAAACAGGCGGTCGATCGTGCCGGCATCGACGTCGCCGGTGCGCAGCTTTTCCATGGTGCGCCACATCCAGCCCGTGCCTTCGCGGCACGGCGTGCACTGGCCGCAGCTCTCGTGCTTGTAGAAGTAGCTGATGCGCGAAATGGCACGAACGATGTCGGTCGACTTGTCCATGACGATGACGGCAGCGGTGCCGAGGCCCGAGCCCAGCTCCTTGAGCCCGTCGAAATCCATCGGCGCGTCCATGATCTGCTCGGCCGGGACCAGCGGGACCGACGAGCCGCCCGGGATGACAGCGAGGAGATTGTCCCACCCGCCCTTGAGGCCGCCGGCGTGGAGGTCGATCAGTTCGCGGAAGCTGATGCTCATCGATTCCTCGACGACGCACGGCTTGTTCACGTGGCCCGAGATCTGGAACAGCTTGGTGCCAGCATTGCCTTCGCGGCCGAAGCTCTTGAACCATTCGGCGCCGCGGCGAAGGATCGTCGGGACGACCGCGATCGATTCCACGTTGTTGACGGTGGTGGGGCAGCCGTAGAGACCTGCGCCCGCCGGGAAAGGAGGCTTGAGGCGCGGTTGCCCCTTCTTGCCCTCGAGGCTTTCGAGCATCGCGGTCTCTTCGCCGCAAATATAGGCCCCTGCCCCGCGGTGAACAAACAGGTCGAAGTCGTAGCCCGAGCCCGCGGCATTCTTGCCGAGCAGGCCGGCGGCGTATGCTTCGGCGACGGCGTCTTCGAGCACCTGCGCCTCGCGGATGAATTCGCCGCGGATGTAGATGTAGGCCGCACGCGCGCGCATCGCGAAGGCGGAGAGCAAAGCGCCCTCGACCAGCTTTTGCGGGTCGTGGCGAATGATCTCGCGGTCCTTGCAGGACCCGGGTTCGGATTCGTCGGCGTTGATGACGAGGAAGTTGGGACGGCCGGGCGTCGGTTCCTTGGGCATGAAGCCCCACTTCATGCCGGTCGGGAAGCCCGCGCCGCCGCGACCGCGCAGGCCGCTATCCTTGACCATCTCGATGATGGTGTCCTGGCCGAGCTTCATCAGGTCGGCAGTCTTGTCCCAGTCGCCGCGCGCCTGCGCCGACTTCAGGTCCGCGCCCTGGAAGCCGTAGACGTTGGTGAAGATGCGGTCCTTGTCGGCAAGGGGCGTGGTGCTGCCCATTACTTCTTCTCCAGCAATTTGGTCGCGCCGACATAGAGGCCGGCGGCAAGCGCCACGCCGAGCAGGAGGCCCAGCAGGCTCTTGAAGATATTCCAGGCGATGACAATCGCGAGAATGGCGACGATGACCTTGATAACCGTGTGCATCAGGCGTCTCCGTCCTTAGGTTTCGACAGCAGCATCATGACGACGCCGTAGACGAACCCGCCCACGATCGCACCGACGCCGAGCGCCAATTGCGCGTCACCTTCGACAGGACGGCCAACCAGCGGGCGCAGGAAATTCATGACGAGGAAGAACAGCACGCCCCACACCAATCCGTTGAGGATCGGATGCTCGCGCGCAAAATCCTTCCGGCGGCTCTCGGTCACCACTGTCCCCGATAGTCGTAATTGCGCTCGGCCATTTTCTTGAGGCTGGTCGGGCCGCCTTCGGGGCAGCTGGCCTGGCGACCGGTCTGCGGGCCGACCGGCGGCTCCTTGCCTTCGGCGAGCGCGTCGAGGATCTGGAGCGTGCGCTCTTCGGTGAGATCCTCGTAATTGTCATCGTTGATCTGGACCATCGGCGCGTTGGCGCAGGCGCCCATGCACTCGACCTCGGTCAGGGTGAAGAGGCCGTCCTCGGTCGTGTGACCCTTGACCATGCCCTTCGCCTTGCAGGCCTTCATGACATCGTCCGAGCCGCGCAGCATGCACGGCGTCGTGCCGCACACCTGGACGTGATATTTCCCGACCGGCACAAGATTGTACATCGTGTAGAAGCTCGCGACTTCCATCACGCGCACGACGGGCATGTCGAGCTGGGCGGCGACGAACTCGATCACCGGGATCGGCAGCCAGCCCTGCGTTTCGGTCATCCGCCCGACCTGCCGCTGGGCGAGATCGAGGAAAGGCAGGCACGCCGACGCCTGGCGACCCTCGGGATATTTGGCGAGGATACGCTTCGCCTCGGGAGCTGCGACATCGTCCCAGGCAAAGTCCGACCACTGCGCGCGCAGTTCGGGCGTATCAGCGGCAAAATGACGGCCGGCCATTAGCGGTCACACTCCCCAAAGACGACGTCGATCGCGGAAAGCACCGCCGTCGTGTCGGCCAGCATGTGGCCCTTCATCATGAAATCCATCGCCTGCAGGTGCGAAAACGCCGTGGGACGGATCTTGCAGCGATAGGGTTTGTTGGTGCCGTCGGCGACGAGATAGACGCCGAATTCGCCCTTGGGGCTTTCGGTCGCGACATACACCTCGCCCGCGGGCACATGATAGCCCTCGGTGTAGAGCTTGAAGTGGTGGATCAGTGCTTCCATCGACTGCTTCATCTCGCCGCGGTTGGGCGGGAAGACCTTGCGGTCGAGGCTGCCGATCGGCCCCTTGGGCATTTCGGCGAGGCACTGTTTCATGATGCGCATCGACTGGCGCACTTCCTCGACGCGGACCATGAAGCGGTCGTAGCAGTCGCCCTTCGTCCCCACCGGAATGTCGAAGTCCATGCGGTCATAGACTTCGTAGGGCTGCGACTTGCGCAAATCCCAGGCGATGCCCGAGGCGCGGATCATCGGGCCCGAGAAGCCCCATGCCAGCGCATCTTCCTTGCTAACGACGCCGATATCGACGTTGCGCTGCTTGAAGATGCGGTTGTCGACGACGAGGCTCATCGCGTCCTCGAACAGGTGCATGCGCGTGTCCAGCCACTCGCCCATTTCGGCGAGCACGCTCTCGGGGATGTCCTGGTGGACGCCGCCGACGCGGAAATAGTTGGCATGCATGCGCGCGCCCGACACCTTCTCGTAGAAGTTCATCGTGTCTTCGCGCACTTCGAACAGCCACAGGTTGGGCGTCATCGCGCCCACGTCCATGACGTGGCTGCCGAGGTTGAGCATGTGGTTGGAGATGCGGGTCAATTCCGCCATCAGCACGCGGATATATTGCGCGCGCAGCGGGACTTCGAGCCCGAGCAATTTTTCGACCGCGAGCACGTAGCTATGCTCCATGCACATGGGCGAACAGTAATCGAGGCGATCGAAGTAAGGCAGCGCCTGCGCGTAGGTCTTGTACTCGATCAGCTTCTCGGTGCCGCGATGGAGCAGGCCGACATGCGGATCGACGCGCTCGACGATTTCGCCGTCCAGCTCCATGATCAGGCGCAGCACACCGTGCGCAGCAGGATGCTGCGGGCCAAAGTTGATCGTGTAGTTGGAGATTGTCTCGTCGCCCGCGGTATGCGGCTGGTCAAGGACGACCTCGTGATCGACCTTGCGAAGCTCGTCGAACGCCTTGGCGCGCTCGTCCGGGAAGGTCTGGATTTCCACCTTGGTCGTCATTCGCTGTCACCTTTGCGCGGATCGACGGGCGCATCTTCGCGCGTTTCGGGCGACGGCACGTCAGTGTCTTCGCCGCCGGCATGATCGGCCTTGTCGGCGACCGGATCGCGCGCTTCTTCCTTGGCTTTCTCGTCGGTCGGCTCGCCCGCGCCCGTGTCGCTGGGCTCGTCGGTGGTCTTGGGCGCAGGCGGCGGTGCCTTGGGCTCGACCTTTTCGCCGGTCGGGGCCTTGGCCGGGGTCGGCGCGCCCGGCGCCTCGCCTTCGGCCTTCTCGTCGCCCGGCAGGCGATATTCGGCGCCTTCCCACGGCATCAGGAAATCGAAGGTGCGGAAGTCCTGCGGCAGCTTGACCGGCTCGTAGACGACGCGCTTCTCGCTCTCCGAATAGCGCAGCTCGACATGGCCCGTCATCGGGAAGTCCTTGCGCAGCGGATGGCCCTCGAAGCCATAGTCGGTGAGAATGCGGCGAAGGTCGGGATTGCCCGAAAAATCGACGCCGTAAAGGTCGAACACTTCGCGTTCGAGCCAGCCCGCGACCGGCCACAGGCCCGTCAGCGAGGGCACCGACGTCGCCTCGTCGGTCAGCACCTTCAGCCGCACGCGATGGTTATGCGTAACCGAAAGGAAGTGGTAATTGACTTCGAACCGTTCGGCGCGATCGGGATAGTCGGCGCCGGCAATTTCCATCAGTTGCTGGTAGCCGAACGTGTCGCGCAGCGTTTTGGCCGCCTCGACCAGCCCGTCGCGCGTGACGGTGAAGGTCAGCTCGCCGACATGATCCTTGGTGTCGACCAGCGCGCTGCCGATCGCCTTGGCATAGTCGTCCGCGAAGCCGTCGCGCTCCGCGATCTTCGGGGCAGGACTGCTCATCGCTCGATCGTCCCCTCACGGCGGATTTTCCGCTGCAGCTGCATGATGCCGTAGAGCAAGGCTTCCGCAGTCGGCGGGCAGCCGGGCACGTAGATGTCGACCGGCACGATACGGTCGCAGCCGCGAACGACGCTGTAGCTATAGTGATAATAGCCGCCGCCATTGGCGCAGCTGCCCATCGAGATGACGTAGCGCGGTTCGCTCATCTGGTCGTAGACCTTGCGCAGCGCGGGGGCCATCTTGTTGCAGAGCGTGCCGGCGACGATCATGACGTCGGACTGGCGCGGGCTCGCGCGGGGTGCGACGCCGAAGCGTTCGAGGTCGTAGCGCGGCATGTTGACGTGGATCATCTCGACCGCGCAGCAGGCAAGGCCGAAGGTCATCCACCATAGCGAGCCGGTGCGCGCCCACTTGAACAGGTCCTCGGTCGTGGTGACCAGGAAACCCTTCTCGTCGAGCTCTTTGCGCATCTCCTCGAACTTCTGCATGTCGGGGCCGCCGGGCACGAGACCGGCGGCGCGCGCCAGCTCTTCCTCGGTCGGATGCGGGTTCGCTGCGGGGTCGAGTACTACTCCCATTCGAGCGCTCCCTTTTGCCACGCATAGACAAGGCCGAGAGTCAGCTCGACGAGGAAGATCATCATTGCGATCCACGCCGCCCAGCCCAACCCGACGACGGTGACCGCCCACGGGAAGAGGAAGGCCGCTTCGAGGTCGAAGATGATGAACAGGATCGCGACGAGATAGAAACGCACGTCGAACTGGTCGCGCGTGTCCTCGAAGGCGGGGAAACCGCACTCATATTCGCTGAGTTTTTCGGCGTCCGGCTGGTGCGCGCCGGTGAGACGCGAAACGATCATCGGCAGGCCGACGAATGCAGTCGACAGCACCAGCGCGATGGCCAGGAAAATGAGGATCGGTAGATATCCGGCGGCGACGTCTGCCAAGGGATGCTCCGGAGCTAGTGGTCAGGCTTGGCGCGGCTTTAGGACAGCAAGACGTGAGGGGCAACCGCCTAGAGGCGCAAAATCGGCGCTTTTATTGCGCGCCCAGCACCATTCGCCGCACGACGCTGGGGCGCAGCGTCTCCTCGCCCTCGATCGCGCCTTCCTCGCCGTAGCGTTCCCACTGCGGATCGGAGGCGTAGACGAGGGCATTGCCGACGATTTGTCCGGTGGTGGGTTCGCCCCATTCGGGCACTGCGCGTTCGAGTAGGGTCGCGCCGGTGACGGTGGTGCCGTCCTCGTCGAGCGAGAGACGCACGATCCGCTTGGGAGCGAGGCCGTTCTGGACGGCGATGAGGTCGCCGTCGTGCCAGAACATCGTGTCGGTGCCGTCGAGCGCGAGATTTGCGGGGCCCGACAGGCGCTTGAGCGAGCGGCTGTCGATGTCGACCATCGCGATGCCGTAGGCCCAGTCGGCGACGTAGGCGAAACGGCCCGACGGGTGGACGACGATGCCTTGCGGGCTTGAGAGATGGCCCTTGGCGATCAGCGGCGCGAGCTGCCCCCTGCCCGGCCCCAGCCGCCAGACTTCGCCGCTCGTCGGGCTGCTCGCCAGCACCGCGCCGTCAGGCGCAAGCGCCAGGTCGCCGAGCGCTTCGACCTCGCGTGGGGCGGTGATACGGCGTTTCTCTTCGAGTGTGTCGAGATCAAGCGCGACGAGGCCGACGAACCCTGTCTGCGGGCTTCGCGTCTGTTCGATCCGCCCGCACGAAATCCAGAGGGTGCGGCGCTCTTCGTCGACGAGAATGCCCATGACGCTGCCGAGCGTGCGGGTGGGCACGCGCTGCCAATTGCTACCGTCGCTGCTGACGTGAAGCGTGCGGTCGACGACCGAGCCGGTTAACCAGCGCCCTGTTGCAGGGTCATGCGCGATCGCCTCGGACAGGCGGATGTCGGCGGGGATGGAGAACAGCGCCACGCTGTTGGTCACGGCGGCGCGCAGGGGCTCGACCTCGCGCGACGTTTCTTGAGCGGTGTCCACGAGCTTCGAAAGCTGTTCGTTGGAAGCGGGCTGGAGCAGCAATTCCATCGCGGACATCTGCGCCAGCGCGTCGCGCGCGACGTCGGCGTCGCCGGCCTGGAATGCTGCGACTAGCAGGCGGCGCTGGGCGATGGCGCTGTTGGGATTGGCCGACACGAGCGCACGCATGGCGTCGATGTCTGCCGATGCCCTCAATCGGTCGACGGTCGACCAATCGGGCAGGCTGCGCCAGCGCTCGTCGGCGGTGGGCGCGATGCTGGCGGGCTCTGCGGGCGGTAAAGCAGGCGCGCACGCGCCCAGCGCCAACGTGACTGCGAAAAACTGCTTCATGCGCCCCCCTTCGAACTAACGAAGGGAGCGTGCCACCAGCTTGTGCAGCTTGCTATGGAGTTCTCCATTAGCCGCCAGATATTGTCGACGGGCGGCCATGCGGTCCTGGCCGCGATAGTCGGTGATGAAGCCGCCGGCTTCCTTCACCAGCAACAGGCCGGCCGCGACGTCCCACCAGTCGAGATCGTCTTCCCAGAAACCGTCAAGACGACCTGCGGCGACATAGGCGAAGTCGAGGCTGGCCGCGCCCATGCGGCGGATGCCCGACACTTCGGGGGCGATGGCGTTGTATAGTTTGGTCCACTCGCCGCTATTGCCGCGCCCCATGTGCGGCATGCCGGTGCCGATCAGGCTTTCGTCGAGATAGCGGCGCGAGGACACGCGCAGGCGGCGATCGTGGAGCCAGGCCCCGCGACCCTTTTCGGCCCAGAAGGTCTCGTCGGTCAGCGGCTGGTAGACCATCGCGTGGGTGATCTCGGGCTCGCCGTTGGGCTTCTTGTCCTCGACCGCGATCGAGATGGCAAAGTGCGGCAGGCCGTGGAGGAAGTTGGAAGTACCGTCGAGCGGATCGACAACCCAGCGCGGCTTGTCGGGATTACCCTCGACCTCGCCACCTTCCTCGAGCAGCAGGCCCCAGTCGGGGCGCGCGTGCTGCAGCTCTTCGACGATCGTGCGCTCGGCACGCTTGTCGGCCATCGATACGAAGTCCGCCGGCCCCTTCTTGGAGACCTGCAACTGTTCGACTTCGCCGAAGTCACGGCGCAGGCGCGGCGCGGCCTTGTGCACGGCGCGCTGCATGACGGTGATGAGACCCGAGTGGGAAACCATTAGTTTTCTTCGTCCTGATCAGAATTGGTGTCGTCGGCCTCGGGCATCTCGCCCGCCGCGATCGAGGCGAGGCTGGAAAGCGCCTCGGCGATTTTTTCGAGCCGCTGGTCCTCGCCGGTGATGTTGTGACGCGTCGCGATGTAGCGAGGGTCGTTATAGGCAACGACCACCTCGCCCTTCGCGTCGCGATAGATGGCCATGCGCTGGGGGAGGTCGAGCGCCGCGCTGGGCGCAGCCTTCATCAGCGGCGTGCCAACGTCGGGCTTGCCGAAGAAGATGACGGTCGCCGGGGTCAGCTCGAGCTCGACCTTCTCGGCATTGGCACGGTGGTCGAGCTTCGCGACAATGTTGAAGCCCTTCTGCTCGAGCGCGTCCTCGAGCCGTTCGACCGCTTCGTCGACGGTGCCGTCGACCACGCGCGTGATCATGCCGTCGCCAAAGCCAGCCACGGCAGAGCCAGCGCGCTCCTCGCCTTCGGTCATCTGGTTGCTGGTCGCGCTCTCCTGGACGAACGGGTCCGAGTCCTCGGCGCAGGCGGCGAGGGTCAGGACAGCGGCAAGCGGCAGGACGGCTTTGATCATCAGTCGGCTCTCTTCACGTAGGTCACTTCCCCCGTGTCGACGACAACGCGCGTGCCCGTGGTGATGTGCGGCGGCACCATGATGCGCACGCCATTGTCGAGCACTGCGGGCTTGTAGCTGGACGAGGCGGTTTGCCCCTTCACGACCGCATCGGCCTCGACGATTTCATGCTCGCTGAACTGCGGCAGCTGCACCGAAATCGGCTTTTCGTCATACATTTCGAGCATTACGTCCATGCCGTCGGTCAGGAACGCCGCCTGGTCGCCGAGCATGTCGCGATTGACGATGATCTGCTCGTAATTTTCCTTGTGCATGAAGGTCAGGTCATCGCCGTCGGCGAATAGGAACTGATATTCGACCGTGTCGAGGCGCACCTTTTCGACCGTTTCCGCACTGCGGAAGCGGACGTTGGTCTTGCGACCGTCGATGACGTTCTTGAGTTCGACCTGCATATAGGCCCCGCCCTTGCCGGGCTGGGTGTGCTGGATCTTCACGGCCTTCCAGATGCCGTTTTCATATTCGATGATGTTGCCGGGACGAATGTCGACGCCGCTGATCTTCATGAGTGATCCGCCTATATGCTGTGTACGAATGAAAGAGCCAAAGGAGCGAAACCGTTCCTTCGAGATGGCCACTAGCCGCCCGTGCGCCGTCCCGCAAGCAATGGATAGGGGTTGATCGGCCGGCCTTCCCACCAATCCTCTTCGGGCTCCATGCGATGGATCGCGAAATGGAGGTGCGGGCCGTCGGGACTGGCATTGCCCGAATAGCCGACCGTGCCCAGCCGCTGTCCAAGCCGGATGCGCTGTCCTTCCTCGAGCCCCGGCGCATAGCCGTCGAGATGGGCGTAATAATAGATCCAGCGCCCGTCGTCGGAGCGGACGTAGAGCGTCTTGCCGCCCCCGCCTTCGGAGAAATAGATTTTTTCGAGCCGGCCCTCGGACGCGGCGACGACCGGTGTGCCGGTATCGGCCATGATGTCGATCGCGTCGTGACGGCGGGCGCCACCGGCACGCGCCTGGGTGAAAGTGTCGACCAGGTCGTCGGCAGTCTTTCCGACGACGGGGATGGCGAGACCCGAGGGACCCACCTCGACCGACTCGGCGATCGTCACGGGCGGCTTCGCCTCGCGGTCGAGCGTAACCTTGTCGCCCGCGCCGTCGACCTTACCGTCAATCCGGTCGCCGACTTCGGGATCGTGGATCGGATTTTCCGACCGCGTCTCTTCGCCCAATGGCGTCGAGATCATTCCCGACATGAAGGCGACCAGCCAGAAGGCGCTGGTCAGGATGAAGGTGACGAGGATCTTCAGGCGACGAACTCCGCCTCGAAGCCCTCATCGAGGATGCGCGACAGGGTGAGCACGTCCCAGTTGGTCATGCGCAGGCAGCCATGGCTCTCGGTATAGCCGATGGTCTGCGGCTCGGGCGTGCCGTGAATGCCGTAATGCTCCTTGGTCAGGTCGAGCCACGCGACACCCACCGGCCCGTTGGGACCCGGCGGAAGCATCTGGCTCTCTTCGCTATCGTCGACGTCCCAGAAGAGGTCGGGCTGGTAATGGAAAGGCGGCAGGAAGCTGTAAGCCTGCACCTTCCACTTACCGAGCGGCAGCGGATCGTTCTCGCTTCCGGTGGTGACCGGGAACTGCGCGACCAGCTTGTCGTCATTGTCATAGACGCGCATCTGCCCGTCGCTTTCGTCGACGACGATGCGCGTGCCCTTGGCGCCGCCGTCGGGCTGGACGTTAAGCGCGTTGAACATGTCACGCTGCGTGCCCTCGAGATCACCATAATCGCGGCTCGAAGGCAGCACGTTGGGAAGCTGTAGCACGGTGCCGATCTCGACATTGCGTGCCTTGTCGCCATTGAGCGCGATCAGCGTCTCACTGGTAGTGTGGAAACGTTCGGCCACTTCCTCGAACAAATTCTCGTAAGGCATCGCCTCCATTTCGGCCTGCTCTTCCGCGTCTTCGGGGATTTCCTTATGCGGCGAACCGAAGCTGGTCTCGTCGATGCGCAGGAAGCGCGTGGGCGCGCGGCCGTCCTTAAGCAGCGATTTGCGGGTCGGCGTATCGAGGCGGCCGGTAACTTCGAGCCCGTTTGCTTCCTGGTAGCCCTTGAGCGCCCATTCGAAATTCTTGCCCGAGCGACCGTCGATCACGCCGGGCGAGAAGTTGGCGCGGTCGAGCAGGACCATGGCGTGGAACACGTCGTTGTCGATGTCTTCCATCTTGCGCTCGTTGCCCTCTCCCTCGTCGAGCGCGGTCGAGCCGTAGGTGCGCCCCGGCTTGGTCTTGGCTTCGGTGGCGTCGGGCTTTTCGGAAGCTTCCTTGCTCGCCTGCGCATCGGCGGGCTGGGCAATCATCAAGGCGCCGCCCGCGCTAAGCGCGATGGCGGCGGCAAAGGTCGAAAGAATGGGAAAACGCGGCACTGGAGCCCTCCTGTTGGCAGTTCGTTACGCCACCAACGCCAAAGTGCCCGCTTTTATCCGTTGAGCATTTCGCCGAAGCGTTTGACGACCGCCGCAGGGTCGTCGGCATTCCAGACCGCGCCCGAGACGGCGAGGAAGTCCGCGCCGGCTTCGACGAGCTCTTTTGCGTTAGCCGGCGTGATGCCGCCAATCGCGACGCAGGGAAGCTCGAACAGGCTCGCCCACCAGCTCAGGATGCCCGGCTCGGGACGGTGGTCGCTGGCCTTGGTCTCACTGGGATAGAAGGCCCCGAACGCAACATAGTCGGCGCCTGCCTCACCCGCTTCCATCGCGAGATGGCGCGAGGCGTGACAGGTGACGCCGATCATTTTCGACGGGCCAAGCTCGCGGCGCGCGTCCTTCACGTCGCCATCGCCCTGTCCCAGGTGCACGCCGTCGGCATCGAGGCGCTTCGCCATCGACACGCTGTCGTTGACGATGAAAGCCACGTCATGCTCGCGGCAAATCTCGAGCAGCGGTTTTGCGGCATTGGCCAGGTCGTGGCTCTGCAGTCCTTTGACGCGCAGCTGGAACGCGGCGACGTCGCCGCCGGACAGCGCCGCGCGCAACCGGTCGGGGAAATCGCCGCCGATGTCCTCGGGGCTGATCAGGTATAGTTGGCAGGGATGTTCCCGCTCGGGCGGCGGGAACACCGAAAAGTCGAATTCGTCGATAAGCCCGCTGCCGCTCATCAGGTCGCCGAAGCGTCCGCGATCGAGTTGATGGCGCCGCCGAGCGTCTTGTCGAACTCGCCATCGTCCATGTCGGCGCGAAGGTCCTGCAGGAGCGCGCGGCTGAAGCTGGCGATCATGCCGCGATTCTTCTTCAGCTCGGCGACCGCATCGTCATGGCTGTAGCCGCCCGAGAGCGCGACCACGCGCATAATCTTGTCGTGCGCGACCAGCGGCGCGAACAGGTCGGGCTGCTTGGGCAGCGACAGCTTGAGCATGATCTCGCGGTCGCCTTCCATGCCGGCCACGGCGCGCATCAGCTCCTGGAAGAGGAGCATGTCGGCTTCGGCGCGGCTTTCCGATTTGATGTTCACCTCGGGCTCGACGATCGGGATCAGCCCGGCGTCGAGGATCCTGTTGGCGGCCTCCATCTGCTGGTCGACGATGGCGCGGATGCCGTCTTCGTCGGCATGGTTGATGACCGAGCGCATCTTGGTGCCGAACATGCCCTTGGCGACCGACTTTTCGAGCAGCGCATCGAGCTTGGTCAGCGGGTTCATCAGCTGGACGCCATTTTCTTCCTGCGCGAGGCCCTGGTCGACCTTGATGAAGGGAACGATGCCCAGTTCCTTGAGCTTGTCGGGGACCGGCGTGCCGTCGATGTCGCCGTCCATCGTGCGTTCGAACAGGATCGCGCCGAGGATCTTGCCGCTCGAGAAGCTCGGCGAGGTGATCACGCGGCTGCGCATCTGGTGGATCAGCGCGAACATCTCTTCTTCGCTGCTCCAGGCGTCTTCGCCCACGCCGTAGCCGGCGAGCGCCTTGGGGGTCGAACCGCCCGACTGGTCCAATGCGGCGATGAAGCCGTTTCCGCCTCGGATCTGTGCGGTCATCTGGTCGCGGTTCATGGTGATTCGTCCCTCGTGCGCTGTGTGGAAAGTGATGGCACGCCCTACCCTGCGCAGCCGCGCTGCGGAACCCCCTTCGAGCCCGCCCATTGGTTGGTGAACGATCACCGGATGGAGGGCGACATGGATAGCGAGCGAATCGAGCAGCTCTCGAGCGCTGCCGACGGCTGTTTCGCCGGATTGAAGGCGGTGCTGGTAAATGCCACGCTCAAACATCCCGGCGTGGACAGCCACACCGACACGCTGCTCGACGTGGTCGAGCAGATCTTCACCAGCTGCGAAGTCGAAGTCGACCGGCTTCGCTTGTCCGAACATCGGCTCGCGCCCGGCGTTTACCCCGACATGACCGAGCATGGCTGGGACCATGACGACTGGCCGAAAATTTGCGACCGGGTCATCGGCGCCGACATCTGCATCCTCGGCACGCCCATCTGGCTGGGCGAGAAATCGAGCCTCGCGCAGGCTTTTATCGAGAAGCTCTATGCGCATAGCGGCCAGACCAACGAGAAGGGACAATATCTTTTCTATGGCAAGGTCGGCGGCTGCGTGGTGACCGGTAACGAGGACGGCATTAAGCATGTCGGCATGGGTGTGCTCTATTCAATGCAGCATGTCGGCTACACCATCCCGCCCCAGGCCGATTGCGGCTGGATCGGCGAGGCCGGGCCCGGCCCGAGCTATGGTGACGAGCAGGACGACGGGTCGCGCGCGGGCTTCGACAACGAATTCACGCAGCGAAACACGACCTTCATGGCCTTCAACTGCATGCACATGGCAAAGATGCTGAAGGACGCAGGCGGCATCCCCGCGGTCGGCAATGTCAGGACGGAATGGGATGACGGGTCCAAGCCCGGCTGGCCCAACCCGGAATATCGGCTAGGCGATTAACGCCACAACTGAAGCTGGCGGATCGCGCCGGGGACGCTGTCGTCGTTGTCGACGCGCGAGAGGCTGCGTTCGGCGAGGTTCCATTTGCGGGTCACCGTGCCGCGCTTCCACAGGTCGGTGATCCAGAACTGGCCCGACCAGTCACCGCCGTCGAGCTTCATTTCCAGATCGCACGCCGCCGCGAACCAGACGGTGCTGCCATGCTTGCGCACGAACACGTCGCGGAAGCGGTAGCCGCTGGCGGTCCAGCGCGCCGCGCCCGCATCGAGCCAGCTCGGGCGGTCGAGCAGCAGGCTCTTGCCCGCCCCGACGATGATCATGAGGTCGCGTTCGGTGAGCTTGCGCATCACCCGCGTGTCGCGCTGGATCCAGCCGCGCATGAGCTTGTGCTCGAGCGTTTCGATGGTCGAAGCAATGTCTGCCATGGGAGTTACGCCTTGAGGGCCTCCACGCCGGGAAGCGCCTTGCCTTCCATCCATTCGAGGAAAGCGCCGCCCGCAGTCGAGACGAAGGTGAAATCGTCTGCGACCCCTGCATGGTTGAGCGCTGCGACCGTGTCGCCCCCGCCCGCCACGCTGATCAGCGAACCGCCTTCGGTCAGCGCCGCCGCGGTCTTCGCGAGCGCCACGGTAGCGGCATCGAACGGCTCGGTCTCGAACGCACCGAGCGGCCCGTTCCACACCAGAGTCTTGCAGTTCTTGATCGCATCTCCGAGCGCTTCGACCGCCGCAGGCCCGACGTCGAGGATCATCTCTTCCCCGGCCACCTCGTGCACGTTGACCGTACGCAGGCTGTCGGGATTCGCCGCGAATTCCTTGGCCACGACGACATCGTACGGCAAGTGGATGGTGCAGTCGGCGGCTTCGGCCTTCTCGAAAATCTCGTTCGCCTCGCCGATCAGGTCTTTTTCGCACAACGACTTGCCGACGTCGACCCCGCGCGCGGCAAGGAAGGTGTTGGCCATGCCGCCGCCGATGATCAGGCGGTCGACCTTGGAAACGAGATTGTGGAGCACTGAAAGCTTGGTCGAGACCTTCGCTCCGCCCACGACCGCCGCCACCGGATGCTCGGGATTGCCGAGCGCGGCGTCTAGCGCCTTCAGCTCGGCCTCCATCGCACGTCCCGCGAATGACGGCAGGTGCTGCGCGACGCCCACGGTCGAGGCATGCGCGCGGTGCGCCGCCGAAAAGGCGTCGTTGACGTAATAGTCTCCGAGCGCCGCCATCCCCTTGGCCAGTTCCGGATCGTTCGCCGTCTCACCATCGTGGAAACGCGTGTTTTCCAGGATGCCGATCCCGCCCGGCAGCATGATCGAGATCGCCCGCGCGGCATGTTCGCCCTGGCAATCCTCGATGAATTTGACGCTCCGCCCGGTCAGCTCGTGCAGCGGGGTGACCAGCAAGGCAGTCGACATGTCCGGCCGCACCCGACCCTCGGGACGCCGGAAGTGCGAGAGGAGGAGCACGATCGCGCCCTTCTCCGCCAGTTCCGAAATCGTCGGCAGCACGGCACGCAGCCGCGTGTCGTCGGTGACGTCCCCGTCGGCCATCGGCACGTTGAGGTCCGCGCGAACGAGGACCTTCTTGCCCGTCAGGTCGGCGGGGAGGTCGTCGAGGGTCTGGAATGCGGCCATCGGCTTAGAGGAACTTCGCCATCACGCCGGCCGTGTCGATCATGCGGTTCGAGAAACCCCATTCATTGTCGTACCAGCTGACGACGCGGGCGAGCTTGCCCTCCATCACGCTGGTTTCGAGGCTGTCGATGGTCGACGACGCAGGATGATGGTTGAAGTCGCTCGAGACCAGCGGCTGGTCGGTATAGTCGAGCACGCCCTTCATCGGGCCCTCTGCAGCCGCCTTGAGCGCGGCGTTGAGTTCTTCGGCGCTCGTGTCGCGACCCGGCGTGAAGACGAGATCGACGAGGCTGACGTTGGGCGTCGGCACGCGCACCGACGAACCGTCGAGCTTGCCGTTGAGTTCGGGGAGCACGAGGCCGACCGCGCGGGCCGCACCCGTCGTCGTCGGGATCATGTTCTGCGCACCGCCACGTGCACGGCGCATGTCGCTGTGCATCTGGTCGAGCATGCGCTGGTCGTTGGTGTAGCTGTGGATGGTGGTCATGAAACCGCGCTCGATCCCGACCGTGTCGTTGAGGACCTTGGCGACGGGCGCGAGGCAGTTGGTGGTGCAACTGGCGTTCGAGACGACATCGTCCTCGGCGGTCAGCGTGTCCTGGTTGACGCCGAATACGATCGTCTTGCTGACATTCTTGGCCGGAGCCGAGATCAGCACCTTCTTGGCACCCGCGGAGATATGCGGGCGCGCGGCCTTGTCCGACTGGAAGAAGCCGGTGCATTCGAGCACGATGTCGATGCCCATGTCGCCGTGCGGCAGGTCGCCCGGATTACGCTCCGAGGTGACCTTGATCGCCTTGCCGTTGACCGTGATCGTATCGCCGTCGACTTCGACCGTGCCCGGGAAGCGGCCGTGCGAGCTGTCATACTGGAACAGGAGCGCGTTGGCCTTGGCGTCGGCAAGGTCGTTGATCGCGACGAGGTCGAGATCGTGATCGTCCCGCTCGAGGATGGCACGGGCGACGAGGCGACCGATGCGGCCGAACCCGTTGATGGCGACTTTAGTCATTCAAACGCTCCTGGATTTTTTCAGTGATGGCTTCCGGGGTGAAGCCGAATTTTTCGAACAGCACCGGCGCGGGCGCGGACGCCCCGAACCGGTCGAGACCGATGTTCATGCCGTGGATGCCGGTATAGCGCTCCCACCCGTAGGTCGTGCCCGCCTCGATCGAAACGCGCAGCACTTCGGTGTTCGAGACGTCGGGCAGGATGTCGTTCTTATAGTCCGCATCCTGCGCGTCATATTTGTCGGTCGAGACCATCGAAACGACTTCGGTGCCGACGCCCGCTTCTTCCAGTTTGGCCGCGACTTCGAGCGCGAGATGCACTTCGCTGCCCGTCGCGATCAGGATGACGCGGCGCTCGCCTTCGGCATCCTTCAAGCGATAGGCGCCCTTCGACGTCAGGTTATGCTCGGCATTCTCGGTGCGCACCGCGGGCAGGCCCTGGCGCGACAAGGCGATCAGTGCAGCGCCCTCGCCTGCCAGCGCGTCGGCCCAGGCCTCCGCCGTCTCCACCGCGTCTGCGGGGCGATAGACGGTGAGACCCGGCATCGCGCGCAGCGACTGGAGATGCTCGATCGGCTGGTGCGTCGGCCCGTCTTCGCCAAGCCCGATGCTGTCGTGGGTCATGACATGGACGACCTTCGCGCCCTGCAATGCGCCGAGGCGGATCGCGCCGCGGCTATAGTCGGAGAAGACGAGGAAGGTGCCGCCATAGGGCATCACGCCCCCGTGCAGCGCCATGCCGTTCATCGCCGCGGCCATGCCGAATTCGCGGATGCCGTAATAGATGTAACGCCCGCCATAATTGTCGGCGGTCAGCGGCTCGATCCCCCCAGCCTTGGTATTGTTCGAGCCGGTGAGGTCGGCCGAACCGCCGATGGTCGCGGGGATCGCCGCGTTGATTGCGTCGAGCGCGACTTCGCTCGCCTTGCGGGTCGCCATCTTGGGCTGATCCTCGACCAGCTTGGTCGTCAGGTCGTGGAGCCAGCGGCGGTCCATCTTGCCCGCCATGCGGTCGAGGAACTCCTGTTTCTTCGGGTGCGCGTCGAGCCGCTCCTGCCATGCAGCCTTGTCGTCCGCCGAGCGCTTGCCCGCCACACGCCACTTGGACAGAACGTCGTCGGGAATGACGAAGGGCTCGGCATCCCAGCCCAGTTCCTTGCGCGCGGCTTCGATCTCGTCGGGGCCGAGCGGCGCGCCGTGCGTCGCCGCAGTACCCTGCTTGTTGGGCGCACCGAAGCCGATGATCGTTTTGCAGCGGATCAGCGTCGGGCGTTGATGCCCCTTCGCATCCTCGATCGCGTTGGTGACGCTGTCGGCGCGCATGCCGTCGCATTCGAGCGTGTGCCAGCCCATCGCCTCGAAGCGGCCGAGCACGTCTTCCTTGCGCGACAGGTCGGTCGGGCCGTCGATCGTGATCTCGTTATCGTCCCACAGCACGATCAGGCGGCCGAGCTTCAAATGCCCCGCCAGCCCCGCGGCCTCGTGGTTGATGCCTTCCATCAGGCAGCCATCGCCCGCCACGACATAGGTGTGGTGGTTGACCAGATCGTCGCCGTAGATCGCGTTCAGGTGCCGCTCGGCGATCGCCATGCCGACCGCCTGCGCGAACCCCTGGCCCAGCGGACCGGTCGTCGCTTCGACGCCGTCGAGCAGGAAGTTTTCCGGATGCCCTGCGCAGGGCGAAGTGATCTGGCGGAAATTCTTGATGTCCTCGATCGTCGGCTTGTCATACCCGGTGAGGTAGAGCAGCGAATAGATCAGCATCGAGCCGTGACCCGCCGACAGGACGAAGCGATCGCGATCGTGCCAGTGCGGATCGCTCGGATCGTGCTTGAGATGATTCGTGAACAGCGCCGTCGCCGCGTCCGCCATTCCCATCGGCATGCCGGGATGCCCTGAATTGGCGGCCTGGACCGCATCCATCGACAAGGCCCGGATGGCATTGGCGAGACGACGTTGGGTGGGCAAATCGGCCTCCTTGGGTATGGCGAAGGGCCCGCCCGAGAATCGCCCCGGAGGCCCCTTTGCATCGCCTATGGAAAGCCTGACGCGGGGCGTCAACCGCGCGCCCGCGTGAAGTCATGCTTGAGATGGCCAGCGGCGTGCGCTAGCAACTTCACACGATGAGTGAAGAACGCCTCGCAAACGCGCTCACCCGCGCCCGTCTCGCCGCCGACAGGATCGACAAGGCGAGCGCCAACCTCCCCTCCGGAGGCGGCGAAGGCGACGGCGGTGCGGCGATTCGTTCCGCGATCACGCCGATCCTCGCGGAACTCGACAAGCTGATCGCCGATGCGGAGAAAGCCTCGTGAGCGATATCGAACTCACCATCTGCGGTCGCCCCTACCAGGTCCGCTGCCGTGATGGCGAAGAGGAAAATCTGCGCGCGGCCGGGCGGCTGGTCGACCAGAAGAGCCGCGAAGTGATTGCCGGTCTCGGCAATCTGTCCGAGGCCCGCCAGTTCTTCTTCGCGGCGCTGCTCATGGCCGACCAGATGCTCAACGGCGAAGGCAATGCCGTGCCCGTCGCGGCACCCGCCTCGATCGACGAGGCGCAGGTCGAAGCCGCCGAAGCGTTGGCCGAACGCCTCGAAGCGATTGCCAATTCCCTTGAGAATGCGAGCGTCAGCGCCTAAATCGCCTCGCGACGGGTACTGCCTGGCACGAGCAATCTACTATCCCTGAGGCTTTCATCATCCTAGGGAGCTGTCCCTGCCCGGACCCTGGTTCGGATCATATGGCGCCCACCTGACGTTTTGGCGTCAGAGGATACGGAGGCAAACGACCATGGCGGTCCCGTCACCCCACCCGATCAAGGCGAAACTTCGTAAGGAAGCGCGCGCGGCCCGCATGCGCTTCGTCTCGCGGCTCGAGGACGAGACGCGTCATGCGCTCGAGGAAAATCTCGCCGAGCTGCTCGCCCCTGTCCTCGCCAGCGCGCGCATCATCGGCACCTACAGCCCGATCGGCAGCGAATTGTCGCCCGCCCGCGCAATCGTCCGCGCTCGGCGGCTGGGCAAGACCATCGCCTATCCGGCTTTCGAGGAAGGCGACGAGATGTTCCGCTTCCGCGCGGGTGAGCCCTCCATGCCGGGCCCGCACCGGATCATGCAGCCGACGACGGACGCGCCCGTCGTTACGCCCGACCTGATCCTCGTCCCGCTGGTCGCTTGCGGCAATGGCGGCACGCGGCTCGGCCAGGGCAAAGGGCATTACGACCGCGTCCTCGCAGCCCAGAAAGAGGCAGGCGCCAGACTCATCGGCCTCGGATGGAAGGTCCAGCGGCTCGACACCGACATCCCGGCAGAAGATTGGGACGTGCCCCTGCACGCCTTCGCCTGCCCCCGCTATCTCGAGGAATTCTGATGCAGCCCGTCCACGAACCCAATAGCCGTCAGCTGGTCGGCATTTTCGGTATCATCGCCTGGATCATCGTTTGGGCCGGTATCGTCGCCAGCTTTTCGAGCACGATCGGGCAGTGGCACATGCTCTTGCAGGCGGTCTTCTACCTCGTCGTCGGCCTGATCTGGATCGCGCCGCTCAAACCCGCGCTGCGCTGGATGCAGACGGGCAAGTTCAAGGCCTAACCCGCCTCGCCATCGCGCGTCGCCGTATCGAGCGGCGAATAAGCCAGTCCGTCCGACCCCGCGCCGACCGCGAAAATGCGGCTGATCGACCAGTCCGACGGATCGATCTCGATCACGCTCGCGCTTTGCGTCGTGGCGACGAACAGCTGCTGGCCGTCGGGGCGCCAGAGCATGGTGACGGGCGTCTTCTTCTCGACGCTGGCGAGGTCGATGGTCGTGACTTCCTCGCGGGTCGCGGCGTCGACGATCAGCACCTTGTCGGTGTTGGCGAGACTGACCGCGACATGCTTGCCATCGGGGCTCGGTTCGACGCGAATGGGCACGCCGTCAGTCTCGAACTGGGCGACTTGCTCGAGGCTGTGCGCGTCGTAGACGGTGACCGTCTTGTCGCCATTGGACCCGACCCAGATTTCGCGTCCGTCGGGCGATACCTGGATCGCCTCTGACTGCAGCCCCGCCGGCACGTCGGCGACTTTCTTCATCGCCTCGAGGTCGAGGACAGAAAAATTGTTCGATCCGATGCTGGCCACATAAGCGGTCTTCTGGTTCGGGCTCAGGGCGACCATGTGAGTGCCCTGCATGTCGGTATCGATCGATTCGACGACCTCGCCCGTCGCGATATCGGCGATGACGACATCCTGCGTGACTTCGGTGGTTGCGATCACGCGGTTCGTGCCGCCGATCCATTTGAGCCCGTGCGGGCCGCGATGTTCGCCTAGGTCGATCACGCGCTGCTTCTCGCCGGTCGCGACGTCGAAGACGTGCAGCGTGTTGCCGTTATAGCCCGGCTCGCGATAGCTCACGAGCACCGCGGTCTTGCCATCGGGCGACACCGCGATCTCGTGCGGCGCGCGTCCGGTCTCTCGGCGAGCAACCTCCTGCCCGCTCTCCAGGTCGACGAAGCTAACCGTATGTTCGGCCTTGTTGCCGACAACGAGCGTCTGCGCCTCGGCGGGCGCAGCGAATGCAACGAGGCTGGCGATCAGAGGAAGGCGCATCGTCATTCTCCCATGGTTCGGGGATGACGCTACGCGCAAGCGGTTCGGCGGGCCAGCAAGCTTCGACCATTGGCCGAAACGAAAAACGCCCCGGCAATTGCCGAGGCGTCTCTATCCACTTCACTTTCAAGAAGAAAGTGGCGCGAGTGACGGGACTCGAACCCGCGACCTCCGGCGTGACAGGCCGGCGCTCTAACCAACTGAGCTACACCCGCTTGGTGTGTGGCGGGGCAATTAGAAAAGGGGCCTCGCCCTGTCAACAACGCAAATGACCCGACGGCGATTTTTTCGCGCTAACCGGACTCTTCGTCGTCCTCGTCATCTTCGCCGATATGCGTGAGCGTGCCGTGCTCGAATAGGAAGCCGGCAATATCCGGCGTTCCGGCCGCCGCAAAGACGGTGCGAATGATGATCAGCAGCGGAATGGCGAGCAGCGCGCCGGTCGTGCCCCAGATCCACGCCCAGAAGCTGAGCGAGAGCAGGATCAGCAGCGGCGAGATGCGCACGCGCTTGCCCACGATCATCGGGGTGATGACGTTGGCTTCGACCGTATGCAGACCGACGAAGATGAGCGGGGGGAGCAGCGCAGTGAAGGGGTCGGTGAAGCTCATCAACCCGCCCAACCACAGCAGCACGGTTGAGAAGATCGGGCCGATATAGGGCACGAAGTTGAGCACCGCGACGATGCCGCCCCACATGACCGGACTGTCCATGCCGAGCATCCAGAGGATGGTAGCCGTAAGCGTGCCGAGCAGCAGGTTCACGATGGTGATCGTGCCGATATAGGTCGAGGTCGCATCGACGACCTGCTGGATGACTCGTGCAGTCGTCAGCGCCCCTTCGAAACTGCCGCGGCTGGTAATCGTGCGCTCGCGCATGCTGGTCCAGCCGGCGAGGAAGAAGAAGACGACGAGCAGCGCGAAGAAAGTCTGGATCGCGGCGAATGGTGCCGATGCGGTGAACAGGTCGAGCAGGCTGTTGGGCGTATCGAGAAAGACGCGTTCGCCTTCGTCGAGCCCTGCGACCTGGCTGACGCTATTCTCGATGAACGCCTCGATCGCATTGTAGAAGTCGATCACCGGCGCCAGCGCGGTTTTCACCCGTCCAATCCGCTCGGGCAGGAGCGCGAACCAGTCGATGGCGGGCAGCACGATCGATGCCACCACGAACGTCATGAACAGGATGAAGGCGACGACGCTGGCCAGCGCCGCGAGCAGGCTTGGCAATCCACGCCGCTCGAACCACTCAAGCAGCGGCACCAGCGCGATCGCGATGACCAAAGCCGCCGTCACGGGCAGGAAGAATTCGGCCCCAGCACGCAACGCAAAGGGCAGCGCCACGGCCAGCCCAACCCCGGCGAACAGCGCCAGCGCGGCGAGCAGCCGCACGCGCTTGACCTCGAGCGTATGCTGCTCGGCGCCAAGACGCCGGCGCTCGGCGATTACGTCATCCGGTTTCTGCGGTGCCCCGTCCATGCCCGCACCCTAGGAAATCCGCAGTCTCTTGCCAATCGTTACGTGCGCGGTCTAACGATGGTGCGCCGAAGCCAGGGGGCCTGTTGAATTACCCGAAAGCGACCGCGTGATGGTCGCCACCTGTTTCACCACCGCCTATCTCGGGCTGGAGGCGCGCCGCGTCGAGGTCCAGGTCCAGCTGTCGACCGGCCTTCCCGCATTCGTCATCGTCGGCCTGCCCGACAAGGCGGTTGCCGAAAGCCGTGAGCGCGTCCGCGCCGCGCTCCAGTCGGTCGGCCTTGCCCTTCCGCCCAAGCGGATCACCGTCAACCTGTCGCCCGCCGACCTGCCCAAGGAAGGCTCGCATTATGACTTGCCCATCGCGCTCGGCCTGCTGGCCGCGCTCGGCGCGCTCGATGCCGAGATGCTCAGCGGCTACGTGTCGGTCGGCGAGCTGGGTCTCGACGGCCGCCTGATGCCCAGCCCGGGCGTCCTGCTCGCCGCGCTCCACGCGAGCGCAAACGAGCTCGGCCTGATCTGCCCCGCCGCGCAGGGCGCAGAGGCTGCGTGGGCGGGCGAGCTCGACGTATTGGCCGCGCCCGACCTCCTCGCCCTCACCGCGCATTTCAAGGGCACAGCCCTCCTCGCCAAGCCCGCGCCCGGCGAAGCCGAACCGCTTACCGGCGGCGCCGACCTCAAGGCGGTGAAAGGCCAGGAAACCGCCAAGCGCGCGCTCGAGATTGCGGCAGCCGGGGGGCATTCGCTATTGATGAGCGGCCCGCCCGGCGCGGGCAAATCGATGCTCGCCGCCTGCCTCCCCTCCATCCTCCCGCCACTCGATGCCGCCGAGGCGCTCGAAGTATCGATGATCGCCTCGATCGCAGGCACGCTCGACGGTCGCCTCAAGCGCCGCCGCCCCTAACGCGACCCGCATCACAGCGCCTCAATGCCCGCGCTCGTCGGCGGCGGGCACAAGGCCAAACCCGGCGAGATCAGCCTCGCCCATCGCGGCGTGCTGTTCCTCGACGAGCTCCCCGAATATCAGCGCAGCGTGCTCGACAGCCTCCGCCAGCCACTCGAAACCGGCCGCGTCGACATTGCCCGCGCCAACGCCCACGTCTCCTACCCCGCGCGCGTGCAGCTGGTCGCCGCGATGAACCCCTGCCGCTGCGGTCATCTCGGCGATCCCTCACGCGCCTGCAGCCGCGCCCCGCGGTGCGCCGCCGACTATCAGTCGAAGATCTCGGGGCCCCTCCTCGACCGCATCGATCTCAGCGTCGAAGTCGCGCCCGTCAGCGCCGCCGACCTCTCGCTCCCTCCGCCCGCAGAAGGCAGCGAAGATGTCGCGCACCGCGTCGCCTCGGCCCGGCAGCGACAGGCGCAGCGCCAGGGCAAGGCGCGCATCAATACCGAATTGAATGGCGAAGAGCTCGAAACGCACGCGACGCCGGACGAGGCCGGCCGCAAGCTCCTCACCCAGGCCGCCGCCGCCATGGGCCTGTCCGCCCGCGCCTACCACCGCACGCTCAAGGTCGCGCGCACCATCGCCGACCTGGCAGGCGCAGACGACGTCGGCCGCATCCACGTCGCCGAAGCGCTCAGCTACCGCCACCAAGCGCCGCGCGCCTGAACGCATCGTTGCCCCCGGGCCGCCGATTGCGTTAGGCAGCGCCCATGTCACCGCCGTTGCAGCGCCCCAACATCACGCACCCGGTCCTCGACCGCGAATGCGGTCCGATCAAGGTTCTCCTGATCGGCGATTCGATCGTGACCGCCTATGCTGAGACCGTTGCCGAGCGCCTCGCGGACATCGCGACCGTCTACCGCCCGCGCACCAACTGCCGGCACACCATCTATGGACGCAAATGGCTGTTGCGCTGGCTCAACGACACGCATTGGGACCTCATCCATTTCAATTTCGGCCTCCATGACCTCGCCTACCGCAACCCCGAGCTCGATACCGAGACGCAGCTCGACAAGATCAACGGCAAACAGATCGTGCCCGTCGCCGGCTACGCCGAGAATCTCGAAGTCCTGATCCGCCGCCTCGGCGAAGCCACCGACCGCCTGACATGGGCAACCACGACGATCGTCCCCGAGAACGAGCCGGGACGCTTCGTGTCGGACTGCGCCGCCTACCACGAGGCAGCGCTGGAGGTGGTCAATCGCCACGGCCTTCCCGTGAACGACCTGCGCAGCCTGTCTCAGCAATTCGACGAGGACATGTTCGTTGCGCCGGGCGATGTGCACTATACCGAGGAAGGCTACCGCCGCCTTGGCGAGCAGGTCGCCACCTTCATCCGTGGCAAATTGACCTGACGCGAAATGCAAGGCGCTTGCACCGCGCGCGCCTTCCCACTAGTCAGCCTGCGCAGTGCCTCCGTGGCGGAATTGGTAGACGCGCTCGACTCAAAATCGAGTTTCGAAAGAAGTGTCGGTTCGAGTCCGACCGGAGGTACCACAGCCACCCTCTTTGCCAGATGGCCTCGTGCAGCGTATCTTCGTGCGGTCGAAGGAGGGCATCATGGCCGACCTGCCGCAATTGTCGCGTTTCTTCCTGACCGATGGAGGGCTCGAGACCGACCTCCTGTTCAATCACGATATCGACCTGCCGCATTTCTCCTCGTCGACCCTGTTCGACACGCCGGAGAAGTTCGCCGCGCTCGCCGCCTATTACCTGCCTTACCTCAAGACCGCGCGCGAACATCGTGCCGGCTTCATCCTAGAAAGCCCCACCTGGCGCGGCAGTTGCGACTGGGCAATCCCGCTCGACATGAGCGTGGACGAGCTGGAAACGCGCAATAGGGACGCTATCAAGCTGATGAAAAGCCTGCGCGAACGCGACGACAACGATGCGATCGTCGTCTCGGGCCAGATCGGCCCGCGCGGCGACGGATACGATCCGGGCAGCGCGATGAGCGTGGAGGAAGCGCGCGACTATCACGCATGGCAGGTGGCATCTTCGCCGAAGAAGGCGTCGACATGATCACCGCGATCACGATGACCAATATTCCCGAGGCCATCGGGGTCGTTCAGGCAGCGACCGACGCCGGTCTCCCCTGCGCGATCAGCTTCACGGTTGAAACCGACGGCAGGCTCCCGACCGGCGATGCGCTGGGCGATGCCATCGCACAGGTCGACGAGGCGACAGGCGGCGCGCCCGCTTATTTCATGGTCAATTGCGCCCACCCTGACCATTTCGACGCCGTGCTCGACCCTGATGCGCCCTGGGCGCCGCGGCTCAAGGGCGTGCGCGCCAATGCCTCGCGCATGAGCCACGAGGAACTCGACAATATGGACGTGCTCGACGATGGCGACCCCGTCGAATTGGGCGCACAATATCGCGCGCTGCGCGATCGCCTGCCGCATTTGACCGTCATGGGCGGCTGCTGCGGCACCGACCATCGCCATGTCGCGGAGATCGCGAAGGCCTGCGCCGACTGAAATTTCTTCGCATGAGCGCGTTCACGCCCTTGCCTCGACTCGCGGCGCTCCCCAAATGAACTCCTATGGGCGCAAGCGGCAAGAAGTGGATCGATCGGGAACCGGCCAGCACGGTCGTGTTCCTCATTGGCGTCCTGCTGCTGCTCGCTGCACCCGTCGTCGGCGCCCTCCCGGGCCCGGGCGGCGTCTTCGTCGCGGCAGCGGGTCTCGCGCTCACTCTGCGCACCAGCCGCTGGGCGCGCCGCCAATATGTGCGGTTCAAGCGCTGGCAGCCCGAGGCGGGCCGTTGGACCGACTGGGGCCTGCGCCGTCGTTCCGCGCTTCGCCGTGAGAAGCTGCTCAAAGAGCAGAAAAAGGCCGCGCAGCGTCAAAATGACGGGGCATGACAATTGACTTTGTCGCCCCTCCCCCTTATTGGCGCCCCCAACGGGCCGCTCGAAGCGGCTTTTTTCTTGATTTACTAGAGGCATGAGCGATGAAGCGCACCTTCCAGCCGAGCAATCTCGTCCGCAAGCGGCGTCACGGTTTCCGCAGCCGCATGGCAACCAAGTCGGGTCGTCAGATCCTGAACGCACGTCGTTGTCGCGGTCGCAAGAAGCTGTCCGCCTAACCCGCCTGAAGAAGCGGTCGGACTTTCTCGCCGCCAATCGCGGGCGGCGCGCACCGACCAAGGGCTTCGTGCTCCTGGTCCGCGACCGCAAGGACGGCAATCCCGAAATGCGATACGGTCTCACCGTCAGCCGCAAGGTTGGCGGTGCTGTCGTACGTAACCGCATGAAACGCCGCTTCCGCGAGCTTTGCCGCGCCGTCCTGCCCGACCAGGGCGTGCCGGGTGCCGACCACGTCCTCATCGGTCGCCAGTCGGGGATCGAGCGCGAATTCGAGAAACTGGGCGAGGATCTTAAGTCCGCGCTGGCGAAGGTGAAGGCCTGATGCTGGGCAAGCTGATGATTCTCGCCACCAAGGGCTGGCAGAAAGGTCCGAGCCGGATCCTGCCGCCCACCTGTCGCTATCAGCCGAGCTGTTCCGCCTATGCCATTACCGCGATCGAGCGGTACGGGGCCTTGAAAGGCGGCTGGCTGGCGTTAAAGCGCATCATGCGCTGTCATCCGTGGGGGGGACAGGGCCACGATCCTGTCCCGTAGGGTAAGAGAAGAGATTTCATGACCGACAACCGCAACATGATCCTCGCGATCGTCCTGTCCGCGATCGTGCTGATCGGCTGGAGCATCCTGTTCCCGACCTCGGGACCGGAGACCACCGTGGTCGAGGATGCCGAGGTCGAAGCGGTTGCAGTGCCCGAGGCCGACCCCGGCCCCGACAGCCCGCAGGCGCTGCGCGAGCTCAACGAAGTGCTGGTCGAAGGCGGCCGTGTCGACATCGAGACGCCCAACCTCTCCGGCTCGATCAACCTTGCCGGTGCGCGCATCGACGACCTTACCCTCACCAATCACAAACAGGACATGCGCGAGGACAGCCCGCCGGTCCGCCTGTTCACGCCCGCTGGTGTCGAAAACAGCTATTTTGCGCAGTTCGGCTGGGCCGGCGAAGGCATCGAGACGCCGGGCGCCGATACCGTCTGGAGCGCCAGCAGCGACACGCTGACGCCGGGCAACCCCGTCACGCTGAGCTGGTCGAACGAGACCGGCCAGACGTTCGAACTCGAAATCGCGATCGACGAAGGTTACCTGTTCACGGTCGACCAGCGCGTCGTCAATCGCGGCGACGGCGCGGTGGGCTTCAGCCCCTATGCGCTTGCCAGCCGCGGTTTCGGCCAGGGCGAAGAGACGTTCGGCTTCATCCACCTCGGCCCGATGGGCGTGTTCAACGACGAAGCCGACTACGACATTGACTGGGACGACCTCGACGAGGCCGGCACCGCCGGCGAGACGCGCGACAGCACCGGTGGCTGGGTCGGCTTTACCGACAAATATTGGCTCACCGCGCTCATCCCGAGCAGCGGCGAACGGGTCGAGGCCTCGCTCCGCAAGGGCCAGCGCCCGGGCACCTACCAGGCGCAATATGTCGGTCAGCAGCAGATTCTCAATTCCGGTCGCCAGCTGACCACGACGACCCGCCTGTTCGCGGGGGCAAAGGAAAAGGACTGGCTCGACAACTACGAGGATGCGGGCGTCCCGCGTCTCTCGAAGGCGATCGACTGGGGCTGGTTCGAATGGTTCATGCGCCCGATCTTCGCGCTGCTGCTCGTCTTGTTCAAAATGGTCGGCAACTTCGGTGTCGCCATCCTGATCCTGACCTTCCTCGTTCGCTTCGCGCTCTTCCCGCTGGCGAACAAGCAGTTCAAATCGATGGCCGGCATGCGCCGCATCCAGCCCAAGCTGAAGGCGCTGCAGGACCGCTACAAGGATGACAAGCCGCGTCTCCAGCAGGAAATGCTGAAGATGTATCAGGCCGAGAAGATCAATCCGGCCGCGGGCTGTCTTCCGATCCTTCTGCAAATTCCGATTTTCTATGCCCTCTACAAGGTGCTGATGGTGTCGGTCGAAATGCGGCACCAGCCCTTCTTCGGCTGGCTGCAGGATCTCTCCGCACCCGACCCGTTGACCCCGGTCAACCTGTTCGGCCTGCTCGACTTCACGCCCCCGGGCTTCCTTGCCATCGGCATCCTGCCGATCCTGCTGGGCATCACCATGTGGCTGCAGTTCAAGCTCAACCCCGCGCCCATGGACGAGACGCAGAAGACCATCTTCGGCATCATGCCGTGGGTGCTCATGGTCATCATGGCGCCTTTCGCGGCGGGCCTGCAGCTCTACTGGGTGACCTCGAACATCCTCACCATGGCGCAGCAGAAGTGGTTCTATCACCGCTACGACATGCAGCATGCCGGTGACACGGTGGTCGAGGCGAAAGCGAAGAAGTCCTGATGGACATTTTCGAGAAGGAAGCGACCAAGCTCATGACGGGCCGGGTGGAGTTTCTCCTCTCGGCCCCCGAGCTGAAATTCCTTCCCGAGCCCACCGTGCCCGAGATTGCCTTCGCGGGCCGCTCCAACGTCGGCAAGTCCTCGCTCTTGAACGCGCTGGTCGGCCGCCGCGCCATCGCGCGCACCTCGGTGACGCCGGGGCGCACGCAGGAATTGAATTTCTTCGAAATCGGCAACCCGACCGAGCTGCGCTTCGTCGACATGCCGGGCTACGGCTTCGCCAAGGCACCGGTGAAGACCGTCGAGCGCTGGAAGCATCTCGTGTTCGACTATCTGCGCGGCCGCAGCGTGCTGAAGCGCACGATGGTGCTGATCGATTCGCGCCGCGGCATCGGCAAGCATGACCGCGAGGTCATGGACATGCTCGACAAGGCGGCGATGTCCTACAACATCGTCCTCACCAAGTCCGACAAGGTGAAGGCCACCGAGCTCTCACAGGTAACCGACGCTGTCGCCGCCGAAGCCGCCAAGCACGCCGCCGCCCACCCCGACCTTTACGTAACCAGCGCGGAAAAAGGCGAAGGCATCGCCATGCTCCGCGCCGCCATCCTCGACGCCGCCCGGACCTAGTCCTCGACCGGCAAATATTCCTCGATCACCACGTCGACCACGCCTGGCGACAGTGGATCGCGCGACGGTGGCGCATTGATGCGAACCGTACGCGCGGGAACACGTCCTGCGATCATCTGGTCGAGATGGACCTGCTCCTGCTCGGGGCAATCAGCCCTCACCAGAACAAGATGCTTAAGCCGATCCTGCGCATCGCGATCCTTGCGACCGTTCGCGTTGAACAGGAATTCTGCCGTCCAGTCGCCGTCACTCCGCGCATCGAGCAAGGCGGGGGCGCCGCTATTGTAGAGCACCCAGATCCTGCGATGCTCCGGCTCCATTGCCTGGAGCAAGGCGGGCGCGCGCCAGAAGGGGCAAACGAGAACTTCGCCGTTGAGGCTGCGGAGCAATTGGGCAATCCCGTTCCAGTCGGTTTTTGGCCGGGTCGTTCCCGAAATCGCCAAGCCCGTGGCAGTCAAAACGACCGCCGCCAGTCGAACAATATGGGCGTGGCGCCTAAGGAGACGCTCCGATGCAAAGGCCAGCAAGAGCGCGAAGGCCGGCCAGGTTGGCATCAACGTCCGGGACATCAGCACGGGCTGAAGCGTGATGCTGACCAGCCAAAGGACTAGGGGCTGCGCCAGCCAACCGGCCAACAAGAGCAGGAAGACCCGGTCTCTCGCGATTTGCTGACGCCAGCACAGGACCATCAGGATCGCGACAGCGGGAACGACGAAAGCCGCCAGCCAAGGGACCGAGGCGGCAGCGGGCAGCCACTGCCCTCCGAGAAGGGTAAGCGCCTCATAGACGGCAGGCTCTCTCAACCAGCCGAATTCATTGGCATCGGAGGCGTAGAGAAACAGTCTCCTGACCTCGACCAGCCCAAGAACGCCGACCGCTATCCAGACCGCCCATGCCTCTTCGGGCGTGAGCTTGGCACCCTCCCGATCGGCGCCCAGCCTGAGCCAAAGCATCGCCAGTCCAACGAAAGGGAAAGCGATCAGGTGAGTGAAGAGTGCAAGCGTCGAGACTGCGGCCAACCCCGCTAGCCACCATCTCCGACGATGCGGGTCGGCACAACGATCTGCAGCGACGAGACTCAGCCCGATCAGGGCGAAAAAAAGAAGGAGGAGACTGTATGCGCGTGCCTCCTGCGAATAGTCGATCAGCACGGGCGAAATCGCGACCATTGCGGCGGCAACCAGTCCGGAGCGAACGGCCATTACCTGACAAGCCAGCGCATAAACGACGGGAATCAGGGCGACACCGGCAACAAAGCTCACCATCCGTGCTTCAACCGCGCTCGCCACCTCGCCGACGAGGAGTTTATGCGCGACATAGTAAATCGGCCCACTGGGATCGATCGGTTCGAGGAACAGGCGGGAGATCTCGTGACGCGCAACGATGAATGTCAGGGCCTCGTCGACCCAAAGGGCCTCGCGCCCGATGTTCATCCAACGGAGCGCGGCGCCGACGATGACGATACCGATCAGTGCCAGCAGCGCCCACGGCGTCTTGTTCGTGCGGACGTGATCGTCCATAGCCCCATTTCCCCCCTTCAGGAGCGACTATCGCATGAAACTCGTCATCGGCAACCGCGCATATTCTAGCTGGTCGATGCGCGGGTGGCTTGCGCTCAAGGCCTCCGGCCAGGAGTTCGAGGAACTGGTCGTCCCCCTGTTCGACAAGGATTGGGACGCCAAGCGCAAAGGAAATGAATTTGCGGCCGGAGGCGGCAAGGTGCCGGTGCTCTGGGACGGCGATACCGTCATCTGGGACAGCCTTGCGATCATCGAGAGCTGCGCCGAAGCGCATGGTCGAGAGAGATATTGGCCCGAAGACGATGCGGCGCGCGGCATGGCGCGCTCGATGGCTGCCGAGATGCACTCAAGCTTCATGGCACTCCGTGCCGAGCTGCCGATGAATGTCCGCCGCCGGGTAGACGATCACCACCTGTCCGACGCAGTAAAGACTGATATCGAGCGCATCCTGACGATCTGGGCGCAGGCCCGCGCGCGCTACGGGTCGGGCGGCGATTATCTCTTCGGCCAGTGGAGCGCGGTGGACATGATGTTCGCGCCGGTCGTCACGCGTTTCGTCACCTACATGGTTCCGCTGCCGCCGTTTGCGATCGCCTACGCCGAGGCAGTGATCCACCATCCGCACGTGGTCGAGTGGATCGAACTGGCACAGGACGAGCCATGGGTGATCGAGGCCTACGAACCGGAGGGTTCGAAGTGAGCGCTGCCATCGACCTGTCCGCCAAATTGATCGCGGCAAAAAGCATCACCCCAGCGCGCGGCGAAGTCTTCGACGTCCTGGAAGACGCGCTGAAACCGCATGGCTTTGCCGTCCATCGGTTCGTTCTAGGCGAAGAGCCCGATGGGCCGACCGAAAACCTCGTGGCAATCCGGGAAGCGGGAGCCGGACCGCATTTCGCCTTTGCCGGACATCTCGACGTCGTTCCGCCGGGCGACGGCTGGGACACGGACCCGTTCGAACCGGTCATCGCCGACGGGATCCTGACCGGGCGCGGGGCGACCGACATGAAGAGCGCGATCGCGGCCTTCGTCGCGGCGCTCGATGGACTGGAGCATAAGGGCACGCTCAGCCTGATGATCACGGGCGACGAAGAGGGCTATGCCACCTATGGCAGCCTGAAGATCATCGAATGGATCGAAGAGCGCGGCATTCGTCCCGACATGATGCTGATCGGCGAGCCCACCTCGGTCGACCGGCTGGGCGATACGGTCAAACCCGGCCGGCGCGGATCGGTCAACATGTGGATCGAAGTGCCGGGGCATCAGGGCCATGTCGCCTACCCTCACCTCGCCGACAATCCAGTGCCCAAGCTGGCGAAGATCATCGACGCGGTCGAGGCCGAGGTCTGGGACAAGGGAACCGACATCTTCCAGCCCACAAATCTGGAATTTACCGGCATCGACACGCCGACCCACGCGTCAAACGTGATTCCGGGCAAGGCCACCGCGCAGCTCAATATCCGTTTCACCAACCTGCATTCGGGAGAGCAGCTGGTCGACCGCGTGCGCGAGATCGCGCACACGATCGAACCCGATACGCACGTGAAAGCGCGGATTTCGGGTGAGGCCTTCCTGACGCCCGAAGGACCGCTGACGCAGATGCTATCCGAGGCCATCGAAGAAGTGACAGGCGTCTCGCCCGAACTCTCGACCAAAGGCGGCACCTCGGACGGGCGCTTCTTCCACAAGATCTGCCCGGTGATCGACTTCGGCCTCCCCAACGCCTCGATGCACAAGGTCGGCGAACATGCCGCGATCGCGGACATCGAGAAGCTGTCGGAAATTTACCGCCGGTTGCTCGAGAAGGTCTTCGCCTAGGCGACGCTGCGCCCGCGATCCTTCTTGTTGGCCTCGTCGCGCTCCCCGACCCAGTCGAAGAAGCGGTCGCGCGGCATCGGCCGTCCGAACATGTAGCCCTGCACCGTGTGGCAGCCCATGGCGCGCAGGATATCGGTCTGTTCTTCGCTGTCCACGGCCTCGGCAACGACCTCCGCACCGACCGAATGCACGAGTGTGATGACCGCCTGCACGACCTCGCGCGCAGTCTCTGACGATTCGATATCGTGGATCAGCGTGGGGTCGAGCTTCACGCGGTCGAGCGGCATGGTCCGCAAGCGTGCAATATTCGAATAGCCTGTCCCGAAATCGTCGATCGCGACCGTCGCGCCTGCGTCGCGCAGCGCACGAATCTCGTCAATATGGTGCTCGCTTGCCTGCATCGCTGTCGTCTCGGTGAATTCGAGCTCGACCAGCGACAGCGGCACGTCGTGCGCTGCGAATGCGGCGCGCATGCGATTGAAGAAGTCCGGGCGGTCGAGTTGGCGCGGCGAGATGTTGAACGCCATACGGCGAGCGTTGCCCCGCTCCTGCCAACGCTCCATGATCGCGGCGCACTCTTCGATGACCCAGTCACCGATCTCGGCGATTAGCCCCGACTTCTCCGCCACCTTGATGAAGCTGTCCGGACGACGCGGCCCATCGGTCGGGTGGGTCCAACGGAGCAGCGCCTCTGCACCCGTGACGTCGCCAGTCACCAGGTCGAGCTGCGGCTGGAGCTCGATCGAAAATTCGTCGCGCTCGAGCGCTGCGGTCAGGGCGTGTTCGGTGGCCAGCTTGGCTTCATGCTCCGCCAGCAGTTCGGGGGTGAACATGACATGCTGCGAGCCGCCCAGCGCCTTGGCGCGATACATGGCGATATCGGCCGCGCGCATGAGCTTCTCGATCGTGGTGCCGTCATCGGGCACCACCGCGACGCCGATCGAAGCACCGATGTCGATCGAGTGACCGTGCAGCTCGAACGGCTCGGAGATCGCGAGGGCGATGCGACGGGCGATGCGCCCGATATGTTCGCGGTCTCGAATCTTGGGGAAGAAAATGGTGAATTCGTCGCCGGCAAGGCGGGCGAGCAACGGACGCGCGCCGTTTTCGCCGTCCATCTCTGCCGTCACGACAACGCGCAAGCGGTTCGCGACCATGGTAAGCAGCTGGTCGCCACGCGCATGGCCAAGTCCGTCATTGACCGCCTTGAACCGGTCCAGGTCGACGAACAGCATGGCGGCAGGCTGGTCGTTGGCGACCATGCCGAGCGCACGGTCGGCTTCGGCGCGGAAATGGAGGCGGTTGGGAAGGCTGGTCACCGGATCGTACATGCCGAGCGCCTGCGCATTCTCGATCGAGGCGCGCACTTCGGCGAACAGGTGATCGACCGCCTTGGCGACGTCGGGCATCGCGCGCTGGACGATCGCCGGAGCCGGCGTGGTGAAGTCGCCGTCTTCCACGGCAAGCAGGCGGTCGCCGAGCGCGTTCATGGCACGCGCGCTCTCGCTGTTGGGACGTTCCGACGCGATGTAGCTGACCAGCAAACAGAAGGCGCCCGCAACAATCGATGCGAGCACCTGCTCGTTGAATTCGGTCAGGTAGAGAAAGGCTCCGAGCGAAAAGATGAACGACGCGATCCCCGCGAGCCCCGAAAGGATCGCGTTCGACACTTTTTGCGCTGTTCCCTTATTCGCCATGTATTTCAGTCGGTTCCCACATGTGCAGAGGCGCCGAGCGCTGACCCCCCTTGATCTCAGGGTTCAGGCTTAAAGAATGAGGGTTAAGAAAGGGTGAGGAATTGGGGCCGTTTCAGAGGGAACGCGAGCGCCTCAAAACAAGGTAAAGAGCGCCCCGCCCGCCATGGCGCTGATGTGCCTTGCGAACCGCGGCAATAGCACTGGAATGGCGTGACGCGCTAAGCCACCCTTCGACCGCATCGCGAATCTTGCCCCGCGCGACTGGCGGCTCACCCTTTGGCGGGTGACCCGTGATGAGCAAAACGAGACGGTCGCCCGCCGCGATCGCCTGTTCAAGACCCCGGTCGATGGCATTCCAGGCATCATCGAGCCGATGGCCGTGAAGATCGATCACGCGGTCAGGACTGACCTTTCCTGACTTCAGGCGTCGGTCCCAGCCTCCGTCGAGCGTAGCGTCGAAGTGACTACGCGAAGGCGGCGCGATGTGGACCGGACGCTCGGGCGTCGGCGGCCGCCGCAGGATCGGTTTGGGACGTTTTGATAAAGTCGGCGCCACTTGGTCGGCCGGGTCGCGCGAAAGCGGCTCGATGGTCTCGGCGACCTTCGCCCAGAGCTCTCGTTCCTCAGCGCTGAGCTTGCGCACGGGCGTAGGCTGACTTGGGAATAAGGACGAGCGCGGTGCCGTTCTGCGCGAAGCTGCCTGCAATTTCCGCCGCTTCCGCGCCCGCGCCCCAGAACGTGTCGAAGCGGTTGGCCCCTTTGATCGCGCCACCCGTGTCCTGCGCGATCCAGAAGCCGTCCGCGCGGTCGTCATCGAGGTCGAGAAAGACGGGCGCGCCCAGGGGCACGAATTTCGGATCGGCCGCAACCGTGACGCCGGGCGTGACCGCGACTTCCATCGCACCCAACGGCCCCTCGCCTTCGAGGACGCGGAAGAAGATGTAGGACTTGTTTTCGCGCATCAGCGCCGCGCCGGCTTCGGGATTGTCGCGAATCCACTGTTTGATCGACTGCATGGAAATCTCTTCGCGCGCCATGATGCCACGCTCACGCAACAAGCGGCCGATGGCGATATATTCGCGGCCATTCTGGCTGGCATAGCCGATGCGCAGCACGCTTTCGTCGTCCATACGCACGCGCCCGGAGCCCTGGATGTGGAGGAAGAAAAGGTCGGCGGCATCCTTGGCGTAGGCGATTTCGAGGCCGCGTCCAGCGAGCGCGCCGGCTTCGATCGCGGCACGGTCGTGAAAGAGGACGAATTCGCCCGCTTCGTTGGTGCGCCCGCGCCCTTCTCCGGACCCATCGCTGAACGTACCGCGCGTCAGATCGTCGGGAACGGCATAGATCGGGATGTCGCAGCCCGGGCGCGGTTCGCGGCAGCCCTCGATCTCGGGCTCGAAATAGCCGGTTGCAAATGCTGTTCCGTCGCCGACACGGACATAGGTGAATTGGGACGCAAAGAAGTTGGCGGCCATGCTAGGATCGAGCGAGGCTGCCATTGCGCACAGCGGTATCCAGTCCTGCCCGGTCGTCAGCCCCGACGCGTCTTCACGCAGGATTAGCTTCTCGCAGCTCTTGCTGAATGCGGCGAGTGCGGGTTCGGCCTCCGACTGGAGGACGGTGACTACAGGCGCGCGTACGAACCCCAGCATGGCGGCCGTGGTCGCCACAGGTGCCGCGGGCGCCTCGACCTCGCGCGTCGTCGAACAGGATGACAGGATCAGGGCGGCGGCAGCCGTGGCTGCCCAGCGCATCCTCATTCTTCCTCGTCGGTTTCGACCAGCATCCAGTTGGGATCGCCAGCGGCGATATCACGGCGGAAGGTCCAGCGATCGCGGGTCTGCACCGCATCGCTCATCGAGCCGGCAACCACTTCGCCATCGGCATTGCGGGTCACGGCGGCGATGTCGGCCTCGAAACGCACAACCAGCTCGGCAATCGTGCCGTCGAGATCGGCGGCCGCAATGACCGACTGGTCGATGGCCACTAAGCGATTGTCGAGGGTCAGGCCCTGCTCCTTACGCGCCTCGATGGCGCTAGCGAAAGCATCCTCGACATTGTCGTCGAGGAAGTCGGCGACGTCCGAGAGGTCGCCTTTCCAGAATGCTTCGAGCGTCATGCGGTAGGCCGCTTCGGCGCCACTCAGGAATTCCGCCACGCTGAAGCCCGGATCGGCGGCGAGCAGCTTGCGCACGCCGGGGCCGGCGAGCGGGAGATAATTCATCGACGCTTCGTCGATCGCACCCGCTTCCTTGGTTTCCACATCGACACCCGGCGGCGTTGCGGGCGCAGGCGGCGCCTTGAGCAATTCCTGCTCGTGGCCCGTGCGCTCCCCAAGCACGCTATAGAGGCGCAGCCCGACGAACAGGGCGATGAGGGCGAGGATCACGATGGCGGTCAACGGTACTTCCAATCCTTGGGAACAAGTGCTTATCCGACCCAACATAGGCGTCGCACCATGGCATTTCAAAGCCTCTTTCCATGCCACGATACAAGTGAACGTTTCACAACGCGCCGAAGTTGCTTCGCGCACGCGCCCCTGCTAGTCGCGGCGACGACCCGTGGCGGGACGACCGCCACCCATTTTCAAATCGAATCAGGATAATCCAAATGGCCGACGAAACCCCGACCCCGCCGCAGCCCGAAGGCGCCCCGCAGGACGATGCGCCCGCGATGCCGCAGTTCAGCGTGCTCGCGCAATATATGAAGGACCTCTCGGTCGAAAACCCGAATGCGCCCAAGGTCTTCCAGTTCAAGACCCAGCCGCAGGTCCAGCTCCAGTACGAGCTCGAAGTGACCCCGCAGGCCGAAGACGTGTTCGAGGTCGCGCTCAAGATCCAGGCCGGCGTCAAGTCGGACGAGGGCCAGCACTTCCTGATCGACCTGACCTATGCCGGCCTGTTCGGCGTCCGCGGTTTCCCGCAGGACCAGGTCCAGCCACTGCTGATGATCGAAGCGCCGCGCATGATCTTCCCGTTCGCGCGCCAGACCATCATGAACGCATCGCAGGATTGCGGCGCACCGCCGCTGATGCTCGAGCCGATCGACTTCGCCGCGCAGTATATCGCCAACATGCGCAAGGCCGCCGAAGCCAATGGCGCGGCGACCGCACCGGCGGGCGAGGCTCCGGCCGACGCGCCGACCGACGAAGCGAAGGCCTAAGGCACTTGGGGGGCGGGGCGCGATGAACCTCGTCAAGGCAGGCGGCACGATCGGCGGGCTCACGCTCGTCAGCCGCATCCTCGGCTTCGTGCGCGAAATGGTGTTCGCGCGCGTTATGGGGGCGTCGGCGGCCGCCGACGTCTTCTATTTCGCCTTCATGCTCCCCAACCAGCTGCGTCGCCTGCTCGGCGAAGGCAGTTTCAGCCAGGGCTTCGTCCCGCTATTTGCGCGGCGG
This sequence comes from Sphingomicrobium clamense, assembly GCF_019264355.1. NCBI lineage: Bacteria > Pseudomonadati > Pseudomonadota > Alphaproteobacteria > Sphingomonadales > Sphingomicrobiaceae > Sphingomicrobium > Sphingomicrobium clamense. Next base: position 1,189,422 of record NZ_JAHVAH010000001.1, on the reverse strand, counting down.
ATCGGGGAAGATGGCGATCTCACCGATGCCAAACGCTTCGCCGAAGAGGTTCAGGCCGTCTTCCTGCCTGTCCTGTTCGTCATCACAGCCGCGTTCATGGTCGCCATGCCGTTGGTCGTGGCGACCGTCGGGGCCGGGTGGCAGGACGATCCGGGGAAGACGCAGTTCGCGATCGACCTCACGCGGATCACCTTCCCCTATTTGATCTTCATCGCAATGGTGTCGTTGTTCAGCGGCATCCTCAATTCGCTGACCCGTTTCACGGCGGCAGCGTTCGCCCCTGCCCTGCTCAATGTGGCGCTTGTGGGAGCGCTTCTTCTCTACGAACAGGGCGGCGAGACCACGGCGCGGGCGATGGCATGGGCAGTGCTCATCGGCGGCGTCTTCCAGCTTTGGCTCACCTGGCACGCGACACGCCGCGCCGGACTGAAGCTCCGCTTCCTGCCACCGCGCATGACCCCGCGCGTGAAGGAGCTGCTGATCCTAATGGTGCCCGCCACGATCGCGGCGGGCGGCTACTATATCAGCCAGCTTTTCTACGCTTATTTCGCCACTCGCCTGCCCGAGGGGAGCTTCGTTTTCCTCCAGCAGGCCGACCGTCTCAACCAGCTACCACTAGCCCTAATCGGCTCGGCAATCGGTGTGGCCATCTTGCCCGCGATCAGCCGGCATATCGGACAGGAAAAGCATCGCCAGGCCGCTAACGTACAGGGTCGCGCGATCGAGCTTGCCATGCTGCTCACCATCCCTGCCACCGTCGCGCTGGTCGTCGTCGGCGGGCCGGTGATGACCGTAATCTTCGAAGGCGGGCGCTTTACCGAAGCCGACGCGGCCATGTCGGGCCTCGTCCTTTCGCTCCTGGTGATCGGACTTCCCGCCTACGTCGCGATCAAGGTGCTCGCGCCCGGTTTCTTTGCGCGCAAGGACATGAAGACACCGGCGATAATCACGCTGGTCACGCTCGCCATCGGCGTCGGTATCAATTTCGCTTTCATCGAGGAGATGGGGATCGTCATCCTTCCCATCTCGACCGCGCTGGCCGCATGGCTCAATGCGATCAGTCTCTACGTCCTGCTCCACGCGCGCGGTCATTTCCGGGTCGAAGGCTGGCTTGGAAGGCGCCTCATAAAGCAGCTGTTCTGCGCTGCAGCCATGGCAGCTATCCTCTACCTGCTCATGGGCGTCTTCGATGACTGGTTCGCCGCGGGCGCCGGTCGTCGCATCGTCGCCATGGGCGCACTGGTCGGTGCGGGCGCGATCGTCTACTTCACCCTCGCCTGGACCATCGGCGCGATGGCCAAGGACGACATCCTCATCCTCCTGCGCAAGAAGAAAGTATCGGAATCGCCCCAATGACGGACATGCGCCCCGACAAGATGCGAGTAGTTTCGGGCATCCAGCCCACCGGCGACCTTCATCTCGGCAACCTGCTGGGCGCGATCCTGCGCTGGGTGAAGATGCAGGATGAGACCGAATGCCTGTTCTTCCTGGCCGACATGCACGCGCTCACGATCGAGGGCGAACCCGCCCAGCTGCGACGGAATGTGCGTGAGATGGCCGCCGCGCTGATCGCAAGCGGAATCGACCCGGAGAAATCGACCGTCTTCGCGCACAGCCATGTGCCCGAACATGCCGAGCTGCAGTGGATTCTCTCCTGCACCGCGCGCATGGGCTGGCTCAACCGCATGACCCAGTTCAAGGCCAAGTCGGGCAAAAACAAGGAGGCCGCTTCGGTGGGCCTGTTCACCTACCCCGTGCTACAGGCCGCCGACGTGCTGCTCTACAACGCCACCCATGTTCCCGTGGGCGACGACCAGAAACAGCATATCGAGCTGGCGCGCGATATCGCGATGAAGTTCAACAACGACTTCAACGTCGAACTCTTCACCGCGCCCGAGCCCTATATAGGTGGCGGCACCGCTGCGCGCGTGATGAGCCTGCGCGACGGGACCGAAAAGATGTCCAAGTCGGCCGAAAGCGACATGACGCGCATCAACCTCACCGACGATGACGACACGATCGCGACGAAGATCAAGAAGGCGCGCACCGACCCCGAACCACTACCCGGTAACGCCGAGGGCCTGGAAGGTCGCGCCGAAGCCAGGAATCTCGTCGGGATCATGGCGGCGCTGACCGATCGCGACATCGACGAGGTGCTCGGCGACTTCGAAGGACAGGGTTTCGGTGCGTTCAAGCCGGCGCTGGCCGACGCGTTGATCGCCCGACTGTCGCCATTGCGGTCCCGCCTGCTGGAGCTGCGCGAAGACACCGCACAGCTCGACTCGATCCTCGATAGCGGTGCCCAGAAGGCGCGCGAGCTCGCCGCGCCGACCTTGGCGGAAGCGAAGAAAGCTGTCGGTCTAAGCCGCTGATCCAACGTCGGAAATCCGACTTAGCCGCTTAAGGCGCAGTTCACGGTCACTTATGCTATAAGCCCCGCACGATAACGGATTTTGTGCGAGGAACAGTTTCATGCGTAAATTTTTCAAAGTCGCGCTGGCCGCAACCGCCTTGGCGGGGCTGAGCGCATGTACGACCGGCATGCCGTCCAAGGTAAGCCGCTATCACCAGATGCCCGCGACCACCGGCGAAAGCTTCGTTGTCGTGGCGCAGGATCCCGCCAAGCAGGGCACGCTCGAATTTCAGCGCTTCGGCGAAATGGTCGCGGCCGAAATGGCGTCGCAGGGCTATGCACCCGCCAGCTCGATCGAGGACGCGACCATGGTCGTCCAGCTCGATTATGGCGTCGATGAAGGGAGGGAACGCATCGTTCAGGATCCCTTCTACGACCGCTATGGCTGGAACAGCTATTGGGGCGATCCCTTCTATCGGCGCGGCTATGTCCGTCCGGTCTATTATCGCGATCGCTATGGCAACGTGCGCCGCACCTACGTTCGCTTGGGCTTCGGCTACGGTTCGCGCTACGGCTATTATCGCGGTTGGGACGATCCGTTCTGGTTCGCCAGCGGCCGCAATCGCATCCGCAGCTACACCGAGTATCGCTCGGACCTCGACATCGACATCGTCCGCAAGGATGGCGGCCCGATGCTGTTCGAGGGCACTGCCAAGGCGCGTAGCCGCACCGACGACCTGGGCACGCTGGTCCCGAACCTCGTAACCGCGATGTTCACCGACTTCCCGGGCCGCTCCGGCGAGACGATCAAGATTACGGTGAAGCCCGAAAACGAGGAATAGTCCTCACTTCGGCCACCCATAAAAAAGCCCCGCTCGTGTCGAACCGGGCGGGGCTTTCATTTTGCCAGTTGGGGACTGGTCTTGGGATCGAACCCGTGAGCCTTGGCGGCTCAGCCTTCCAATTGCCGTTGGAGCAAACGGATATCGGCATCGAGCTCGGCATCGGCGGCACGAAGCCGCTCGATCTGCTTGACCGCGTGAATGACCGTCGTGTGGTCGCGACCGCCGAAGCGGCGACCGATGTCGGGTAGCGACTTGGGCGTCAGCTGCTTCGAAAGATACATGGCCACCTGGCGCGGGCGCGCGACGTCGCGTGCGCGGCGCGCCGAGGTCATCTCGGCCTTGCGGATGCGGAAATGTTCGGCGACCTGCGTCTGGATCTCGTCGATCGAGATGCGGCGCTGGTTGGCGCGCAGCACGTTGGCGAGCACTTCCTCGACGAATGCGACATCGATGTCGCGGCCGGTCATCATTGCGTAGGCGGCGATGCGGTTGAGCGCGCCTTCGAGCTCACGGATCGAGTTGGTGATCCGGCGCGCGAGAAACTCGATGACGGCGGGCGGCATCTCGACCCCGGGCAGCGCATCAAGCTTGGTGCGCACGATGTTGAGGCGCAGCTCGTAATCGGCCGGGTTGATGTCCGCGACCAGGCCCCACGACAGACGCGAGAGGATGCGCGGCGCGATGCCGTCGAGATCCTGCGGTGCACGGTCGGAAGTTATGACCAGACGGCGACCCGCATTGATGATTTCGTTCATCGTGTGGAAGAATTCTTCCTGCGTCGAATCCTTGCCGGCGATGAATTGGACGTCGTCAATCAGCAACAGGTCGGCGTTGCGCAGCCGCTGCTTGAAGCCGATCGTGTCGTTCTCGCGCAGCGCGCGGACGAACTCGACCATGAACTTCTCGGCCGACATCGACACGACCTTCGCGCCCGGATGGGCATCGAGGAAGCTGTGGCCGATGGCGTGCAACAGGTGGGTTTTCCCGCGGCCGGTGCCGCCATGGATGAACAGCGGGTTGAACCCTACGCGGTCCGAACCGGCCAGCGTCTTGGCGGCGGTGGCGGCAACTTCGTTGGCCTTGCCGATGACGAAGCTGTCGAACGTGTAGCGAGGGTCGAATTTGGGCGCGGAAGGATCACGCTTGGCGCCCGCGCTCGCGCTGGGAGAGCTGGCGGGCTCTTCCGAAGGCGTGTCCTCGAGAATCAAAAGGGGTGAAGGCTTGGGGCCGGTCGCGTCGGCGACGACGCGGACTTCCGACACGATCGGAAGCGCACTGGTCCACGCAAGCTGGAGCCGGTCGCCAAAATGGGAGCGGACCCAATCGGCCATGAACTGGCTTGGCATGACGATATCGAGGATGCCCTGTTCGGCATCGAAGTCGCCAAGCGTGGCGGGCTTGAGCCAACCGTCGAAGGTGCGGGCACCGCAATCGCGCTTGAGGTTGGCGCGGATGGTTTCCCATGCCGCTTCGAGTGGTCCGGCGACCTGCTCGATGCCCCCCTGGCGCAAAACGTCGTCCCTGCCCTGCACTGGCTTGCGCCCTCCTCTGGAGTATGGTTTGGACCAGACAAAGCCGTGCCGTTGCGCAAATCGCATAGGCGAATTGCGCCGGAGCTTTCCGCTCTGACTAACCCCCATCCGGATGCAGAATCGCGTTCCGGAAGCCTCTTTTTTAAGGGTGGTTTCGGAGTCTGTTCAAGGGTCTAAATTTGAAAAAACTGAAATAAATCGTCTTGACACTGAAAAGCTGGGAAAAATTGTTTCCGGCACGGTTTTCCGCCGATTTTGATAAGGTGCCGAAAGGACCGCCATCGCGAATCGCGGGAAAACATGGACTTTTTGTGACAGCCCAAAAAGGAACAGGCCGCCGGGGGTCCGACGGCCTGTTACTGACCCGCGTTGAAGCGCGGGTAAATCAAGCGAAGAGGCGTTAGCCGCAGGCGTTAACGCGCTTCGTCAGGCGGCTCATCTTACGCGCCGCAGTGTTCTTGTGCATCACGCCCTTGGCCACGCCGCGAGCGATTTCCGGCTGCGCGGCCTTCAGCGCTGCTTCGGCTTCGTCCTTCTTGCCGCTGGCAATGGCAGTTTCGATCGCCTTGATGAAGGTACGGATACGCGAAACGCGCGCGCCATTGACATCGGCACGACGCGCATTGCGACGGATGCGCTTACGGGATTGCGGCGTATTCGCCATAGGATGACCTCGTCAAATCTCTAAAATCAAAAAGAAAATCGGCGCGCGGCGTTTCCCCGCACACCGGATTGGCGCTCCCCTTAATGGGCTTGCCCGTCGAGGTCAACCACTTAGGTCTGGCAGGAGGGGCAGAAAAAGGTCGATCTTGCGCCCTGCACGATGCGCCGGATCGTACCATCGCATCGCCGGCAGTCTTCTCCCTCGCGCCCATAGACGTCGAACCGCTTGGCGAAATAGCCGAGTTCGCCATCGGGCGCCGCAAAGTCGCGCAGGCTCGACCCGCCCGCCTCGATCGCTTCGGCGATCACGTCGACAATGTCGCCTGCCAGCCGGTCGAGCCGCTCGAGAGAGATGCGCCCCCCTGCCCGCTTGGGATGGATTTTCGAGCGCCACAGCGCCTCGCACACGTAGATATTGCCCAGCCCTGCGATCACCCGCTGGTCGAGCAGCAGCAGTTTGATCGCGGCCTTGCGACCAGCCAGCGCCTTCCTCAACTGCTTGCCGCTAACCTCCCCCGCGACCGGCTCCGGCCCCAGCCCGACGAACGGCTCGAACTCGGCAAGCGCATCGTTCCGCACCAGGTCGACCGACCCGAAACGCCGCGGGTCGTTGAGCGACAGGACGCGATCCCCGCTCGTCAGTACAAGGTGGTCGTGCTTGCCGATCTCCTCGGGATCGATCCGCCAGCGACCCGACATGCCGAGGTGGAAGATCACGGCATCGCCGCGGTCGGTTTCGATGATCCCGAACTTGGCGCGGCGACCGAGACGCATGACCGTCGCGCCGGTGAGCACCTGGCCCAACCCGTCCGGAAAAGGGCGGCGAAGATCGGATCGGCGCACTTCGACACTATCGATGCGCTGGCCCTCCAGCACCCTGGAAAGGCCGCGGACGGTGGTTTCGACTTCGGGAAGCTCGGGCACGCACTAGGCCATAAGGCCCGTTCCATGACCCGCCAACCCCTGCTAGGGCCTGCCTCCATGAGTGACGAAAAAGTCCAGTTCGGCGACCGCGTGGTCGACCGGGACGAGAAACAGAAGCTGGTCGGCGGAGTCTTCAGCTCCGTCGCGCGGCGTTACGACCTGATGAACGATCTCATGTCGGGCGGCATGCATCGGCTTTGGAAGGATCGCTTCGTCGCGTGTGTCCAGCCGCGCCCCGGCGAGAAGATCCTCGACATGGCGGGCGGAACTGGCGACATCGCCTTCCGCATGGCGCGCAAGGGCGCGCACGTCACCGTTTCCGACATCAATCCCGACATGCTCGCAGTCGGTATGGAGCGTGCCGAAACGCTCGACGACCTGCCGCTCGCATGGCAGGTCGAGAACGCGGAAAAGCTGACTTTCGAGGACAATAGCTTCGACGCCTACACCATTGCCTTCGGCATCCGGAACGTGACCGATATCCCGACTGCGCTGCGAGAGGCGCACCGCGTCCTCAAGCGCGGCGGCCGTTTCTTCTGCCTCGAATTCTCGACCAGCGAATGGCCCGGCTTCGGCAAGGCTTATGAGGTCTACTCGGAAAACGTCATCCCCAAGGTCGGCAAGGCCGTCGCGGACGACGAGGAAAGCTACCAGTATCTCGTCGAATCGATCCGACGCTTCCCGCGCATGCACGAGTTCGAGGCGATGATTGCCGATGCCGGTTTCGTGCAGACCTCGCACCGCCCGATCCTAGGCGGGCTCGTCGCAATCCATTCGGGCTGGAAGATCTAGGCACTTATGGCGAGTCGCGTCACTCACCTGTTCCGCCTCCTGAAGTGGGGCCGCACCCTTGCCCGCCACGGCGCGCTGCGGGGGATCGAGCGCGATCCGCTCACCCCGCCCAACGTCAAGCGCCTGGTGCGCATCGCACGCTTCGGGACGCGCCAGCCGGAGAACCCCGACTACGCCGCCGCGCTCCAGGAAATCGGGCCGGCCGCGATCAAGCTCGGACAGGCGCTCGCCACGCGCCCCGACCTTGTCGGTGAAGCTGCGGCTGCCAACCTGTTGCAGCTGCAGGACGACCTGCCGCCCGCACCCTTCGCGCAGATCAAGCCGGCCGTCGAAAAGGCGCTCGGCGCTCCGCTCGAAGCGCTCTTCTCGGAATTCAGCGAAGAACCGGTCGGCGCCGCCTCCATCGCGCAGGTGCACCGCGCCAAGACCACCGAAGGCAAGGACGTTGCAGTCAAAGTCCTGCGCCCCGGCATCGACGAAGTCTTCGCCGAAGCCATCGAAACCTACGAATGGGCCGCCGCCCATGTCGAAACGCTCGGCGGCGAGGCAGAGCGCCTGCGCCCGCGCCAGGTCATCGCCTATTTCAAGCAGTGGACCCGCCGCGAGCTCGACCTCCAGCGGGAAGCCGCATCTGCGTCCGAACTCGCCGAGGCGATGACCGCCGAGCCTGGCTTTTGCGTGCCAGAGGTCGACTGGCGCCGCACAGCGCGCCGCGTGCTCACCATTGACTGGATCGATGGCATCAAGCTGACCAAGCGCGACGAGTTGATTGCGGCCGGTCACGACCTGCCGCAGCTCGCCCGCATCCTTGTGCGCGCCTTCCTGCGCCAGGCGGTGATCGACGGCTTTTTCCACGCCGACCTGCACCAGGGAAATTTGTTCGCGCTTCCCGACGGTCGCCTCGCCGCAGTCGACTTCGGAATCATGGGACGCATCGACCGCCGCGCGCGTCTCTGGCTCGCGGAAATCCTCTACGGCCTGATCACCGGCAACTATCGCCGCGTGGCCGAAATCCATTTCGAGGCGCAATACGTGCCCAGCCATCATAACATCGACGAGTTCGCGACCGCGCTGCGGGCTGTGGGCGAGCCGATCCGTGGGCTTCCCGTCAAAGAGATTAGCGTCGGGCGCATGCTCGAAGGGCTGTTCGCGATCACCCGCGACTTCGAGATGGCGACCCAGCCTCATTTGCTGCTGCTGCAGAAGACGATGGTGATGGAGGAAGGCGTCGCGACCGCGCTCGATCCCGACATCAACATGTGGGAAACCGCGCGCCCCTTCCTCGAGGAATGGATCCGCAGCGAACTCGGCCCCGAAGCCTACGCCGCCGACAGCATCATCGAGTTTGTGCGCACCATCAAGAAGATCCCGCACCTGATCGACAAGATCGACGCGAGCTACCCCGAACCCGGGGCCGCACCGCCCGCGCCGCCGCTTCCCGAAGTGCAGGTGATCGAGGGCGTCGGCTGGCTCGGCTACACCGTCACCGCGCTCGTCGCCGGGGGACTGGGCGCGGCGCTGATGATGTGGTTAGGCTAGCCCTATGGCTCGCCTGTTGCTCATCGTCGGAGGAGGGATCGCCGCCTACAAGGCTGCCGAGCTGATCCGTCATGCGCGCAAGGCTGGCCACGAAGTCACGCCAGTACTCACCAAGGGCGGTTCGCACTTCGTCACGCCGATGAGCCTTGCTGCGCTCGCGGAGAGCCCTGTCTACACCTCGCTCTGGGACCTCAAGGACGAAGCGGAGATGGGGCATATCCAATTGTCGCGCGCCGCCGATCACGTCCTCGTTTGCCCAGCCACTGCCGACCTCATCGCTAAGATTGCGGCGGGCATTGCCGACGATCTTGCAACGACACTGCTGCTCGCCACCGACAAGCCGGTTACCATCGCCCCTGCCATGAACGTGCGCATGTGGGAGCACGCCGCGACGCAGCGCAACGTCGCCCAGCTTCGCGCGGACGGCATCACCGTGCTCGATCCCGACGAAGGCGCGATGGCGTGCGGCGAATTTGGCCCCGGCCGCCTGCCCGAACCCGAAGCGATCCTCGCCGCGCTGCCGCTCGAGGCGCCGACCACGCCCGCGCTGAGCAACGACCAGCGTCTCGTCGGCAAGCATGTGCTTGTTACCGCAGGTCCGACCCACGAGCCCATCGACCCGGTGCGCGTCATCGCCAACAAGTCGTCCGGCAAACAAGGATTTGCCATCGCTGCCGCCGCTGTCAAGGCAGGCGCACGCGTGACCCTAGTTGCGGGCCCGGTCAGCCTCGCCACACCGGCAGGCGTCAATCGCATCGACGTCCAGACGGCCAACGAGATGGCTGACGCGGTCGCCGGCGCCTTGCCCGCCGACATCGCGATCATGGTTGCCGCCGTCGCCGACTGGCGCGTCGCTCCGTCGGACGTCAAGCTTAAGAAGGACGCGGGCGCACCCGACCTCCAGTTCGAGCGCAACCCCGATATCCTCGCCACGCTGGGCGAACATCCCGAACGCCCGGGCCTCCTCATCGGGTTCGCCGCCGAAACCAACGATGTCGTCGCCAATGCAACCTCGAAGCTCGAGCGCAAGAAGGCCGACTGGATCCTCGCCAACGACGTCTCGGGCGATGTGATGGGCGGCGATCGCAACCGTATTCACCTCGTCACCGCCGATGGCGTCGAGGATTGGGACGAAGCGTCCAAGGCCGACGTCGCCTCCCACCTGATCGACAAAATCGCAGAAAGCATTTCATGACCATTGCCATTCGCCTCAATCGCCTGCCGCATGGCGAAGGCCTTCCCCTCCCCGCTTACGCGACCCCCGGTGCCGCCGGCATGGACGTGGTGAGCGCAGAGGACGTGACAATCGAGCCCGGTGAGCGCCATCCGGTCGCCACCGGCTTTCGTGTTGCGATCCCCGAGGGCTACGAGATCCAGGTGCGCCCGCGCTCGGGCCTTGCCTTCAAGCACGGCATCACCGTGCCCAACACGCCGGGCACGATCGACAGTGACTATCGCGGCGAGCTGAAGGTGCTGCTCATCAATCATGGCCCCGACCCGTTCGAGGTCAAGCGAGGTGAACGCGTCGCGCAGCTCGTCCCCGCCGCTGTCACGCTGGCGAGTTTCGAGGAAGTCGACGCGCTCGACGATACCGATCGCGGCCATGGCGGGTTCGGAAGCACCGGTACCAAGTGAACGACGACGAGCTCGACTATTACGCCCGGCACATCGTCCTGCCGCAGATTGGCGGGGTCGGGCAGAGAAAGTTGAAAGCGGCGAAGGTCGCACTGGTCGGGCTTGGCGGCATCGGCGCAGGCGCGCTGCCGGCGCTGGTCGGTGCAGGGGTCGGTCACCTGACCCTCATCGACGACGACACGGTCGACCTGTCGAACCTGCAGCGTCAGCCGCTTTACCGCGTTGAAGATGTCGGGAAGGCCAAGACCGGCCTTGCCAAGGGTTGGGCGCAAAGCCGCAATCCGCACATCGAGATCGAGACCGAGGCCAAGCGTCTCACCGAAGAGAATGCCGAAGACCTCCTGTCAGGCCATGACCTGATCATCGACGGGACCGACAATTTCGCGACCCGACTGCTCGTCGGCGATACTGCGGTAGCACTCGGCATCCCGCTCATCGCGGCCCAGTCGGCGCAGTTACATGCTCAGGTCGGCATCTTCACCGCCAAGCCCTGCTATCGCTGTGTCGTCGGCGACGCGTTTGACGCCGAGGATTGCGACAATTGCGCAGAGCTCGGCGCGCTCGGCGCGCTCGTGGGCATGGCCGGCCAATTCGCCGCCCTCCTCGCCGTCCGCCACATCGTCGGTCTCGGCATGGGCGACGCGGGCAAGCTTCACTGGTACGATCATATGCGTGGGCAATGGCGCTCCAACGCCATGCCCGCCGACCACAACTGCCAGACCTGCGCTAGCTAAGTCTTCTTCTTCGCGGGCTTCTTCTTGGTCGTCTTGCGCCGTTTCTTCGCCGGCCCCTTGGCCGCGCGCTCGTCGATCAGCTTGACCGCTTCCTCCAGCGTGACCCCCTTGGGCTCCGTACCCTTGGGGAGGGTCGCATTGACGTTGCCGTCGGTCACGTACGGTCCATAGCGGCCGTCCATCACCTTGACCTCGCCCTCGCTGGTCGGATGCTTGCCCAGCACCGCAATCGGTTCGCGGCTGCCGCGCCCTCGTTGACCCTTGGTCGCCTTGGCTTCGGCGAGCAGCATGACAGCCTGATTCATTCCCGTTTCGAAGACGTCGGCGGTCGTCTTCAGCCGCGCATACTGCCCTTCGTGCAGCAGATAGGGACCATAGCGACCGATCGACGCCACGACCGGCTTGCCATCCTCGGGATGCTCGCCAAGCGTCCGTGGCAGCGAGAGCAGCTTCTTGGCCATGTCGAGATCGAGCGTTGAGCGGTCGACATCCTTCGGGATCGACGCACGTTTCTTCTCACCGTCGACTTCCTGCTCGAGATAAGGGCCGAAGCGACCGACCTTCATCTCGATGCCTTCGCCCAGTTCCTGCGGGCCGTCGGAAGCTTCCGCCCCGCGCACGCCGAACGGTCGGGTGTACTCGCATTCAGGATAGTTCGCGCAGGCGATAAACGCGCCGAACTTGCCGCCGCGCAGCGCCAGACGCCCCCCATCCTTGGGGCATTCGCGCGGATCGCTCCCGTCTTCCTTTTCGGGAAAAAGGAACGGTTCAAGGAAGTCATCGAGCGCCGCGGTGATGTCCGAGGGCTTCTGCTCCATGACTTCGCCCGCCTTGGGTTCGAAGTCCTGCCAAAACTCGTCCAGCATCTTCTGCCATTCGAGCCGCCCGCCCGACACATCGTCCAGCTCTTCTTCGAGATAGGCGGTATAGTCATACGAAACATAGCGCTCGAAGAAGCGCTCTAGAAACGCCGTGACCAACCGGCCCGATTCCTCTGGAATGAAACGATTTTTCTCAAGACGGACATAGTCGCGGTCCTTGAGCGTCTGCAGCGTCGCGGCATAAGTCGACGGGCGCCCGATGCCAAGCTCTTCGAGACGCTTGACCAGCGAGGCTTCGGAAAAACGCGGCGGCGGCTGCGTGAAGTGCTGGGTCGCCTCGACCCCGGTCTTGGCGGGCGCATCGCCCACCGCGAGGTCGGGCATACGGCCGTCTTCTTCGTCGCCCTTGTCGTCGCGGCCTTCTTCGTAGAGCGCGATGAAGCCCGGGAACTTCACGACCTGGCCCGTCGCGCGCAGCGCGCACCGGCCTGCACCGTCGACCAGATCGATGGTCGTGCGCTCCAGCCGTGCGGCGGCCATCTGGCTTGCCAGCGCGCGGTTGAGAATCAGCTTGTAGAGCCTGGCCTCGTCGCCGCTACCGGCGCGCTGGGCGAAGAAATTGGTCGGGCGGATCGCTTCATGCGCTTCCTGAGCATTCTTCGCCTTCGATTTGTATTGGCGTGGTTTTTCGGGGAGATAGCCCTGGTCGTAGCGCTCGGCGATCGCGCGGCGCGCGGCACTCAGCGCCTCGCCCGCCATCTGCACGCCGTCGGTACGCATATAGGTGATCGCACCTGCCTCGTAGAGCCGCTGGGCGAGGCTCATCGTGTGGCTCGCCGAATAGCCGAGCTTGCGAGAAGCTTCCTGCTGCAGTGTCGAAGTCGTGAAAGGCGGCGGCGGGTTCTTCGACAGCGGTTTCTGTTCCACGCTTTCGACAGTGAAATGGCCCGCTTCCACCGCCGCTTTCGCCGCATCCGCCTCGCCTTTGGCGCCCAGCGTCATGCGGTCGATCTTCTTGCCGTCGAAGCGCACGAGGCGCGACTTGAACGGGGTCCCGCCCTGCTCGAAGGTCGCGCCAACCTGCCAATATTCTTGCGGCTTGAAGAGTTCGACCTCACGTTCGCGATCGACAATCAGGCGCAATGCCACCGACTGCACGCGCCCTGCCGAACGCGCACCGGGCAGCTTGCGCCAGAGGATTGGCGATAGAGTAAAGCCGACGAGATAATCGAGCGCGCGCCGCGCGAGATAGGCGTCGATCAGGTCGCGATCGAGTTCGCGCGGATGCTCCATCGCTTCGGTCACCGCGTTCTTGGTGATGGCGTTGAAGGTCACGCGCTGGACGCTCTCGGGCAGCGCCTTCTTCTTCGCAAGCACTTCCTGGACGTGCCAGCTGATCGCCTCCCCTTCGCGATCGGGGTCGGTCGCGAGGATGAGCGTTTCGGCCTTTGCGGCGGCGTCGGAAATGGCCTTGAGTTGCTTGGACTTGTCGCGATTGGCGGTCCACTTCATCGCGAAATTCTTGTCCGGGTCGACCGACCCGTCCTTGGGCGGCAGATCGCGGACGTGACCGTAGCTGGCGAGCACCTTGTGCCCGGCGCCCAGATATTTCTCGATGGTTTTCGCTTTGGCAGGCGATTCGACGATGACGAGTTTCAAGTGGAGAGGCCCCTATACGTGTGTACGCGCGATGATCGGGCCAGATCGGGATGCGTCAAGCCGGAATCAAGCTTACCTTGCCGCCGGCGTGACGCTGAAGCCTTCCGGCGAGGTCGAGTTCAAGTAGCGCCAATTGCACTTGGGCCGCGCTCAGCCCGGATTGCCGGATGACCTCGTCGATCCCCACGGCAGTCGGCCCAAGCAGTCCCTCGACAACGCTCGCGGGGACCTCTTCGACCTCATCGAACCCCTCGAACAGATCGCGCCCGCTGGCCACTCGCTCCATCCGTCGGTCGATTGAGCCAAGGCAGTCCTCGACGTCGCTGGCACCGCGCACAAGCGTCGCTCCCTCTCGGATCAACTTGTTGCATCCGTCGGCGCGCTGGTCGAGCGGATGGCCGGGCACTGCCATCACTTCACGCCCCATTTCCCCCGCCAGCCGGGCGGTGATAAGCGATCCCGACCGCACCGCGGCCTCGACCACGATCGTGCCCGCCGTCAGCCCGGCGATAATACGGTTGCGATTGGGGAAATGACGCGCCTGCGGCTCGGTACCGGGCGGCATCTCGGCGACCAGCAAGCCTTTCTCCGCGACTTCGGCCTGTAGCGTCTCGTGCTGGCGGGGATAGACGACGTCGATACCGCCCGCGATCACCGCGATCGTCCCACTCGCCATCGACCCGATATGCGCCGAAGCATCGATCCCGCGTGCAAGGCCGGACACGACTACCCTGCCCTCGTCGCCGATGGCGCCCGCCAGTTCACGAGCGAAACGAAGCCCGATGGCGCTGGCGTTGCGCGCGCCGACGATGCTGACGCTTGGCCGTGCGAACAGTTCAATATGGCCGCATACCGTTAGTAAGGGTGGCGCATCGTCGCACTGCGCGAGCAGCGGTGGATAGTCATCGTCACCCAACCCAACATAACGCGCGCCTGCAGCGTCTACGCGATCGGCTTCGGCCTCGGCAGTGGTAGGGTCGCAGGGTCGCGGCGCCTTTCCCCGGCCCCGCGCGGCGAGCTCGGGCAGCGCCTGCAACGCTTCGCCCGCACTTCCGAAACGCGAGACCAGTTGGCGGTAGGTGACGGGCCCGATGCGCGGCGTGCGCAGCAGGCGGATGCGATCTATAAGGTCGTCGATGGGGTGTCCTGTCCCGGTTCCTCGTCAGCCTTCTTTGCGCCGAAGCGCGGCTCGCTACCGGACAGGATCCGGGCGACATTCTGACGATGCTTCCACCAGATGAGAAGCGTGATACCGAGCAGGAGGGGGATATATTGCGTCTCCCCCAAGACGGCGGCAGCGATCGGCGCGCTGGCCGCGGCTAGCAGGCCCCCGGCAGAGGACATGCGGGTAATGAGGAAGGCAAGCAGCCAGACTGCGAGAGCAATCGCGCCGAGCTGCCACGTGAGGGCAAAAAGAATCCCGAACAATGTCGCAACACCCTTGCCACCCTTGAACTTGAGCCAGACGGGATAGAGATGTCCGACAAAGGCCCCGAAGGCGGCAAAGATGTCCGCTCCCTCGGGAAAGTAGGCGCGAGCAATCAGGATGGCAGCGACCGCCTTGAGCACGTCCAGTGCAAGGACGATCGCACCTATCCCCTTGCCCGCTGCACGAACCGCATTGGTCGCCCCGATATTGCCCGAGCCGGTTTCGCGAATATCGCCCTTCCCCATCGCTTTGACGAGGATGAGCCCGAACGGGATCGAGCCCAGCACGTAGCCGATCAAGAGCGGCCAATGTTGAAGTGCGTCCAGCATTGCGCTTTTCGATAGCAGGTCGAACGACATCGGCAAGCATTGCCTGTGCCCCCGACAAGCGGCTAGCACTCACGCGATGAAGGCCGACGCCCCCCTCCTTTTCCTCGATTCGGGTATCGGCGGCCTGTCGATCCTTGGCCCCACGCGGGCTCTGCTTCCAAACGCACCGGTCGTCTATTGTGCCGACAATGCTGCATTTCCCTACGGCACTCGCAGCGAAGCGGAAATTGCCGCGCGCGTTCCCGCTCTGCTCGGCCGTCTTGTCGAACGCTTCCGTCCTCGCCTTGCGGTCATTGCCTGCAACACCGCCAGCACCATCGCGCTCGACCACGTCCGCGCGGCGCTCGATGTTCCTGTCGTGGGCACGGTCCCGGCCATCAAGCCTGCGGGCGAGCGGTCGAAAAGCCGTGTGATCGGCGTTCTGGGCACCGAGGCCACCGTTCGCCAGCCCTATGTCGACCGGCTCGCGGAGAAATTCGCCGCCGACTGCAAGGTCGTCCGCCACGGCTCGGCTAGATTGGTGGAGCTGGCTGAACGTCGTCTTTCCGGCGATCAAGTCGACAAGGCCGAGGTGGTCGCCGCCGCGCAGCCGCTGTTTGACCTGGCCCGTGAAATCGACACGGTCGTCCTTTCCTGCACGCATTTCCCGCTGCTCGCCGACTGGCTCGAAGAGGCGCACCCAAACGTCGACTTTATTGATGGCGGCGAAGGAATTGCTCGCCGTATCGCCTATCTGACGAAAGGCCAGTCTTGGCCCGACACGGCAAGCCAAGGAGTGGCAGTCTTTACCGCTCCGCCACCCGAGGGCATCCGTCCCGCTCTCGCCCGTTTCGGTTTGACTGATATCAAACCGCTATGATCTTTTACCCTCTAGGGGTGTGGAAAATCCGGCGGGAAGGCGATAAAGGGCCTCGCGCAGGGGATATTGGCGAGCAATAGCGAAGAGCGAAGCGTGGACTATAACGGCATCTTCAAGGCTGCGATCGACCGGCTCCATGACGAGGGCCGCTACCGCGTATTCATCGACATCCTGCGCACCAAGGGCGCCTACCCCAACGCACGCTGCTTTCACGGCCACAATGGCCCCAAGCCGATCACCGTCTGGTGTTCGAACGACTATTTGGGCATGGGCCAGCACGACAAGGTCGTCGCTGCCATGGAAGATGCGCTCCACAATGTTGGCGCGGGCTCTGGCGGCACGCGCAATATTTGCGGCAACACCCACCTCCACGTCCAACTCGAGGAAGAGCTCGCCGACCTGCATTGCAAGGAAGGCGCGCTGCTCTTCACCTCGGGCTACGTCTCGAACGAGGCGGCGCTGTCGACGCTTGGCAAGCTACTCCCCGGATGCGTCATCTTTTCGGACGAACTCAATCACGCCTCCATGATCGCGGGCATCCGCAACTCGGGCTGCGAGAAACGCGTCTTCCGCCACAACGATCTCGAGCATCTCGAACAGCTGCTGATGGAAGTCCCTGCCGACACGCCCAAGCTGATCGCGTTCGAAAGCGTCTACTCGATGGACGGCGACATCGCTCCGATCGAGGCGATCTGCGACCTTGCGGACCAGTATGGTGCGCTTACCTATCTGGACGAAGTCCATGCGGTCGGCATGTACGGCGCGCATGGCGGCGGCATCTCCGAGCGCGATGGGCTCGCCCACCGCGTCACGATGATCGAAGGCACGCTGGGCAAGGCGTTCGGAGTGATGGGCGGCTACGTCGCGGCTGACAAGACGATCATCGACTGCATTCGCTCCTATGCACCCGGCTTCATCTTCACGACGTCGCTCTCGCCCGTCCTTGTCGGCGGCGCGCTCGCGAGCGTTCGCCATCTCAAGGCTTCGAGCGAAGAGCGCGATGCGCAGCAGGCCGCTGCCGCGATGCTCAAGGACAAGATGCGCGAAAATGGCCTTCCGGTCATGGACAGCGTCACGCATATCGTCCCGCTGCTCGTGGGCTGTCCGGTGAAGGCGAAGCGCATCAGCGACATCCTGCTTGCCGAATACGGGCTCTACGTGCAGCCGATCAACTTCCCGACTGTCCCGCGCGGCACCGAACGCCTGCGCTTCACGCCCGGCCCGTGCCACAGCGAAGCAATGATGGCCGAGTTGGTCGGGGCGTTGGTCGAGATCTGGGAACGTCTCGAGCTCGAGCTGGTGAAGGCCGCTTAAGCGACGAACCCGCTGATTAATGTCGTCACCGCCACTGCAATTGAAACGACGGTGATGGTGCGATGTTGTGCCGGCGACATGTGGAGCGTCTTGTCGAGCATCGTGGACCCGAACAGCAGCGCGGCGATGATTGCTGCGAGTATTAACGGATCGACGGCAAGAAAGCTGTAGGACGCGATCAACGCGAAGACGCCAACGATAGGCAGCATCGCCGCGACGAGGCGCGAGGCGTGCGGCACCGACAGCCATAGTCCCGAACGCAAGACCAGGACGAACAGGCCGTACATTACGCCGTAAAATGCGAAACCGTGTGTAGCTGGACTATCGACGAGGCCAATGCCGACCAGCACCAGGGCAGGCACGATCAACGCGAAAGCAAGCAAACGATCCATCGCGCGAGCCTAGAGCAACAGTGGATAGGTGGACAATGCCGTTAGTCCCGCAAGCCCCATCGACAGTCGAAAACGCAGGTGCATCCACCAGGGTGGAAGCGTGACCTGTGCCGCCAGCAACTTGTCGACCAGCGGCGAAATGGCGATCAGTGCGGCGAGCAGCAGGCTGGCGGCCATCGATCCGGTGAAGAAAATCAGGAACGCCATGAGTGGCGGCGCGACCGCGAGCGCCATCAGACTCGGCTCGGGCGTTTTCTCGCGGCTGGCGAACGCCCACCAAGTGCCTCCGAGGAAGGCGAAGATCAGCCCCGCATAGGGCACGACGAGCCCGCCGAACCGCACCGGACCCGGCGGCAGGAGATAGTCGGCCGCGACCATGATGGCAGGCGGGATGAGTCCGCCATAGCCGAGCCATTGGACGATACGGGGAGGTGACGTGTCGGACATGACACGCAGGGCTATCGAAGAGCGCGAACAAGGTAAAGCAAGGGTGGCGAATCGCGCCCCCCTCGCCTACACCGAGGGCATGCGCATCGCCCTTGCTTCCGACCATGCCGGCGTCGAGCTGAAATCGACGCTCACCGACTGGCTGAAAGACGCCCGTCATGATGTCACCGACCTTGGCCCGAACAGCACCGACAGCGTCGACTATCCCGATTATGGCAAGGCGCTGGCCGACCACATCGCCTCGAATGAGGGCACGATGGGAATCGCCATTTGCGGATCGGGCATCGGCATTTCGATTGCGGTCAATCGCAACCCAGCCTGCCGCTGCGCGCGCGTGTCGGAGCCACTATCCGCTGCGCTTGCCCGCCAGCATAATGACGCCAATGTCGTCGCCATCGGCGAACGGTTGACCGGCGTCGACATGGCCAAGGCCATCGTCACCGCATTCCTCACCACCGAATTCGAAGGCGGACGCCACCAGCGTCGCGTCGACAAGCTCAGCTAAGGAACATCATGGCCACCGCCACCAGCGACATCCGCCCCGACGATTTCTTTTCCGCCGGCGTGGCACAGAGCGACCCCGACGTCGCCAAGGCCATCAAGGCCGAGTTGACGCGCGAGCAATCGCAGATCGAGCTCATCGCGTCCGAGAACATCGTCAGCCAGGCGGTGCTCGAGGCGCAGGGCAGCGTGCTGACTAACAAATATGCCGAGGGCTACCCGGGCCGGCGTTATTATCAGGGGTGCGCGCCGTCGGACTCGGTCGAACAGCTCGCCATCGATCGTGCGAAACAAATGTTCGATTGCGCCTATGCCAACGTGCAGCCGCATTCGGGTGCACAGGCCAACGGGGCAGTGCTGCTCGCGCTGGTGAAGCCGCGCGACACGATCCTCGGCATGAGCCTCGACGCCGGCGGCCACCTCACCCACGGTGCCAAGCCCGCACTGTCGGGCAAGTGGTTCGACGCCGTCCAGTACGGCGTCGACAAGGACACACACCTGATCGATTTCGACGAAGTCGAGGCGCTGGCGCGCGAGCACAAACCCAAGCTGATCATCGCGGGCGGAAGCGCCTATCCGCGCCAGATCGACTTTGTCCGCTTCCGCGCGATCGCGGACGAGGTCGGCGCCTATTTCCAGGTCGACATGGCGCACTTCGCAGGGCTGGTCGCGGCCGGCCTGCACCCCTCGCCGCTGCCGCATGCGCACGTCGTCACCACGACCACGCACAAGACGCTACGCGGCCCTCGTGGCGGCATGATCCTCTCGAACGACGAGGCGCTGGGCAAGAAATTCAACAGCGCCGTCTTCCCCGGGCTCCAGGGCGGTCCGCTGATGCACGTCATCGCTGCCAAGGCGGTGGCCTTCGGCGAAGCACTCGAGCCGGGCTTCACGACTTACAGCAAGGCGGTCATCGAGAACGCCCAGACGCTTGCAGAGACTCTCAAGGCGCGCGGCGCGGACCTCGTCGCTGGCGGCACTGACACACATGTCGCGCTGATCGACCTGCGTCCATTGGGCATCACCGGCAAGGACGCCGACGAAGCGCTCGAACGCGCGGGTATTACCTGCAACAAGAACGGCGTGCCCTTCGATCCGCTGCCGCCGATGAAGACCAGCGGCATCCGCGTCGGCAGCCCCGCCGGCACGACGCGTGGCTTCGGCAAGGCCGAATTCGAAGCAATCGGTCACATGGTAGCCGACGTCCTCGACGGAGTCGCCAAGACTAATGGCGAAGGCGACCCGGCGATCGAGGCCGAAGTCAAAAGCCGCGTCGAAGCGCTCTGCGCCCGTTTCCCGATCTACGAGGGCTAAGAGTTGCGCTGCCCCTTCTGCACCCACGAATCGAGCCAGGTGAAAGATAGTCGCCCGTCCGAGGACGGCGCAGCCATCCGTAGGCGTCGCCAATGCGAAGGCTGCGGGGCCCGTTTCACGACCTTCGAACGCGTCCAGCTTCGCGACCTCACCGTGGTCAAGAAAGACGGCAAGCGCGAGCCCTTCGAGCAGGCCAAGCTCATCGCCGCGATCGGCCACAGCTGTCGCAAGCGCGACATCACCGAAGGTCAGATCGAACGACTCGTCAACTCGATCCAGCGACAGCTCGAGACGCAGGGCGACGAGGTCAAGGCCCACGCCATTGGCGAAGCGGTCATGGACGGGCTCAAGGCGCTCGATAGTGTCGCCTATATCCGCTTCGCCAGCGTTTATCGCGACTTCAAGGAAGCGGGCGACTTTGCGGAGATTGCAGGTTCGGTCGACGACGAATAAGGGCGTCGCATGACCAAGCCCATCATCGTTCTCGTCACGCCGCAGCTCGGCCAGAATATCGGCAAGGCCGCGCGCGGCATGCTCAATTTCGGCCTCACCGAATTGCGCCTCATCGCCCCGCGCGACGGCTGGCCGAACCCAGAAGCCGGTCCGGCTGCGAGCGGTGCGGACATCGTTTTAGAAAAGGCGCAAGTGTTCGAGACGACCAAGGACGCGCTCGCCGACTGCAACCTCGTCTATGCCTCGACCGTGCGCCGCCGCGAACAGGTCATGCCCGTCGTCGGCCCCGATGAAATGGCGGACGAAATCCACGCGCTCCCCCAAGGCCGCGCTGCCATCCTCTTCGGACCCGAGCGCTCAGGACTCGAAGCGGAGGATGTGAGCCTCGCCGACAAGATCGTCACCGTGCCGATCAATCCCGAATTCGGCAGCCTTAACCTCGCACAGGCGGTAATTCTGCTTAGCTATGAATGGTCGCGCCGCGCCGACGCGGGGCTCGAGAAGCCGACCGCCAAGGATCTGGAACCGCCAGCCACCAAGATCGAACTCGATTCGCTGGTCGACCACCTCAACCGCGCCCTCGACGAGAAGGGCTATTTCTTCCCCCCAGAGCGCACCGAGGCGACACAGCAGACGCTACGCTCGATCCTGACCAAGCCGGGCTGGTCGGAACGCGAATTGAAAGCCCTGCATGGAGTCATCCGCGCGCTGTCGAAGGGCTAGAGCAGCTTTCCGCCGTCACCGACCAGCGGCGAGTAGAACTCGTCGCGCAGCCCCATGTCCGCCGCTTTCTTCGCTGCCCAGTCCTGCGCCGCCTTCAGCTCGTCCGGAATCTCCGCAAGAGTCGCCTTGCGCCGTTCAAGGCGCGCTTCGGGATCATAGGGCTGGTCAGGATTCTTGCCGTAGCGCGTGAACAGCTCGCCATCCGCAATCGCTTCGGCTTCAGCCTGCTCGAGCGGCATTTCCATCAGCTTGGAGGCGGCCATCAGCGTCGGCACGCGCTCCTCGAATAAATAGTTGGCATCGAGCGCGCGGGCATTGCCATTGGCATCCTCGACGGCCTGGAACGCCTTCAACATGCCGAGCCAGAGCCCCGCAGCCTTGAGCGGGGTCGAGGCATCGGCGAGATCGGCGAAATGCGGCGCCTCCGAAAGGCGCATCTCGCTCGCGACATTCTCGACCCACTGCATGTGGTTGGGCGTGCGTAGCACCGCTGCGAGATATTCCTCGAGATTGTAATGCAGGAAAATTGTCGGGCGGCCCGGATCGGCCTTGTTGATCGCCTCGGCGATGAAGCTCGTCGGGACGTTGCCCTTGATGATGATCGGCTGCGCGTCCTTGTAGCGCTTGCCCAGCATCGACAGCGAAAAGCCCAGCATCGGTCCGAAATTTTTGGGCGGATTGGCGGGATCGAAGCCCGCACCAGCCATCATGCCGACCTGGCGAAGATGCGCCGGTTCGCGAATTGCGAGGCTCTTGCCGACGATGTCGAGCGCGCGCGATAGGATGGTCGAGCCGGTCTGTGCGATCTGGTGAATATAGGACAACTGCGGTGCAAGATAGCCGCGCTGCTCGTAGGCCTGCATCAATGTCTGGATGGGGACGCGATAGACTTCGCGCGTCGCCGGTTCGATCCGCTGGTCGCAGAAGATCGACTGCGCAAAATGGTCGCGATCCATCGGCAGGAAGGACAATTTGTCTTCTGGGCCAAAGGCGTGGAAATAGAGGTCCGGATTGCCGAACAGCGTTTCAAGATTGACGTCCATGCGCGGCTCCTAGCATGATCGCGCCCGACCGCCAGTCCCCACCTCAAGTTTCGGAACACTGTTGCATGTTCACCGCGCACCCTCCCACCGACGAACGCCCCGCGCATGTCTTCGAAGGCGACCGCGCCCCCTTGGCTTCGATCGACCACGATGCGGTGATGGCTGCGTTCGAGGAAGATGGGGCAGTCCTGATCCGCGGCGCGGACTTCACGGTCGACGACTTCCGCGATTTCGCACAGCATTTCTGCCCCTTGTCGGTCTTCAACGAAAGTCCCGACCGACTCGAACTGGAAGAGCATGGGGCAGTGCAGAGCGTCAATCTGGGCGCGGATGCCTTCCCCTTGCATCCCGAACTTTCGCGCGAACCATGGCGTCCCGATGCCTGCTTTTTCGCCTGCCTCGAACCACCTGCCGCACAAGGGCAGACGACCTATTGCGACGGCATCGCGATCGCCGACGCGCTCCCCGCCGACATCCGCGCCGCGATGGAGGGGCGCCAGCTACTCTACATCCAGCCGGCGACTTCGGAGACGCTCAAATATTGGCTCGGCAGCGCGCTGGCTACGCCGCAGCTTCTGTCAGAGCAGCCGACCGACGGGCCCTACACTTTCCGGGCGGTCGGAAACCGCGTTGTCCGCTATTTCACCCGTCCAATATTGTCGCCGACGCGTTTCGGAGACGGGCTCGCCTTCGCCAACTTCCTCCTGTTCGCGCGCGACTATCTCGAATTGCCCAACTTCCCGTGCCTCGACGACGGCAAGCCCGTGCCCGCGCACTGGATGGAGGCGGTCCGTGAAGCTGCCGAGAAGAACACTCGCCAGGTCGAATGGCTAAAGGGCGATATCCTGATGCTCGACAATAGCCGTTTCATGCACGGACGCCGGGCGATCACCGATCCCGACAATCGCATGATCGCGACCTATTTCGGCTATCTGGAAGACGCAGACCCGATGCCCGGCGAGCCCGACCGTCCGGTCTGGCGACAGGAAAGCTTCAAGCCTCCCAGTATCCCTAGGAAAGACAACGTCAGCGTTTAGCCACGCGTCTGATCGTAGCGTTCGAACTCGTAGGCGATGGACTGCTCCATCAACTCTTCCCACACCGGCCACAGCCTCTCGGCAGGCAAACCCGCCGCCGTCGCGGCAGCGGCCACCTTCGCATGCACATCGTCCTTGCGACCTTGGTCCCGAATCGCCGCGCGGTCCGGCTTGATCCGCGCTGCGGCTTCCATATAGCCGAAGCGACGCTTGAGCAGCGCGACCAACTCGCGATCGACGGCGTCGACCCCTTCGCGGACGTCGGTCATGGACTGGCAGGCTTCGGGGTCGATCGTGTCGGTCATAAGCGGCTCATTGCCAAAGCCTTTTGTGCACCGCAACGCTTGACTGATAACCCACTCTCTAGTAGGCGCGCCCTCGCAATGGATCCCGCACGTCCGGTGAAGCGGTGATCGCGTCAGAAACTTCTGGCGGAGCGCTCCGGACAAAGTACTGAGCTAATTGGAGAAACAGCATGTCGAAGCGCACGAGCGCCAAGTATAAACTTGACCGTCGCATGGGCGAAAACGTCTTCGGACGTCCCAAGAGCCCGGTCAACCGCCGCGAATATGGTCCCGGCCAGCACGGCCAGCGCCGCAAGGGCAAGATGTCGGACTTCGGTCTGCAGCTGCGCGCCAAGCAGAAGCTCAAGGGCTACTACGGCGACGTCACCGAAAAGCAGTTCAAGCGCACTTTCACCGACGCCTCGCGCATGAAGGGCGACACCTCGGTCAATCTGATCGGCCTGCTCGAGCGTCGTCTCGACATGATCGTCTATCGCGCCAAGTTCGCGCCGACCATCTGGGCCGCGCGCCAGCTCGTCAGCCACGGCCACATTCGCGTCAACGGCGTGAAGTGTAACGTCGCCTCGCGTCGCTGCGACGTGAATGACGTCATTTCGCTGGGCGACAAGGCCAAGGAAATGGTCCTCGTCCTCGAAGCGCAGAGCCTCGCCGAGCGTGACATCCCCGACTATGTCGTTCCCGATGGCACCGACAAGGTCACCTTCACGCGCGTTCCGACGCTCGACGAGGTGCCCTACCCGGTCCGCATGGAACCGAACCTGGTCGTCGAATTCTACTCGCGCTGATCCAACTAGCGATCGCGTTCAAGAGGGCGGCCCTTTCCGGGTCGCCCTTTTTGTTTCATGGAGCCCTGCAATGAGTGCACCCCTTCCCGAATGGGCCGAGCATGAGGCCATGTGGATCGGTTTTCCGAGCCATGCGGAGTTGTGGGAAGTCGACCTCGCTCCCGCGCAGGAAGAAGTCGCTGCCCTCGCTTCTGCGCTCTGGCAGGACGGCAAAGGCGAGGAAATCCGCCTGGTCGCCGCCAACGAAGACGCGGCGGCGCGCGCCCGCACGCTGTGCCCCTTCGCGACCGTAATCGTCGAACCTTTCGGCGACGTCTGGCTGCGCGATACCGGACCGATCGTCCTCGATGGCAAGGCGCAGGGCTTCGGGTTCAACGGCTGGGGCGGGAAGTACGAACTCGAGGGTGACGACAGCATCGGCGAGCGCCTCGCAGCGACCGCGTCACTCCCCTATGCTAAGGCCGACTGGATCCTCGAAGGCGGCGCCATCGACGGCGACGGCACCGGCACACTGATCACCACCGAAGAGTGCCTCCTTAACGAAAACCGGAATCCCGGCCTGTCGCGCGAAGACATCGAGGAGCGCCTCCAGCGCGATCTCGGCGCAACCCGCATCGTCTGGCTCGGCGATGGGCTCCAGAACGACCACACCGACGGCCACGTCGATAATCTCGCTCGCTTTGTGGCGCCAGGTCGCGTCGCCATCCCCGAGGCCGTCGACGAGGACGATCCCAACGCCGACGCGTTCGGTGACGCAGCGGCCGCCCTTCTCGACGCCGATCTCGAGGTCACCGCCATTCCCTCGCCCGGTAAGGTCGAGCGGGACGGCGAAATCATGCCCGCCAGCTACATGAACTTCCTCATCGGCAACGCTGCCGTCGTCGTGCCGATCTATGGCGCAGCTAATGACGAGGCCGCCGTCGAGGCCATCGCCGCCCTCTTCCCCGACCGCAAGGCCGTTGGCCTGCGCGCCGACCACCTCCTGACTGGCGGCGGCTCATTCCACTGCATTTCGCAACAGGTGCCCGCATGACCAAAGTGAAAGTCGCTGCCCTCCAGCTCACCCTCGGCGGAAGCGTGGACGAGAATATCGCCGCCGTGACCGAGCTCGTGCGCGAGGCCGCGAGCAAGGGCGCTGAGGTCATCCTGCCTCCCGAACTGTTCGAAGGCCCCTATTTCTGCCGCGTCGAGGACGAGGAGCTGTTCGCGACCGCCAAGCCGACCGACGAGCATCCCAGCGTTCAGGCGATGCAGAAGCTCGCCACTGAACTTGGCGTCTACATCCCGACCAGCTTTTTCGAAGCCGATGGCCCGCACCATTACAACTCGCTCGCCATGATCGGCCCCGACGGGAAGATCGAGGGCGTCTACCGCAAGAGCCACATCCCCGACGGCCCGGGGTACGAAGAGAAATTCTACTTCCGCCCCGGCAATACCGGCTTCAAGACCTTCGCAGGACCCGACAAGTCGAAGCTCGGCATCGGCATCTGCTGGGACCAGTGGTACCCCGAAACCGCGCGCAGCCTCATGCTGCTGGGGTCCGACATCCTTTTCTTCCCGACCGCGATCGGCACCGAACCGCACGATCCAGACCTCGACACAAGCCGTATGTGGCGCCGTGCGATGATTGGCCATGCAGTGTCGAACGTCGTGCCCGTCGTCGCCGCCAACCGCATCGGCACCGAATGCGGCCAGCGCTTCTATGGCCACAGCTTCATCGCCGACGAACGTGGCGACCTGCTGGCGGAATTTGGCGCTGACGAAACGGGCGTCCTCGTCGCCGAACTCGACCTCGCGGCCGCCAAGAAGCACCGCGCCGCCTTCGGCTTCTTCCGCGACCGCCGCCCCGACTTGTACAAACGCCTCGCCGAAGACCTCTAAAGTTCGAGCCTCAGATAGACACTGTCGACCGGCTTGCCCTCGTACAGCATCGCGTCCTTCTTGTAGCCCGACCGCACGAAGCCAAGCTTCTCCATCAATCTCAGCGACGCGCCGTTCGCCGGGTCGACGTCTGCGACCAGATGCGGCACGCCCCTTCCGCGCAAATAGTCCACCAGCGCGCTCATCGCTTCGGTGCCAATGCCCTGCTCCCAATGATCCCGGCGCACGAGGACCCCAAACTCGGGCAGCTTCCACGGTCCGACCTTGCCGAGCAATTCGCCGTCCTTCTCGATGACAAAATCGTCACCCAACGTCGGGTCCGCCTCGACCATCGATCGCACCCAGTCCTCGGTTTCCTGGCGCGAACCATGAGGCGGCGTAGACCAGTGCGCCATCGCCTCGCGGTCGGTGAAGATCGCATGAAATCCATCGACATCGTCCATCGTCGCGCGCCGCAGCACCAGTCGCTCGGTCTCCAGCCGTTCGGCCCGCTTCCCTGTCAACGACTGCGCGCACGCCGTCTGCAAGGCGTCTGCAAACATCTCGTCGGTCAGCCGACCGGTATTCTGGTTGTAGCGGCTGCAATGGTAACTATCGACCAGCGTCATCCCGTTCGGCGCCCGATGCACCGCGCCATGCCCGAACTTGGCATGGCTGATCTTCATCCCCAGCGCGCGGCACGCCGCGTCATGCGCGATCTTCCCCAGCGCAAACAGCGTTTTCACGTTGGGGAGCATCGACAGCTGCTCTTCGAAAAAAGGTCGGCAATGCTGGATTTCCTGCCCGGTCGGCTTGTTCTCCGGCGGCAGGCATTTGACCGCGTTCAAAATGATCGCGCCCTTGAGCTCGACCCCGTCGTCGATCCGCTGGTCGTAATCGCCCGTCGACAGCCCCAGCTTCCGCAGCGTGTCGAACAGCAGGTCGCCGGCAAAATCGCCCGTGAAGGGCCGACCCGTCCGGTTCGCCCCGTGTTTTCCGGGCGCTAGGCCCACGATCGCGATCGGCGCCTCGGGATCCCCGAATGCTGGCACCGGAGCATTGTACCAATCGGGATATTCTTCGCGGCACTCCTGCCGGAACGCCACCAGACGCGGGCAGAGCGGACAGTCGCGCGGCGGCTCCGCGGCGGGTAGCGGCGAGAGATCGGCAGGGCTTACATCATGCATGCAAAGGGCTTAAGCGCTCGCACGAGATGAACGCAACGCCCCACCTCTACCTGATCGGCATCGGTTCCAACCGGCGACATATCCGCCACGGTCGACCGCAGGGCGTGGTCGAGGCCGCGATCGCACGGCTCGACACCGACTTCATGCTGTTCGACGCCTCTCCAATCCTGCTCAATCCCGCCTTCGGCAATGCCGGCCGCGATTTCGCCAATGCAGCTGCGATGATCGAGACGCCGCTGGCTCCAAGGCAAATGCTTTCGGCCCTCAAGGCCATCGAAAGCGACTTCGGTCGCAAGCCGGGACGCCGCTGGGGCGACCGTGTCCTCGACCTCGACATTCTCGCCTGGAGCGGGGGACGTCACCACTCGCAAGGCCTGACGATCCCGCATCCGGCATTCGCCGATCGCCCGTCGGCCGTCATCCCCGCGGCTGCGATCGCGCCCAATTGGCCGCTTCCGGACGGATTGCGCGTGCGTCACCTTAAAGAGCGGGTTGGCAAGCGCCTCGCGCCTCGCTAATGCCCCTCCCGACCCGGATGGATGGGCCGTTAGCTCAGTTGGTAGAGCAACTGACTTTTAATCAGTAGGTCGCAGGTTCGACCCCTGCACGGCTCACCATCCGGGCGCTTTTCAGACATTCCGACAATCCCCCAAGTGGCTGCGGAACAATCGTCAACCGATTGGTAACGCTCTTGTCGCTATCCTGAGCGTCAAGGGGAGAAGTCCGCCTGCACCTTGGACCGAGGCGCAGGTGGGAAGCGAGGAGTGAGACGTGGAAGAAAGCCAGGTCGAAACGACGGTCTATTCGCTCAAGGACGAAGCGCCCGCCGCGCCGTCCGAACGCCGCGACGGCGAACGCCACATGACGCTCTTCCGCGTCGGCTCGCTCATCGTCGATGACAGGCGCGAGTTGTGCCTCATCAAGAATATCTCGGCAGGCGGCATGATGATCCGCCTCTATTCGGACGTTGCCGAAGGCCAGCAGCTCGCAGTCGAACTCAAGAACGGTGAGCCCGTTCGCGGCAAGGTGAGCTGGGTCAAGGGCAACAATGCCGGCGTCGAATTCGACCAGCAGATTGACGTCGTCGACCTGCTCGCAACCAACGAAGATGGCCCCCGCCCGCGCATGCCGCGCGTCGAAGTGGATACGCCCGTCACGCTCTATGTCGAGGGCTATCCGATCCGCGCCTATGCCAGCGACATCAGCCAGGGCGGAATGAAGATCCGTCTCGAAAAGGACCTGCCGATCGATTGCGACGTCACGGTCAACCTGCCCGGCCTCGCGCCGGAGGCCGGGACCATCCGCTGGAAGCGCGACGACCATGCCGGGATCGTCTTCAATCGACTGATGCCGCTCTCGGGCCTGGTTGCATGGCTGCACGAACAACGCGACGGCATGCGCAAGACCGGCTGAGCCGCGACCGATCACCCACGAAAAAAGAAAAGGCGGCCCGTCCCGGAGCCGCCTTTTCTCGTCTCACCCTTTGGCGGGCTACCTGGTGGGGGGAATAAGCGGGTCGCCCCAGAAATAATGTTCGGCAGCGCGGCGCTCGGCCGCAGTCAGCGGCTTTGCCTTCAACCCCGGGCGGTCGCTCTTGGGCTGGGGCTTGGGGCGCGCCTTGGGGACGTGGCGTTTGATCTGGTCTGCGGGCACGAGCGTATCGAACTTGATGCCGGCGCGCTTGATGCGTGCCCAGACCACCGTGCCGGTCGCCCGGATATCGCCTTTCTTGAACAGGACCTGCGTCCCGACCAGCGGAAGAGTGTCGTCCTCGACCATGGCGCCATGTGCCGACAGGTTGCGTAACTTCACCGTTTTGCAGGTGTCGCCAGCTTCCAGCTCGCACGTCATGAGGACGTGGCTGCGCTTTTCTGCGCGATTCTTGGCGACATTGTCGTGGTACATACGCACATTCTCCCCGAATTTGCCGTTCAGGGTTCAACGAAAAGCGTTAAGGACGCGTGAAGATCGGATGTAAAAAAGCCGAAAAACCACCGAAATTAACCTTGGTTATGATTTCGGCGGCGAAACAGGAGCATCATGTTATTCGCCGGCATCGAACGACGCTCGATCAGTTGGAGCGATTGCGCCGACGCGGCTTCCTCCACCTTTTCGACCGTTCGAAGACCCCACGCGGGGTTTCGCACCTTGAGCGACTCGTCGAAAGACATGTTTGACGGCGCCGTTTCGACATCGGACGCGATCCAGGGGCCGTAGAAGATCAAGGCCCCATCCTCCGGCAAGAGGCGCTTCGCTCCCTTGAGAAGCCCGAGTGTGGCTGGCCAAGGCGAGATATGCGCCATGTTGACCGACAAAATCGCGTCAGCCTGCATGATCGGCCAATCGGTGCTGGCCGCGTCGATCTCGACCGGCGGCAACAGGTTGGGCGTGCCGTGCTCCTCACGCCAGGCCGCGATCGAGGCCAGCGCCTCGGGGTCGCGGTCGCTCGGTTGCCAGTCGAGATCGGGGAAGATGCGCGCAAAGGCGAGCGCATGCTCCCCGGTTCCACTGGCGATTTCGAGCACGGTTCCCGAGCGCGGCAGCCAGTCGGTGAGCACCTCGCCGATCGGACCCACGTTGCGCGCAGCGGCGGGTGCATGGCGCTTCACCTCGCTGCCAAGGTCGCCCATCTCGTAAGGAGGAAGCGGGTCGCTCATCGCGCCTGGTGGATACCCGCCATCGCCCGCGCGCGACGTTCGCGAACCAGCATCCAGATGAACAGGCCGAGCGGCCCTGCCATCAGCGTCAGAACAAGGATCGGCGCCTGCACGATGCGCGAGACCATCTTGTGGTCAGCATCCTTGGCAATCCACTGGCCCACGAAGAGGTCGAAAGCGAGATAGTGGATCCACGCGATCACGGTGATCCCGTCATCCTTGAACAGCGCTTGGACCGATGCCAGCGATCCGAAGTCCGCCATTCCGTTCTCGGCGGTCAGCCACACGATCCCCACCGAGTAAGCCAGCGCGAGCAGGCCGATCCCGAGATAGAAGATGAGCGCATGAACCTTGGGACCTCTCGGCGCGAGGATCAGCGCCGCCCAGGCGACGAGCGCGAACCCGTTGGCGAACGAAAATGCGCTATCCCAGTCCATCAACCGCCTCCGTATTTCGCCGCCATTCCCGTGCTCGAGGCTTCGGGGACCGCTTCCTGGTAGGCCAGCACCGGCTTGCGCGCGGCCTGCGTCTCGTCGAGGCGCCGGCGCGGCGCATAGTAGGGCGCGGCCTTCATGCTTTCATCGCCCCCCTTGGCGCGTTCCGCGACGCTCCGCAGCGCCGTGATGAACTGGTCGAGCGCCGCCTTGCTCTCAGTCTCGGTCGGCTCGATCAGCATCGCGCCATGCACAACCAGCGGGAAATACATGGTCATCGGATGATAGCCCTCGTCGATCAGCGCCTTGGCGAGATCGAGCGTCGACAAGCCTTCGGCAAACCCCTTATCCCCGAACAGCGCTTCGTGCATGCACGGGCCAGAATGGGCGAAGGGCGCGTGGAGCACGTCCTCCAGGCTGCGCAGGATGTAGTTGGCGTTGAGCACCGCATCCTCGGCGACCTGCTTCAATCCGTCCGCGCCGTGGCTCAGGATATAGGTCAACGCGCGGGTGAACATGCCCATCTGTCCATGGAAGGCGGTCATGCGGCCGAAGCTGTGCAGCTTTCCGCCGAAATGCTCCTCGGCGAAGCTGTCGGCGGTTTCTTCCTCGACCAGGTGCACGACGCCGTCTTTGGTCCGCGCCGTGTACGGCAATGGCGCAAAGGCGCTCAGCGCCTCCGACAGCACCACCGGGCCCGAACCCGGTCCGCCTCCGCCATGCGGGGTGGAGAAAGTCTTGTGCAAATTAATGTGCATCGCATCGACACCGAGGTCGCCCGGGCGCACCTTGCCGACGATCGCGTTGAAATTCGCGCCGTCGCAATAGACGAACCCGCCCGCCTCGTGCACCGCGTCCGAGATCGCCTTCATGTCGCGCTCGAACAGGCCCAGCGTCGACGGATTTGTGATCATCACCCCCGCGACATCCGGTCCAAGCCGCGCCTTCAAAGCCTCCAGATCGACGCGACCATCCTCGTTCGCGGGAATGTCCTCGATCTTGTAGCCTGCGAAGGCCGCCGTCGCCGGGTTCGTCCCATGCGCGCTTTCGGGCACCAGAACCACTTCGCGCGCATCGCCCCGCGCCTCCAGCGCCGCACGAATACACAGGATCCCGCACAATTCGCCATGCGCGCCCGCCTTCGGGCTCATCGCGACCGAGTGCATGCCAGTCAGCTCGATCAGCCAGAAAGCCAGTTCGTTGATCACCTCCAGCGCCCCGCGCACCGTGTCGACCGGCTGCAGCGGGTGCACATCGGCAAAACCAGGCATCCGCGCGACCTTCTCGTTCAGCCGCGGATTATGCTTCATGGTGCAGCTGCCCAGCGGGAACAGCCCAAGATCGATGGCGTAATTCTGACGGCTGAGCCGCGTATAGTGGCGCACCGTCTCCGGCTCGGTCAGGCCCGGCAGGCCGATCGCTTCGCTGCGCGCAAAATCACCGAGCCGGCTCGTCGTCTCGCTCGCAGGCGTCGGCTTGGCCGGCTGCTCCACGCCCGCAAGGTCCAGCTTGCTCGCGAATTCGAAATCGACACCCGTCGTTTCGGTATCGCCAATCTCGAAGATCAACGGCTCCTCGAGCATCAGCGCGCGGTTGCCCGTCGTCGTGTCGGGCCCGCTCATGGCGTTATGTCCCTCGACGGGCGTGCCGGGTTTCCAGCCGGATGCGTTGGGATTGCTCATGACAGCGCCTCCTTCAACGCATCGCAGAAGACTTCGATATCCTCTTCGGTCGTCGTCTCGGTCACCGCGACCAACAGCGCATCGTCGAGCCCCTCGCTGTCGGGATAGAGCCGCCCGAGCGACACGCCCGCGAGAATGCCCTTGTCGGCCAAATCGCGCACCAGCTCGCGCGCATCGCGCCCGACTTGGAGCGTGAATTCGTTGAAGAAATGCTCGTTGAGCAGCGTGACGCCCGGCACTGCCGAGAGCCGATCCGCCGCGATGCAGGCCAGCCGGTGATTCTCCGCCGCCAGCGACCGCAATCCCTTCTCGCCCAGCAGCGTCATATGCACGCTGAACGCCAGCGCGCAGAGCCCCGAGTTGGTGCAGATATTGCTCGTCGCCTTCTCGCGGCGAATATGCTGTTCGCGGGTCGAGAGCGTCAGCACGAACCCGCGCTTGCCCTCGGCATCGACCGTCTCGCCGCACAGGCGCCCCGGCATCATCCGAACATGCTTCTCGTCGCGCACCGCGAACAGGCCCAGATACGGCCCGCCAAACTGCAGCCCGACCCCGATAGCCTGTCCCTCGCCCACAACAATGTCGGCACCCAAATCGCCCGGCGCCGCAATCGCGCCCAGCGCGACCGGCTCGGTATTCACCGCGATCAGCAACGCGCCCTTCTCGTGCGCCGCGTCAGCAATCCGCTTCAGGTCGGGTAGCCGCCCGAGAATGTCCGGATATTGCACCACGACGCAGCTCGTATTGTCGTCGATCCGCGCGATCAGCCCGTCGTCGTCAGGCCGCGGCGTGAGGCTCGGCGGCGCACCTGCAATCTCGTCGTCGGTGAACTTGGCCATGGTCCGGACGACCTCTGCATAATGCGGGTGGAGCGCGCCCGAGAGCGCGACCTTCTTCTTCTTGCCCCGCGCCACGCGGCTCGCCATCGCCACCGCTTCCCAGCAGGCGGTCGAGCCGTCGTACATCGAGGCATTTGCGACAGCGCAGCCATAGAGGCGCGCTACCTGGCTCTGGAATTCGAACAGCATTTGCAGCGTGCCCTGCGCGATTTCCGGCTGGTAAGGCGTGTAGGCGGTCAGGAATTCGCCGCGCTGGATGATGTGATCGACGCTGGCCGGCACATGATGCCGATACGCCCCCGCGCCGAGGAAGAAGGGCGCGTCCGCCGCGGCCAGGTTCTTCTTCGACAATTTGCGCATATGCTTCTCGACCGCCATCTCGCTGGCATGGGTCGGGAGCCCCTCGATCAGACCAGACAGCCGCGCCTCCGCGGGCACATCGACGAACAGGTCGTCGATGCTCTTCGCGCCGATCTTGGCGAGCATTTCGGTCCGATCCCCGTCGGACAGCGGCAGATAACGCATCAGTTCGGTTTCCTCATGGCAAAGCGCAGGCGCTTGTAATCGGCAAAGTCGTGGGGCCATCGCTGGGCGACGGCTACGGCAAAGTCAGTACGCTCTTCGGTCGGCATCCCGATCGTATCGAGCCAGCCCGAGCGGAAGGTGCGGATCCACCCCTCAACCCCTTCTTCGAGCGGAGTCGGGCGGTCGAACAATTCGGCCTCGATATCGGTGAATCCCGCGCGGGCATAGGTATCGGAGAATTCTGCGACGCTTGGGTACCAGTTGGAGGCCCCCTTCCCGACCTTGTAGCCCCGCGCGCGAGCTTCGGCCTCGATCGCCGCCAGCAGGCCCGCAATATTCCCCTCGCCGCCCATCTCTCCGACGAAGCGCCCGCCGGCCTTGATTGCCGCGAAGATGCGCTTTGCGACCTCGTCGCGGTGCGCCCCGATCCAATGCAGCGCGGCATTGGAAAAAGCTGCATCGAACTCGCTCTCGAACTGCATCGACTGCGCTGGCACGAGATAGGTTTCGAGCCCTCGCCCCTCGGCCACCGCAAGAAGTTCGGCATTGGGATCGATCCCCAGCACATCCGCGCCTGCATCGCAGATCCCGACAGTCAGCGCCCCGTCCCCGCACCCGACGTCGAGGATGCGCTCGCCAGCCTTCGGCGCGAGCAACTCCACGACCGGCGCTCCGAGCGCGGGTACGAACGCACCCGCCCCGGCATAGTCAGAGGCCTTCCAGTGACCGGAAGAGGCCGCCGCACTCACTAGAGACTCTCGCAGTGCGCCTTGTAGGCGTCCTCGTTCATCAACCCGTCGAGCTGCGACTTGTCCGACAGGGTCATCTTGAAGAACCAGCCTTCGCCCTCCGGGTCCTCGTTGATCAGCCCGGGATTGTCGGCGATCGCGTCATTCCCCTCGGTGACCTCGCCATCGACCGGGGCATAGACGTCGGAGGCGGCCTTGACCGACTCCACCACCGCCGCGTCGTCGCCCTTCGATAGGCTGCGGCCCGCTTCGGGCGCTTCGGCGAAGACGATGTCGCCCAGCGCGTCGGCGGCGTGCTTGGTGATGCCCACGGTGGCGGCATCGCCGTCCACCCGCACCCACTCATGGTCTTCGGAATAATAGGTGGTCATGTTCAGCCTCCCTGTTGGCCTTATTTCTTCTTGCGATGATAGCGATGCGGCACGAACGGCATCGGCGTCACGGTCAGGTCGAACAGCTTGCCGCGCTGTTCCGCCTTCACGCCTGTGCCCTCGTCGGTCAGGTGCGTGGCGAGATAGCCCATGGCGATGGGCCGCTCGAGCGTCGGCGAGAAGCCGCCACTGGTAATCTTGCCGACGAGATTGCCCTCACCGTCGAGTAGCTTCGCGCCTTCGCGAACCGGCTGGCGCCCTTCGACGAGGAAACCGGCGCGTTTGACGGCGGGGCCGTTTTCCAGCTCATCGAGAATGCGTTTGCCCCCCGGAAAGCCACCATCTTCGCGGCGAAGTTTCGATATGGCAAAACCCAGGTCGGCCATCACCGGCGTCGTCTCGGTATCGAGATCATGCCCGTAGAGCGGCAATCCGGCCTCGAGACGAAGCGAGTCGCGCGCGCCCAACCCGATCGGCTTGACCCGCTTGTCGGCGACCAAGGCATCGGCAAATTCTTCCACTCGGTCGTTGAGGATCGAGACCTCGAACCCGTCTTCGCCGGTATAGCCCGTGCGGCTGATCCAAAGATAGCTGCCCCGCCAGTCGGTCAGCCCGGCCTGCATGAATGCCAGGTCCTTGGCGCCCGGGATGTGACGCGTCATCACTTCCTCCGCCATCGGCCCCTGCAGCGCGAGCAACGCTTGGTCCTCGTGATGCAGGAGCTCGACGCCGGCGGGCAGTCGGGTCTTCAGAATCTCGATGTCTCCGTCCTTTGTCGCGCCGTTGACGACCAGCAGGAAGCTCTCATGCGCGTTGGTGACGATCAGGTCGTCGATAATCCCGCCATTCTCGTCGAGCAGCATCGAGTAGCGCGCGCGACCGTCCTTAAGGTTCTGGAAGTCGCCGGGCATCAGGCTTTCGAGCGCTTGTGCGGCATTTTCGCCTTTGACCGAAAGCTGGCCCATGTGGCTGACGTCGAAAAGGCCCGCTTTCTCGCGCACCCACTGATGTTCGGCGATGATCCCCTCATATTGCACCGGCATCTCGTAACCGGCGAAGGGCACCATGCGCGCGCCCTGGTCGCGGTGCCACTGGTCGAGGGGTAGTTTCTTCGTCATCGCCGGTCCTCAATTCGTGCGCCGGCACCATGCTGGCGTAATCAAGGCCCCCATCTGTCGCGATGACCTGAGAGTTTCCCCCGTGGTGGGACGTACGGGGTTACTCCTTCGGTGGCCGCCTCGGGGACAGCGCTTTCCAGAGTGTCCAGGCCCCGCGCGGTCCTGAAGCCTGAGAGATTCCGGGGGCGGCTTGCTCCTTCGGCGGTGAACCCCTTTTCTGAGGCGCACACTCTCCCGCGCGGCACCCCGGCAGGAGTCGCCCCCTGCCGAAGACAGGCGCAGCCATGGCCCACCCTCCTGAAGGCGTCAATCGCCTAAGCGGCGAAGCGGTGAAGATTTCGCGCTGGTGCGCGGATCAACGCGTCGCGTTGTAGCGCAGCTGGTCCTGCGTCAGCTGGAAACCGACCAGATGCTCGAACGTCGCGCGGCTCACCGCATCGCGAATCGCGGGGACGGTCAGCGGGTCGATCGCGGCATCGACTTCGCCGGCCTTGCGCTTGCGAGTCAGCTCGGCGCGGACATTGTCCGGCAGGGTCACCGCCGCCCGATCGACGCGGATCGTCGCCGTTCCGGTGGCTTGGCCCATCAACTGGCCATTCTCGAAATTCACGGTCACCGGCGCCACACGCTTGGCGACGACATTGCTCCCGCCTTGCATCGCGACATTATAGACCGGCAGGCTCACTGCACGCGGCGGGCCCGCGGCGCGGCGCTGTGCCACCACGTCATAGGTCGCGACCGAGATGAGCTGGCCACCGCTTTCATAACATTCCGACCGGAGGTTCGTGATCGTCGCGGTGACATCGAGATAGTCGGCCGCAACCCCGCCCGGGTGGAACAAGGTGACATCGCCGGTGCCGGCGGGAATGCCCAGCTGCGGGCAGAGCGAACGTTCCGAATAGACCCCGCCAAGACTGTCGAGCTGGCCGCCCGTGCTGCAGGCACTCAGCGCCAGGATCGTTGCAAGCGGCAGGATGGCGTTCTTCACGTGGCGTGTTCCTTCAGGTCTCATCGTTGTCGCCTTTCCATAGGAAGCGGGTTTCAACCCTGCAAGAGAAGTCCTACATGGGCTTTCATGAATGCGAGCAAACCTGCCCTCGACGTCCTCGTCGCCGCGCCGCGCGGCTTCTGCGCCGGCGTCGATCGCGCCATCAAGATCGTCGAACTGGCGCTCGAACGCTACGGCCCGCCCGTCTACGTGCGCCACGAGATCGTCCACAACCGCTTTGTCGTCGACCGGCTGCGCGGCCTGGGCGCCGTGTTCGTCGAAACACTCGATT
Source organism: Sphingomicrobium clamense (assembly GCF_019264355.1). Lineage (NCBI taxonomy): Bacteria > Pseudomonadati > Pseudomonadota > Alphaproteobacteria > Sphingomonadales > Sphingomicrobiaceae > Sphingomicrobium > Sphingomicrobium clamense. Next base: position 1,152,292 of record NZ_JAHVAH010000001.1, on the reverse strand, counting down.
CGGTGCCCGACGGTCGCCCCGTGGTTTTTTCCGCCCATGGCGTGCCCAAGGCAGTGCCCAATGCCGCCGAAGTGCGCGGGCTCGACTATCTCGACGCGACCTGCCCGCTGGTCAGCAAGGTCCACCGCCAGGCCGAGCGCATGGTCGAAAAGGGCTATCAGATCCTCTTCATCGGTCACGAAGGCCATCCCGAGGTCATCGGCACCTTCGGACAGGTGCCCGAAGGCAAGATGACACTGATCGAGACCGAAGAAGACGCTCGCGCGGTCGAGATTGCTAACCCTGAGAAGACCGGATTCCTCACCCAGACCACCTTGTCGGTCGATGACACAGCTGCCGTCATCGCCGTCCTCAAGGAGCGTTTCCCGGGCATCCAGGAGCCCAAAAGCGAGGATATTTGCTACGCCACGTCCAACCGGCAGGCTGCAGTCAAGGCGATCAGCGAACGATGCGACCGGATGCTGGTCATCGGCGCGCCTAACAGCTCCAACAGCCGCCGTCTTGCCGAAGTCGCCGAGCGCAAGGGCATCCCTGCGCGCCTGATCGAACGGGCGGGCGACATCGACTGGGATTGGCTGGGACAGCCGCGATCGGTCGGCGTCACCGCCGGCGCATCGGCACCCGAAATCCTCGTCCGCGAAGTCATCGATGCGCTGGGCGAACGCTTCAACGTCAACGAGAGCGAAGCAGAGCACGAGCCCGAAGGCATGATCTTCAAGCTTCCCCGCAAGCTGGTCGCCTGATCCGCATGCAGGGGGACAAGGTCGAGATTTTCACCGACGGCTCGTGCAAGGGCAATCCCGGCCCCGGCGGCTGGGGTGCCGTGCTCCGCTGGAACGGTGAGGAACGCGAGCTCTCGGGCGGCGATATCGAGACGACCAACAACCGCATGGAGCTGATGGCGGCGATCGAGGCGCTGAACGCGCTCAAACGCCCCTGCACGGTCGAAGTCACCACCGATTCGGTCTACGTCCGCGACGGGATCACCAAGTGGATCCACGGCTGGAAGAAGAATGGCTGGAAAAATGCCGCCAAGAAACCGGTCAAGAATGCCGACCTGTGGATGGCGCTCGAGGAAGCCGCTGCCCGCCACCACGTCACCTGGCATTGGGTAAAGGGCCACGCCGGTCATCCGGAGAACGAACGCGCCGACGAGCTCGCCACCGCGCAAGCCAAGAATTGGGCCGCCGACTAGGGCGCGAAATTCTCCGCCGAAATGCCCTCCAGCGCGTCATCGAGCGGCTGTTTGAGGATCAAGTTCGCACAAAGCAGCGAGTAGGCCGGAGCGGTCTGGATCCCCATGCCGCCCTGCCCCACGCACCAGAAGAAACCGTCCGCTTCTTCGTCGAACCCGAATTTCATCCGCCCGTCGGGCGCAAAGGTCCGCAGCCCTGCCCACTTGCGCTCCACCGCTTCGACCGGCCAATCGATCGCTTTCTCGAACCGATCGACCGCCGTCGCGACGTCAATCTCTTCAGGTGCGCTGTCGCAGGGAGGGCTCTCGCTTTCGTCGAGCGGGCAGACCCACACCGTATCGTCGCCCTCGCCCTTGAAGTAAAAGCTGGCGTGCAGGTCGGTGACGAAGGGCGTGTCGCGCAATCCGCTTTTGCCGACGCGCAATTGAGCCACTGTGCGCCGCTTGGGCACCAGCCCCATCGGCTTCACCCCTGCCCGCTCGGCCACCACATCGCCCCAGGCGCCCGCGGCGTTGACCAGCACCGACGCCTCGATCCTGCGCCCGCCTGCCTCGATCACCCAGCGACCGTCCAGACGCGTTGCGCTCTCCAACTCGTCATCGGTGACGATCTCGCCCCCGTGCCGCCGGACCGCCGCAAGGCACGCCGCGTGGAAGGCCGCGACATCGATGTCCGAACAGCTGGCTTCCCACCAGCCGCCCGACCAATGGTCGCGTAGCCCCTCGATCCGGGCATCGAGCGCTGCCCGATCGAGCCGCACCGGCACATCCTCGCCCGCCAAATCCCCCGGCGCGGGGAACTCCTCGCCGCACGGCCCGGTCAGGTGGATCGCCCCGCGCTTGCGCAGCAACGGCACCTCGCTCCCCGGCCAGCGCGCATCGAACATCGGCTTGGACGCCAGGCTTAGCTGCCGTTCGGGCGTGTCGCCGCCCAGGCTCGCTTGCCAGAACGCGGCCGAGCGCCCCGTCGCATGCATTCCCGGCTGCGACTCGGCCTCGAGCAGCACGACGTTCGCGCCCGCCGCTGCCAGCCGCGCGCCAACGCTCGCACCAGCGATACCGGCGCCTACGATCGCGATTCTGTCCGGAAACTCACTCATCGGCTGGGCTGGTTACGGTTTCTCAAGGCGCCGCGTCTAGACCGCTCGGTCATGATTGACGACACTTTCACCCTGTTGCTGCTCGGCGCGCACGCATTGCTGCTCATCTACGCGGCCGTGCGCGACGTGCAGACCTACCTGATCCGCAACCGGCTGGTGCTGGTAGTCGCGGCCCTCGCCCCGCTGTGGTGGATCGTCGACGCGGTGGCGCTGAGCGACATGCTGATTCGACTCGTCGTCGCAGGCGCCGTGTTCGGCGGTCTCGCGCTGCTCTATCGCTTCGGGATGATGGGCGGCGGAGACGTCAAACTGGCCGCCGCGATCGCGCTTTGGTTTACGCCGGGCGAGACATTGCGCTTCATCGTCGTCATGGCGCTGGCCGGCGGTCTGGTCACGATCGGCGCCATCATCCTTCGTAAAATTCGCGGAAAACCGGGCGATCCGAAGATCCCGTACGGGGTCGCGATTGCAGTGGGCGGGCTGTGGAATGTCGCCCAACGCTTTCTTAACCATTTTGCCTGATCACTAGGCACAGTTGAGGGGACCCTTTGGGGAGGCGAAATCGCCATGAATGGAAAAAAACTGATCCTGCTCGTTGGAGCGCTGGTCATCGCGGTCGTCACGGCGATCATGGCCAAGAACATGTTCTCCGGTTCGGGTGCGAACCAGGCACAGGCAGCGCCGGTCGTCCCGGCCGGGCCCGAAGTGCTGATCGCACGCAAACCGCTTCCGGTGGGCACCATCATCGAAGCCGATGACCTGGTCTTCCAGGCATGGCCGAAGGAATTGCTGGACGGCACCTACTATACCGAAGACGAGGAGGACAGCGATCCGACCGCCCTCTACGGTACGGTAGTGCGCACTGCCATTGCGGCGGGCCAGCCGATCACGCGCGGTTCGCTCGTAGGTCCCGAAGATCGTGGCTTCCTTGCCGCGGCGCTCGGCCCGGGCATGCGCGCCGTGACGATCCCGGTCTCGAACACTTCGGGTGTTGCGGGCTTCATCTTCCCGGGCGACCGCGTCGACCTCGTGCTCACGCAGGAAGTTTCGGGTGACGGTCCCTCGCTCAAGGCATCGGAAACCATCGTGCGCAACCTACGCGTGCTGGCCACCGACCAGCGGATCACGGACAAGAACGAGGACGGCCAGGTCGAAGTGAAGACCTTCTCGACCGTCACCGTCGAAGCCACTCCCAAGATTGCGGAAAAGGTTGCCGTTGCACAGACCATCGGCCAGCTCAGCCTGTCGCTTCGCGCGCTTGTTGACAACACTGCCGAACTCGAGCGCGCCATCGCCAGTGGCGAAGTGGAAGTGCCCGAGGATGCAACGCCCGGCGAAGAGCGCAAGCTGCTTCTCGCCGTCGCCAACAAGCCGATCGACACCGACATCACCTACACCACCGGCGGCCAGGTCTCGCGCTTCCAGCGCAGCTCAATCCCGTCGCAGGGTAGCGGTGGCTCGTCGAACGCCCAGCCCAGCGCGCCTGCCGCGCCGGCTGGTGGCTATGTGTCGGCCGGTCCGTCCGTTCGTGTCGCTCGCGGCAATGCCGTGACCGTCGTTCCCGTGGGAGCACGCTAAGATGACGAAACTCAAAGCACATAAACGCCTGCTGGGCGCCGGGCTTGCCGCCATCGCGGTCGCCATGGCCCCCGTCGGCTTCGCCGCGCCGGCCGCCGCCCAGTCGGGTGCCGTCCAGCCTTCCGAAACGCTGAATATCTCGGCCAACACCGGTACGCTGGTGCAGCTGCCGGGCAGCATGAGCGACCTGTTCGTCGCCAACCCGGGCATCGCCGATGTTCAGGTGCGTTCGAACCGCCAGCTCTACATATTCGGCAAGGCCGCGGGTGAGACCACCATCTACGCGACGGGGCCCAGCGGCAACGTCGTCTACGCCGCCAATGTTCGCGTCGGCAACAATGTCGGGTCAGTTGCAGAAATGCTCCGCCTCGCCATGCCCGAAGCCAACATCCAGGCGACGCCGATGAACAACCTGATGCTGCTGACCGGCACGGTTGCCGATCCCGACGATGCCGAGGAGGCCGAGCGCCTCGTCCAGGCCTATGTCGGTGAAGGCACCCAGGTCGTCAGCCGCCTGCAGATGGCAACCCCGCTGCAGGTGCTGCTCAAGGTTCGCATCGCCGAGATCAACCGCACGATGCTCAAGTCGATGGGAATGAACCTCGACGTCGACGATCCGACCGGGGGTGATTTCATCTTCGGGATCGGTCAGGGTTCCGCCGAACTGACCGGAGGCGTCGGCAACGTCGTTCGCTCGCCGATCGGTACGACCTTCTCGGGACTGACCAGCCTGTTCGGGCTCGACATCCTGGGTTCGCTCGACCTTGCGGAGACCGACGGTCTCGTGACCACGCTCGCCGAACCCAACCTGTCCGCGCTATCGGGTGAAACCGCCAGCTTCCTGGCCGGTGGTGAATTCCCGATCCCGGTCAGCCAGTCGCTCGGCAACGTTGCGATCGAGTATAAGGAATATGGTGTCGGCCTCGCTTTCACGCCGTACGTCCTTGCCGATGGTCGCATCTCGATGCGTGTCGCGCCGGAAGTGTCGGAACTGTCGACCGAAGGGTCGATCCGTCTTAACGGCTTCGACGTTCCCGCCCTCACCACTCGCCGTGCCGAAACCACGGTCGAAATGGGCTCGGGGCAGAGCTTCATGATTGCCGGCCTGCTGCGCAACACGGGCACGAACAATATCGAGAAAGCGCCGTTCCTCGGCGACATCCCGATCATCGGTTCGCTGTTCCGTTCGACCAGCTATCGTCGCAACGAAACCGAACTCGTCATTGTCGTCACGCCGTATCTGGTGAAGCCGGTCTCGACCCAGCTCGCCACTCCGGTCGATGGCTATCGCGCACCCTATGATGCCGATCGCTATCTCCTCGGCTCGACCTATGACGGCACCAACCAGCCTTCGGCCAACGGCAATGCCGTCGTCAACGAAGCCCCGGCCAGCCCGGGTGTTTCGAGCGACGCCGGTGCCGCGCAGCCTGGCTTCTCGATGTAACTGGCGGATTGGGAGAGAAAACATGAAAAAGACCATCGCCCTTCTGCTGGTCGCTTGCGGCACCGCGGCCTGCTCGACCGGCTATCCGTCCGACGATCGTCGCGGCCTCGCGCCGGTGCACGTCCCCGTCGTGGAGCGCCAGAACTTCGCCTACGATATCCCGGCTTCGGCCTCGGGTGTCCCGGCGTCCGGCATGCAGGCGCTCGACGCCTGGTTCGGATCGCTCGGCCTGCGCTACGGTGACCGAGTTTATATCGACGGTGCCAACGCGGCCTATGCACGCAACGACGTTGCCCGCCTGGCGGGTCGCTACGGCCTTCTTCTGGCCGACGGCGCGCCGGTGACGCAGGGATCGATCGAGCCTGGCATGGCCCGCGTGGTCGTGACCCGTGCGCATGCCAGCATGCCTACCTGCCCTGCCTGGGAAGGTGAGAGCCACGGCAACCCGGCCAACGAGTCCATGCCCAACTTCGGTTGCGCGGTAAACGGCAACCTGGCGGCCATGATCGCCAATCCGGAAGACCTGGTTCACGGTCGCCCGGGTGCCGCCACCGTCGACGCCCGCACCTCGGCCCGCGCCGTTCGCAGCTATCGCGAACAGCCGCTGACCGGTGAAGGCGGGCTGATGGAAATCTCGACCAGCGAGGGAGAATAACATGAACGCGCCTTTCCAAGCCCGTGCGGGCCTTCGCGAGCCGTTCACCGCATTCGTTTGTGACGACGAAACCGCAGACCTGATCGGTCCCGTCGCGGTCGAATATGGCTGGTCTGCCGAGAAAGTGAACAAGGGCGGCCTGCGCAATGCGGTCCAGTCCCTGTCGGTCTCGGCCAGCCCGAACGTGCTGTTCATCGACCTGTCCGAAAGCGCAGATCCGCTGACCGACATCAATGGCCTCGCAGAGGTCTGCGAGCCGGGCACGATCGTGATCGCCGCCGGCCAGGTCAATGACGTCCGCCTCTATCGCGACCTCGTCGCAAGCGGCATCCACGATTATCTGGTCAAGCCGTTCACGGTCGACCAGGTGCGCGACGTTTTCGCGCAGGCCCAGGCCATGCTGTCGGGTCCGCGCGCTGAAGCGCAGCAGGAAAAGCCCCACATCATGACCGCGGTCATCGGTGTGCGCGGTGGTGTCGGCGCCTCGACGCTGGCTACCAGCATGGCGTGGATGTTCGGTGAAAAAGCGCATCGCTCGACTGCGTTGCTCGACCTCGACATCCACTTCGGTACCGGGGCGCTCAGCCTCGATCTCGAACCGGGTCGCGGTCTGACCGACGCGATCGAGAACCCGTCGCGTATCGACGGCCTGTTCATCGAACGCGCCATGGTTCGCGCCAACGAGCGTCTTTCGGTGCTCTCGGCCGAAGCGCCGATCAACCAGCCGATGATGACCGATGGAACGGCCTTCTTCCAGCTCCAGGAAGAGATGAAGAATGCCTTCGAATCGTGCGTCATGGACCTGCCGCGCAACATGCTGATCAACTATCCGCACATGGTGCATGATGCCCATGTCGCGGTGGTCGTCAGCGAGCTGACGCTTGCCGCCACGCGTGACACCATCCGTGTCCTCGCCTGGCTCAAGTCGAACGCGCCGCAGACCAAGGTCATCGTGGTCGCCAACAAGGTGCCCGGTGGTGGTGCGCTCGAAATCTCCAAGAAGGATTTCGAGCAGTCGATCGAACGCGGCGTGGACATCGTCTTCCCGCTCGATCCCAAGACCACCGCGCAGGCCGCCAAGCTCGGCAAACCGCTGGCGGAAATCGCCACCGGCAAGATCGCGCAGCCCTTCGCCACCCTGTCGAACATGGTGCTCAGCCATGCCAGCGACGAGGAAGAAGCGCTGGCCGATGCGCCGGGCGGCAGCAGCAAGTCGATGCTCAGCGGCATCAAGTCGATGCTGTCCAAGCCCAAGGCCGAAGCTGCGTAACCGACGATGGTGACGGTGGGGGGCAAGCGTCCCCTGCCCCACCTTCCTAGCAAGGAAGCATGATGTTCTACGCCGTACTTGCCATTCTCGTCCTCGTATTCGGCCTGGTCGGATACAAGATGATGAGCGGGCCCAGCCCCAAGAAGTCGGTCAAGCGCCGCATGGAAGTCGTGCGCAACCGCCACGCAGAGGGCGGCGCGCTTAAGGCCAACGCGCAGATGCAGATCCGCAAGCTGATGGCCAAGCGCAAGGATAACGACGAAGGCGGCATCGCCCGCCTCTTGCCGCGCCCTGCCCAGCTTAAGCTGCGCATGTCGCAGACGGGCAAGGTCATCACGCTCAAGCAATATGCCATGGCGTCGCTCGGCATTGCGGTTGTGGTCGCGGGCCTGCTGATGATCCGCGGCGCGCCCTTCTCGCTCGCCTTCTTCGTCGGCCTGCTCGCCGGTGCAGGCATCCCGCACTTCGCGATCGGCTTCCTGATCAAGAAGCGCCTGAAGCAGTTTAACGATAACTTCCCCGACGCCATCGAGCTGATGGTGCGCGGCCTGCGCTCGGGTCTCCCGATCACCGAAACGCTCGGCATCGTGTCGAACGAACTGCCCGGCCCCGTCGGCGACGAGTTCGGGAACGTGTCCGACAAGATGAAGATCGGCAAGACCATGGAGGCCGCCCTCCAGGAAACCGCCGACCGCCTCGGCACCGCCGAGTTCCAGTTCTTCGTCATCACGCTGGCGATCCAGCGCGAGACGGGTGGTAACCTCGCCGAGACGCTGTCGAACCTCGCCGACGTGCTGCGCAAGCGCGCGCAGATGAAGCTCAAGATCCGCGCGATGAGCTCGGAATCGAAGGCCTCGGCGCTGATCGTGGGCTCGCTGCCCTTCATCGTCTTCGGCCTCATCTGGATGATCAATCCGAGCTACATGGGCGGCTTTTTCGTCGACGAGCGTCTGATGATCGCCGGCATGGGCGGCCTCGTGTGGATGTCGATCGGCGCCTTCATGATGGCCAAGATGGTCAACTTCGAGATCTAGGGGGACATGATGACGATCCTAACCCACCTCCTCCTTGCGGCCGCTTCCGGACCGACGCTGATGGGCGTCGATGTGATCTGGGTCGCGACCATGCTCTCGGCGGTTGCCGCGCTCGCGGTGATGACCGCCATCTACGCCGCGACCACGGTTAAGGACCCGATGGCCAAGCGCGTGAAAGCGCTCAATGCCCGCCGCGAACAGCTCAAGGCCGGCATCGTCGCCTCGACCAACAAGCGCAAGTCGCTGCGCAAGGAAAACCACACCGCCGACAAGGTTCGCGACCTGCTCGCCAACTTCAAGATGCTGCAGGAAGAGCAGGTCGAGAAGGCGCAGGTCCGCCTCATGCAGGCCGGTATCCGCAACAAGGACCTCGCGGTGTTCGTCATCGCCGCGCGCTTCGTCGGGCCGATCGTGCTCGGCGGCATCGCGGTCACGATGATCTACATCCTCGACATGTATCCCGACTGGAGCTGGTTCAAGAAATACGGCGTTACTGCCGGTGCGCTTGTGGGCGGCTACAAGGGCGCCGACATCTGGCTCAAGAACAAGGTCGATAAGCGTAGCGCGCTGATCCAAAAGGGCCTGCCCGATGCGCTCGACCTCCTGGTCATCTGCGCCGAAGCCGGCCTCACCGTCGACGCCTCGTTCGACCGCGTGTCGAAGGAACTCGGCAAGGCTTATCCCGAACTGGGTGACGAATTCGGCCTGACCGCCATCGAACTCGGCTTCCTCAACGAGCGCCGCCAGGCGTTCGAGAACCTCGCCAAACGCGTGGACCTGGAAGCCGTTCGCGGCGTGGTCACGACCATGATCCAGACCGAGAAATACGGGACCCCGATCGCCAGCGCGCTGCGCGTGCTTTCGGCCGAGTTCCGCAACGAGCGCATGATGCGCGCCGAGGAAAAGGCCGCGCGCCTTCCGGCCATCATGACCATCCCGCTCATCATGTTCATTCTGCCGGTGCTGTTTGTCGTCATCCTCGGCCCGGCGGCCTGTGCGATTTCCGACAACTTCCTCGACAAGCAGTAGGAAGCGCACGCAACCGCACTTCCCTGGTGGGGGGAAGGATCGCCGCCGTCCCGAGTATGTGGACGGCGGCGATTTCCGTTTGGGAACCCGTGCGGCTCCAAAACGCTGGTTCACGAAACAGCGGGAGTATTCACATGACCCAGTTCACCCCCGACCAGTGGATCATCATCGGCCTGGTCTTCGTCCTCGGTATCCTCGTCGGCCTGTTCCTGCTTTCCGGCCGCGGAAAGAAGTGGAAGACGCTCTACAAGGAGGAGGTTACCCGCCGTGAAGCGGTCGAGGCCGAATATAAGATGGCCGAAACCGAATGGCGCGAACGCGACAGCCTTCGCGCCGCCGCGCTCAAGACCGGCAAGGTCGACGTCGACGATGACGGCATCGACGACCGTATCGAGCCGGGCACGCAAACCCCGCGCTAGGCTCTGTTAGCCCTCGATCCGGCCGAAATCGGCGACCTGGTTCACCGCCCCGCGGAACCGCGCGAGGAGCGCAAGCCGCCGCTGGCGCACGTTCGCATCGTCGGCGTTCACGGTCACTTCGTCGAAGAAGGCATCGATCGGCGCGCGCAATGAGGCGAGCGCTTCCATCGCCTTCGTGAAGTTTTCGTCTTCGAGCGCCTGTGCCGCCACCGGCGCTGCCGTCACCAGCGCATCGGCCAGCGCGCGCTCGGCCGGTTCGAGTTCGCCGTCGCCCATCGCCGCCGCAGCACTCGCCTGGCCCTCATCGACCAATGCGAGGGGGTCTTCCTCGCCGTCCTGGATCAGCGTGCCGGGCACCTCGCCCGCGCCTTCGAACCCCTCCTTCTTGAGGATGTTCGCGGCGCGCTTGTAGGCGGCATGAAGGTTCGCGCCATCCTCGCTGTCCATGAACGCCTGTAGCGCTTTCACCCGCGCCAGGATGGGCACGAGATCGTCCTCGCCTTCCTTGGCGAACACCGCATCGATCAGGTCGTGGCGAACCCCCGCTTCCTTCTGCTGCACCTTTAAACGGTCGGCGAAGAAGTCGAGCAGGTCGCCTTCGGCCACCGGTAGCCGCAGCCCGTTTTCGGTCGCAAGGCGGATGACGCCCAGGGCCGCGCGACGAAGCGCGAACGGGTCCTTCGACCCCGTGGGCTTCTCGTCGATACGAAAGAATTCGCGAAGGCTGTCCAGCTTGTCGGCCAGGCTCACTGCCACCGACACAGGCGCGGTCGGGACGTCGTCGCCCTGCCCCACCGGCTTGTAATGATCGCGCACCGCATCGGCGATATCATCCGGCTCGCCCTGCGCGCGCGCCAGGTGTCCCCCGACAATGCCCTGCAACTCGCCAAACTCGCCGACCAGTCCGGTGACGAGGTCGTTCTTCGACAGGCGCGCGGCGCGCTCGACCTTCTCGGGATCGGCGTCAACGATATTTTCCTCGGCCAGCCAGCGCGCCAGCTTGGCCACGCGGTCGACCTTGTCGGCCACCGTCCCAAGCTTCTCGTGAAAGACGATATCGGCCAGCTGGTCGCCAAGGCTTTCCAGCGGCACCTTGAGATCATTCTCCCAGAAGAAGCGCGCGTCGGACAGGCGTGCGGCCAGCACGCGCTCGTTGCCCGCCACAACCGCGTGCGGGTCGCTGCTCTCGATATTCGCCGTGCACACAAAGGCCGGCGCCAATTTGTCGCCATCGCGCATGACGAAATATTTCTGGTCGGCGCGTGCGGTCTTCTGGATCACCTCTTCGGGCACATCGAGAAAGTCGGGATCGAACTTGCCGAGCAATGGCACCGGCCATTCGGTCAGGCCCGCATTCTCGACGACGAGCCCTTCATCCTCGACCAACTCGTAGCCCGCATCCTTGGCAAGTTTCTGTGCGCCCTCGCGCACGATCGCCTCGCGCTCTTCATGATCGACCAGCACATGCGCCATCTTGAGCTTGTCCACATAGTCGTGCGCCCCGCCAAAGGTGATCTCGCCCGGATGGTGAAAACGATGCCCCAGGCTCGCCGCACCACAGGCGACGCCTTCAATGTCGACCGGCACCAATTGCTCGCCAAGCATGGCGACGATCCGGTGCAGCGGGCGTACCCAGCGCAGGCTCTCGCTCGACGAAGACGCGGCGCCCCAGCGCATCGACTTGGGCCAGGGAAAATCGCGCACGATGGCCGCAACCGCCGGCCCGAGAATGTCGGTCGTCGGCTGGCCCGGCTTGTCGATCACCGCGAAATAGGTGTTTCGCCCCTTCACTTCGCGCACTTCCAGCTGGTCGCGCGAAATGCCCTGCTTGCGACAGAAGCCGTCGACCGCCGCATCGGGCGCACCCTCGGGCGGACCCTTCGCCTCCTCGCTCACGGCCTCGGTTTGCTCGGGCAGCCCGCTCGCGATCAGCGCCAGCCGGCGCGGCGTGGAATAAGTGATGACGGCGTCGGCCTTCAGCCCCGCCTCGCCCAGCTGCGCCTTGAACAGTCGTTCGAGGTCGCGCCGCGCTCCGGCCTGCATGCGTGCCGGGATTTCTTCGGAAAACAGTTCGAGCAGGAAATCGCTCATTTCGCGTACCCCATATGCTCGATCCATGCCGCGCAGGCGCCCTTCGCCAGATCGCGAACCCGGCCGATATAGGCCTGGCGCTCGGCAACCGAGATCACGCCACGCGCCTGCAGCGTGTTGAAGATGTGGCTTGCCTTGATCGCTTGCTCATAGGCCGCGATCGGCACCTGGTGCTCGAGGCTGTTCTGCGCTTCGGCGACCGCCTTCTTGAACTGGTCGAACAGCGCGTCGGTATCGGCGATCTCGAAATGCCATTTCGACATCTGCTTTTCGTTCTCGAGGAACACGTCGCGATAGGTCGTACCGTGATCGTTGAACTTGAGGTCGAAGACGTTGTCGACGCCCTGAATGTAAATTGCCAGCCGCTCCAGCCCGTAGGTGAGCTCGCCCGATACCGGCTTGCAGTCGAAACCGCCGACCTGCTGGAAATACGTGAACTGGGTGACTTCCATCCCGTCGCACCACACTTCCCAGCCAAGGCCCCAGGCGCCCAGCGTCGGGCTTTCCCAGTCGTCCTCGACGAAGCGGATATCGTGCTTGAGCGGATCGATCCCGATTGCGTCGAGCGAGCCGAGATACAGCTGCTGCAAGTCCTCGGGGGCGGGCTTCAGCATCACCTGATACTGATAATAATGGCCCAGCCGGTTGGGGTTTTCGCCATAGCGTCCGTCGGTCGGGCGGCGGCACGGCTGGACATAGGCGGCGCGCCACGGATCGGGACCCAGCGCGCGCAGCACCGTCGCAGGGTGAAACGTCCCCGCACCCATTTCCAGGTCGTAAGGCTGGAGAATGGCACACCCCTGCTCGCCCCAATAGCGGTGCAGGGTCAGGATCAGGTCTTGGAAACTCAGCATGATGAACGCGCTTTGCAGGGACGCGGGCCGAGGGTCAAGCAGGCCCTGCAAATCTGCGCATTTGGAAGGTCATGACGACTTTTTGTCAGGTTATGTTGACATTGTCAGCGAATCGTGACTATATGTCAGGACAACATGACAAAAGGGAATGACAACATGACTTTCGACACGGACCGGATCAACGATGTGATCAGCCGTATCCTGAAACCCCAGACCGATGCCGACCGCGACCTGATGTGGACCGCGATCGTGATGCTGCTGGCCGGGATCGTGATCGGGTAGGCTGGCGATGGAAAACCAGCTCAGGGTCCTTCGCGCTATCAATGGCTGGAGCCAGGCCGAACTGGCCGGACGCCTCGACGTCTCGCGCCAGGCGGTCAACGCCATCGAGACCGGCAAGCACGACCCCTCCCTCCCCCTCGCCTTCAAGATCGCAAGGCTGTTCGACAAACCCATCGAAGAGATTTTCAATGACCAAGACTGACACGCTCACCGGCGAGCAACAGGAACGCCGCCGACGCCGCAAATTCTGGATGATGATGATCGCGTTCATGGTTGGCGGCGGGATCACGGGCGCGGCCTCGGGTGCCTTCACCAGCGGCAATGGCGCCGCCGTCAGCCCCGCGCTGGCGATCGGGTTCGTCGCGATCTTCTTTACCGCCTTCGTCCTCTTGAGCTGGCACTTTTTCACGACCGTCGACGAGCTCGAACTCGCCGACAATCTCTGGGCGAGCCTGTTCGGCCTCTATTTCTACCTCGCGGCGGTGCCCACCGCGTGGTTCCTCAACCAGGCGGGCATCATCCCCCCGATCGACCAGTGGCCGATCTATTTCGGCACCGCCGGCGTGACCTTCGCCGCTTACCTCATCCGTAAACTCCTCAACCGATAGGCCCTGACATGACCGACAACACCCTCTCGGGCGAAAACCGCCTCAAACGCCGCGAACGGCTGACCATCGCGCTCATCATCGCCGGTTTCATCGGCGGTTTCGGGCTCGGCTTCGGGCTTGCCTTCTTTACCGAAGGCGACCTGTTCGATCCCGACACGGCATGGCCGCCGACCCTCGCCGTCGCCGCGGTCGCCTATTTCCTCACCATCGTCCCCGCGCTCGTCATCGTCGCCAACAAGACCGCCGACGAGATGGAGCTTTGCCACCAGCGCAGGGGCTTCGAATTCGGCGTGTGGACGCTCTTCTTCGCCTACCCCTCCTGGTACGCGCTGTGGAAAGGCGACCTCCTTCCCGAACCCTCGCACGAGGCCGTCTTCCTCGGCACCCTCATCGCGACGACAATTGGCTATTGCTACAGCCGGTTTCGCTGATACAACTCCAACTAACTTGTTGAAAGAAAGAGAATAATCATATGAAAAAGTTGCTTGCCGCCACCACCGCCCTCGCCGCCGCCTTCGCCACCCCGGCGCTCGCGCAGGAAACCGACGCTGCGACCGTCGCCCCCGCCATGTGGAAAGTCGCCGACGAGGACACCACCGTCTATATCCTCGGCACCTTCCACGTCGTGCGCCCTGGCATGGAATGGCGCACCCCGCTGATCGAGGAAGCGATCGAGAGCTCCGAAGAGCTGATCCTCGAGATCAGCATGGACCCCGAACTGCTCGCGACGCAGGCACCGATCATGCAGCAGATGGCGATGGACGAAGAAGTCGAGCCGCTCTCGGTCCGCTTCGACGCCGAAGAGTATGCCAAGCTGGAAGCCGGTACCAAATCAATGGGCGTTCCCATCCAGGCGCTCGACCAGTTCGAAACCTGGTTCCTCCTCCCCGCGCTCGCCGCGCCGCTGCTCCAGCAGGCCGGGTTCAGCGCCACCGAAGGCATCGACATGACGCTGTTCCAGCAGTTCGTCCACGCCGGCAAGCCGGTCGGTGAACTCGAAGGCCTCGTTGCGCAGGTCAAGTTCCTCGACGATGCCGACGAGGAAGCGCAGCAGGAAATGTTGATGACCATGTTCGAAGACGACATGGCCGCCGAACTCGACAAGGGCCTCGCCTTCTGGGCTGCAGGCGATCTCGACGGGCTCTACGCCAGCATGGGCTTCGACGAGATGTCGGAAGAGGCGACCGCAGCCATGCTCGCCAACCGCAACCCGCACTGGGCCGACTGGATCCAGACGCGCCTCGATACGCCCGGCACCGTGCTGGTCGCGGGCGGGACGGGTCACTTCATGGGCGAACATAGCGTCCTCAAGATGCTCGAAGACCGCGGCCTCACCGTCGCCCGCGTGCAGTAAGCACCGGAAAAACGCGTGAAAAAGGAAGGGCGTCGCTTGCATGAAGCGGCGCCCTTGCCTATAGGCGCGCGGTCGACCGCCGCAATGGTCATCCCTGGAGGCGCTGCGGGTGTCGGTCGAAGTGAGAAATTTTCTTTTGGAGACAAGTAGATGAGCGATCAGCTGACGCTGCCCGCCGAGCTGCGCGAAGGGCTAGGCAAGGGAGCCTCCCGTGCACTGCGCAACGAAGGCCGGGTACCCGCCGTGATTTACGGCGACAAGAAGGACCCCGTTTCGGTCCACCTCGAGGAAAAGGAACTCGTGAAGATGCTCCAGACCGGGCACTTCATGAATTCGGTCGTCGAAGTGACCGTCGGCAAGGACAAGCACCGCACCCTTCCTAAGGACGTGCAGTTCCATCCCGTGACGAGCCGCCCGCTGCACGTCGACTTCTTCCGTCTCGCCAAAGGTGCGACGGTTCAGGTCGCGATCCCGGTCCGCTTCGTCGACGAGGACAAGTCGCCGGGCCTGACCCGTGGCGGCGTGCTCAACGTGGTCCGTCACGAGCTCGAACTTGTCTGCGATGCCAGCGCGATCCCCGATGAAGTGGTGATCAGCCTCGATGGCCTCGACATTGGCGACTCGGTCCACATCTCGGCCGTCGACCTGCCGGAAGGTTCGAAGTCGGCGATCGAAGACCGTGACTTCACCATCGCGGGCGTCACCGCCCCGTCGGCCATGAAGTCCGACGCCGAGGAAGAAGAAGCCGAAGGCGAAGAAGAAGTCGGTGCCGACGAAGTGCCGGCCACCGAACAGGGCGGCGACGAAGCCGCCGAAGGTGGCGAGGAAGCCAAGGGCGACGAATAATCCCCTTCGTTTCCGCTAACCAGAATCTGGCCGCTGCCCCGCTGGGCGGCGGCCTTTTTCTTGGCTAAGGATCCCCCCATGCAACTCTGGGTCGGGCTCGGAAATCCGGGCGAGAAATATCAGGCACACCGCCATAACGTCGGCTTCATGGCGCTCGACGAGATCGCCGAGGTCCATGGGTTTTCGCCGTGGAAGAAGCAGTTTCGCGGCCTCACGAGCGAGGGCCGCATCGGCGGCGACAAGATCGTGCTGCTGAAACCCCAGACCTTCATGAACGAGAGCGGCGGCTCGGTCCGCGCCGCGCTCGATTTCTACAAGCTCGACCTTGGCGATGTGACCGTCTTTCACGACGAACTCGATCTCGCGCCGATGAAGGTTAAGGTGCGCATGGGCGGCGGTCTTGCTGGTCACAACGGCCTGCGGTCGATCGACAAGCATCTCGGCAAGGACTTCCGCCGCGTACGGATCGGGATCGGCCATCCGGGCTCGAAAGACCGTGTCACCGGTCATGTGCTCGGCAATTATCACAAGACCGAGATTGACGACCTCGGTGTCATGATCGCCGCAATCGGTAGCGAAGCCCCTCGCCTCGCCGAAAATGACGACGTGCGCTTCATGAACGACGTCGCGCTGAGACAACAATGACCCGCACCCTGTTCGCCACCCCGCTCTACGAAGCCGACCTGTCCGGCAAGATCGACCTCAACGAGCTCGCCCATTCCATCCACGTGCTCGCGGAAGATGACGAGGCCGGGCAGCGCTGGTGCGAGGAAAAGGCCTATCACGGCTATACGAGTTACGCTTCGCTCGACGATCTTCCGATGCGCGATCCGGCGTTCGGGGACCTCAAGCCCATCCTCCAGAAGCATGCGCGCACCTTTGCGAAGGAACTGGCCTGGGACGTCAAACCCAAGCTCGACAGCCTGTGGGTCAATCTGATGGAACCGGGCGCCGTCCACAGCGCGCATATCCACCCGCATTCGATCCTGTCGGGCACGCTCTACATCGACATTCCCGACGATAGCGGTGCGATCCGCTTCGAGGATCCGCGCTTGCCCATGATGATGGCTGCACCCATGCGAGATGAGGAAGCGCCCGAGCATCTGCGCCCCTTCGTCGACATCGCGCCCAAGGCCGGTACGCTCCTGCTGTGGGAGAGCTTCGTGCGCCACGAAGTGCTTCCTCATCGCGGCGAGACCGAACGGCTTTCGATTAGCTTCAACTTCGCCTGACGACTGGAAAATCCGCTCGTCCTGAGCTTGTCGAAGGACCGTCATTTCTTTAGGGCCGGCGCGAAGAAAAAACTGCCCTACGACTTTGCTCGGGGCGAACGGAAAGAATTTTCTCATGGGTTTCAAATGCGGCATCGTCGGGCTGCCCAACGTCGGCAAGTCCACGCTCTTCAACGCGCTCACCGAAACACAGGCGGCGCAAGCGGCCAACTATCCCTTCTGCACGATCGAGCCCAATGTCGGGCAGGTCGGCGTGCCCGATGCGCGGCTCGACAAGATTGCCGACATCGCGAAGTCTGCGAAGGTCGTCCCTACCCAGCTGGCCTTCGTCGATATTGCCGGCCTGGTAAAGGGCGCAAGCCAGGGCGAAGGGCTCGGCAACCAGTTCCTCGGCAACATCCGCGAAGTCGATGCCATCGTCCACGTCCTGCGCTGTTTCGAGGATGACGACATCCAGCACGTGTCGAACCATGTCGACCCGATCGCCGATGCCGAAGTGGTCGAGACCGAATTGCTCCTCGCCGACCTCGAAAGCCTCGAAAAGCGCGTCCCCAATGCTCAGAAACGCGCAACGGGCGGCGACAAGGACGCCAAGATCATGGCCGCCGTTCTCGGCAAGGCGCTGGACCTCCTGCGCGACGGCAAGCCCGCGCGGTTGACGGACATCAACGATGAAGAAGAGGCCAAGCATTTCCGCCAGGCGCAGCTGCTGACCGCCAAGCCGGTGCTCTACGTCTGCAACGTCAACGAGGAAGACGCCGCGAACGGCAACGACTACAGCGCGCGAGTGTTCGAGAAGGCCAAGGCGGAGAATGCCGAGGCAGTGATCGTCTCGGCCGCGATCGAGGCCGACATGGTCGGCATGGACATGGACGAGCGCATGGAATTCCTCGCCGAAATGGGTCTCGAGGAAACCGGTCTCAACCGCATCATCCGTGCCGGATACGACCTTTTGAACCTCCACACCTTCTTCACCGCCGGTCCCAAGGAGTCGCGCGCGTGGACGGTGGCCAAGGGCGCGAAGGCCCCGCAGGCGGCGGGCGAAATCCACACCGACTTCGAGCGTGGCTTCATTCGCGCCGAAACGATCGCCTATGACGATTATGTCGCGCTGGGTGGCGAGGCCGCCGCGCGCGATGCCGGCAAGCTGCGCCAGGAAGGCAAGGACTATGTCGTCAAGGACGGCGACGTGATGCTGTTCAAGTTCAACGTCTGACGTAAAAAGGGCGCCTCTGGGGGCGCCCTTTCATTTTGCCGAAGCGACTAGTCCTTGTCAGGATAGTCGTACGCGAACGGATCGGTCACCGTCGGCTGCTGCGGGAGCGGCTCGGGCGGCAGAGTTTCGTCGCTGTTCGCGGCCTGCCACAACATGCCCGCCATTACGACCGCGGCCTGGCGCAGGTCTTCTGGCCGCATGTGATCGAGCGTATCGACGTTGGTGTGGTGAAGCCGCGCACCATAGTCGAGCGGATCCTGGATGAACTGGAACGCTGGAAGCCCGATATCCTGCATGAAGACGTGGTCGGTCCCGCCTGCCTCGCGAATGACGACGCGATGCGCATCGAGCGCGCGGAACTTGCCTAGCCACTTTCCGAGGAGCGAGGTCGCGGCGGTATTGTTGTCGGCATAAATGCCGCGGAAGCGTCCCGAACCATTGTCCATGTTGAAGTAGGCCTTCATCTGGTCGTAGCCCGCGAGCTTCTCGATCGGGTAGCCGTTGCCCCAATAGGTGCGTTCATTGTCGGGCGTGGCCTCGGCCGGGATCGGGCGGCGCGCCAAATGGCGGTCGATATAGGCCTTCGAGCCGTGGAGCCCCTGCTCTTCGGCGCCCCACAGCGCAAAGCGGATCGTGCGCATGGGTCGCGTCATCGTCTTGAGGATACGCGCCGCTTCGAGCACCACGACGCTGCCTGAGCCGTTGTCGACGGCACCATCGCCCGCTGCCCAGCTATCGAAATGCGCGCCGGCCATCACATAGCCTGCATTGGGATCGGTGCCGCGAATGTCGCCGATGATGTTGTACGCGTTCGTGTCCTCGTCATGCCAGCGGACGCGGCTGTCGATGCGAAGCCGCGGCGCATCGCCGGTCTTCGCCAGACGCGCGAGGCGTCGATAGTCCTCCGCCGCGATCTCGATGTGCGGGAGCTTGGGCGTGTCGCCGACCCGATGGCGATAACCCGAGCCGTGGAGCAATTTGCCGTCGCGATAGCTCTTCTTCACCACGGCGACCGCGCCTTCGCTGGCAAGGAAATCGTCGATGGCGCGCGGCCCGCTGATCCGCGTCACGCGACGGTCGATAGCGTGCGGGTCGTAGGTCGGCTGGCGATATTCGTCCATCCGGGCGAAATCGCTGTTTTCCCAGCGGCGGAATGCCGGCCGCGTCGGCTCGTCACCGGTCCCCGGCAGCGTAATCAAGACGATCTTGCCGTTCAGCTTGCCGCGATAGGCAGCGAAATCCTCAGGCCCGCGCATCGGCGCAACAACGATCTCCGATTCGACCGGCCCGTTCGTGCCGGGAGTCCAAGCCGTAGCGATCGCGGTGAGCTCGATCGGGCGCGGCGTGAGCATGTCGACTTCGATGTCGACCATTTCCCAGCCACGACCGAAATCGAACCCTTCCTGCCGCACATCGTCGAGGCCAAGGCCGCGCATGTGATTGATGGCCCAGGCCTCCGCGCGTCGCATTCCGGGTGAGTTGGTCAAGCGCGGGCCGATGCGATCGACCAGTTCGTGCGCGGTCTTCATGACCCTTGACTGGGTCAGCCCCTGGTCGATGATCTTGGCGATGTCGCGATCTTGGGCGTTCGCGGGTGCGGACAGGACGAGCGCAAGCGCGGCGGCGATGGAAAAAGTCTTCATGAGTCCCCCAGAAAATCGGTTGTCGATTGCAACGCTCGACGGCGACCCGCGCTTTGTCTAGACCCACTCGACGAACGGAGAAGGAAGCCATGATTTTTTTCGACGACATCGATGTCGGGACGCGCACTGAGCACGGATCGGTCACGGTGACGCGCGAGGAAATCATCGACTTCGCGACCAAATACGATCCGCAGCCCTTCCATTTGTCGGATGAGGCAGCAGCAATGACGCCCTTTGGAAAGATCGCGGCCTCGGGCTGGAATACCTGCGCGCTCACGATGCGCGTGCTTGTCGATAGCTGGAAGGAGCAGCAGGCGATGGGCCTCGGCTCGCCCGGCCTTGACGAACTTCGTTGGCTCAAGCCCGTCTACCCGGGCGACACGCTTCATGTCGCCAGCGAGGTCGTCGAGAAGAAGCCGTCCCGGTCGAAGCCCCATATCGGCTCGATGTGGAGCGACATTCTGGTCACCAACCAGCATGGCGAGCTGGTGCTGAAATTCCGGTCGATCGTGATGATGCTCAGAAAGACTGCTGGCGCCCCACAGCTAGACGCTTAAGATCGCACCGCCCCAACGTAAGGGGCGAGTGAGGAGTAACCAGTTGTTTCGCGTAACACCCAACCGGAAATACCGGGACTGGACGCTTCGGCGTATCCGGCAATCGAACTTCAATTTTCCACGAAGCGATCATCCGCTGCCCTCGGCGGCAACGCTGCAGTGGGAAAAGAAGGCGAGCCGCCTGTACCACGACGCCCTGGCCGTTCGCATCTGCCTAGATATGGGCTTCGAGGACCCGCGCGTGTTCGAATTTCGTGATCGCGTTCTCGAAGTGCTGCGCGATATGGAAGACTGGAGGCCGGAGTCCGAAAAGGGCTTCGATCGCAATAACTGGTCAAATGGATATCTGCCGGGCTGCTGGGGACTGATGGGCGGCGACGTCGAGACTTTCAGGGAACGCGGCACCGCCTATATCGACAAGCTCCCCAGCGTGACCCATTGGGTTCGTCGTTCGACCAACCATGGCGCTGTGATCTATGCGACTTATCTGGTGGGCGCGAAGGCTCTTGGGGAAGATCTTTCGCACCTCGACACACTTCGCGAAATCGTCCGCCGTGCAATCGGCGAACAGCTCTATGCCGAGGGCATCAACTACCTCAACTTCATTCTGAGCGAACTCCTCCCGCTCACCGTGGCATTGTGGGAAAATGAGCAGGATTGGCGCACATTCATCGCGGAGACCTTCCCCGGTCTCGATATGGCGAAGCGGACACTGATGCTCGCTGCCGGCCTTGAGGGCAGCGTGCGCTTCATGTGGGGCGACATGAGCGATCTGCGCGTCTTTCAAAACGGCCTGCGCTTCGCCGACAGCCTGTCGGACGAAGGCGCGCTTATCGAGACGCTCGCGAACCAGTTCAAGCTACCCGACTATCGCCTTGAGCCTTTAGTAGGCCATCTCCCATCCGGAGGCTCCCGCCCAGTTCCCGAGACAGTGCATTTTCCCAATGAATTCGTGGTCGACAAGCGGGGCGACACCGCGCTTTGGATCCTCGGGTCGAAGCGGCAGATGACACACAATCGCGCTCACGACATGGCGTCGTTCCTGTTCGAAAATCCACGGCTGTTCGTGGGTAAGCGATTTGGACGCGAGGCCTACAAGCATAATGGCATCCTGCTCAGCGATGCGCCGGGATTTCCCAACTGCCCGGGCCCCGACCCGTTCGATCGTCGCGTGGTCGATGGCAGGGTGGAGAGGATCGGAGACGGACATTGGCGCGCCATTGCGCCTCGCTCCTACGCTGGCTGCCCGACGCGGGTGGAACTACACGTTCGAGACCTGCATCTGGTCGAGGACTATCTGGTCGTCATCGACCAGGTCGTTGTGAAGGGCGATGGAGTCCCCTTCGTGCAATTCTTCACCCACGAACTGACCGCGCTCTACGATGCGCGACATTATGAAGATCGAACGATCTGCACGATGGAGAAGGGTCGCCGCGCCTGGCTGTCCGCCGTGGCCATCGGTGCCGAGGGGGTGATTAAACTCAAAAACGGGATTCGCTTCCGCGGTCGGACATTTCCGACGCCCCCCGACAGGCTGGAACTACTCCGCCCCAGGGAGACCGAGGCTAATCGCCCTCAAACTCTAGCAGAGACCTGACCTCGATCCCCGCCTCGCGCAGCTTTGCGCTTCCGCCGAGGTCAGGCAGGTTGATGACGAACCGTGCGCCCACGAGTCTGCCCCCTGCCCGCTCGACGAGCCGCGCGGCCGCCATGGCCGTGCCTCCTGTCGCGATCAAGTCGTCGACCAACAGGACCCGGGCGCCCGGCGCGCAGGCATCGACATGCACGGCAAGGCGGTCGGTGCCATATTCGAGCGCATAGTCCTCCGCGATCGTCGCACCCGGCAATTTGCCGTCCTTCCGGATCAGCATCAGTCCCGCCCCCATCGCGGTCGCCATCGCGCCGCCAACGGCAAAGCCGCGCGCGTCAATTGCGGCGATCAGGTCGACCGGCCCATCGACGCTGGCCACCAGCGCATCGATCGTTCCGCGCAGCCCCGCAGGGTCGAGCAGCAGCGTCGTGACATCCCGGAACTGGATGCCGGGATTCGGAAAATCGGGGATGGTGCGCACCAGGTCGCGCAGCTCGTCATGGGCTTGGCTCATTTCCCACCCCTAAACGACGAAGCGACCCACCCCAAGGGGGCAGGTCGCTCCATTCGTTCGGTCGCTTGTCGACTTAGCCGTCGACCGGACGTCCGTCTTCTGCTGCCTCGGCTTCCGCATGGTCGACCTTGGCCTGATGCTCGGGGTCGAGCACGCCCTTGGGCGCGACCTTGCGCTTCGCCTCGGCCCACACGTTGCGATAGGCGAAATAGGCGAAGATGGTGGCGAACAGAATGAAGATCAGCGTCGCCCAGCCCGCGCGATGACGCTGCTCGAGCTTGGGCTCGGCAGTCCACACGAGGAAGGCGCTGACGTCCTTCGACATCTGCTCGACGGTCGCTTCGGTGCCATCGGCATAGCTCACCTGCCCATCAGCGGTGATGGGCGGCGGCATCGAGATGTTGAGGTTCTTGAAATAGGGGTTGAAGTAGAGCCCCGGACCCGGCGCGATCTCGGGATGCTCGGCGAGCATTTCCGCGCTCGGTTCCTGATAGCCCGTCAGCAGCGAGTAGATATACGGAGCACCGCCTTCACGCGCTTTGGTAATCAGCGAAAGATCGGGCGGGCTGCCGGCAGCCGCACGCGCGACTTCGTTGCGATAGGCCGGCGGGAAACGGTCGGCGGGGATACCCGGACGCGTGATGTCGTCACCGGTTTCCGGATCGAGGTCGGCAATCTGCCAGTTGGCGGCCTCCGCCTTGATCTCGGCGTCATTGTAACCAAGGTCCTCGAGGTTGCGGATCGCGACATAGTTGATGCCGTGACAGACCGCGCACACTTCCTTGTAGACCTGGTAGCCGCGCTGCAACTGCTGGCGGTCATACTTGCCGAACGGCCCGTCCGACGAGAAGGAGACCTCTTTCGGGTATTTGTAGAACTTGTGCTCAGCCGTTTCGGCAGCCGGCTCGTTGATCGCGGCGATGCCGTTGATGACCAGCGAGATCAGGAGGACGCCGACAAAGCCGAGACCGACCAGAAATCCGAGAATACGAACCATGGGTAGTGCGTCCCCTTAAGCGTTCTTGGCGAGCCCGTAGGGCGCGCTTTCTTCTTCCTCGCCATGCAGCACCGATGCCGAGATCGAGCTCGGGCGCGGGAGCGGCTTCTCGAACTTCGAGATCAGCGGCAGGATGATGAGGAAGTGGGCGAAATAGTAGGCCGAAGCGATCTGGCTGATCGCGATCCACATCGGCGTCGCTTCCGAACCCCCGGCCCAGCCGAGGAAGAAGATGGCGATGAGGAGCAGCCAGAAGAAGCGCTTGAACACCGGGCGATAATGGCCCGAGCGAACCGGCGAACGGTCCAGCCACGGCAGGAAGAAGAGCAGCAGGATCGATGCGAACATCGCCAGCACGCCCCACAGCTTCGCGGGCAGGATGAAGTCGACGGTGAAGGCGCGCAGGATCGCGTAGAACGGCCAGTAATACCATTCGGGCACGATGTGCGCCGGCGTCGCCAGCGGGTTGGCCTCGATATAGTTGTCGGCATGGCCCAGCGCGTTCGGCAGGAAGAACAGCACGGCGGCATAGGCGCCGAGGAACAGCAGCGCGAACCAGCCATCCTTCGCGGTGTAGAACGGGTGGAAGGGCAGCGTGTCCTTCTCGTTCTTCACGTCGACGCCGGTCGGGTTCGACGAGCCCGGGATATGCAGCGCCCAGATGTGCAGGACAACCACGCCCGCAATCACGAACGGCAGCAGATAGTGGAGCGAGAAGAATCGGGTCAGCGCGGCCTGGTCAGGCGCAAACCCGCCCAGGATCCAGACACGCAACGGCTCGCCAATGACCGGGAAGGCCGAGAAGAAGCCGGTGATGACCTGTGCACCCCAATAGCTCATCTGGCCCCAGGGCAGAACGTAGCCCATGAAGGCGGTCGCCATCATCAATAGGTAGATGACGAGTCCCAGCATCCAGACCATTTCGCGCGGCGCCTTGTAGCTTCCGTAGAAGAGGCCGCGGAAAATGTGGATATAGACCACGATGAAGAAGAAGCTCGCGCCGTTGGCGTGCGCATAGCGCAGGAACCAGCCGGCGTTCACGTCGCGCATGATATGCTCGATCGACCAGAAGGCCGTTCCGACGTTCGAGTTGTAGTGCATCGCGAGCACGATGCCGGTGACGATCTGGATGGTCAGGAAGATCCCCGAGAGGACCCCGAAGTTCCACAAATAGTTGAGGTTGCGCGGAACCGGATAGCCACCGCCGACAGCGCCGTAGACGAGGCGCGGCAGCGGCAGACGGTCGTCCATCCACTGCCCCAGCGCGGTCTTGGGTTCGTAGGGTTTTGCCCAGGCAAAGCTCATTGAATGTTCCCCTTAACCGATCCGGATGACGGTATCGGACATGAATTCGAATTCCGGCACGACGAGGTTCGTCGGGGCCGGGCCCTTACGGATGCGCGCAGCAGTGTCGTAGTGCGAACCGTGGCACGGGCAGAAATAGCCGCCATATTCGCCCTTGTTCTCACCCTCGCCGACACCCAGCGGGACGCAGCCGAGATGGGTGCAGACGCCCAGCGTCACCAGCCAGTTTTCCTTGCCCTCGGCGGTACGCTCGTCGAGCGTCTCGGGGTCCCGAAGCTTCGAAACGTCGACGCTCTCGGCCTCCTCGATTTCGGCTTCGGTCAGGTTACGGATGAACACGGGCTGCTTGCGCCAGCTGGTCTTGATCGCTTGGCCCGGCTGGACCTTGGAAATGTCGACCTCGATCGAGGCGAGCGCCAGCACGTCGGCCGGCGGGCCCATCTGGACGACCAGCGGTCCGACAACTGCGGCGGCCCCGACGCCAGCAAAGCTGACGGCGGCGATGTTGATGAAGTCGCGGCGACGGACACCGTCCGGATTGTCGCCTTCTTTGAGGAGCGGGTCAGCCTGTTCGACCGTTGCCATGATGATCCTTTTTCAGGTTCACGCGTAAAGGAGGCCCGGCAGAACCGGACCGGCTTGGCGCGCCTGATAGCGTCTCGTGCCTGCAATGCAAATGGTCAATTTGGACTTTGGGCTGCCCCCGCTTGGCTTCGCGGCCCCTCCCCGCTATCGCGCGGGCCATGCGGATCGCCCTCTATTGTCCTGAAATCGCCGGAAACGTCGGCGCCGTCATGCGTACTGCGGCGTGCCTTGGCGTGCCGGTCGACCTGATCGAACCCCTCGGATTCGACTGGGACGACAAGCGCGTGCGCCGCGCGGCGATGGACTATATCGATGCCGTCGACGTGACGCGGCACAAGGGCTGGATCAGCTTCCTCGAAGCCAAGGGCGACGCAAGGCTTGTTCTCGGCAGCACCAAGGCGACTAAAAGCCTCTACGACTTTGACTTCGCGCAAGGCGACATCCTGCTGTTCGGGCAAGAGAGCGCCGGCGTGCCCCCGCATGTCCGGTCGGAAGCCGACGCCTCCTACCGAATTCCGATCCGCGCCGAAGTGCGCTCTTTCAACCTTGCCATCTCGGTCGCGATCGCCACGTCCGAGGCCCTGAGACAGACCGGAGACCTTCCCGCATGACCCCGCTCGATCCCCAGCAGCAAGCCGCTCGCGACTGGTTCGAATCGCTCCGTGACCGAATCTGTGCGGAATTCGAGGCGATCGAGCGCGAGGCCGGCAGCGATGCCTCGTTCGACTATATCCCGTGGGATCGCACCGACGAAAGCGGCGAACCGGGCGGCGGTGGCGTGCGCGGCCAGATGACCGGCGATGTGTTCGAAAAGGTCGGCGTCAATGTCTCGACAGTCGGCGGCACCTTTTCGGAAGAATTCGCCAAGGCGATTCCCGGCGCGGAAGAGGATCCCCGCTTCTTCGCCACCGGCATCAGCCTCGTTGCGCACATGAGGAATCCTCATGTCCCAGCGGTGCACATGAACACGCGCTTCCTTACCACCACGAAGCGCTGGTTCGGCGGTGGTGCGGACCTCAATCCCGCTTTGCCCAAACCGCAAGATACCGAGGATTTTCACGCGCGCCTGCGTGCTGCCTGTGCGGCGCATGACCCGACCTATTACGATCGCTTCAGCAAATGGGCGGAGGACTATTTCTGGCTTCCGCATCGCAATGTCGCGCGAGGGGTCGGGGGCATCTTCTACGACCGCCTCGAGGCGGAGGGCGACAAGTTCGAGCCTCATTTCGCCTTCACCCGCGACGTCGGCGAGGCATTCCTCGACATTTTCCCGCAGATCGTGCGCCGCCGCATGAACGAGGAGTATGA
Source organism: Sphingomicrobium clamense (assembly GCF_019264355.1). NCBI lineage: Bacteria > Pseudomonadati > Pseudomonadota > Alphaproteobacteria > Sphingomonadales > Sphingomicrobiaceae > Sphingomicrobium > Sphingomicrobium clamense. Next base: position 1,125,585 of record NZ_JAHVAH010000001.1, on the reverse strand, counting down.
CGAAGCCGACCTCGGAAGCCTGCTGGACTTCCGAGGCCGCTACGTTGAATTCAACCTTCTCTACGACCGGGGCACGCTGTTCGGACTCAAGACCGGCGGCAATATCGACGCCATCCTGATGAGCCTGCCCCCGCTCGCGCGCTGGACCTAGGCGGTCGGCGGCACGCTCGCGACGGTCGGGTCGGCAGGATTGCCGGCCAGCTGGTGATAGATGCGCGCGATGACCGTCGAATAGACGATCGTGATCCCGGCCTGCACGAGGGTCGAGAAGAGCCCCATGACCAGCGCTGCCATGGTGAACGGTTCGGGCTCGCCAAAAATGAGGCTCGTAATCAGCCCGGCGATGATTCCAACCACGATCATCAGCACCAGCACGACGACAATGAACAGGATCAGGAAGCCAAGCAGGCGCCAGAAATTGCCCTTGGTCAGGTTCCAGCTCGCCTTGATCGTTTCGATCGGACCCAGATCACGTGCGGCGACCACGGGCGTGGTCAGCAGAAGCCTGACGCTGACGTAGATCATGAGCACGAACAGCAGGAGAAACGCGATCAGCGCGGGTCCCGCGATGGCGCGTACGTTTTCCGGATTGTCGAGATCCGCCATATTCTCCGCGCCGACGAAGACCAACGCGACGATGACGCCGAGGATGATGGCCGGCACGAGAAAGACGAGCGCGATGCCGAGCACGGTCCAGAACCGCTTGAGGCCGCGGCGAAGCGAGTCGCCGACGCTCGCGCCCTGAAATAGTGCGAGGTAGCTGATCGCGATCGAGCCGATGATCCCGATCAGTGCGAAGACGAGCGACAAAAGCACCACCCAGCCGCTCTGCTCCTCGGCGTCGATCTGGCCGACGGCGGCCTGCTCGGGTGAAATCAGCATCATCAGCGTGCCGGGCAGCACGACGGTGACGAGCGCGACCATGAACATGAGTTTGCCGTCGCGCGCGATGATCGGACGCGCGTCGTCCCAGGCTTTGCTAATCGAAAGATTGGACATGATACTCCCCTGTTATACCCCTCTTTGCCGCATCAAAGCGCAAGCGCTCCCTCTTGGCAACATGGCTTCGACCCGCCACATGGCTGGCCATGATCGACGGAGTGGAATGGCAGGTCGCGCCGGGGCTGGTCCCTTATGATGTTGCTTTGCGCGACATGGAGCAGCGCGTAGCCGACATCCAGGCGGGCGAGGCGCATGAGCGGGTATGGCTGCTCGAACATCCACCGCTCTTCACCGCCGGCACCTCCGCCGACCCGGTCGAATTGATGAACCCACAAGGCTTTCCGGTGCACGATGCGGGACGCGGGGGGCGCTATACCTACCACGGCCCCGGTCAGCGCGTCGGTTACCTGAATCTGGATTTGGGCAAGCGGGGGAAGGATATCCGCTGCTTTGTCCACGACTTGGAAGGGTGGATGATCGAAGCGCTTGAAAAGGTTGGCGTTTCGGCGCGGCGCGAGGCGGGGCGGATCGGCATCTGGACCGGCCAGGGTGCCGAGGAAGCCAAGATCGGGGCGATCGGCGTGCGCGTAAAGCGATGGGTGACGCTCCACGGCTTTTCGATCAACGTCGATCCGGACCTGTCGCATTTCGGCGGGATCATCCCGTGCGGGATCGAGGAGTTTGGCGTGACCAGCCTCAAGGCGCTGGGTATCGATGCCGGGATGGACGGGATGGACGCTGCGTTGAAGGAGACATTTCCGGCCTTCCTCCAGCGGCTCAAAAAGGATTAGAAGACCCTATGCACACCATAGTCATCGCCACCGCCGCCGCCCTCACCCTTGCCGCCTGCGGACAGGAAGAAGCGGCCGAAGAAACCGTCCAGGCCGAGGAAGTCAGCCTGGAGAATGAAGAAGAAGCGGGCGACGTCACCGCAATCGACGCCGCGACCAGCGCCGACGCCAACATGGCACCGGACAGCGGCAGCGACGACGAGGACTAGGCGAGGCCAAGCAGCTTGTGCGCCTGCAACGTCAGGCGCCAGTTGGGGCGGTCCATGACGAGGGCGATCGCGGCCTCGGTGTTCGCCTCGACCTCCTCCCCGTCCATTGGCTGGATCAGGAAATGGTCGAAATCGAGCGCCTCCAGCGCGTCGAGATCGAAGGGCTGCGGCCAGACGAGCTTCAATTCGTCGCCCGAGGACTGCACCAGTTCGCTTCCATATTTGGGGCTGATGCACAGCCAGTCGATGCCCTCGGGCGCGGCGATGGTGCCGTTGCTCTCGACCGCGATGCGAAAGCCCTCGGCATGGAGCGCATCGATGAGCGGGCTGTCGAGCTGCAGCAGCGGTTCGCCGCCGGTGATGACGACCAGTCGGTCGCCCCGCCCCTCACCCCAGATATCGGCAACGCGCGCGGCCAGCGCCGTAGCGTCTGCAAATTTCCCGCCATTGACCCCGTCGGTACCGACGAACTCGGTATCGCAAAATTGACAGATCGCCTTGTGCCGATCCTCCTCGCGCCCGGTCCACAGGTTGCAGCCCGCGAAGCGCAGAAAAACCGCGCGCGAACCCTGCTGCACCCCCTCGCCCTGAAGGGTCAGGAAAATCTCTTTGACGGCGTATGTCATCGGAGGGGGGCCATCACGCGGGCTCTACGCCTTCGCCGTAGCAGGTGCTGTCGGCGAGGCCGGCTTCGACGAAGCCCTTGTGGCGCAGGCGGCAAGCGTCGCAGCGTCCGCAGGCACCGCCGTCGGGCAGCGGATCGTAACAGCTGTGGCTCATGCTCGCGTCCAGGCCGAGGCGGTCGGCTTCGCGCGCGATGTCGGCCTTGGTCATGTGCAGCAAAGGTGCGTGGACGGTGAAGCCGTTGCCTTCGACGCCCGCCTTGGTCGCCTGGTTGGCGAGATTCTCGAAGGCTTCGACGAACGCAGGGCGGCAGTCGGGATAGCCCGAATAGTCGAGCGCGTTGACGCCGACGAACAAGTCGTGCGCGTCCGCCGCTTCGGCCCACGCCAGCGCGAGGGAAAGGAATACAGTGTTGCGTGCGGGGACGTAGGTCACCGGAATGCCCTCGCCCACCCCGTCCTTGGGCACATCGATATCGTCGGTCAGCGCGCTGCCGCCGAACGCCGACAGGTCGAGCGGCAGGATGATGTGCCGGTCGGCGAGCGCGGCCGCGACCCGCTTGGCCGCCTCCAGCTCGACGCGGTGCCGCTGGTGATAATCGATGGTGAGCGCGAGCACTTCATAGCCCTGCTCACGCGCCAGCGCAGCACAGACCATCGAATCCAGTCCTCCCGACAGGAGGATGACGGCGCGTTTCTTACTCATGGGCGCGCCCTTAGCGCCTGTGCGAACCAGACGCTAGTTGCTGCAATTCCCCACCCGGCGTGCCGCGAGCGTATGGTGGAAGGGGAGACCGCCGTCGATGCCCTGCGTCACCAGCCGGAAGTTGCGCGGCGTAACCGGTTCCAGCGTGGCGCGGCCGAAGCCGCCGCCGACGCACGTGTAGTGGATTTGGGCGAGGCGCGGATCGTCCTTGATCGTGACGCGGGTGCATTGGCGGCCGCGATGTTCGACCTGGGCCATAGCGGAGAGATCACGGAAACAGATGCGCTGGGTTCGGCGGTCGCCCGACGGATCGCTGATTTCCCACAATCCCGGCTGTGCCTGTTGCAGCGCGCGCGGAAGCGCCTGCGACGCCGCGATCAGCGCCGGCGCAGCGAGAATCGCCAGTCCTGCAACGAGTTTCCGCCTGTTCATGACGACAGCTTACCACATTTCCCGATTAACAGAAGTTAAACGGAAAACGATTAATCGACCGCTTCCGGATCGATCGGGAAACTGGTCGCGCAAAAGGCGCAGTCGACGCTGATCATCCCGTCCTCGCCGACCATCTCCTTGCGCTCGTCCGCCGGGAAGCGCGCGATCACCGAGCGGATATAGTCCATGTCGCAGCGGCACCCCTTCGACAGGCTCGTCGGCTCATGGACCCTGATCTCGTCTTCCTCGTGAAACAGGCGCCAGAGCAATTGGTCCGGGGACAGGTCGGGGTCGACCAGTTCGCTTTCCTTTACCGAGCCCGCGAGGATTGCGACATGGGGCCAGTCGGGGTGGTCGAGCTTGGTGTGAAGCCGCTCGCGCCCTTCCTCCCCTTCGGGCAGGTGCTGGAACATGATGCCGCCCCCGATCCAGCCGTCATCGTCCTTCTTGGTCGCGAGGCGAACGATCGAGGGGATCTGCTCGGACTGGGCGAAGAAGCTCTGGGCGGCTTCGGCGAGGCTTTCGCCCTCGAGCGCGACGACCCCCTGGTAGCGGTCGTTGGTCGCGGGCTGGTCGAAGGTGACCGCGAGATAGCCCTTGCCGAACAAGGAGAAGAGGTTGGGGTCGGCAGGCGCCTCGGCCAGCTTCCTGGCATCGTGGCGGACATAGCCGCGCAATTCGCCCGCCTTGTAGTCGCACACCATGAGATCGACGATGCCGTTCTCGGTCTGCGCCTGCATGGTGAGCTGGCCATTGGGATCCTTGAGCAACGACCCGAACAATGCGGTCAGCACCAGCGCCTCGGCGAGCAACTTCTCGATCGCGGGCGGGTAATTGTGATTGGCGAGGATGACGTCGATCACCGGCCCCAGTCGCGCGACGCGACCGCGCGCATCGCGCGACGGAATCATCGCGCGCAGGACGACGTCCATGGTGGGGACCGGCAATTCGGACATCAGTCGTTCGCCTGCGCCTTATACTCGTCCGCCGCAGCCGACAGCTTCGAGACGAATTCGTGGATATGCTCTTCGGTGATGATCAGCGGCGGCAGCACGCGCATGACATTGTCGGCGGCGGCAACCGCGAGCAGGCCTGCGCCCTCGCGCATCCAGTTGACGAAGGGGCGCGATTCGAACTCGGGCTTCATCTTGACGCCAAGCATCAGGCCCATGCCGCGCACGCTTTCGAACATGTCGGGATGGTTGCCGATCATCTGCTGGAGCGCGCCGCGCAGCCGCTCGCCCATCTCGTTGACGTGATCGAGGAATCCGGGCGCGAGCACCGCGTCGAGCACTGCTTCGCCCGCCGCCATGGCAAGCGGGTTGCCGCCATAGGTCGAGCCGTGCGTGCCGATGACCATGCCCTGCGCGCCCTTTTCGGTGGCAAGGCAGGCGCCCAATGGGAAGCCGCCGCCAATGCCCTTGGCCGAGGCGAGGATGTCGGGCTCGATACCGTACTGTTCGTAGGCGAACAGCGTACCGGTGCGCGCCATGCCGCACTGCACCTCGTCGAGAACGAGCATGAGGTCATGTTCGTCGGCGAGCTGGCGCAGCCCCTGGAGGAATTCCTTGCTGGCCGGGCGGATACCGCCCTCGCCCTGCACCGGCTCGACGAGGAAGCCGGCGGTGTTTTCGTCGATCAGCGCCTTGGCACCTTCGAGATCGTCGAAATCGCAATATTTGAAGCCCGGGAGCAACGGGGTGAAGCCGTCATGCATCTTGGCGCTGTTGGCGGCCGAGATGGTCGCCATCGTGCGGCCGTGGAAGGCGTTGTTGAAGGTGATGATGTCGGTCTTGTGCGGGTTGCCCGCAACATGGTGGTAACGGCGCGCGGCCTTGATCGCGCACTCGACCGCCTCGGCGCCCGAATTGGTGAAGAAAACGGTGTCGGCAAAGCTGTTGTCGACGAGGCGCTGCGCGAGGCTTTCGCCCTGCGGTGAACCGTAAAGGTTGGAGACGTGCATCAGCTTGGCCGCCTGGTCCTGCACCGCCTTGATGAGGCCCTCATGGCTATGACCGAGCAGGTTGACCGCGATCCCGCTGGCAAAGTCGAGATAGCGCTTGCCGCTCTCGCCGATCAGATAGACTCCGTCGCCTTCGACCGGGCGCGTGTCGCAGCGCGGATAGACGGGCATGAGCGGCGTGATCGACATAAAGAGAGACTCCGTTGGGTGAGATTGTTCGGGCGGCTTCTCGCAAAGGTGGGTGCGCGGGTCAAAAGGAAAAGGGCGCCCGGCCAAGGGGGAGGCCGGACGCCCTTCAATCTCCCGCCCAGGCTCACTGGACGAGGGCGGGAAGCTTAATCGTCCCAGCGATCGTCATCGTCCCAGTCGCGATAGCGGCGGTCGTAGCGCGCATCGCGGCCCCAACGGTGACGGCCGTCGCGAATTTCATGGCGGATCTGCTGGCGCAGGCCGCGCACGTTCTGGCGCGCTTCGCGGACTTCCCAGCGGGTAACGCCGTTATAGCTCATGCGCTGGATCTTGCGCTGGATCTTATCGGTCTTCTTGCGCAGCTTGCGCGCTTCCTTGCGGTCGATCAGCCCGCGATAGCGAAGGTCGCGAATGTCGTGGCGGATCTGGCTCAGTTCGCGGTTGAAGCGATAGAGGCGACGCGGGTCGACATAGTCGCGATTGTAGCCGCGGCGATCGTAGCGATCGTAGCGGTCGTCGTAGCGCTCGTAGCCATAATGGTTGTAGCGCTGCTGTGCATCGGCGGTGGCGGGCGCGGCGGCGAGGCCTGCGGCCAGCGCGGCACCGGCGAGCATGGTCTTGGTGGCGAAGCGGGTACGCATGAAAACTTCTCCTGTGGTCGATTCGTGAACACAGGATGGGGTGCGGCCGCTGAGGCGACACTGAATGCGCGCGTTAGGCGGGGTTCATTTACTTTGGGGTTACGCGGCCGGGGCGATCAGTTCTTGATCTTCCACCCGCTCTTGAGAAGCGCGTAGCAGAGCAGGAACAGCACGGCGTTGATAGCGAGGAGCACGATAGCGCCCAGTGTGGGGTCGCTGTCGGATACGCCGAGGAAGCCATAGCGGAAGCCCGAAATGACGTAGAAGAAGGGGTTGGCGTGGCTAAGCGCCTGGAAGGTCGGGCTGAGCGCTTCGATGGAATAGAATGTGCCCGACAGGAGCGCGAGCGGGGCGACCACGAAGTTGGTGACCGCCGCGGCATGATCGAACTTCTCCGCCCAGATCGAGGTGAGAATGCCGAGGAAGGCGAGCATCAGGCTGCCCATGAGGCCGAAAAAGAGGATGACCAGCAGATTGTCGGGGCTCACCGACAGGTCGGGGTAGAAGCTCATCACCAGCCAGACTGCGCCGCCGACGAGGAAGGCGCGGGTGACGGCGGCGCCGGTAAGCGCGGCGATCAGCTCGCCGATCGAAAGCGGGGGCATGAGATAGTCGACGATGGTGCCCTGGATCTTGCCGACGAGCAGCGAGAAGCTGGCATTGGCGAAGGCGTTCTGGATCATCGCCATGACGATGAGGCCCGGGGCGAGGAAATCGGCGAAGGGCACGCCCAGCATTTCGCGCCCGCCGCGGCCCAGCGCGACGGTGAAGATGACAAGGAACAGGAGGGTGGTGATGGCGGGGCCCCAGACTGTTTGCAGCTGGACCTTGAAGAAACGCCTCACCTCCTTGATATAGAGGGTCTTGAGACCTCCCCAGTTCACGGACCCGAGGATCGGTTCGCCGGGCGGGGGGTTGTTCCAGGAAGGATACTCGTTCATGCGCCTCGCCTAACCGCGATTGGCGCCGGACACAACGGAGACGAAATTCACATGAGTTGGACCGAAGAACGGATCGACCGTCTGAAGAAGATGTGGGCCAAAGGCTCGACCGCCAGCCAGATCGCCGAAGAGCTTGGCGGGGTCAGCCGCAACGCCGTGATCGGCAAGGCGCACCGCCTCGGCCTCGAATCGCGTCCGAGCCCGGTGAAGGCCGCCGATAAAAAGAAGAAGGCGGCGCCCAAGAAGAAGGCTGCGCCCAAGGCGAAGGCTGCTGCCAAGCCCAAGGCCGCGCCCAAGGCGAAGGCTGCGCCCAAGGCGGCGGCGAAGCCCAAGGCTGCGGCTGCCAAGCCCGCCGCCGCGCCCAAGGCCGACCCGACGCCGGCGAAGGCCGATGGCGACGGCAAGAAGGACAATTTGCAGTATCGCAGCGTGGGTCCGGGCGGCTTCATCCGCCAGGGTCCGTCCGATACGCAGGCCCCGATCCCGCCCGCGCCCCCGCGCCGCCTCATTCCGGCCAAGCCGAGCGAGGAAGTGGCCGACAAGACCAGCCTGCTCGACCTCAACGAGCGCATTTGCCGTTGGCCGATGGGGCATCCGGGCGAGCCCGACTTCCACTTCTGCGGCCAGCCGAGCAATCCGGGCTTCCCCTATTGCGTCGAGCATTGCGGCGTCGCCTACCAGGCCCAGCTACCCCGCCGCGACCGCAAGCCCCCGCCCCCGCTGCCCTTCGGCGGCCCGCGGGTTCGCTAGGAGCCTACGACCAGCGGCATGACGTCCGGTAGCGTATCGCGATTGGCCCTGGCCGACTTCTCGGGATCGCCTCCAAAGTCACCGCTGCTTGTCGGGACCGACATCGACCGATTTGAAGGCGATCTCCGTCCAGTCCTTCGAGAGGAGGGACTGGATGCCGCGTTGGAGGTCGTGTTGTCGCAATTGGCACCGCTTGCGACGCCTGAGTTACTTGCTGCCGACGAAACAGCGCGAGCGGGCTCACTCGACTGGGGCGCAATTTGCGCGGACGCAATCGCGGCTCGAAGCAGCCTCGGCGAGACGGCCTTGCTCGGGGTCGGTCTCAGCCTGTCCAATGCGCCAAGCCAACGTAGCCTGATCGTGCGAACCTACGATCGTCTCGAAACCTACCCCGCTGCCGCGCCCAAGACGTCGAACCCCGACCGCCAGCGTTCAGGTTCAAGGGACCATGTCGCGAGGTTCGGCCAATTCCTAAGATACGATCCGATCGACCCGCTTCTCATGTGCGCTGAAACCTTCCAGCAGAAAGTCGGGCAGCGCTTCGACGAGCATAAACGCCAAACCCGTATCCTCATCTCGCATCTTGTCGTGCTGCGCTTTATCGAGGCAGTCGCGCTGGCGGCGGCAAAGTACGGACTTCCCTTCAAATGCGCACTGCACGCAGGCGGCGAGACAATTTCCGGCCCCGAAGGCATGTTCGCCGCGCGCCCCGACTACCGCGTCCTGCTGGAGTGCCCGCTCATCGAGGCTGACGAGAAAACGCGCGCGCGCAGCGCCGAGCTTCTTGTACAGGAGCGGGCCGAGTGGGAAGATCAAACGCTAAAGCTCACGCAGGTCATGTTGCAAGACTTCGAACGCTATGGCCGAATTCGCCCCCACCTTATCGCCGACCTCATTCCCGAATGGCACGAGCGCGCATTTCGCGTCGACTCTTGCCTGCCGCCAAGTCGATCCCCCGAAGCGTTCACCAAGGCTGAGCTCTACGAACTGATTGGCGTGCTTCACGCCAAGCGCGAGCGCGACGCCCCGGGAAAGTTAGCGTGAACCCATGGCTCGCCTTTTTGCTTGGCCCTTCAATCGGAGTCGGGGTATTCTTCGCTTGGAGGGCCTATCGTCAGTGGAGCGTCCTCGGGATGCTCGCGCGCCGCTTCGAAGCCGAGGCGGATGAAGTCGAGCGCGCGCTCATCTTTGATCGTCGCGAACTGCGAGAAGCTTATCTTCGTGGACGCGCACGGATCGAAAACGCCGAGCAAGATTAAGGCTCAGTCGCCGTAGTCGGCTTCCTCGATCCGGACCATCAGGTGCGCGTAGGGCGTATCCTTCCACATGACGTAGACCGGCGCGGCGGTGTCGTTGGTCATGTCCGCATACATGGCAGGGTCGGGCAGGATGATCATCATGTGCGGCCCGTCCTTGATCCACATATTGTCCTCGGTCGGCTCGGTCGCAGTGGGATCGAGATTGCTTACGCCCGACGTGTCGCCCTCACCTGCCAGCATGTAGGACACGCCGAACTTGCCGGTAGGGAAGGGTTCGCCGGCCATCATTGCGCCCAACGCCTCCATCCAGACCGCATCGTTGCACATGGCGCCCATCTGCCCCTCGGGCAGGCAGGTCCAGCCATTGCTTCCCTCGCGAAGCACATTGCCGTCCGCGTCCACCACGGTCGCCGCATCGGTAACCGATGGCGGTCCGGCCGACAGCGCGCTGTCGATCAGTGCTTGGCTGTCGGCATCCTGCGCCCAGCCGCATGTCGGTACGCATGCAGCGCCTGCGATCATCAGATAGCGAATTTTCATGAAATGCCCCCTGCAGTTGATGTCAGGTACGCAACTGCGGGTCCTATACACTTTCTCGGGTCGTGCGGCCACGGGCAAGAAAAAGGGCCCCGGAAGCCGATGCCTCCGGAGCCCCAATCCTAGTCGCGCCCTTTAGGCGTCTTCGGTTTCCTTCGACGACGCCTCGATCTGTTTGGTCTCGGTGCGGCGTTCGCCCCCACCGATCTCGATGGTCTTGGGCTTCATCGCCTCGGGAATCTCGCGCTTGAGCGAGATGGACAGGATGCCGTTGTCCATGTCGGCGTCGGTCACCTGGACATGGTCGGCAAGTCCGAAGCGGCGCTCGAACCCACGCAGCGCGATGCCGCGATGGATATAGTCGTGGCCTTCGTCGGCCGCCTTCTTGCCCTTCACCACCAGCTGGTTCTGCTGCGCGGTGATTTCGAGGTCATCGCGACGGAATCCGGCAAGCGCGAGGTCGATGCGATATTCGTCATCGCGAACCTTCACGAGGTCGAAAGGCGGGAAGTTTTCGTTGGTTTCGCTGCTGCTGTTCTCCAGCAGGTCGAACAGCCGGTCGAACCCGATGGTCGAACGACGATAAGGCGAAAAATCAAATGCACTACGCATGGTTGTGTCCTCCTGATTTGAGCAACATGGCGGGAGGAAAGGCCTGCGAGTGAAAGCCGATCCACCCGTCACCGGGCCCCGAAGGCGTCCGGCACGCGCGATCTGGTTTTTCGTCACTTGTTTTCAAGGGTTTGGGACACGAGTCGTCGAAAAAAATTTGCAGGTTATCGCACCGCGCAATCTAGGGTCGCGTAGAAGGCTTAATCTCTCGCTTTGCACATGGTGACGCCCCGCCTATAGCTATCATCAAATGTCCGACGATCTTTTCGATTCCAAATCTCCCGCCACCGCCGAAGACTATGACGCCAGCGCCATCGAGGTGCTCGAGGGTCTCGAGCCCGTACGTCGCCGCCCCGGCATGTATATCGGCGGAACCGACGCGCGTGCGCTCCATCACCTTGCGGCCGAAGTTATCGACAACTCGATGGACGAGGCGGTCGCAGGGCATGCCAGCCGGATCGAAATCACGCTGGAGGAAGGCAATCGCCTGACCGTGGTCGACAACGGGCGCGGCATCCCGGTCGATCCGCATCCCAAATATAAGGACAAGTCGGCGCTCGAGGTCATCATGACCACGCTTCATTCGGGCGGGAAGTTCGAGGGCAAGGCCTACGCCACGTCGGGCGGCCTGCACGGTGTCGGCGTCAGCGTCGTCAATGCCCTGTCGACCGAGACGATCGTCGAAGTCGCGCGCGACAAGAAGGTCTATCGCCAGAGCTTTGCGCGCGGCCATGCGACGAGCAAGCTGGAAGAGGTCGGCACGACGCCCAACCGGCGCGGCACGACCATCACCTTCACCCCCGACCCCGAAATTTTCGGCAAGGATGCCAAGTTCAATCCCGAGCGGCTCTACAAGCTGGCGCGATCGAAGGCCTATCTGTTCGCGGGCGTAGAGATTCGCTGGAAATGCGCGCCGTCACTCGCCAGCGAAGCAGTGCCCGAAACCGCGACCTTCAAGTTCGATAGCGGACTTGCCGACCATCTCGAGGAGCAGCTCGAAGGCCGCAACTGTATCACCACTCCGCCCTTCACCGGCACCCAGGATTTTCCCGACGGCGAAGGCAAGGTCGAATGGGCGGTCGCCTGGCCGGTCTGGTCGGAAGGCTCGCAAAGCTATTACTGCAACACCATCCCGACGCCCGACGGCGGGACGCACGAGGCGGGACTGCGTAATGCGCTGACCAAGGGGCTTCGCGGGTTCGGCGAGCTGATCGGCGACAAGAAGGCGGCCAAGATTACTGCCGACGACGTGTTCGGCGGGATCGAGGCGATGCTGAGCGTCTTCATCCGCAACCCGCACTTCCAGTCGCAGACCAAGGACCGCCTGACGAGCCGCGAAGCCACCCGCTTCGTCGAGACTGCGGTGCGCGATCATTTTGACCATTATCTCGCCGACAATATGGACCGCGGCCGCGCGCTCCTGGGCGCGATCATCGAGCGGATGGACGAGCGGCTGAAGCGCAAAGCCGAGCGCGAGGTGAAGCGCAAGACCGCGACCAGCGCGAAGAAACTCCGCCTGCCCGGCAAGCTCACCGACTGTTCGAACAACGACAACGATACCGAGCTGTTCATCGTCGAGGGCGACAGCGCGGGCGGGAGCGCCAAACAGGCGCGCAATCGCAAGACGCAGGCAATCCTGCCCATCCGCGGCAAGATTTTGAACGTCGCCAGCGCGACGCGCGACAAGATCCGCGCCAACCAGGAAATTGCCGACCTTTCGCTCGCGCTGGGTTGCGGGATGCGCGACCAGTATGACGAGGACGCGCTTCGGTACGACAAGATCATCATCATGACCGACGCCGACGTCGACGGCGCGCATATCGCGACGCTGCTGATGACCTTCTTTTTCCAGGAAATGCCCGAGCTGGTGCTGGGCGGGCATCTCTACCTCGCGCAGCCGCCGCTCTATCGCTTGAGCGCCGGGGGCAAGTCGCTCTACGCGCGCGACGATGCGCATCGCGCCGAGCTGGAGGCCAAGGAATTCAAGGGCAAGAAGGTCGAGGTCTCGCGCTTCAAGGGTCTCGGCGAGATGAACCCGGGGCAGCTCAAGGAAACCACGATGGACCCCGAGACGCGCAGCCTCATTCGCATCACCCTCCCGCCCGAATATCAGGACCGTCACCAGGTCAAGGAACTGGTCGACAAGCTGATGGGCAAGAATGCCGAACACCGCTTCCAGTTCATCCAGGCCAATGCGGCAGGGTTGGAAGAGGACGCCATCGACGCGTGATGCAGGCCGTCGAAGCTTGCCTTCCGCTACAAACGGTCTAGGGCATTAAGCCATGGAACGACGGCGTCCGCCACAGATCGCACTCCTCAAGCAGAAATCGCCGCTGAGCGTTGGTGCCCAGCTCGCGATCCGCTTTTTGCTGCTGCTGGCCCTGCTCGCGGTGATCATCCTGGTTCACTGGATCGAGCGCGATGCCTTCGTCGACAATGTCGACGGCGAGATGAGCTTCGCCGACGTCATCTATTTCACCATGATCTCGGCGACCACCACGGGCTATGGCGATATCGTCCCCGTGACCGAGCGCGCACGACTGTTCGACGCGCTCGTGGTGACGCCGGCGCGGATCTTCTTCATCTTGATCCTTGCCGGCACCGCCTATTCGTTCGTGATCAAGAGAAGCTGGGACAAGTGGATCATGCGCCGACTGCAACGCACCCTTGAAGACCATATCGTGGTCGCGGGTTTCGGGACTTCGGGTTCCGAGGCCGTGCACGAACTGGTCGCGCGCGGCGAAGACCCGCGCAAGATCGTCGTCATCGACCAGAATACCGAAAGCCTCGCCAAGGCCGAGCGCATGGGCTGCATCATTATGCAGGCCGACGCGACGCGCGACGAAACGCTGGAGGCGGTGCGCATCCGCCAGGCGGCGACGATGATCATCTCGGCCGGCCGCGACGACACGTCGATCCTGATCTGCCTGACCGCGCGGCACCTGTGCCCCGACCTGCCGATCAGCCTTGCCGTGCGCGCTGAGGATAACGAGTTTCCCGCGCGCGCCGCGGGGGCCACGACGGTCATCAACCCGGTCAGCTTCGCAGGGCTTCTGCTTGCCGGTTCGGCGCATGGCGCGGGCATTTCCGACTATCTCGCCGACCTGGCCTCGGCGACGGGCCGTGTGCGCTTGCACGAGCGGGTGATCGAGAATTTCGAGGTCGGCAAATCGCTCGCCGAGGTCGCCGTCGGGCTCGGCGTCCGCATTCTTCGCGACGGCAAGCCGATCGGTTTCTGGCAGGACGGCGCGAAGAAGCTGGAGGCGGGCGACCGCATCATCGAGATCATTCCGGGCCATGCCTTCCCGCCCTGCCCCCCGGCCTAACCGCTTCATTCGCCTAGATTTAGCCGCGATTGGGCGCTAAAGGCGCGCGCAATCATGGCAACGAAAATTCCCAATCCGCCCCGCGTGGGCATGGTTTCGCTCGGCTGTCCCAAGGCTTTGGTCGACTCCGAACGCATCCTGACCAAGCTGCGCGCCGACGGCTACCAGATGAGCCCCGACTATGACGGGGCCGACGTCGTGCTCGTCAACACGTGCGGCTTCCTCGACAGCGCGAAGGAAGAATCGCTCGAGGCGATCGGCGAGGCGATGGCGGAAAACGGCCGCGTGGTCGTCACCGGCTGCATGGGCGACGAGGCCGACCTGATCCGCGAGAAATTCCCCAAGGTGCTCGCGATTACCGGTCCGCAGCAGTATGAGCAGGTGGTCGAAGCCGTCCATGACGCCGTCCCGCCCGCGCTGTCGCCTTATGTCGACCTGGTCCCGCAGCCCGACGTCAAGCTGACGCCCAAGCACTACAGCTATGTGAAGATCTCCGAGGGCTGCAATCACCGTTGCGCCTTCTGCATCATCCCGAGCCTGCGCGGCGACCTCGTCAGCCGCCGCCCCGACGCTGTCCTGCGCGAAGCCGAAAAGCTGGTCGCGGGTGGCACCAAGGAACTGCTGATCATCAGTCAGGACACAAGCGCCTACGGCCTCGACCTCAAGCATGCCGCGTGGCCGTGGCGGGGCGAGGATCGCCGCGCGCACATGGTCGATCTTGCCGCCGCGCTCGGCGAACTGCGCACGCCCGAGGGCGAGCAGCCCTGGGTCCGCCTGCATTACGTCTACCCCTACCCCTATGTCGACAAGGTCATCCCGCTGATGGCCGAGGGCAAGCTGACCCCCTATCTCGACATCCCCTTCCAGCACGCCAGCCCCAAGGTGCTCAAAGCCATGCGCCGCCCCGCCAACGAGGCGAAGGTGCTTGAGCGCCTTAAAAAGTGGCGCGACATCTGTCCCGACATCGCGGTGCGTTCGAGCTTCGTCGTCGGCTTCCCGGGCGAGACCGAGGAAGACTTTCAATATCTTCTCGACTGGCTCACCGAAGCCCAGCTCGATCGCGTCGGTGCCTTCCGCTTCGAACCCGTCGAGGGCGCGGCCGCGAACGACCTGCCGGGCGCGGTGCCCGAAGAAATCAAGGAAGAACGCTACCAGCGCATCATGCAGCACTGCGCCGAAATTTCGGCCGCCAAGCTGCAGGCGAAAATCGGCAAGACGATCGACGTCGTCATCGACGCGGTCGACGAGGAAACCGGCGGAGCGACCGGCCGCTCCAAGGCCGACGCGCCCGAAATCGATGGCGAAGTCCACCTACGCGACGCGGGCCACCTCAAGGCTGGCGACTTCGCCCGCGTCGAGATCGAGGACGCCGACGAGCATGATCTCTTCGGCGCGCCGCTTGCCTAGCGGCCGCAGCCGGCGAACGCCTGATTGTAGAAATCGCGCTGCATCGCGGCGAACTTGGTGGCTTCGTCCGGTTCGCAAACCGTGTTGAAGCGCGTCGAGCCGTCGGACCAGCGCGACTTCTGCTTCACGGTCAGCCGCACGCGCGTGGCGCGATAGGCCTTGGCAAGCGCGCCGTCGCATGACAGCGCTTCGCGCACCGGCCAGCGCCGCGTCTTCTGCGCGTCCTCGAGGATCCGCGCGATCAGCCCGAGACTGTGCACCTGGTAATTGCAATTCTTGCCCGCGCGCGGAAGGAAATAGCCGCCCTCGCCCGGCGCCCGCTCGGCATTGTACCCGTAATAGAGCCACTGCACCCGATCGCGTCCGACGGGCGGCGCGAGATAGTCGGCGAAGGACGGCTCGTCGCCCACGCGCTGGCGCGGACCTTGCGCGAAAAGCTGGTTGAGGCCTTCCGCGATCGCGCGATCCATGTCGAACGGTTCGCGCCAACCATTGCGGCGATAGAGTTCGGAAATCAGCCCCAGATCGCGCAGGACGTGCAGCTTCTGGTTGAGCGTCGCGCCGAAGTCCGCAGGGCGGTCCTTGCGCGTAACCGAATGGAAGAAGGCACAGCTGCGCCCGCTGCCGCGACAATTCGAAACGGTGGCCAGCCCGCCCTGTCGCCCGTCGGTGACCACGGTTCGCAGCATCGCCTCGCCGAGCGCACGATAGAGCGCGGCGTCGTCCTCGTGCCCGCGATAGCTCGCCTGTTCGGCCAGTCGCGAAAATTGCAGGATGAAATAAGCGAGGCCGGTCTGCCCCATGCCGCTATAGGGTTCGCCCAGCCGATTGACCTCTGCCAACCGCGTATCGCTATCGCGTCCCGCCGCCAGGTCGCTCTCGAATCGCGCGAGCCCCGCGCTTCCTCGGCGCGTTCCGCCGGGCGCGATGAAGGCGACGTCGTTGCGGCTCATCGCCTCGACGATTTGCGCTCGCACGCTCGCGGCGTAAGGCGCCAGCCGGGCGGGATCGTTGGCGCGTTGCCGCCACCCGTTGCGCATCGAGCGCGTGCAACCGGAAAAGAAGTGCCACGTGTCGCGCGCGCTGCCGGGTGCGATATTGCACGAAGCCGCGCGCGCTTGGTTCGATGAAGCGCTGCTCCAGCCCTGTGCGGTCGCCGGGATAAGCGACAACGCCAGCACGGCAGACAGGCTCACTGATTTCCACACCATGATTCTCCCAGCGTTCGGGCGACAAGCTAGAGCCATGTCCTTGTCTCGATCCTGAAAGGCCGGTTGGGACAATGACAGGATCGGTTTTCGACAGTCCACGGGCGATATGGTAAAAGCCGCCGCTTCCACTCCCGGAAGCCGACAGGGAGAAACCCCATGAATAGCAATATGTTAGGACTGGCGATAACGCCCATATTGGCCATTTCCCTGGCCGCGTTCGCAGACCATCCGGGCGGCGGCGGCGCCAAGCTCGAAGCCTCGCTGACCGGTGCTGCCGAGGTGCCAGGCCCCGGTGATCCCGATGGCACCGGAATGATCCAGATGCGCCTAAATCCGGGTCAGGGCGAGGTCTGCTACACGCTGATGACAATGAACGTCGAAGGCGTGAATGCCGCGCATATCCATGTCGGCGAGGAAGGCCAGGCCGGCGGTATCGCCATCAGCCTCCAAGTCGATGCGAGCCATGACGGCATGACCGAGAAATGCGTCGAGGACATGCGTTCGCGCATCACCGCGATCCTCCGCAATCCGTCGGGATATTACGTCAACGTCCACAGCGCCGGTAATCCCGCGGGCGCCGTTCGCGGTCAGTTGGAAGGGCTGCGCGACAAGTAAGCACGATTGGGTGGCCCCATGCGGGCGGGTCGCCACCCATTTCGCGGTTGAACCGAAAGTTCGTGCCGTTCATTGAGACGATATGACCGATCTTTCCGACCGCCTGCAGCCCGATACCGGCCAAGCCGCTACGACCATCCATCTTGTCGACGAAAAAAGCTTTGCCGAATGGCGAAAGGGCCAGTCGCCGGCCATTCGCAACCTGCTCGATGCGCGGCGTTACGATGGCAAGTCGGGCTACGCCTCGATGATCCTGCCGGGCGAGAATGACGAGGACTGGTCGGTCGTGTCGACCGTCGCCAATGTCGACGAATTATCTCCCTGGTGCCTTTCCAAGCTGGGCGAGGTCCTGCCCGCCGGCACCTATCGCCTCGCTAACGATCTCGAACCCGGCCCCGCCAAGCTCGGCTGGCTGCTCGGGCAGCACCGGTTCGACCGCTATCTCTCGCAAAAGCCCGAAGATGCCGGCCCGCGCGTCCTGCTGACCGGCAAGGCGGCGCGGATCGATCGCACCGTCGCGCTGGCCGAGGCCACCATCATGGTGCGCGACCTGATCAACACGACCGCCGAAGATCTCGGCCCCGCCGACCTGCAACGGGCGATCGAGGAACTGGCGAACGAATACAAGGCTGAGGTCACCACCCACATGGGTGACGGTTTTGCCGACGAGTATCCGATGATCTACGCGGTCGGTAAAGCCGCCGCCGAAGGGCGCGAGCCGCGGCTTGTGGAGCTAGAATGGGGCAACAAGGACCATCCGCGCCTCGCCATCGTCGGCAAGGGGGTGGTGTTCGACAGCGGCGGGCTCGACATCAAGGGCGCCAAGGGCATGCGCATCATGAAAAAGGATATGGGTGGCGCGGCGCACGCGATCGCCCTCGCCTCGCTCGTCATGAAGCTCGGGCTCAAGGTCCGCCTACACCTCCTCATCCCCACGGTCGAGAATGCCATCGACGGACGCGCGCTGCGGCCGGGCGACGTCATCGACAGCCGCAAGGGTATTTCAGTCGAGATCGACAATACCGACGCCGAAGGGCGGCTGATCCTGGGCGACGCGCTTGCCAAGGCTGGCGAGGACGAGGCGGGCCTTATCATCGACTATGCGACGCTGACGGGCGCGGCGCGCGTGGCGCTCGGTCCCGACCTGCCGCCGATGTTCGTCAATGACGACGAACTGGCCGGCGCGCTCGAAGAAGGCGCGAAGGCGGAGGGCGATCCGGTGTGGCGGATGCCGCTTTGGGATGGTTACGACAAGATGCTCAAGTCGGACATTGCGGACATGGCAAATAGCGCGTCGAGCGCCTTCGCGGGATGCATCACCGCCGCCCTGTTCCTGCGCAAGTTCGTGCCGGCCGAAACGCCTTGGGTGCATTTCGACACCTATGGCTGGTCGCCGTCGACCCAGCCGGGACGTCCTAAAGGCGGCGAGGCCTATGGCCTGCGCGCGGCCTGGGCGATGCTGGAAGAGCGCTACGGGCTTTAGTCGGTAGTTAGAGTCGGCATCCCGACGCTTCGTCGCTAAGCCGTTGGTTTTTTTCGTCCAAATTGCGCCAAGCCCGCAACGATCCGCAGTTTAGGGGGTTAATTGAGCATACGCGACGTGAACTGAAGAGGAAGCGATGGAAGATCTTTCGCTGGCCCAGTGGATGCGTGCGCTGACGGGATATGTCCGGTCGGGTAGCCCTGACCTCACCAACCGCCAGATGGCCATCCTCATGCAGGTCTACATGAATCCCGGTCCGCACACCGTGCGCGGTCTTGCCAAGACACTCGACGTGTCGAAGCCGGTCGTCACGAGGGCCTTGAATACGCTTGGTGGTTACGGCTATCTGCGCCGCGAACGCGATCAGGACGATCGCCGAAACATCTTCATCGTGAAGACCGAGGACGGGCAGCAGTTTCTTGACCAATTCGAACGACTCCTCCGGCCGGCCGGAAACGGAAGCGCGAACGGCCGTTACGACCGGAGCAGCAACGAACGGCAACGCGAGCCTGCCTTCATCGGCTGACTTGCAGGGTCGCGACCCCGCCCATTTCCAGTTCGCGCTCGCCGACGCGGGCGATCCGCCCGATCCGCAGACCCATGCCTGGCGCGAAGATCTCGCCGACGTCGCGCTCGCGGGAAAGGTGATCAGTCCACATTATGCCGCGCCGGTTGCGCGCACGCTCAGCAAAGCTTCGCCCTTGACGAAAGAGGCCGACGCGAGCGCCGAGGTGATCTGCCAGTTGGGTGAAGGCGCGACGTTCGCGCTGCTCGATAGCCGCGGCGACTGGGCGTGGGGCTATGGCGGTGAAGACCGTCTGGTCGGCTACGTGCCGGTCAGCGTCCTCGCCTAAAGCTCACCTCGCTCTCGCCTGATCTGCCGCCATCGCGCGGCATTTTCATTATGTTCGGACAGCGTCTTGGCGAAGACGTGCCCGCCACTGCCATCCGCCACGTAATAGAGCGCGTCCGTGTCCGCCGGATCGAGGACCGCGCGGATCGACTCGATTCCCGGATTGGTGATCGGGCCGATCGGCAGGCCGCTAATGGCGCGCGTATTGTAGGGATTGGGATCGTCCAGCTCGCTGCGCCGGATCAGCCGACCGAGCGGCTTGCCCTTGGTGATCGGATAGATGGTCGTCGCATCGGCGCCGAGCATCATGCCCAACCGGACGCGGTTGGACATCACCCCCGCTACCATACGCCGTTCCTCGGGCAGCGCGGTTTCCTTCTCGACGATCGAGGCAAGGATGATGGCTTCTTCGGGCGTGTTGACGACCGCGCGCTCGCTGCGTTCTTCCCACGCCTTGGCAAGCGCTTCTTCCATTGCCGCCTGCATGCGCGCGATGAGCGCTGCCCGGGTCTCGCCACGCTGATAGTCGTAGGTCTGCGGCAGGATGCTGCCTTCTTCGGGCAAGGGCGTTTCGCCGGTCAGCTGTTCCAGCGCGTCGATGCGCTCCTTGACGAGGATCGAGGGAAGACCCTCGGGGATCGTCACGAAGCGCTGCAGTGGTCGTCCGTGCTGCACGATGTCCATGATGTCGGCGGGACTTGCGGCTGCGGGTACTTCGAACTCGCCGACCTTGATGGGATCGCTGCCGCCGAACACGCGTGCGAGCAGGCTCCAGCGCTCGGGCGACAGGTCGATCAGGCCCTGCTCTTCCAATTGCGCCCCGAGCGCGGCCACGCTCGTTCCGGGCGTGACGACGACGCTGCCATCCTCATCGGACGGTCCCGCGCCCCACCACGGCGCGACGAACATCGCCCCGGCCAGTGCGCCGAAAACGAGGAGGAGGAAGACGAACTTCCTCACGGCGCCCGCCCTAGACCTTTTTCATGATCAGCGAGGCGTTGGTCCCGCCAAAGCCGAAGCTGTTGTTGAGCACCGCGCGCACCTCGCGCTCGCGCGGCTTGTGCGGGACGAGATCGACGCCCTCGGTCCCCTCGTCGGGATTGTCGAGGTTGAGCGTCGGGGGCACGATCTGGTCGCGAATGGCGAGGATGCAGAAGATGCTCTCCACCGCGCCCGCGCCGCCCAGCAAGTGCCCGATCGCCGACTTGGTCGAGCTCATCGATGCGCCGCCAATATCGTCACCGAACAGGCGACGGACCGCACCGAGTTCGATCGTGTCGGCCATGGTCGAGGTACCGTGCGCGTTGATGTAGTCGATGTCGCCCGGCTCCATGCCGGCCTTGTCGAGCGCGGCCTTCATCGAACGGAATGCACCGTCGCCATCGGGGTGGGGGGCGGTGACATGATAGGCATCGCCCGAAAGACCATAGCCGACGACCTCGGCATAGATTTTCGCGCCGCGCGCCTTGGCGTGCTCATATTCCTCGAGCACGACGACGCCTGCGCCCTCGCCCATGACGAATCCGTCGCGGTCCTTGTCGTAGGGACGCGAGGCCTGTTCGGGGCGATCGTTATAGCTGGAGTTGAGGGCGCGCGCCTGCGCGAAGCCGGCTACGCCGATCGGGCAGACGGTCGCTTCCGCGCCGCCAGCGAGCATGATGTCGGCATCGCCGTCCTTGATCATGCGCGCGGCGTCGCCGATCGAGTGCGCGCCGGTCGAGCAGGCAGTGACGACCGCGTGGTTCGGACCTTTCAGCCCGTATTTAATCGAGACCTGGCCCGAGATGAGGTTGATGAGACGGCCATGCACGAAGTGCGGCGAAACACGGCCGGGGCCGCGATTTTCAAGCACGAGGCTTTCGCTCTCGATGCCCGGCAGCCCGCCGATGCCCGAGCCGATCGAACAGCCCGCGCGTAGCTTCATTTCTTCGCTCATGTCTTCGAGGCCGGCGTCTTCGATGGCCTGGCCCGCGGCATCGATGCCGTAGACGATGAACGGATCGACCTGACGCTGGACCTTGTGGTCGACGCGCTTGTCGGGGTCGAAGCCATATTCGTGATCCTTGGGCTTCACTTCGCACGCGATGGTGCACTTGTGCCCTTCGGTATCGAATTTGGTGATCGGACCCGCACCCGATTTCGAGGCGAGGATGTTCTTCCAGCTGGTTTCGACATCGCCGCCAAGCGGCGTTACCAGTCCGAGGCCTGTCACAACGACACGACGCATCTTGTCACTCCTAAAAACACGAAAGGCCCAGCCCTTACGGGCCGAGCCTGTCGATTTCCCCGCGCCCCGAACGGGACGGCCCTTCGACAAGCTCCGGGCAAAGGGTCAAAGGCGTTAGCCCTTGTTGTTCTCGATATACTGGATCGCGTCCTTGACGGTCGTGATCTTCTCGGCGGCATCGTCGGGGATTTCCACGCCGAATTCTTCTTCGAACGCCATCACCAGCTCGACGATGTCGAGGCTGTCCGCGCCCAGGTCGTCGATGAAGCTCGCATCTTCGGTCACCTTGTCGGCATCGACGCCGAGATGGTCGACTACGATCTTCTTCACCCGATCTGCGGTCTCGCTCATAGAAATATTCCCTTTCGTTAGAATTTGACGCTGCCCTAGCGTTACGCGCAGCGTTGGGCAAGCCTGTCGACAGCATGGCGCGGATTCCCTAGCGTCGCGGGATGTCGCAACGGCGCCCCCTCACCCCCGGCGAGATCGAGATGGCGCGCAGCGTCTTCGGGAATGCCATCGACTATGACGCGGTCGAGATCGTGCTTGGCAAATGGTGGCCGTTCCAACCGCGCGGGATCGTCATGGCCCCATCGGGCAACATTCATTTCCATCCCAAATCAATGGCCTACCGGGAGGATTTCAGTCAGGCCACACTCCCGCTCCAGGGACTTTTCATCCACGAGATGACCCATGTCTGGCAGGCGCAGAAGGGCGGCAAATGGTACCTGCCGCTGATGCGTCACCCTTTCTGTCGCTACGGCTATGCGCTGAAACCCGGAAAATCCTTTCCGCGCTATGGACTCGAGCAACAGGCGGAAATCGTGCGTAGGGCGTTCATCGCACGACGAAAGGGCGCGGTGGCCGAGACGCCCGAAGCTAGCCTCCTGCCTTTCGCCCAAGACACTGAAAACGCCTGATTTCCAGCGAAAATCTACTGTCACCCAAAAGTCACGCTCGCCATTGGAAGCAAAGAGGGTTAAGCTTTTTTCCTTTCCGGGGGCGGGCGAATGATTCACCCTCTCTCGTGATACGCACACAACCAAAGGGGGTTCACATGCAACGTCGTGAAGCTTTTGCCGCCAAATTGCTGGTCGGAGCCGCGGGTGCCGCGCTCATGGTGCAGCCGGCTTTCGCCCAGTCCACCGAAGAGCAGGAAGCCCAGGCTGCCAACGTCCAGCCGGAGACGAACGAGGACGTAATCGTCGTGACCGCGACCAAGCGCGCCTCGACCGTTCAGGACGTCCCCTTCTCGATCAACGCCCAGACGCAAGAAGACATCCAGCGCTCGAACGCAGCAAATGCCGAAGAACTATCGAGAAATATCGCTGGTCTCACCGTGCAAAACCTCGGGCCGGGGCAGAGCCAAGTCTCGGTTCGCGGCGTGTCCGCGGGGCAGATCGTCCGCGACCAGCCGGGCGTGAAGGAACAGGTTGGCGTCTATCTCGACGAAAGCGTCATCTCGCTCTCGCTGTTCACCCCCGACGTCGACCTCTACGACCTCAACCGTATCGAGACGCTTCGCGGACCGCAGGGCACGCTCTTCGGTTCGGGTAGTGTCGGCGGAACGCTTCGCTACATTACAAACCAGCCCGAGATCGGGGTGAATGCTGCAAGCTTCGAAATCAACGCCAACATGGCCGCAGAAGACGACTTTGGCGGTAGCCTCAAGGGCATGGTGAACATGGATCTCGGCGACCATGCCGCAGGACGATTCGTTGGCTACTTCACCCACTTCCCGGGGTTCATTGATGATGTCGGTCCGGCTGGTCGTAAGAGTACGAATGATGGCCAGCGTATTGGCGGCCGTATGTCGTTCCTCTTGGAGCCCACCGAAGGTCTGAACCTGACACCGCGCATCGTGTATCAGGACATTTCGACCAACGGTTTCAACCGTCAGGACGATTTTATCATCTTCGACAACCAGTTTACCGGGGGCGGACTTCGTGAACGCGAGCAGTATTTGCTGCTACAGGAAGGGTTCGATGATGAAACGATGATCATCGACTTGACGGCCAGCTACGACCTCGGCGGCGTCGAGTTGACCAGCGTTTCGAGCTACACTGAACGAGACATCGTGGTTTCGCGTGACGCGTCAGCGCTTACCGGCTCCGTCAGCGGTGCGATCCTTGGTCTCGATCTAGACACGGTGGACATTCCTTCGAACCTCGTCGACACGACGGATCTCGAGCAGTTTACGCAAGAGGTCCGCCTCGGTTCGACGGGCTTCGGTCCGCTGCAATGGGTCATCGGAGGATTCTACTCGAAGGTCGATCGCGCTTATACGCAACGCCTACCAACGGAAGGTTATGACGCGATCGTGGATGCAGCGCTTGGAGCTGGCGCTTCCGAAGGCAGCTTCTCGGGTTTCCCGTACATCATGGACAGCCCATATGCCGCGAACCTCACCTACGACTTCACCCAGTATGCGTTGTTCGGAGAGGCGAGCTATGCCTTCGGCCCCGTGATTGTCACCGCTGGTGGTCGGTATTACGACTTCGAAGAGGAACGTGACTTTGTCTCGGGTGGCGTCTTCTCGGGCGTTGATACCTTTATCGGGGATTCCACCTCTTCAGACGGCTTCTCGCCGCGTCTCATCGTGACCTATGAGGCAACGCCGGATCTCAACCTGAACCTTCAGGCTTCGAAGGGCTTCCGTCTCGGTGGCGTCAACGATCCACTGAACGTACCGCTCTGCGAAGATGAGGATCTCGCTGCGTTCGGGGGCTTCCAGACCTACGATGACGAGACGCTTTGGAACTATGAAGCGGGCGCGAAATATTCGACCCGCCGCATCACGTTCAACGCCGCAGCGTTCTATTCCGACATCTCGAACCTGCAGACGACTGTCGACGCCGGTACGTGTTCGAGCCGCGTCGTTTTCAACGCTGAGAAGGCCCACACCATGGGTCTTGAAGCCGAATTTGCGGCTCGGATCACCGATAACTTCGACGTGTCCGTATCGGGCAGTTACGTCGAGGCGGAATTCGACACGACCCTGCCGGGCGACCTTGCGGCCCGTACCGGTATTCGCGACGGAAACCGACTTCCGACCGTGCCGAAATTCCAGATGGCGGCGACCGCTTATTATGAGGGTCGCCTCAATCGCAACACGGACTGGTTCGTTCAGGCTAGCGTCCAACATGTCGGTTCGCGCCTGACGCAACCCACCGACCAGGAAGACAACCCGCGCACCTTCCCAGTCTTCTTCGATTATCGTGGAGCGACCACTGCAGATAGCGAGACGATCGACCTGACGCTGCCGAGCTACGAATTGGTGAACCTGTCGTTCGGCCTGAGGCTCGACCGTGGATATGAAGTGTCGCTCTACGCGAACAACATCTTCGACAAGACGCCGCTGTTGTCGTTCGATCGCGAACTGAGCGGTCTCGCGCGCCGGGCCTACAACATCGGCCAACCGCGCGTGATCGGCATCACGCTACGGCGCGATTTCCGTAACGACTAATCGGTACATCGCGAAAAGAAGTGGGGGCCGGGTCTGTGAGGACCCGGCCCTTCTCTTTTGCGTTGGACGTGCGCTACGGTCAGCACATGAATACCTGGCCGCTGACCCGCCGCCAGATTCTCGGCGGCATCGGTGCGGGGGCGCTTGCCCCCTCGATCGTTCGTGCACGAAGCTTGGGAAGCGACGGGCACGCGGTGGTCGTGGGCGCGGGAGTCTTCGGCACATGGACTGCCAGGGCTCTGATGGACGCAGGTATGCGGGTCACCCTGATCGACAAGCATGGGCCCGCCAACGCGCGAGCTTCAAGCGCCGGTGAAACGCGCATGACACGGGCGGGCTACGGTGCCGACGCCATCTATGCGAAGATGGCGCTCGATAGCCTTAAGGACTGGAAAGCACTCAGTGACCGCGCCGCGTTGCCCCTATTCCACCCGCACGGCGTGCTGTTCTTTTTCGACGAAGAGATCGACTATTTCACCGACACGATCCGCGTCCATCGCGAGATGGGGCTCCCGACACAAGTTCTGACGCCCGCGCAAATGGCGCGGCGCTATCCGATGATCGACTTTGACGGGGTGGCGATCGGCATGTTCGAGCCCGACTTCGGGGCGATCATGGCGCGCCGTTCGGTCCAGACCCTTGTGGCCGAAATGGTCAAGGAGGGGCTTGTCTGGCGTCGCGGACAGGCCAAACCGGTTCCCATGCCGCGCGGTCCCTCACCGCTCCCTGGCGTCGACCTGATGGACGGCGAACGGGTGGAAGGTGATGCCTACATCTATGCGCTCGGCCCATGGCTGCCACAGGGTTTTCCGGACGTTCTCGATCGCCGGATCGTTACATCGCGCCAGGAGGTATTCTTCTTCGCACCACCGGAAGGCGATGATCGCTTCGCGCCGCAACGCCTACCCGGTTGGGCGCATTTCGAGAGTGGCGATCTCCATTACGGTTTCCCCGACATCGAGGCGCGGGGAGCCAAGATCTGCTTCGATAATCATGGACCGGAGGTCGACCCCGACACCAATCCGCGCCGTGTCACCAAAGAGGGCCTAGCCGAGATCGTCGCCTACCGCGATCGCGTCTTCCCGGCACTGCGCGGCGCCCAATTGCTCGAGACCCGCGTCTGCCAGTATGAGAATAGCTCCAACGGCGATTTCCTGATCGACCGGCATCCCGGCCATCCGAATGTAACCTTGGTCGGCGCGGGCTCGGGACATGGTTTCAAGCATGGGCCGTCACTCGGACGATTGGCAGCGCAGATCGCAATGGGCGGCGAGCAGGACCAGCCCCGCTTCACGCTTGCCACCAAGGAAACCACGCAAGCGCGCAGCGTCATCTAAAGCGAGGCTGCCCGCTGCAAATCCTTGCCGCGTCCGAAGCGCAGGAAGAGCGACCGCAACTCGTCCACCGACGGCACGAACAGGCGATGACCGTTGAGATCGATCTCCTGTCGGGTTTCCAGTGTCACCCGCTGCCAATCGCCGTCCTCATACATGCTGAAGCCCGCCATGAACTCCACCGGCACGGGCGTGCCGTCCCAGCGCGCAAACCATGCGCTGTGAAATTGCGGATGCGGCGGCTTGTTCTCGGGCAGGATCGCGCGCGGCTCGAGCAGCCGTTCGGCATCCTCGACCGACAGCATCACGTCGATATCGGCGATCCCGCCAGGGTCACGCCCGTGCAACGCGACGGCAGTTGAGCCGATGATCCACCAGTCCTGCCGCGCGCCTTCCATTAGGTCGGCGACGCGCGTCAGGCTGGTGACAAGTTCCGGGGTCAGGGAAAGCGCCTAGGGCTTTTTCGCGACGCCGACGAGCGCGGGGCGCAGGAGCCGGTCCTTAAGGCGGTATCCGACTTGCATCTCTTCGACGATCGTGCCGGGCTCGGCGTCCTCGGTCGGGATTTCGACCATCGCCTGGTGAAGATTGGGATCGAGTTCGAGCCCTTTGGCTTCGACGCGCGTGATGCCCTGTCGCTCGAAGATCGCATCCATCTCGCGCAGGGTCGCCTCGATGCCCTCGATGAAATTGGCGGCACGCCCCTCGCGTGCCTCGTCCGGCACATGGCCCAGCGCGCGCTCGAGATGATCCCTCACAGACAGGATTTCGCGAGCGAATCCTGCCGACGCATAGGAGGCGGCGTCGCTCTTCTCTTTTTCCAGCCGGCGGCGGACGTTCTGGACTTCCGCGGCGGCATAGAGCGCCTTCTGGTGCGCTTCCTCCAGCTGCGATTCGAGTTCGGCCACGCGGTCATGCTCGGCCAGTTCGGGCGATTCCTCCGCTGTTTCCTCGCGGATTTCCTCGGCTTCTTCGTGATGTTCTTCTGTCATTGCATCCGTCTCGTAAGCGCTTCGGCGGTAAAGTCCACCATCGGGACCACCCGCGCATAATTGAGGCGCGTGGGGCCGATGACCCCGACAACGCCGATGACCTTGCCATCGCTCCCTCGATAGGGCGCGGCGATGACCGAAGAGCCGGAAAGCGCGAACATGCGGTTTTCCGACCCGATGAAGATACGGCAGCCTTCCGCTTCACGCGCGGCGCCGAGCAGATTGGCGATTTCCTGCCGGTTTTCGAGTTCGTCGAGCAGCTGGCGCACGCGTTCGAGATCGGCGGTCGCCGTCTCGTCGAGCAGGTTGGCCTGCCCACGCACGATCAGCACGGGGCGCTCGTCTCCGTCGCGGCGCCATTCGGCAAGCCCCTGCGCGACCAGCTTCCCGGCCGCCTGGTCGAGCGCCTGCTCGCGATTTTCGATCTCGCTGACCAGCCGTCGGCCGGCTTCGGCAAAGGTCAGGCCCGCAAGGCGCGCGGAGACGAAGTTCGCGATCTCGTCCAGCGCCATGGGCGACATGCCGGGCGTGATCGGGAGGATGCGATTCTCGACCTCCCCGCCTTCGCCCACCAGCACTGCCAGCGCACGCGTGGCATCAAGCTGGACGAAACTGAGCTGGCGCAGGCGCAGCTCCTGCGTCGGAGCGGTGATAACGCCAGCACAGGCGGACAGGCCCGACAGGGTCGTCGTCGCCGCCTCGAGCATTTCTTCGACCGGACGATCGTCGAGCTCGCGCGCGATCGTCTCTCGCGTCCGCTTCCCCGGCATACGCGCCTGCATGATGCCGTCGACGAACAGGCGCAGGCCGAATTCGGTCGGCAGACGCCCCGCGCTGGTATGCGGATGGGTGAGCAGGCCTTGGCTCTCGAGCTGGCTCATCACCCCGCGGATCGACGCGGGCGAAAGCTGGACCTTGCCGGCAAGCGCTTTCGACCCGACCGGCTGCCCGCTGTCGAGATACGCCTCGACGACCTGCGCGAAAATCTCGCGCATGCGGTCGGTCAGGTCGGGGATCGTCTCGCTCATCGCTGCCTTATGTAGGTAGCGCGGTGCCGGTGCTCAACGCCTGCCCACGAAGATGTCGATCGGGAGGTGGCGCGGTGCGGCGGCGAGTGCGTTGTACATCGCCTGGTTCTTCTCCATGTCGCACCCGAAATCGGCGTGGAGAATGTCCTGCTGTCCGTCGCCGCCCCAGGCGACCTCGACGCTGGGCAGGTCGGTAGCGATGGTCGTGCAGTTGGCGCCGCGATATTCCATGTTGCCGGTCGGGCGATAGGGCTGGAGCGCGGCCTTGAAGGCCTCCCATTCGGCCTGGCTCATCGCGAACGTCCGCTTGCCTGTGACGAGCACGTTCTGGCGCCCGTCATAGACGCCGATGCCGTCGGAAGCCGCAGTCACGACATAAACGGGGCATGGGCCAAGACACGGTCCGGTGACGTAGCGGATCGTTTCGACCGGGGCCTTGCTGCCCGGAAGGCCCACGCATCCCGCCAACGCGGCTGCCATCCCCAAGACCAGAAGTTTCCTCACCATGACGCCTCTCCCTTCCCTTGCGAGCCTAGCGCGGCTAGTCCCCCCGTCAAATCATGTTGCACCCAGGAGAGATTTTTATGCGCCCATCCGGCCGCGCCCCCGACGAACTACGTACCCTCACGATCGAGCCCGGCTTTACCAAGCATGCGGCGGGTAGCTGCCTCATCAGCTTCGGCGATACGCGCGTGCTCGTGACCGCCAGCGTCGAAGATCGCTTGCCGCCGTGGCTGCGCGGCCAGGGCAAAGGCTGGGTCACGGGCGAATATGGCATGCTGCCGGGATCGACCCACACGCGCGGCAATCGCGAAGCGGCGCGCGGCAAGCAGTCGGGGCGCACGCAGGAAATCCAGCGCCTGATCGGTCGCTCGCTGCGCGCGGTCGTCGATCTCGAAAAGCTCGGCGAGCGCCAGATCACGGTCGATTGCGACGTCATCCAGGCCGATGGCGGCACCCGCACCGCCTCCATCTCGGGCGCGTGGGTCGCGCTGCGCATCGCGGTCGACAAGCTGATGGCGGAGGGCAAGATCGAGGAGGATCCGATCGAGACACAGGTCGCGGCGGTCAGCTGCGGCGTCTATGACGGGACGCCGGTGCTCGACCTCGACTATCCCGAAGACAGCAATGCCGGATCGGACGGCAATTTCGTGCTGACCGGCGACGGCAAGATCGTCGAAGCACAGGTCAGTGCCGAGGGCGACCGGTTCGATCAGGAAGGCCTGCTGCGGCTGATGCGGCTGGCCGATATCGGCTGCAAGGAAATTTTCGCGGCCCAGCTGAAAGCAGTCGGAAAATGAAGAAAATCGGGGACGAACTGGTCATCGCCACGCATAATGACGGCAAGCTTCGCGAAATCCGCGAGTTGCTCGAACCGTTCGGGATCGAGTGTGTCGGCGCTGCCGAGGCCGGTCTCCCCGATCCTGAGGAAACGGGCGTCACCTTTGTCGACAATGCCGAGCTGAAGGCGCGTCAGGCAGCCGATCTGTCGGGGCTTCCCGCGCTCGCCGACGATAGCGGGCTGGCGGTCGATGCGCTCAACGGCGATCCGGGCATCCGCTCGGCACGTTGGGCCGAGGACAGCGAGGGAAATCGCGACTTCGGACGCGCGATGGAGAAGGTCTGGACCGCGGTCGAGGCCGAAGGGCCCGACGCGGGCCACGACGCGCACTTCGTCTGCGCACTGTCGCTTGCATGGCCCGACGGGCGGGTCGAGACGTTCGAAGGCAAGGTGTTCGGCACGCTCACCTGGCCCCCGCGCGGCGACAAGGGGTTCGGCTACGACCCGATGTTCGTGCCGACCGACCATGACGTTACGTTCGGGGAAATGGAGCCGGCGAAGAAGCACGCGATGAGCCACCGCGCCGATGCCTTCGCGAAGCTGGTGGCCTGGCTCGAGGCCTAGCTGAGCCGCACGCCGTCCTTGTTGCCGGGCGGCGAATAACGACAGACGAAATAATCGGTGGTGGCGCTGCTTGCCATCGCGCAGCCGACATGCGTCGTCGATGGCCACACGATCTGCGTGTAGTGGCCGACATCGTGCCAAGATCCGGACCGGCTCACATGGGGGAAGGTGCCGGCCCGGAAATGGCGGACTTCGTCGGTCATCGTGCCGACGATGATTTCGTAGCTGAACAAGCCGCGCTGGCCGCGCCACATATTTTCGCCCTGATATTTGCGGCGGCCCGGCGTCCGGTCATGGTGGTAGCGCCCGGTGCGGGCCATGTAGCGCGCATGCTCCATTGCGCTGGCCGCAAGCCGATTGTCCCAGGCGAGTGGACGCACGCCATGCTGTGCGCGGGCGCGATTATGGTTGTCGAGGACGGCTGCTCTCAACTGCTTTTCGCCCCGCGCTGCAGTGCTGGATGCGGTCGCGGGCGCGACCATCGCGACAACCGCCAACCCCATGAAAAGACGAGAAAACATGGCGCCACTCTGGCGCATACGCATTAACAAAACCCTGCCCCCGACGGCCCGAATTGAGACAATTTCAGCCTCGCCGAGGGGTTAATTCAACAAGGTGAACGACCGTTACCGACGAAGCGTGCCTATTCCTCGTCGGGCGCAGGCGGAACGAATCCGCCGACGGGGCGACCGCGAATATTTCCGGCGGGGGCATAGCGACACACGAGATACTCGCGAAACAAGCCCCGCGTTGTCGCGCAGCCCAGCCGCGTCGTCGTGGGCCAGATCATCTGCGTATAGTGCGCGACGTCCTGCCATCGGCCGCTGGTCGACACGTCGGGAAACAGGCCCGGGCGAAACATCGCGCGTTCGTCGATCATCGCCTGGATCATCTGCTCATAGCCGAAGGCGTCGCGCGTCCCGCTCCACAAATTCTCGCCCTGCACACCGCGGATCGACTGGTCGTGAACCATTTCCTCGCGCACCGCCAGCCGTGTCGCATAGGCCTTGGCGTCCGCCGCCAGTGCATCGTCCCAACCAAGCGGTGCTGCGCCCCAGCGCGCGCGTTCTTCGTTGTGGCGAGCTACCATGACACGGCGAATGCTCCCATCCTCGACCAGCGGTTCGGGTGCGCCCATGCGCGGGATGGTGATTGACGGCTCGGGCGCCACGCGCGAAGGGCTGCACGCCGCAAGCGAGAGGAGCAAGAAGAGCGCCACGCCATGACCGACGACCGATCCCAGCTGGCGCTTTACGTCCACTGGCCCTTCTGCGTGGTCAAATGTCCCTATTGTGACTTCAACTCCCATGTCCGCGAGAGTGTCGATGAGGTGGCGTGGCGGCAAGCCCTGCTCGACGAATTGCGGTACGAGGCGGCGCTGACGCCCGACCATCACCTCACGAGTATCTTTTTCGGCGGCGGCACACCGTCCCTGATGGATCCGCGCACCGTCGAAGCCGTGATCTCGGATGCGCGGACACTCTGGGCGCAAGCCGAGGACGTCGAGATCACGCTGGAAGCCAACCCCAACAGCGCCGAGGCGGCACGCTTCGCCGACCTTGCAAGCGCGGGCGTCAATCGTTTGAGCCTTGGGCTCCAACGGTTCGACGACGCGTCGCTACGCTTCCTTGGCCGCGCGCACGACGCTGCCGAAGGGCAGGACGCGCTCGACGCTGCCCAGCGCGCCGTCGAGCGTGTGAGTTTCGACCTGATCGTCGCGCTGCCTGGCGATACGGTCGACAGCGTATCATCGCTGCTCGACCGAGCCATCGCGAAGGGCACCGAGCATCTTTCGATCTACCAGCTCACGATCGAACCGGGCACGCGCTTCGAGACGGATGTTCGAAAGGGCAGTTTCGTGCCGCTCGACGAGGAGACGTCTGCCGACATCTTCGAGATGACACAGGCGAAGACCACTGCGGCCGGCCTTCCCGCCTACGAGATCTCCAATCACGCCAGACGAGGCGCGGAAAGCCGTCACAACCTCACCTATTGGCGCTATCGCGACTATATCGGCATCGGTCCGGGCGCGCACGGGCGGCGCACCGGCATGCGCACCTTCCGTCACAAGAAGCCCGAAAACTTCCTTTCCGCCGTGCAGCGCAATGGCCACGGCATGCGCGAGGAAGAATCGCTTAGCGCCACCGAGGCTGCCCACGAAGCACTGGTCATGGGCTTGCGACTCAATGAAGGGATCGATCCCGACGCCCTCGCCTCTCGACTGGGCGTTGAACGGGTCGTCGACGAGGCAGCCGTCGACCGCTTGATTGCGCAGGGTCTGCTGGAAAGAGAAGAGCCGCGCCTTCGCCTCACGGACGAAGGGCGGCTCCTGCTCGACTCGATCCTCGCGGAAATCGCGGCCTAGAAAGCGCGCGCCGCCGGATCGAGGATCTCGGTCCCGCCGGGCGTGACGCGGCGAACTTCGAGCGCGCGGATCGCTACGTTGTCTTCAAAGCGAAAGATGCCGTCGACGCCGCCGAACCCATCATCGGCGCGCAGCAGGCGGGTCGGGAAATCACCGCCCGACTCCCAATCGCGCGACAGGCGTGCCGCTAATAGGACCGCGTCATAGCCAAGGCTCGACAGGCGGTAAGGCGCATTGCCGTAGCGGCTGCGATAACGGTTTGACATGGTCTGGAACCGCCCGTCGGGTACGGCGGAGTAGATTGCCCCGCGCAGCGCGGCAGTCTGGCCAAGGTCTCGCTCGGCGGCCCAGAGCTCGTTACCGATCTTCCACCCGCCATGGGTCAGGCGCGGTGCGACCAGCTTGGCGATCTGCCCGCCGTCGCCGATCACGACCGCGTCGATGCCGTCGCGCGCGTTGATCTTGCCGATCGCGGCTTCGAGCGCGCTTCGACTGCGTTCGTACGTTTCCAGTGCGGCCAGACGTCCGTCATGATCCTCAACGCTGACGATCAGCGAATTGATCGCGCGTTGGCCGTAAAGACTGTTCGGGATGAGCCCGGCAAAGGTCGAAACGCCATTGTCGGCGGCAAAGGCCACCGAGCGCGCGATCGACTGGGTCGGGGTGAATCCCATGATGTAGACATTGTCGTCTGCAACGCCCTCGTCATTCGAGAAGGCGATCACGGGCACGTCTGCAGCTGCGGCGATCGGTCCTACCGCGCGGACATTCTCCGACAGGAGCGGCCCGAGGATCAGCTTGTTGCCTTCGGCCAGCGCCTGGCGTGCGGCGGCCTCTGCGCCTCCCGCCGTGTCGTAGATGGTCAGGCGCAACGTATCGACCTCGCTGTCCAGCAGCGCCATCTTCGCGGCATTGGCAATAGAGTTGCCTACCGCCTGGTTGTCACCGGTCAGCGGGACAAGCACGGCCACGCCGTTGCGCTCGGCCACCGGCGTCGGTGCGGGCGTCGGCGCCGTCGCGGGCTCGCTGGGTGCAGGGCCGCGCGGAGCGGGAGATGTCGTACAGGCGCCCAATGCCAGGACTGCCGCGGCAAGCGCACCCTTCATGAAATTGCGCCGTGCTTGCTTTTTGGGGGTGATTGCCATGATGTCCTTGACCCTATGTCCGATTCTACGTTCCCCCCAGGCCTCTATATCGTGGCCACGCCAATCGGCAATCTTTCCGATTTGAGCCCGAGGGCGTCGGATGTACTCAAGAATGCAGATCGCATTCTTGCGGAGGATAAGCGAGTCACCGCCAAGCTGCTCCGCCATATCGGCGCCGACACGCCGATGACCGCCTATCACGACCATAGCGACGGCACGCTGCGAGAAAGGGTTTTGGCCGATCTCGGCGACAAGAGGATCGCGCTGGTCAGCGATGCGGGAACGCCGCTAATCTCCGATCCGGGCTACAAATTAGTGCGTGCCGCGCGGGCGGCGGGGCTCGCGGTGCATACTGTTCCCGGCCCGTCTGCGGCCATTGCGGCGCTCACGCTGGCGGGTCTGCCCACGGATCGTTTTCTTTTCGTGGGCTTCCTACCTGCCAAGGCCAAGGCGCGCGCAGAGGTGATTGCGGAGATCGCACCGATCCGCGCCAGCCTCATCTTGTACGAGAGCGGTCCCCGGCTCGGTGCAAGTCTTGCAGCGCTCGCCGAGGGAATAGGCGAACGCGACGCCGCGGTCGTGCGCGAAATCTCGAAACTGCACGAGGAAACGGTCACGGGGTCGCTTTTGCAGCTCGCGGAGCGCTATGCCGAGACAGGCCCAAAGGGTGAGATCGTGATCGTCGTCGGGCCACCGGCGGCGCCCTCGGAAGCCACAGAGGACGATCTCGACGCCGCGATCGACGAAGCGCTGACCCGCCTCTCGCCCAGCCGAGCGGCGGCCGAAGTCGCCGAGCGGCTCGGCATCAAGAAAAAGCGCGCCTATGCCCGCGCGCTCGAACGGAGCGGCCACTGAAACGCCGCGAAGCCGAAGCGCGCGGACGCCGCGCCGAACTCTATGCCGCGACCTGGCTGCGCGCCAAGGGCTGGCGCATCCTCGATGGCCGCGTGAAGACGCCGCACGGCGAGATTGACCTCATTGCCAAGCGCGGCAAGATCGTCGCCTTCGTCGAAGTGAAAGCGCGCCGGACGATGGACGAGGCGGAACGCTCGCTCGACGAATATCGCTTGCGCCGGGTTGCCGATGCCGCGCGTTCGCTAGTCCACGAATATGCGAAAAATGGCGAAGACGTTCGCATCGACGCGGTCTACGTCGCGCCGGGCCGCCTGCCCCGCCACCTCGAAAATGTCTGGCAAGGCGGCTGAGGCCCCGCTACCTCCTCCCCATGAGCCTCACCGTCGCTTTTCAGATGGACCCGATCAAGCAGATCCAGGTCGCCGGGGATTCCACCTATCGACTGATGGTCGAAGCGCAGGAGCGCGGGCACCGCCTGCTCGAATACCAGCCGCGCCACCTGTCCTATGTCGACGGTCGCGTAGTCGCCGAAGCGCGCGACGTGACCGTCACGCCGGGCGGCGAGAGCCACTTTAAGGCGGGGCATCGCGGGATGGTCGATCTCGGGCGCGAGACCGACGTCGTCTGGATGCGGCAGGACCCGCCGTTCGACATCGGCTATATCACTGCCACCTACCTGCTCGAACGCGTGCAGGGTGAAGCCCTCGTGCTCAACGACCCGCGTGCCGTGCGCGATGCGCCCGAGAAGCTGATGGTGCTCGATTTCGCCGACTATATGCCGCCGACCCTGATCACCCGCTCGCTGCCGCAGGTGCGCGAGTTTCACGACGAATATGGCGACATCGTCATCAAGCCCTTGCATGGCAAGGCGGGCGAAGGCGTGTTCCGCGTCCGCGACGACGGCGCCAATCTCGCTGCTTTGGTCGAAATGTTCCAGTCGCTCGGCGACGAACCCTTCATCGTGCAGGCGTTCCTTCCTGCCGTCACCGCGGGCGACAAGCGCATCATTCTCGTCGACGGCGAGCCCATCGGCGCGATCAACCGTCTTCCGGGCAAGGGCGAAATCCGCTCGAACCTCGCCGCGGGCGGTCGAGCGGAAAAAGTCGGACTGACGGTGCGCGAACAGGAAATCTGCGACGCGTTGGCGCCGACGCTCAAGGACAACGGGCTGCTGTTCGTCGGCATCGACGTCATCGGCGGCATGCTCACCGAGATCAATGTGACCTCCCCCACCGGCATCGTCGCGCTCGACAAGTTCGATGGCATCAATAGCGCGGCCGCAATCTGGGATGCGGTCGAAACGCGGCTGGCGCTCGCCGAACAATGAGCGACTGGGTCGTCAACCTGATCGACGGGGCGGGCTATCTGGGCATCGCCTTCCTGATGTTCATCGAGACGGTGTTCCCGCCAATCCCGTCCGAACTGATCATGTCGATCGCGGGCATCCGCACCGGCCAGGGCGAGCTCGACTATTGGCTCGTCGTCGTCGCCGGCACGTTCGGGGCGATGGCGGGCAATTTCCTCTGGTACCTGTTCGCCCGCGCGCTGGGCATCGAGCGGTTCAAGCCATTCATCGATCGCTGGGGCCGCTGGCTGACCGTCACGTGGAAGGAAGTCGAACGCGCGCAGCGTTGGTTCGAGCAGCACGGCACCTTCTTCGTCTTTCTCGGCCGGATGCTGCCGACCGTGCGCAGCCTCGTGTCGGTGCCCGCGGGCCTGCTCAAGATGCGCATGAAGAGCTTCCTCATCGCGTCCACCATCGGCACCTTCGGCTGGACCGCGATGCTCGCCTATGCCGGTTACAAGCTGGGCGAGAATATCGACGAGATCGACGCCTATCTCGGTCCGGTGTCCAACACGGTCATCGCGGTGCTCGTGGTCGGCTATGTCTGGCGGCTCTGGACCCACCGCAATGTCGGGAAAAAGGTCCGGAACGATAGCGAATAGCCGCGCTCTCGCGTCAGCCGATCACGTCCGAAACCCTCCATTTCCGGCATTTAAGTCCGCGTTAAGCACGCCGCGCCATCGCGATGTGCAGGAGCCCGACGCTTCCGAGCGATGGTCCAGGGCTCCTCGCATCGCTGCTGGTCCCGGCGGTGTCCAACAAGGCCCCGATGTCGCACTCTCCCCCCGCGCATCGGGGCCAACTTTACCACTAAGAAGCGCGTGGATGCGCGTTGCGATAAACGTCGAGCAGGCGCGCGGCATCGACCTTCGTATAGATTTGGGTCGAAGACAGGCTGGCATGGCCGAGCAGTTCCTGGAGCGAGCGCAAGTCGGCACCGCCCGCGAGCAGGTGCGTCGCAAAACTGTGGCGTAGCGCGTGCGGCGTCAGCGTATCGGGAAGGCCGAGCATGTCGCGCGCCTTGCGCACCGAGCGGCGTACCATGTCGGGCGACAGCGGCCCGCCGCGTGCGCCCTTGAACAGCGCCTCGCTGGCTTCGATCGGATAGGGACAGGCCGTAGCATAGGCATCGACCGCCTCGCGCACCTTCTCCACGATCGGTACGACCCGCATCTTGCCGCCCTTGCCCGTCACGCGCAGCGTCCGACCGAGCGGCACGCTCGAGCCGGTCAAGCCGCAGGCTTCGGCAATGCGGAGGCCCGAGCCGTAGAGCAGCAGCAGGACCGCCAGATCGCGCTTGCCGATCCAATCGACCAGCGCCTGTGCCTCGGCTTCGTCGGCGAGCGCGGTCGCCTCGTCGGGCGCGACCGCGCGCGGCAGGGTCTTGGGGCGCCTCGGCGCGCGCGTCTTGGGCACTTGCGGGACATGGCCCTGATCTTCGGCGGCAAAAGTCAGGAAGGCGCGCACTGCCGACATCTCGCGCGCCGCCGACGAAGCGCCCAGCCCTTCCGATCGCCGATCCGACAGGAAGGCACGCAGATCCTGCGCCTTCAGCGCCAACAGGCCGAACTTGCCGATTTCCTCGCCCCGATAGCGGCCGAGAAAGTCAATGAAGCGATGAGCGGTGGCGACATAGGCGCGCACCGTGTGCGGACTACGCCTCAGATTATGCGCGAGATGATCGCCCCAGCGTACTGCCAGTGCGCGAGCCGGATGCTCTTCTAGCGGTTGGTCCCCGTCCACCCGCCGATCATAGCGCCGAGAGAGCGTCCGAGAAAGGCGAGAAGGCTGGTGCCTTCGCCGCCCGGCAATTCGCGCCGGCGTTCTTCACCCAGCAGCAACACGCCGAAAGGGCTGCCCGAATGACGATCACCGATACGGATGATCGCTTCGCTCTTCATGTCGCGCGCTGCAGCGCCGAACAATGCGTCGCCGTGGTCGCCCGTGCGCAGCGCGACCGGATCGGCGAGCGCGAAGGCCCGCTCCACCCATTGCGGCTCCAGCGAATAGGTGCCGTCAACATCGACGCGATAGGCCGTGTCGCCGATCACTAGCGCGACCGTCGCGCGGTCGATGCCGAGTAGGCCCGGCCATAACTCGACGATCATCTGGAGCGCGTCCTCGACGCCCTCGGCGGCGAGAATGGCGAGGACCGCATCGTGGATGGCATTGGTCGCGCGGTGGTGGCCGCGGGCATAGGCGATGAGGTCGGCATTCGCCGTCTCCACCGCCCCGAGCCGATCGCGCAATTTGGCGACGGCCACCTCTTCAAAGCGAATCACTTCTGCCATGGCCATCATGGTGGCCGAACGGGGTTAATACTTCGTCGCTTCGGTTAACGCGGATGGCAGTTTCCCGCGATTTAACGGACCGCGCTCAGCCGATCTTCTGGCCGGTCGCTTCCCAGTCCTTGAGGAATGCGGCGAGGCCTTTGTCGGTGAGCGGATGGTTGAACATCTTCCAGATGATTTCGGGCGGCGCAGTCATGACGTCGGCACCCAGCTTCGCGCTGTCGTGAATGTGGATCGGGCTGCGCACCGACGCGACCAGGATCTCGGTCGGGAAGTCGTAATTATCGTAGATCATGCGGATGTCGGCGATCAGCTCGATCCCCGGATAGCCGATATCGTCATGCCGCCCCACGAAGGGCGAGATGAATGAGGCCCCCGCCTTCGCCGCGAGCAACGCCTGGTTCGCCGAGAAGCAAAGCGTGACGTTCACCATCGTGCCGTCGTCGGTCAGCTTCTTGCAGGTCTTCAGCCCGTCGATGGTCAGCGGTACCTTGATCGCGATATTGTCGGCGATCTTCCGGAGCGCTTCGGCTTCCTTCATCATCGCGTCATGCTCGGTCGCGACGACTTCGGCGCTCACCGGCCCGTCGACGATGCCGCAAATTTCCTTCGTGACCTCGATGATGTCGCGTCCCGACTTCTTGATCAGCGACGGATTGGTCGTCACGCCATCGAGCAGACCGGTCGCGGCAAGTTCGCGGATGGCATCGGTGTCGGCGGTGTCGGCGAAGAATTTCATTTCGGGGCTCCCGGTCTGGCGCTGTGGTCGCCCAAGCGATAGCGAGGGGAAGCAGTGCCGTCACCCGATTCGAGGAGAAAATTCGTGACCGAACACGTGAAGGTCGACATTTCCGATGGTGTGATGGCGATCACCTTCGCCCGTCTAGAGGCGCGCAACGCGATTACGGTCGCAATGTACACCAAGCTCGCCGAGGCGGTCGAGAGCGCGCAGGGCAATGACGACATTCGACTGATTACCCTGCGCGGCGAGGGCCAGGACTTCACCGCCGGCAACGATCTCATGGATTTCATGGCTGAAATGCCGCGCGACGGAAGCGACATTCCCGTCTGGCGGTTTCTGCGCGCCTTGGCGGACAACGAGGTCCCAATCCTCGCCGGCGTTCAGGGCAATGCGGTCGGTATCGGAACCACCATGCTGCTGCACAGCGACCTGGTGGTCGCCGAGCGTGGCTGCCGCTTCAAAATGCCGTTCACCGAATTGGGCCTGGTTCCCGAAGCCGCCAGCTCGATGATCATCCCGGGCTTTGCCGGTCGTCGTGTGGCGGCAAAGGTGCTGCTTCTGGGCGAGAGTTTCGGCGCCGACGAAGCGCTGTCCTACGGCATCGCCAGCCATGTCGCCGACGAGGGCGGGCTCGATGCCGAATTCGATCGACTGAAGTCGCTGTTCCTCTCGCGCCCGCCCCAGTCGATGCGCCTGACGCAGGCACTGCTGCGCAAGGTCGATCGCGAGGCGGTGAAGGAGCGAATGTCGCTGGAGAACAGCCACTTTGCCGAACGCCTGACGTCCGACGAAGTGCGCGAGGTCATCACCGCCTTTTTTGCGGCGCGCGCGAAGAAATAAAAAAAAAGGCGGGCCGAGACCCGCCTTTCCAATTTGGCTATTGGCACTTCTTCGGATTGGGGTGCCAGCAGGTGCCGTCATCGCCACCCGTGTCGCCACCGGTATCGCCGCCGTCACCGCCGGTGCCGCCAGTCCCACCCGAACCCTCATCAGCGTCGTCATCGGCGTCAGCCGCGGTCGCGTCGGGCGTGTAGATCAGTTTTTCGCGTTCGACCTCAATGGTAGGGCCTTCGAAAAAGATGAAGTCGGTCGGCTGCGAATAGACAATCCTGAGCAGGATCGTCCCATCGCCCCGCGGATCGGCATCGACGGTCGTAAGCGTCCCGTTATGGGTTCCGAAATCCTTCTCTTCGACCATGTCTTCGATTTCGTCGGTGCTGGGAACCGGCCAAACCGTCGCGAAGCGCGCGGCTTCACCCAGTGCGTTGTGGACGCCGGCATTGGCCCAATAGATCAGGCCCACCTGCCAAAAGCCCATGACGAAGGTCACGAAGATCGGCACGCCGAACGCAAATTCGACTGCTGCGGTACCGCGATGGTCGCGGTGTAGCTTTTTCAAGAATTTTATCATTGCGTGCGGATCCCTGCCTTGCCTGAAATGTCGTATTTTCCATTGTCATTCGCGCCGAACGTTTTGAGCGGAAAGAATGGAGTGAACTCGTCAACGATCTCGACCGAGAGATAGCGTGCGTACGTTTCGCCATCTCCGCAGGTCGTGTCGTAATCAGCCTGCTTAACACCATCACATTCCAGCCAATATTCCACCGTAACGTTTTCTTCTTCTACTTCGGCGGCTTCCGCTGCCTCAGATTTCAAGGTGCCTGCGGTCGTCCCATTGGCAGATAGTGCCTGAACCTTTTCAACCGCTCGATGTGCCGACTGCTCGAGGCGGAGCTTTTCGGAGTAAGCGGTGGACAGGTCGATGGTACCGATAATCATTGTTGCGAGGATCGGCGCGATAAGTGCCAGTTCGATGACCGAGGTCCCACGCTCGTCGCGACGAAGTGTATTGAGATTACGCATGGCCTTACCCCACCAACCGAACATGCTGACCTTCGAAGGCTTGGGCTCCGCCCGAAGAGTCGCATGAATTTGAGATATTACTGTTGCCGGTGAACTTGACGCGACGTGCAACCATTTGCACGCAGTTGGTTGTCATTCCCGCGTTGCCGTTGAATGTAAGTTCGCGCGACGGAAAGTAAAAAGCGCCTTCCAGCTCACTTCCGCTCCCGCCATTGATCTTAGGCCCGGTACCGGAGTCAGTAGCTCGTCGATCCTGGTAGACTGCAATACCTGCATAATCGCCCGTGTCGGGACTTTCGATCTTGATGGTAGCGCCACCGTTCCAGTCAGTATTGCCGATCGAGGCGCTAGTTGCGGTCGACACGTTGGTCAGGATGAAGGTTACGCCGCCCGTCGCATTCACGACTGCGCCCGAGTTGATCTTCATGTCCCCGCCCGAGATGTAGTAGACACCGGGTTCGAAAGTAACATTACCCTTGAGGTCCATCAGCGTGTAGCAATTGTCTTCCGGGTCCTCCTCCTGTGAGACGTTCTTGGTGACCCCCGGATTGACTCTCAGCTGGCCACCGTCGCAACTAGATGGCGGGTTAGCCGTCACGTCCTCAAACGGATCTTCTTGTGCCAGCGTGAACGGTAGGAACTGCGTGTCTTCGCCCCAGTTCCCCGTCGTGTCGATCCCGCCGACTGCCGCAATCGGGCTGGCATTCACTGACGAGGCGCCCTGCGCCACCGCCGCATCAAGCGAGGTGGAATTGGTGATCATCCCGCAGCCCAGATCGACACCGGTCGACCCCGACGCGGTGATCCCTGTCGCCGAGGAGTTTTCCAGACTGATTACGCAATATTCGCCAGTAGGCGTGATTGCCGCCGTCCCTGCCGCAGTGATCGACACCGGCCGGGTCAGGAACATCGACGTAAAGCTCAGCGGGCGCTGCACCGTGAGCTCGACGCGCACGGCGTTGCTGTAGTCCGCAGTATCCGCCGGATAGGTAATCTGCGCCCCACCGACCGGTGCGAGCCCAGTCGTGTTGTTATGACCCAGATCGTCCGCGACCGCGTCGTTGACAGTCTGCCCCTGCATATTGGCATAGACGCCCGCGAAGGCCGCCGAGTCCGCTGCGCGCTGCAACTGACGCTTGGTGACGGTCCATTGCACGGTATCGGTCGCGAGGCCCGCGGCCCCAACGATGATGGGCATGGTGGCGCCTGCCAGCACCAGCATATTCCCTCGGTCGTCATTCCAGATGCGCTTGAACAGGCTTTTCATACGCGTTGCCTCCTGGCGAAATTGCCGCAAATCATTGGGCCGAATATACCGAACAGGGTGAGCGAACCGTTGCGCCCCATGGTTAACGGGATACTGACCATGAAATCTGTCCCGAAACGGGTCGCGGGACTTGCAGACACAGCACTTGCGTATTACATCGATAATACAGCGGAAATGGTTGCGCCGAGTGCCTCGGCACGCCACGTTCCACG
Source organism: Sphingomicrobium clamense (assembly GCF_019264355.1). NCBI lineage: Bacteria > Pseudomonadati > Pseudomonadota > Alphaproteobacteria > Sphingomonadales > Sphingomicrobiaceae > Sphingomicrobium > Sphingomicrobium clamense. The sequence goes on along the minus strand of NZ_JAHVAH010000001.1, from coordinate 1,083,057 downwards.
ACACAGATAGTTGAAGGACAGGTTTTCATGGCCACCGAAACCGAGACCACGACCGAAACCAAGACCAAGCTGACGCTGGACCCGCCTAACGTGCTCCAGCCGCTCGAGGCCGAACAGGCGGCCGGGCTCGTCCCGCTCAAGACCGAAGAGAAGACCGAGCTCGAGGGCAAGGTCGACAAGTTCATCGACGAACTGACCGCGCTCGATCCCAACAGCCCGGAATATGGCAAGAAGGTCGACCAGCTTACCGCAATGGGCCGGCGCGAGATCGCCGAGGCCGCGGGGGCCAGTTCGCGCTTTCTCGACCGCCCGGTCAAGGCGATCGACAAGGAAACCGGCATCGGCGCCGACCTCACCGAATTGCGTCGCGTGGTCGAGGATCTCGATCCGAGCGAGAACAGCAAGCGGATGTCGAAACGCAAATTCCTCGGGATCATCCCGTTCGGGCGCAAGATGGACCGTTATTTCGACAAGTATCGCTCCAGCCAGAGCCACATCAGCGCGGTGCTCGCCGCCTTGCAGAACGGCAAGGACGAGCTGCTGATGGACAACGCCTCGATCGACACCGAGCGCGCCGGGCTGTGGAAGACGATGCACAAGCTCGAGCAAATGATCCACATCTCCAAGACGCTCGATGCCCAGCTCGAGGCGAAGGCCAACGAGCTCGACGCGACCGAGCCTGCCAAAGCCAAGGCGCTGCGCGAAACCGCGCTCTTCTATACGCGCCAGCGCACGCAAGACCTGCTGACGCAGATGGCGGTCACGGTGCAGGGCTACCTGGCGCTCGATTTGGTGAAGAAGAATAATGTCGAGCTGGTGAAGGGCGTCGACCGCGCCTCAACGACCACCGTCTCGGCGCTGCGCACGGCAGTAACCGTCGCCAGCGCGATGACCAACCAGAAGCTGGTGCTCGAACAGGTCAACGCGCTCAACACGACGACCGCCGGAATGATCGACAGCACTGGCGAGATGCTCAAGACCAACACCGCGCAGATCCACGAGCAGGCGGCGAGTTCAACCATCCCGCTCGAAACGCTCCAGCGCGCATTCCAGAACATCTATGACACGATGGACACGATCGACCAGTTCAAGCTGCAGGCGCTCGGCAATATGAAGCAGACGGTCGACGTGCTCGAAAACGAGGTCGAGAAGTCGAAGGGTTACATCGCCCGCGCCGAAGGGGTCGAACAGAACAAGACCTCGCCCGAGCCCTCGCCCTTCGAAGCCATCGAAAGCCAGTAGTCTCCAATGAGCGTTTCCGACCTCACCAAGACGATCGAGCGGCACAACCTGGAAATGGACCGTGCCGTCGAGGTCGCGGCCAAGACCGACCGCACGCTTGCCCGCTACGAGCGGGTGATGGAGCGGGTCGACGCGCATGACGGCGCCGCCCGCGAGGCGCGCCGCCGCGAATATGAGCGCGTCATGGGAGGCTTTGGCGCCAAGCTCATTCGCGCCGGCATCGCCGTTGGCGCGGTCAGCATCCTGGCGATTATCCTCGGCTGGTTCTTTCCGCTCGGCATTCTCGGCTTCGTTGGCGCAGTCGGGCTGGCTATCGGCCTCGCCGCGATGGCGGCGATGTGGGGCGGGCCCAAGGTCGAGCGCCTTTCCGACCTTCCGCAGGATGTCTCCAACGCGATCATGATTGCGCGCTTCGACAGCTACCTGACCCGCAAGCGCAATCGCCTCCCGCAGGCCGCGCGCGCGGAGATCGACGCGATCCACAAGATGGTGCCCGACTTCAAGAAGAGCCTGTCACGCGTTCCCACGCTCGATCCCAACGCGCAGGAAGCCCGGCGCTTGATGAGCAAGCATTTGCCCGGCCTGATCGAGCGCTACGAGCATGTTCCCGAGGGCTTGCGCGACAGTATCGACGGTGAAGGCATGAGCGTTGACGAACGGTTGGTGGACGGCCTCAAGGCAGGGCGCAAGGCGCTGTCCGAGCTCGCCGAGACGATCGCCAAGGCGGACATGCAGGCCTTCGAAACGCAAGGCCGCTTCATCCAGTCGCGCTACGGCAAGGACGAAGAAGCGCTCTAGCCGACGACGTCCTTGTCGCGAAGCGCGGCAAGCGCATTCGCATCGAGCCAGTCAGACAAGACCTCGTCGCTATGCTCGCCAAGCGCGGGCGGCGCGAGGTCGGCGTCGGCGCGCACGCCGTCAAGACGGATCGGCGAGCCGACCATCGGCACCGGACCCAACGCCCCTGCCCCACGCTTCTGCTTGGCACCGCGATGCGTTGCCTGCGGATCGTCCAGCGCCTGCGTGATCTTGTTGATCGGCCCGGCGGGGATGCCTGCCTCGAGCAGCTTCTCAAGCCAGTATGCAGCCGGTTGGTCGGCAATCACCGCCCCCACCTTGGCGACGATCGCGTCCCGATTGGCGACGCGCGCCGCATTGGTCGCGAACCGCTCGTCCTCGGCCCATTCGGGGTGGCCGCATAAAGCGGCAAGCTTGGCGAACTGTCGGTCGTTGCCGACCGCAATCACCAACGGCTGGTCGCTCGCGGTGAAGGGCTGGTAAGGCACGATGTTTGGGTGACCGTTGCCCAGCCGCTGCGGGTCGCGGCCCGACACCATTGCGTTCGACGCCTGGTTCGCGAGCACCGCAAGCTGTGTGTCGAACAGCGCCATGTCGACATGAGCACCCTCGTCTGTCCGCTCACGCTCGTGCAGCGCGGCGAGGATCGTGCTGGCCGTGTACATGCCGGTGAAGATGTCGGCGATCGCGACCCCGACCTTCAATGGCCCACCGCCCGGCTCGCCGTCGGGCAGGCCGGTTACGCTCATCATCCCGCCCATCGCCTGGATGATATAGTCGTAGCCCGCACGGCTGGCGTACGGCCCATCCTGTCCGAACCCCGTCACCGAAGCGTAGATCAGGCGCGGATTGGCGTTGCGCAGGCTCGCCGCGTCCAGCCCGTATTTTTCCAGCCCGCCAACCCGGAAATTCTCGACCAGTACGTCGGCCTCGGCGGCCATCCGGCGCACGATGTCGGCGCCTTCCTCGCTAGAAAAATCGAGCGCCACACTCTTCTTCCCGCGGTTGGCGGCAAGGAAGTAGGCCGCGACCCGCTCGTCCCCATGCTCATGCCAGGGGGGCCCCCAGTGCCGCGTATCGTCGCCCGCGCCCGGCTGCTCGATCTTGATCACCTCGGCGCCCATGTCGGCGAGCAGCTGCGTGCACCACGGCCCCGCCAGCACGCGCGAGAGGTCGAGCACTTTCAGGCCCTTCAACGGCTGCGCGCTCATGCCACTTTCCCCAGCTTGCGTTTGTCGGCAATGACCGCCCGCGCTGCATTATGCCCGGGCGCGCCGGTTATCCCGCCCCCCGGATGCGCGCCCGACCCGCACAGATAGAGCCCGTCGAGCGGCATGCGATAATCGGCGGCACCGATCATCGGCCGTGCCGAGAAGAGCTGGTCGAGCCCCATCTTGCCATGGAAAATATCGCCGCCGACCAGCCCGAAGCGCCGTTCGAGATCGAGTGGCGAATGGATCTGGCGGTCGATGACGCTCTCGGCAAAGCCCGGCGCATAGGCGTCGACCGTCGCGATGACATGGTCGGCCGCCTGCTCGCGCAGGTCGTCCCAGGATCGGCCATTTGGAAGCTTGTAGCGGAAATGCTGGCAGAACAGGCTGGCGACATGCTTGCCTTTGGGCGCCAGCGTCGGATCGAGCGTCGAGGGCACCAGCATCTCGACCACCGGCTCGCTCGACCAGCCGTCGAGCGACGCGCTCGCATAGGCGCGGTCCATATAGTCGAGGCTCGGCGCGATGATGATGCCCGCGGTCAGGTGATCGCCCCGTCCCGGGATGGCGGTGAAATTGGGCAAGCGCGACAGCGCGACGTTCATGCGGAAAGTCGCGCTTTCGCACGACCAGTTGGCGAAATGCCGCTCGACCCGCCTTTCGACCGCACCTTCGGGCACGAGCTGGTCGAACAATAGCTTTGGATTGACCCCCGCGACGACGGTGTCGGCGTGAACGCCTTTGCCGCCGACGACCACGCCGGTCGCGCGGCCGCGATCGACGATGACTTCCTCGACCTTGCTATTGAGGACGATGTCCACGCCCGCGCCGCGCGCCGCCTTGGCCATCGCCCGCGTGATCGCGCCCATCCCGCCGATGGCATGGCCCCATGCCCCTTCGACGCCGTTCACCTCGCCGAATAAATGGTGGAGCAGCACGTAAGCCGTGCCCTGCTGGTAGGGCGAGGCGAAATTGCCGACGATGCCGTCGAAGCCGAACAGCGCCTTGGCCATTTCCCCTTCGAAATATTCGTCGAGAATGTCGCCCGCGCTGCGCGTCGCGAAGCGATGGAGCTTCGCGATCTCGTTGGTAGAGAGCCCGACCAAATCCTTGCCCAACGACAGCAGCTTGGGCAGCCCCCGAAGCCCCGCGCCTGCCTCCACCGGGCTTCGCAGCAACCATTTGCGGATGAGCGCGACGATGCCTTCCAGATCGGCGACGTAGCGGTCGTAGGCCGGACCATCGGCAGCGCAGTGACGCACCAGCTCCGACCGGGTCAGCCCGTCACGTCCCGCCAGCAGATAGTCATGCCCCTTTCCGGGGAGGAAATTATCGATCTTGCGTAGCACCACCTCCAGCCCATGGGCCTGGAGCTGCATATCGGCGATGACCTTGGGATTGAGCAGGCTGACCGTGTAGCTCGCGGCGCTGTTGCGAAATCCGGGCGAAAACTCGTCGGTGACCGCCGCGCCCCCGACCGTGCCCGCGGCTTCGTAGACGGTGACGTCGAAGCCTTTCTTGGCGAGGTAGTAGGAGCAGACGAGGCCGTTATGCCCGCCGCCGATAATGACTGCCTTGGGCATCAGCGCATCAACACCAGTTCTTCGGCCATGGTCGGGTGCAGCGCGACCGTGTCGTCGAACTGCGCTTTGGTGAGCCCCGCCTTCACCGCTATGGCTGCGGCCTGCAGGATTTCGGGCGCCTCGGGTCCGATCATGTGGATTCCGACCACCTTGTCGTTGAGCGGGTTGACGACCAGCTTGTAGAGCGAGCGTTCGTTACGGTCGGCCAGCACGTTTTTCATCGCGCGGAAGTCGGACGTGTAGGTCTTCACCTCGTTGCCGAACTTCTGACGCGCCTGGCTTTCGGTCAGGCCGACGGCCGCGATGGGCGGGTGCGAAAAGACCGCGTTGGGCACGCAGTCGTGGCTGGCCTTGCGGTCCATGCCGCCAAACTCGGTGTCGGCGAAGGCATGCCCCTCGCGGATCGCGACCGGGGTCAGCTGGATACGGTCGGTGACGTCGCCCACGGCCCAGACATTGTCGGCGCTGGTCTTCGAATAGTCGTCGACCTTGATTGCACCGTCCTCGATCTCGACGCCGGCGTCTTCAAGCCCCAGCCCCTCGATGTTGGGCTTGCGACCCGTCGCGAACAGCAGCTGGTCGACGACCATGTCATCGGCGCCATTCATGATGAGCTTGAGCGAGCCGTCTTCCTGCTTCTCAATTCTTTCGAAGGTCGTGTTGAAATGGAAAACGATGCCCTTGGTGAGCGAGAGCTGGAGCAGCCGATCACGCACTTGCTCGTCATAACCGCGCAAAATCTGGTCCGAGCGGTTGATGATGCACACGCGCGCGCCGAGCTCGTTGAAAATGCCGGCAAACTCGTTGGCGATATAGCCCCCGCCCGCAATCGCGACGCGCTTGGGCAGCTTTTCGAGGTGGAAGACTTCGTTCGAGCTGATGGCGTGTTCGATGCCCTCGATCTCGGGCATGTTCGGCCGCGCGCCGACCGCGATGAGGATCTTCTTCCCCTCGATCGTCTCGCCGGTGGACAGCTCGACCTTGCCATCGCCCTTCAGGACGCCCCTCGCCTCGAAAATGTCGACGTCGTTGTTGGCGAGCGTCTGGCGATAAAGACCCTCGAGCCGATCGACCTCGGCAAGAACATTGTCGCGCAGTGTTTCCCAGTGGAACTTGCGCTCGGGAATATCCCAGCCAAAGCGCGCCGCGTCCTCGATATCCTCGGCAAAGTGTGCGCCGTAGATCAGCAATTTCTTGGGCACGCAGCCGCGAATGACGCAAGTGCCGCCGACGCGAAATTCCTCGACGATGGCGACCTTCGCGCCGTGCCCTGCGGCAATCCGCGCCGCGCGGACGCCGCCTGAACCGGCACCGATGACGACCAGATCGTAGCTCATAGCTCGGCCTTCTCGATCAGCGCCCGGGTCGATGCGTCGAACTCGCCGCGCGCTTCGGGATCGTCGACCGCGCGCGCCATTTCCTTGCCCAGCTCGACCCCGAACTGGTCGAATGGATTGATGCCGAGGAGCGCCGCCTCGACGAAGGTGCGATGCTCGTAAAAGGCGATCAGCGCGCCGAGGGTCCGGGCATCGAGCCGGTCGAGCAGCACGGTCGCCGAAGGACGGTCGCCCGGATAGGCGCGCGCCGGATCGTCATGATCGCGCCCGGTCATCAACGCCGCGCCTTGCGCGAAGGCATTGAGCAGAAGCTGGCGATGCTGGCGCGGGTCCTGGCTGTCCTCATTCTCGGTCACCGCGACGAATTCGAGCGGGACGAGATGGCTGCCCTGGTGGAGCAGCTGGAACACGGCATGCTGCGCATCGGTCCCGACCCCGCCCCACAGGACCGCGCTGGTATTGCGCTGGAGCGGCTGCCCTTCGGCAGTCACGCTCTTGCCATTGCTCTCCATCACAAGCTGCTGGAGGTAGGGCACGAGCAGCCGCAACCGCTCGTCATAGGCGAACAGCGCGCGCGTCTCCGCGCCTCGGTTCTGCGCGTAATAGAGGTCGCTGAACGCGGCGAGCACCGGCGCATTTTCGTGCAGCGGCGCGAGCTTGAAATGCCGGTCCATCTCGGCCGCGCCTTCGAGCAGCGCTTCGTAGGCATCCCATCCCAGCGCCAGCGCGATCGACACGCCCACCGACGACCAGAGCGAATAGCGTCCGCCGACATTTTCCGAGAAAGGCAGGATGCGCGTCTCGTCGATGCCGAACCCGATCGCCTTGTCCGGGTTGGCGGTCACCGCGATGACCTGCGCCATCGGATCCTCGATTCCCGCCCCGTCGAGCCAGTCGAGCGCGCTTTCGAGATTGGACAGCGTCTCGGTGGTCGAAAACGTTTTCGAGACCGCGACGATCAGCGTGGTACCCGGATCGAGACCGATGAGCGCCTCGTCCATCGCCTCGCCGTCGATGTTGGCGACCGTGCGCAGGTCGAGCCGCGTCCCGCCACGCCCCAGCGCGTCGACGATCAATGCCGGCCCCAGCGCCGATCCGCCGATGCCGATGTGCAGTACCGCGTCGATTTCTCCGAACGCCTCGGCCTCGATCGCGTCGATCAGGCTGCGCATGCGGCCGCGAAATGCCTTGGCGAGGTCGTTATCCTCGGGCGCGCCCTCGCCGCGTTCGGCGACATGGGTGGCGCTGCGTCCCTCCGATGCGTTGACCACCTCGCCCGCGAACAGGGCGCGGCGCTTTTCCTTCAGGCCCTGCGCATCCGCGAGCGCCACGAACAGGTCGACCAGGTCCTTGTCGAGATGCGTCTTGGACCAGTCGAAACGAATGCCGGCGACGTCGGTCACCAGCTTCTCGACCCGGTCGGGTTCGGCAGCAAACAGCGCCTCGATCGGCGGTGAATCGAAATCCTCGATCGCGCTCCACGCGGCGTCGGAATCGGCTTTGGCTTTGGGTGAATCGCTCATCGCCCCCCTCTTAGCCTTGCAGGCCGCAATTGCCATCCCCGCTTGACCTTGCGCGCCCCCTGCCCGAAAGCGCCTCGAATGAACGAAGCGACGAACGAAACGCCGGTCGAACCGGAGGTCGAGACCAAGGAAAAGCCCAAGGGCTCGATCTGGCGGTTCCTGCTCGGGCTCGCCGTCTTCGCCTGGGTCCTGCGCAGCTTCATCGTCGCGCCCTTCGTCATCCCGTCGGGATCGATGCTGCCCACCATGCTCGTGGGCGATTACCTGTTCGTCGCCAAGTGGCCCTATGGCTATTCGAAATACAGCTTTCCCTTCGGCATCCCCAGCTTCGACGGCCGCGTGATGGAGAGCCTGCCAGAGCGAGGCGACATCGTCGTGTTCCGCCCCCCGGGCAAGGAAGACATGGACTATGTCAAACGCGTCATCGGCCTGCCGGGCGACCGCATCGAAGTCCGCGGCGGCCAGCTGGTGCTCAACGGCAAAAACATCGAGCGCGAACGGCTCGCCGATTTTGCGCTGCCCATGTCGCCCAACAGCGTCTGCCGCGTCATCCCGCCCGCGCAGCAGCGGATCGAGACCGACGCAGACGGCAATCGCCTGTGCCGCTACCCGGCCTATCGCGAAACGCTTCCGGGCGGCGCATCCTACGTCACGATCGACCAGACCTTCGTCCCGCCCGCGGACGAGTTCGGCCCTGTCACCGTGCCCGAAGGCTTCGTGTTCGTGATGGGCGACAATCGCGACGACAGCCTCGACAGCCGCTTCGGTCCTGCCCTTGGCGGCGTCGGCTTCGTGCCAGTCGACAATCTCGTCGGGAAGGCGATGTTCAATTTCTGGTCGACCGACGGCAGCGCCAATTATTTCCTGCCCTGGACCTGGTTCACCTCGCTCCGCGGGAGCCGCATCGGCGTGGGCTACTAGCCCGATGAATCGCGACGCGAAGCAGTTCGCCGAAAGCCTGTTCGGCATCACGATCGAAGACCCGACCTTGTTCGAACGCGCGCTGACCCATGGCAGCCGCCAGGACGATGCCAATTACCAGCGGCTCGAATTTCTCGGCGACCGCGTCCTCGGGCTGATCGTCGCCCAATGGCTCTACGAGCGATTCCCGCGCGAGCCGGAGGGCAAGATGAACCGCCGACTGTCCACGCTTGTCGCGCGCGAAACCTGCGCCGAGGTCGGGCGCGCGATCGGTCTGCCTAACCATATCCGTCTCTCCAAGCAGGCGCGCGAGGCCCGCGCCGAACTGTCCGACAATGTCGTCGGCGACGTGGTCGAAGCGCTTCTGGGTGCGCTCTATCTCACCGAGGGGCTCGCGACCTGCGACGCATTCGTGCGCGCACACTGGAAGGACCTGCTCGAGACCCAGCGCAGTGCTCCCGTCCACCCCAAGAATGCGCTGCAGGAAATGGCCGCGGCCATGCGGATCGGCACCCCGCGCTACGAACTGGTCAGCCGCTCGGGCCCCCACCATGCCCCGTCCTTCGTCGTCAGGGTCACCCTAGCGGGTGATCGCGAGGCCGAAGGCGAAGGCACCACCAAGCAGGAAGCCGAAAGCGCCGCTGCCGCCACACTATTAGGACAATTGAAATGACCAAGACTTGCGGCCTCGTCGCGATCCTCGGCGCGCCCAATGCGGGCAAGTCGACCCTCGTCAATGCGCTGGTCGGCCAGAAGGTCGCGATCGTCAGCCCCAAGGCGCAGACCACCCGCACCCGCCTGATGGGGATCGCCATCCATGGCGAGGCGCAAATCCTGCTGCTCGACACGCCGGGCATCTTCGCGCCTGGCCGCCGGCTCGACCGCGCGATGGTGAAGGCCGCCTGGGAAGGCGCCGAAGACGCCGATCGCCTCGTCGTGATGATCGATGCCTCGACTGGCATGAACAAGAAGGCGCGGATGCTGGTCGAGGGGCTGGAAGGCCGCAAGGAGCCCAAGATCCTCGTCTTCAATAAAGTCGATATCGCCAACAAGGCGGAGCTGCTGGCGCTCGCGCAGGAACTGACCACGACGCTTGATCCTGAGCAGGTCTTCATGATTTCGGCCAAGAATGGCGACAGCGTGATGGACCTCAAGGAACATCTCGCCGCCGTGATGCCCGAAGGACCGTGGCACTTCCCCGAGGACCAGCTGTCGGACGCTACAGACCGCATGATCGCCGCCGAACTGACCCGCGAACAACTCTACACGCAGCTCCACCAGGAACTGCCATATGCGAGCGCAGTGGTCACCGAGAAGTGGGAAGAACGCAAGGACGGCTCGACCTCGATCCACCAGCAGATCCGCATCGCCCGCGACAGCCAGAAGGGCATCGTGCTGGGCAAGGGCGGGCAGAAACTCAAGTCGATTGGCGAGGCCGCGCGCAAGGAGATCGAGGAACATCTCGGCCGCCGTGTCCATCTCTTCCTCCACGTGAAGGTCGATCCCAAGTGGGACGAAGATCGCGAGATTTACGAGGAAGTCGGGCTCGACTGGTCAGCCTAGGACTTCGTCGACCCAAGCGGGCACCAGCTCGCTGGCCGGCCCCATCCGGCTTTCGTCGAAGAAGATGCTTCCCTGGCTGGGGTCGAGGTTGAGCTCGAGCGTTCGCGCGCCGCGGTAGCGCGCGGTCTGGACGAAGCCGGCGGCGGGGTAGACCGCACCCGACGTCCCGATCGACACGAACAGGTCGGCGTCCATCAACGCCTGCTCGATCGCGTCCATGCCGTAGGGCATTTCGCCGAACCAGACGATGTCGGGGCGCAACGCAGCCTCGCCGCATTCGGGGCATGATGGCTCCTCAAGCAATGCCGCCGGGCTCGCGGTGCGAGTATCGCATTCAAGGCACCAGGCGCTGTTAAGCTCGCCATGCATGTGAAGCACGCGATTCGCCCCTGCCCGCTCGTGAAGATCATCGACATTCTGCGTAACGATCAGCAGCTCGCCGTCCCATCCCGCGTCGAGCCGCGCGAGCGCCTCGTGCGCCGCATTGGGCTCGACCGTCGCCAAGTTGGCCCGTCGCGCGTCGTAAAATCGCTGGACCAGTGCAGGGTCGCGCGAAAAGGCTTCGGGCGTGGCGACATCCTCGACCCGGTGCCCTTCCCAAAGCCCTTCGGGGCCGCGAAACGTCGCCAATCCGCTTTCCGCGCTGATCCCGGCGCCGGTAAGAATGACGATGTTCGAGATGTCGCTGGCCATGCCATCCTGTCGCCTGCGAGATGCCGCAACGCAAGCTGTTGTTCGCCGCGCGTAACGATGTTAGTCCCGCCTTGCTCGGTCCCACAACCCAAGGGTTGTCTCACATGTGGACCAAAATTTTCCTCTCCCTTCTGGCGATCGCTCCCGACCCCGCGGCGGGCGACGAGCGCGACGACACCGTCGAGTTCGAATGCCCCGATGATTTGACCGGCCAGCCCGATCTCATCGTGCGCAAGTGTCGCGAGGCGCTGGCCATTCCGGCAACCGGCGCATCGGGCAAGACGATCATCATCCTGCCGGTCGCTGCCGCCGCCGCTGCCGGCGTCGCGCTGGCAGGGCTGAAATCGGATCCGCCGGTCAGCCGCTGAAGACCGGGAACGCTGTCATACTGTTGACATCAATGTCAGTTATGTCATGATCGCATCATGGGTAGCGCGTATCATCATACGATCGGCATTAGCGAAGGCGACATCGACCATATGGGTCATGTCAACAACGCCGTGTACCTCAAATGGGTGCAGGATGCGGTCGTTCGCTACTGGGAGAGCCTTGCCCCGCCCGAGGCGGTGGCCAAGCACCTGTGGGTCGCGCTTAAGCACGAGATCAGCTACCGCCGCCCGACCTTTCTCGAGGACGATGTCGTCGCCGACGTGATCGCCGACAAGATGAAGGGCGCGCGCGTCTTCTTCACGACCGTGATCAAGCGCGGCGACCAGGTGGTTGCCGAGGCGAAGAGCGTCTGGTGCTGCCTCGACGCGGCGAGCCAGCGTCCTGCCCGCCTCGCCCGTGACGTGGCAAAGAAGTTCTTGCCGGACCTCTAGCCGCTGGGCCATCAAGGCCCTCATGAACATCGAACTCTTCGCACCCGACGGCCGCATGGGCCGTGCCATCGCCGATGCTGCCAAGGACGAAGGCGATCTTGCCGTCGTGGACAGCGGCGGCGACGTGCTGATCGACTTCTCTTCGCCCGAGGGCCTTCGCGCCAGCATCAGCCGCGCGCTCGACGCCGGGCAGGCGCTGCTGGTCGGCACGACGGGGCTCGATGAAGGACATGAATCCATGATGCGCGAGGCGGCGGGCGACATCCCCCTGCTTTACGCCCCCAATACGTCGGTGGGCGTCGCACTCCTTTCCGACCTCGTCGAACGCGCTGCCAGGGTGCTGGGACGCGAAGACTGGGACATCGAGATCGTCGAGGCGCATCACAAGCATAAGGCCGACGCCCCTTCCGGCACCGCGCTCCATCTCGGCCTCGCAGCAGAACGGGGCCGCGACGAGGACGCGCTCGACGATATGGGACGCTGCGGCAAGGACCTGCGCCGCGAAGTTGGCTCGATCGGCTATAGCGCGGTGCGCGGCGGGACCGTGGCGGGCGACCATGACGTGATGTTCCTGGGCCCCGAAGAACGGCTCATTCTCTCGCATCGCGCCGAGAGCCGCGCCATCTTCGCTCGCGGCGCCATCGCCGCCGCTCGCTTCCTCGCCAGCCAGAAGCCCGGCCTCTATTCGATGAAAGATGTCATCGGTTAGTCCATGAAAAAGGACGACATTTTCGAATTCTACTCGCGGCTCGCGGAGGACAATCCCAACCCCGAGACCGAGCTGGAATATGGCAATCCCTACCAGCTGGTCGTCGCGGTCGCGCTCTCGGCGCAGGCCACCGATGTTGGCGTCAACAAGGCCACGCGCGCGCTGTTCGACAAGGTGAAGACGCCCGAACAGATGCTCGCGCTGGGCGAGGACGGGCTCAAGGAGCACATCAAGACGATCGGCCTGTTCAACCAGAAGGCCAAGAACGTAATCAAGGCCGCGCAGATCCTGGTCAACGATTATGACGGCGAGGTGCCGCAGGACCGCGACGCACTCGAACGGCTGCCCGGCGTCGGGCGCAAGACCGCCAACGTCGTCCTCAACTGCGCCTTCGGGCAGGAAACCTTCGCGGTCGACACCCACATTTTTCGCGTCGGCAACCGCACCGGCCTTGCGCGCGGCAAGACTCCGCTCGCGGTCGAGAAAAAGCTCGATAAGGTCACGCCCCAACCCTTCAGGCTCGGCGCGCATCACTGGCTGATCCTTCACGGTCGCTACACGTGCAAGGCGCGCACGCCCGAGTGCTGGCGATGCGTCGTCGCCGACTTGTGCGCCTACAAAAAGAAATCCCCCGCGCCCAAGCGCAAGAAAGCCTAGCGCCACACCCGCTCGAAGCGGCTGCCGAGCCCGGTCAGCACCTCGTATTGCGACAGCCCCGCCTGCCGCGCGACTTGCTCGAGATCGAAATCGAGCGCCATCCAGTCGCCCTCGCGCCAGTCGGGCATGCGCGAAACATCGACCGCGACGAGGTCCATCGAGACCCGCCCGACCAGCGGCAGCAGCGTGGCGCCCACGCGCGCATGCCCCTGCCCCGTCAGGTTGCGCCAGTATCCGTCGGCATAGCCGATGTTGAGGATCGCGGCCGGCATGTCGCGCTCTGCGGTGAACTTCGCGCCATAGCCGATCGCCTCGCCCGCCTTGAGCGTCCTGAGCTGCAAGATTTGCGCCTCGGGTGTCACCACGCCGGTGATATTACAACGCGCCTCCTCGCGCGGAATTCCGCCATAAAGCGCCAGCCCCGGGCGCGTCAGGTCGAACCCGTATTCGTCACCAAGGAAAATCCCCGCGCTATTCGCCAGCGAGTAGCGCTTCGCCGGGACCCGCTCACGCACAGCGCGAAAGCGCTCCAGCTGCTTCCCGTTGAGCGGATGGTCCTCGTCCGCGCAGGCCAAATGGCTGTGCAGCGTGTCGATTGTCAGCCCGTCGAGCGCATCGAGCTCGTCCAGCGACAGGCCAAGCCGGTTCATGCCGGTATCGACCATCACGTCGCAGGGGCGATCCGCAAAGGCGATCCGCCAGCGCTGCACTTGCGCCGCGCTGCACAGGACGGGTCGCGCCTCGCTCCCCGCCGCCGCCGCACCGTCGTCGGGGCCTAGACCATGCAGCACCGCGAGCGAAGCACCCTCCGGCACCTCCCCAAGCGCCTTGGCCTCGGCCCAGGTCGACACGAAGAAATCGCGGCAACCCGCCTCGTAGAGATGCGCCATCACCTCGCGCGCGCCGAGCCCGTATCCGTCCGCCTTGATCGCCGCCCCGGCGGGCGCGCCGCCACGGTCGTTCAGCCAGCGCCAGTTGGACTGGAGCGCGCTCTTGTTGAGCATCAGGCGGAGCGGTCGATGGGTCACGCGCTCAGGACTAGCCAGCGCCAGCCTCGTCGTCGAGCGAAGCCTTCGAACAACTTCAAGAATCTTCCCCCGGAAGTTTCTTGAATGCTGTTTCCCAGTTCTTTCCGTCGAACGGTGTCACGCGCAGCTCGACCTCCTCGCCGAGGCAATTGGCGTTGACGCTCCACGCCTCGGGATGGCTGCGCGGCTGGTAGAAACTCTTCACCCCGCAATGCTTGCAGAAGAGATGGTTCGCTGCGCCCGTGCCGAAGCGATAGCTGGTCAGCGAATCCTCGCCCTTGAGCAGCGTAAACTCCTCATGCGGCACCATCAGGTGCAGGAAGCCCGTGCGTGCGCACATCGAGCAGTTGCACTTGAGCACCTCGAACGGTGGCTCGCCCGCAAATTCGTAGCGCACCGCCCCGCAATGGCATCCCCCCTTCATTTGACCTCCGTCGTGTGGATGTGAAGCTCGCTTTCGAGCGTCCGGTGAACCGGGCACTTGTCGGCAATCTCGAGCAATTTCGCGCGCTCTTCGTCGCTCAACTCGCCCTCCAGCTCGATCGCGCGATCGATCGCCTGGATCTGCTTGCCATTCTCGAAATCGCAATCGGCGCAATCCTTGGCGTGGTCGCGGCTATGCTCCAGCTCGATGCGCACCTTGTCGAGCTTCATCCCCTTGCGGTCGGCATACATTTTCATGGTCATCGACGTGCAGGTGCCGAGCGAGGCGAGCAGCAGGTCGTAGGGCGTCGGCCCGTCATCCTCCCCGCCATAGCTTTTGGGTTCGTCGGCGATGAAGTCGTGAGTGCCCGTCATCACATGCTGCGCGAATTTGCCGCCAGCCGTCGTCACGCGCACCACGCCCTCGAGCGGGCGCTCCTCCTCTTCCACGCGATCGCCCTCGGCATAGCGCGAGCCCCACGCCGCGATCAGGTCGGCGGCATAATGGGCGTTTTCGTCATCGGTGAGCAAATGACTGGCGCCATCGAGCGCGATGAAGCTCTTGGGGTGGCGCGCCGTCTCGTAGATCGTGCGCGCATGCTCGACCGAGACGATTTCGTCGGTCGGCGAATGGAGAATGAGCAGCGGTTTGCCAAGGTTGCGGATCGCATCTTCCTGCCGTTGCCCGCGCGTATCCTCGATGAAGTCCTTCTTGATGCAGAAATCGCGCCCCGCGAGTTTGACGACCGCCTCGCCTTCGACCTCGATCTCCTCAATACTGTCTCCCAAGTGCGTGAGCACGTGATCGGTGTCCGACGGCGCGCCGATCGTCGCCACCGCGCGCACCGTCTCGCACTGGCCCGCGGCCGCAATCACCGCCGCGCCGCCCAGGCTGTGCCCGATCAGCAGCGAGGGCGCGTGCCCGTCGGCCTCGAGCGCATTCGCTGCAGCCTCGAGATCGGCGACCTGGCTGGCAAAACCCGACAGGTCGCCCGCCGAGCCGCCCAGGCCGACAAAGTCGAAGCGCAATACCATTATGCCCTGCGCCGCCAGCGCGCGCGTGATGAAAGTCGCCGCGCGACTGTCCTTCCCGCACGTGAAGCAATGCGCGAAAATGGCGACCGCGCGCGGGGTGCCGTAACGCGGCTTTTCGAGACGTCCGTCGAGCGTCATCCCGCCGGCACCGGTAAATCGATATGGTTCGGTCGTGATCATCGCCGCCCTCCTTGCCTCTACATACGCATGGCGGCGGCGATAGTTACGAACAAGGGCCGCCGCCCGTCTTGGGCAGCGACCCTCGGCGCGGGTTCGTGATCAGCGAGCGGCGTCGACGAGCCGCGACTGGGCGGCGTGGCGCTGAACCGCGGTCATCACGGTCTCACGGCATTCGCGCACCGCCTTCTTGCCCTTAAGGTCGAATGCGGACGCATCGCCGCATTCCTTCTCGGCGAGACGGGCGGCGCGGTCGTAGAGCGCGGCGCGGCCCTCGGGCGTCGACAGGTCATAGCCTGCGGTCGGCACGATGACGGTAACGGGTTCGGCAAACGCCGGGGTGGCAAAGGCCAATGCGGCGGCGGTCAGGAAAGTCTTGGTCATGGTTCGTCCCTCTTCGGTTCTTGGGGTGGACGCGGAGCAGGTCCGGCGTCTCGACGAACCTCTCAATAGGCGCACATTTTCGCCCCCGGCAGCCACAAGAACGCGCTTTCATTCTGCAAATTTGCAGAAGCTATCGCGCATCGCTTAGGCTATGCTCACACCCATGTTCGACTGGAACGACGTCAAATATTTCCTCGCGGTTGCCGACGAAGGCAGCACGCTCAAGGCGGCACGCCTGCTGGGCGCGAACCAGACCACCGTGGCGCGTCGCGTGTCCGCGCTCGAGGCGGCGCTGGGCCTCGAACTCTTTGAAAAGCGGCAGTCAGGCTATCGCCTGTCCTCGGCGGGACAGGACCTGCTCGAAAAGGCCCGCGCGACGGCGAAGGCTGCGGCGGCGGTCGAGGCCGAGGCCAATGCGGCGACGCGCGAAGTCGCCGGCGTCGTCCGCCTGACCACCAACGAGACTTACGCTGAAATCGTGCTGCCGCCGCTGCTCGCCAAGTTCAGGCGCCAATATCCCGACGTTCGCATCGAGGTCGATCACAGCCAGACCAATCGCGATCTCGCCAAGGGCGAGGCCGATGTCGCGCTTCGATTCACCAAGGACCCCAAGGGCGACGCGCTGGTTGTCCGACACCTCTTTGACGATGCCTGGACCTGCTACTGCAGCGAGGAGTATGCCGCCGAGCATGGGCGCCCCAAAACGCTCAAGCAATTGGCGGGGCACCATTTTATCTCCGGGGGCGGCGCCTCTATCGAGGGGATCTTCGACGCCTGGCTCGAGAAATACGCGCCGGGCGTCGAACCCGACCTGCATTACGATACGCTGACCGGCATGATTTCGGCGGCGCGCGCCGGGCTTGGCATCACCTTCATCTCGACGATGACGGCTTCACATTTTCCCGACCTCGTGCAGCTCTTCCCGCCCCACCCGCGCGGCTACCGCACCTGGCTGATCACGCACGACCGTATCCGCCGCCAACCGCACATCAAGGCGGTCATGACGGGGCTGGGAGACCTGTTGATCGAGCGCGCGAAGGAAACCGGCGCGGCCTAGCCTATTCGACCGTTACCGACTTGGCGAGGTTGCGCGGCTGGTCGACGTCGGTGCCCTTGGCAACCGCGACGTGATAGGCAAGCAGCTGCACCGGGACGGCATAGACGATCGGCTGGATCAGCGGATGCGCCTCGGGCATCTCGATCGTCGCCATGCAGCCTTCGCCGGCCTCCGCGATGCCTTTCGCGTCGGAGATGAGGATGATCTTGCCACCGCGCGCGGCGACTTCCTGCATATTGCTGACCGTCTTCTCGAACAGCGGTCCCGAGGGCGCGAGCACGATCACCGGCACCTTGTCGTCGATCAGTGCGATCGGCCCGTGCTTCATCTCGCCCGAGGCGTAGCCTTCGGCGTGGATGTAGCTGATTTCCTTGAGCTTGAGCGCGCCTTCCATCGCCAGCGGATAGTCCTGCCCGCGACCGAGATAGAGCACATCGCGCGCCGGGGCGACGAGGTGCGCCATTGAGGCGATATCCTCGTCATGATCGAGCGCCTGGTTGAGCGTTTCGGGCACTTCGCGAAGATGCGCGACCAGGTCGGCCTCCTCCTCTTCGCTCATCTTCCCCTTGGCACGCGCGAGATTGGCGGCGAACGCGGCGAGCACGGCAAGCTGGCAAGTGAAGGCCTTGGTCGAGGCGACACCGATTTCGGGGCCGGCATGCGTCGGCAGAACGATGTCCGCCTCGCGCGCCATGGTCGACGTCGGAACGTTGATGACGGCCGCGATGACCTGCTTCTGCTCCTTGGCATAAGCCAGAGCCGCGAGCGTGTCGGCGGTTTCGCCCGACTGAGAGATGAAGAGCGCGAGCCCGCCATCTTCCATCACCGGATCGCGATAGCGGAATTCGGAGGCGACATCGATGTCGACCGGCACGCGCGCGAACTGCTCGATCCAGTATTTGGCGACCATCCCGGCGTAGAAGCTGGTCCCACACGCGACGATCGTCACGCGATTGACCCCGGCGAGATCGAGATCGATATCGGGCAAGGCGATCTTGCCCTCGAACGGGCGAACGTAGCTTTGAAGGGTCTGGGCGACCACGATCGGCTGTTCGAAGATTTCCTTCTGCATGTAGTGGCGATAATTGCCCTTTTCGACCGCCGCGGCGCTGGCGCCCGAATTGACGATCTCGCGCTCGACGCGCTCATTGTCCTTGTCGTAAATCTCGACGGCATCGGGGGTCAGCACAACCCAGTCGCCATCATCGAGATAGGCGATGCGCTGCGACAGCGGCGCAAGCGCGATCGCGTCCGACCCGAGATAATTCTCGCCTTCGCCAAAACCGACCGTGAGCGGCGAGCCGTGGCGCGCACCGATGATCAGATCGGGATGGTCGAGGAACAGGAACGCCATGCCGAACGCGCCCTGCAGGCGGCTGAGGACAGCGGCGACCGCATCGCGCGGCGATTTGCCCGCCTGGATCTCGCGGTCGACCAAGTGGCCGACCACTTCGCTGTCCGTATCGCTCTGGAACTCGCGCCCCTCAGCGGCGAGCTCTTCGCGCAACGGCTTGAAATTCTCGATGATGCCGTTGTGGATGATCGCGACCTTGCCGACGATGTGCGGGTGCGCATTCTTTTCGACCGGCGCACCATGGGTCGCCCAGCGCGTATGCGCGATCCCGATGTCGCCCGACAGCGGCTTGGCGTCGAGCTCGGCACGCAAATTGTTGAGCTTGCCCTCGGCCCGGCGACGGTCGAATCCGTCCTCGGTCAGCGTGCAGATGCCCGCGCTGTCATAACCGCGATATTCGAGCCGCTTGAGCCCGTCGAACAGACGTTCGGCGACCGGTTCCTTGCCGACAATCCCGACGATCCCACACATGTACGCTACTCTTTCTTCATCTTCTCGCGGAACTTGGCGGCCCAGCCGGCCAGTCCGCGCTGATCGCCGCGCGCAACGCCCAGCGAATCTTCGTCCACATTTTTCGTAATGACGCTGCCCGCGCCAACGATGGCACCTTTACCGATCGTGACCGGCGCGACAAGCGAGCTGTTCGATCCGATGAAGGCGCCTTCGCCAATCTCGGTCTTGTATTTGCCAAAACCGTCATAGTTGCAGGTGATCGTGCCCGCGCCGATATTCGCGCCGGCACCCACCGTCGCATCGCCCAGATAGGTCAGGTGATTGGCCTTCGCCCCCTCGCCCAGCGTCGCCTTCTTCATCTCGACGAAATTGCCGACCTTGGAGCCGGTCTCCATCACCGCACCGGGGCGCAGGCGCGCATAGGGTCCGACTTCGCAGCCCTCGCCGACGCTCGCCCCCTCGAGGTGCGAGAAGGCACGAATGCGGCTGCCCGCTCCCACGCTCACGCCCGGGCCGAAGACGACGTTGGGCTCGACGATGACGTCGGGCGCCAGCTTGGTGTCATGGCTGAAGAAGACGCTCGCAGGATCGCGCAAGGTCACCCCCGCCGCCATCGCATCCTCGCGCGCCAGCTGCTGGAACTGCGCTTCGGCCTCGGCCAGCTCGATGCGGCTGTTGATGCCCGTCGTCTCGACAGGATCCGCCTCCACCGCCACCGGCGTGCGCCCGTCCTTCTGCGCCAGCATCACGACGTCGGGCAGATAATACTCGCCTGCGGCATTGTCGTTCCCGACACGGTCGAGCCAGCCCCACAACGAAGCGCTCTCGACCGCCATCATGCCCGAATTGCACAGACGGCAGGCACGCTCGGCCTCGTTGGCGTCCTTATATTCGACCATCTTGGCGATGCGGTCGCCTTCGCCCAGGATGACGCGGCCATAGGCCTTGGGGTCTTCGGGCGAAGATGCCAGCACCACCACGCCCGGCGCATCGCGCTCGCCCAGGCGCGCGACCATCGTCTCGAGCGTCTTGCGCCCCACGAACGGCACATCGCCGTACAGCACCACGATCGGCCCGGAATAATCGGCCAGCGCATCGCGCGCCATCAGCACCGCGTGCCCCGTGCCCTTCTGCTCTTCCTGCACCGCGATCGCGACATCGCGATCCGCCAGCGCGCCCTCGACCTGCTCGCGCGACTGGCCGACCACGACCACATTACGCGCCGAACCCATCGCCTCGACCGTATCGAGCAGATGCATCAGCATCGGCTTGTCGGCGATCGGGTGGAGCACCTTGTGGGTGCGCGACTTCATGCGGGAACCCTGCCCCGCGGCGAGGATGACGACTGCAAAACTCATGCGCGCGCTGTCTCCCGACACCTAACGCATGTCAAGCGTTCAGCTCTTCTTGGGCGGCGTTTTGCGGGCCGTGCTCTTCTTCGGCGCAGCCTTTTTCGCAACGGGCTTCTTGGCAGCGGGCTTCTTCGCCGTCGCGCGCGCCGTCTTGGCGGTCGCCTTCGCAACCGCGACCTTCTTCGCAGTCGTCGCCGCCTTCTTGGTCGCGACCTTCTTCTTGGCAGGCGCCTTCTTGGTCGCCGCCTTCTTCTTGGGCGCAGCCTTCTTCGCGGCGGGCTTCTTCTTCGCTGCCGGTTTCTTCTTGGCAGGCGCATCGTCCTCGTCGAGCCAGTCGCCCGACATGAAGCGCTGCGCCGCATCGGCCACCGCCTCGGCAATCGCACCGCCCAGCGTCGCCGCATTTTCCGCGGCCGCCTGCGTCGCCTTGCTCATCTGGTCGGCAGCATCGCTGCTAGCTTTCTTGACCTTGGCGCGCGCCTTGGGGCTGGCCGCAATCATTGCCGCTGCCGCCGCGAGCCCGGCCGCAAGCATTTCCTTGCTGACCCGCGAGCCCATCAGATTGTCCGCCGCCTTGCTGGCGGTCGTTTTCTTGGCAGTGCTTTTGCGCGTCGTGGTTTTCTTCGCCTTCGCCATCACCCGGCTCCCTGTTCGATTACTCCTGTCAGGATAGGACCAATACGCTGGCGAAATGTTCCCGAAATTCAGCTTCGGCAGGCCTCGATCACGCGCGCGACCTCGGCATGGTTGGGGACGATCACCGGCGCCGCGCCCTCGGGCATGAGCAGGATGCGTCCGCGCGAATAGGCCATCCAGTCACCCAGCGGGTCGCGCACATGGAGCGGCGCGGGATGCTCGACCCAGCGGTCGCCATAGGTGGTCGAGACGAGCAGCCGCGTCGGCAGCGGCGCAAGCGGCTGCGCAGGATCGCTCACCGCCAGCCGCAGCACCTTGTTCGAACGATAGCAGGACAGGTCGACCAGGTTGCCGAAGCGCGCCGAGACGACACTCCCCTGCTCGACGATCCGCCACTGGCCGTTGGCGGTCGGCACGCCGCTCGCCGTCTCCAGCATCGGCACCTGCTGCACCAGCAATGACAGCGCGGCGAGGATCAAAGCTTGTCGACCTTTGCCTTGAGCGCCGCCAACTCGGCCTTGAGCGCTTCGACGTCATCGCCCTCGCTCGCCTTGGCCGCTTTCGACGCGCCGCTGCCGCCCGAGAAGGCGGAGGCTGCCGACTGGAACATTTGCATGTTCTTCTTGGCCATTTCGGTGAAGGCGTTGGGGTCGAACGCACCCGCGCCCATCGCCCCGCTCATCGCCGCCTGCTGCTTCTTGAACGCGTCCATCGCGGCTTCGAGATAGTTGGGCACCGCGCCCTGCATGTTGCCACCGTACATGGAGATGATCTGGCGCAGGAAAGATACGGGCAGCATGCCCGCCCCGCCGGCCTCTTCCTCGACGATGATCTGGGTCAGCACCTGGTGGGTAATGTCGTCGCCCGACTTGGCATCCAAGACCTCGACATCGCGCCCCTCGCGGATCATCCCGGCGAGCGTGTCGAGCGTGATGTAAGCCGACCGTTCGGTGTCATAGAGACGGCGATTGGCGTATTTCTTGATGACGACCTTGTCGCCCTTGTCCTTACCCATGGAGGGCTCCCTCAAAACGCGGTTGTCCATCGTTAGCACCCGCCCATGCCGCACCGCAACATTGACTTATGTTGCGCAACATGGGTGCAGCATTATGGTGGTGGTGACAGCAGGGGAATCCAGATGATCGGACTCGTCACACTTGCACTGGCGGGCACCGCGCCAGACCTCGTCATCCGCAACGCGCGTATCGTCGACGTCGACAGCGGCACCCACGTCATGGGCCATGTCGCAATCGACGCCGGCAAGATCGTGTCGGTCGGCGACACGGCCTCGGACACCGATGGCGAAACGACCATCGTCGAGGCCGGCGGACGCTATCTCATTCCCGGCCTGTGGGACACGCACGTTCACTCGGTCACCAACTGGAGCTGGCACGCGCCTGCCTTCCTCGCTTATGGCATCACGAGCGTCCGCAACCTGCACACCAGCGAGGCCGAGGGCTACGCGCTGATCCGCGACATCAAGGCGCAGGGCGAGCGCGGCGAGGCACCCCGCATAATCGCCAACGGCTTCATCGTTGGCGGCGAAGAGTCTGAGTGGGGCGGCATGATCAAGGTGCTCGACGCCGAGGATGCGCGCGCGGCGGTCGATGCCCACATCGAAAATGGCATGGATCTCATCAAGGTCTATCATAGCATGCGGGCCGAACAGTATCGCGCACTGATCGCATATGCCGACGAGCGAGGGCTCCCGGTCGACGGACATCTGCCTGGAGACATCAAGACGCAAGAAGCGGTGAAACTGGGCCAGCGCACGATCGAGCATGGCATCGAAATGTCTCATGGCTGCAGCGATTGGGATAAAGCGGATGCGCTGGTCGCCGCCGCGGAGCGACCTGAAGTCGATGGCCCCTCCGGACCCATCGAATTCGCGATCATGAGCCGCGCCGACAATGCGAGCCGGAACGAGGAACGCTGCGCAGCCGTCGCGGAATTGATGGCTGAGCACGGAACGGTTTCAGTCCCCACCATCGTCAATACGGCGTCCCGGATGGCACTAACCGCAATGGCCACACAAGGTCAGGAGAACTCGCTTCCCCGCCCTCTATACGAGCGTTGGATGGAAATGGCCGCCAGTCCGTTGGGACGCGCCGTGAGCGAATTGAGCGCTTCCGAACTCCAGTATTATGGACGCAACATCGACTACTTTCGAGACGCCGGAGTCACCGTCCTTGCGGGGACGGACGTCGGCAATCCCTTCATTGCTCCGGGTGCCTCCTTGATACGCGAACTCGAGTATCTGACCGAATTCGGGATGACGCCGCGAGAGGCCCTCGCCTCCGCGACGACGGAGCCTGCGCGCGTGTTCGAGATTGAGGGCCTCGGCTGCATCGCCGCCGGCTGTATTGCCGACCTGGTCCTCCTCGACCACGATCCGCTCGCCGAAATCTCGAACGTCCGCTCGATCGCGGGCGTCGTCCATTCCGGGACCTACAAGCCCAAGGCCGAACTCGACGCGGCGCTTGCCGCCGCGCTCGATAAAGAAAATTCCAAGGGCCAGTAACCTTCTACCACCCTCTCCCGAACCAGTGGGCAGTGGCGGGCCGATGCTCCCCACGACGTAAATAGGGAGAACATCATGAAGACAGTATCCACGCTTGGTGCCGCGACGGCGCTGCTCGCGCTCGCCGCCTGTAGCGACAGCGGCACGACCGAAACGGCTGCGGAAGATACCGCCATGGCCGGTGAACCGGTCGACGCCGAACTCGCCGAAGCCGCCGCCGATGGCGAAATGGAAAAATGCTACGGCGTCAGCCTCGCGGGCAAGAATGATTGCGCCGCCGGTCCCGGCACCAGCTGCGCGGGCACCTCGACCGTCGATTACCAGGGCAATGCCTGGAAATATGTCCCGACGGGCGAATGCGAAGACATGGGCGGCAAGCTCGAGGCCTTTGACGGCGTCGGCAGCCCGGCCGACCAAGCCTAGGCGGAGATCGTTCGATGAATAGCATCACCACTCTCTCGGCCGCGACCGCATTGGTCGCGCTGGCCGGCATCGCCGCCGCCCCCGCCGACGCCAGCATCGCCGGCAAGGAAAAATGCTACGGCGTGGCCAAGGCCGGCAAGAATGATTGCGCGGCAGGCCCCGGCACCAGCTGTGCCGGCACCTCCAAGGTCGATTACCAGGGCAACGCCTGGAAATATGTCGAGGCCGGCACCTGCGAAGAGATGGGCGGGTCGCTCAAGCCTCGCGAGGGCAATGCCAAGCCCGTTGCCAAGAAGAAGGGCTGACGAGATGGACGGCGTCCCGCCACTGCCCCCAAAGCGCGCAGGTCTAGGCCTCAAGCCCGCATTCTTTGAGGCTGTCATGGACTGCGCGGCGCGGGGCGCCGCTCCTACCTGGGTGGAAGTCCACCCGCAAAATTACTTCATGGACGGCGGGCCGATGCATCGCTGGCTGGCGCAGATACGCGACGCGTTGCCGGTCAGCTTCCATTCGGTCGGCCTGTCCATGGGCGACCCGGGCGGCGTCAACCGCGCCGAACTCGACCAGCTCGTTTCCCTCTGTGACCGGTACCAGCCCGCTCTGGTCTCCGATCATCTGAGCTGGTCGAGCCTGGGTGGCGAACAATTTCCCGACCTCCTCCCCTTCCCGATGACCGACCAAACGCTCGATCATTTCGCCGATCAGGTCGATCTGGTGCAGGAAAAGCTCGGACGACCCATGCTGGTCGAAAATCCCAGCCGCATGACCGCCTTCCAGGGCGACACCTATGGCGAGGTCGACTTCCTTCACGCACTCGCGCGGCGCACCGGCTGCGGCCTCCTCATGGACGTCAACAATCTCCTCGTGTCGCGCACCAATCTCGGGATCGACCCCAACGACTATGTCGGCGCGCTCGACGGGAGCCTCATTGGCGAGATCCACATTGCCGGCCACAGCGTCGAGGATCATGGCAATGGCGAGATGCTCGCGGTCGACGATCACGGATCGCCGGTCAGCGAGGAATGCTGGACCTTGCTTGATCGACTGCTCGATCGCATCGGCCCGCGCCCCGTCTTGCTCGAACGCGACAACGACATTCCGGACTTCGACGAACTGCTCGGCGAGGCCGAGCGCGCCGACGCCATGCTGACGCGGAGGCTTGCATATGTCGCCTGACCTCCAGCAACAGATGGCGGCCGCGATCCGTGGCGGCCCCGCATTCCTGCCCGACACGCTGCTGGCAGGTTCGCGCCCGTCGCAATTTCGCGCGCTCAAGGCCTATGCCAACACGATCAGCCACGCGCGTCATGTCGCGCTCGAGGATACCTACCCGCTCACCCGCCAGCATCTTGGCGACGAAGCCTTCCACGCGGCAGCGACCCGCTTTCTCGAAGGCCCCCACCCGCGCTCGCACGCGCTGCGCCTGATCGGCGATGGTTTTCCCGAAACGCTCGATGAGGCGGCGGCGCGCGATCTTGCCGGTATCGAATGGGCCTGGCTCGAAAGTCATGGCGCGGCCGACGCGCCCGCCATGCTGCTCGAGCGACTGAAGGGCGTCAGCCCGGAAAAGCTTGTCGAGGCCAAGGTGCTGATCCATCCCACCACGCGCATCGTCGCGCTCGAACAGCCTGGCGAACAGCTTTTCCCCGACCTTTCGGGCAAGGGCACGCACGTCCTGATCACGCGGCCCGAGGCCGATGTCCTCGTCAACCTGGCGGACAGCGCCGAGGCCCACCTCCTCGAGCTTGCCGCCACGCCGATCGCTTTTGGTCGCCTCCTCGCCCGCAATGCGGAGGCGGCCACCCATCTCGTGCGCAGCGGAGCGCTACGCCCCCTGCTGGAGCTTGTCCTGTGACCCGACTGTATGACCGACTGACCGAATTCGCAGCGCGGCCGCTGATCCGCGACATCGTGCTCCTGTTCGTGCGCATCGCGCTGGCCGCCATTTTCTGGCGATCGGGGCGCACCAAGATCGAAGAGGGCACGTGGTTCGACATTTCGGAAACGACCTTCTTCCTGTTCGAGAATGAATATTCGGGCGTGCCGCTGCCGCCGGAATTTTCCGCTTATGCTGCGACAGCCGCCGAGCACGTGCTTCCGCTATTGCTCGTCTTCGGGCTCGCCAGCCGCTTTGCTGCGGCCGGCCTCATCGCCATGACGCTGGTCATCCAGCTGTTCGTCTATCCCGACGCATGGTGGAGCCCGCACATGAGCTGGATCGCCCTCGGCCTCGTCATCCTGACACAAGGCCCCGGGCGGGTCTCGTTCGATCATGCCATTTCAGGTAGACTGGCCGACAGATGATCCTCGCCGATGACGATATTCGCCGGCTGATGGCGCGGGCGCAGGAGGGCGACAAGTCCTCCTATCGAGTCGCGCTTGCCGGTGCGCAGGACTGGCTGGCGCGCTATTTCGCCAAGCGGATCGCGCCCCAGTCGGTCGATGACCTCGTCCAGGAAACGCTGATGGCGCTCCACGCCAAGCGCGCGACCTACGACGCCACGCGGCCCTTCTATCCCTGGCTCGCCGCCATCGCCCGCTTCCGCTGGATCGACGCGCTTCGGAAACTGCAGCGGACACCCGACGCCGCCGAAGACGCCGACCTGCCCGTCCCTTCCGCCGAAGAGCCGGTTCTTGCGCGCCTCAGCCTCGACCGCCTGCTCACCCACATTCCTACAAAACAAGCCACCGCCATCACCCTCACCAAGGTCGAGGGGATGTCGATTCAGGAAACCGCCGCAATGACCGGCCAATCCGAATCCGCGGTCAAAGTGAACATCCATCGCGGCCTCAAGAAACTCGCCGCGCTCGTTGAAAGCGACTGACATGACCAATCTCATCGACACCCTCGCCGACGACCTCGAACCGACGTCGATCCTGTCGCTCACGCGCGGACGCATCGCCGCGGCCAGCGTGGCGCTTGCGACCACCATCGGTGTCGTCGCACTGTACGGCATTCGCCCCGATCTTGCCGCAGGACGCCCCGCCCCGCTGATCCTCGTCACGGCAGGCCTGTTCCTCCTCACCGCGATCGCCGCCGGTTGGGCCGCAACGCGCCTCGCCCGCCCTGCCGTCGGCAGCGCCAACCAGACCGGCGCGCTGTGGCTGTTCGGTGCGATCCTGATCCTGCCCGCCGTCAGTGCGATCGAACTGGCGCTTGGCCATGGTGTGGGCATAAACGCCGAGTTCGGCGCACGTTGCCTGACATTCGGCCTGATCGGCAGCATCTTCACAGCAAGCGCCATCACCCTGTTCCTTCGTCGTGGCGCGCCGGTCCTGCCCGAAAAGGCGGGGCTGCTCACCGGCCTCGCCGCGGGTAGCGTCGGCGCCTTCGCAGTCACGCTCGAATGCTCGGGGACCGCGCTCGCCCATCTCGCCATCTGGCATGTCGGGATCGTCGCGCTGTGGGCCGCCATCGGCCGCTGGGGCGTCTCGCGCCTGCTGCGCTGGTAAGACTTGCTCCACTCAAGCGCTTGGGTTAGGCGCTCTCGAACCGGCTTCAGGCACCCGTAGCTCAGCTGGATAGAGCGCTGCCCTCCGAAGGCAGAGGCCACAGGTTCGAATCCTGTCGGGTGCGCCATTCCCAAAGGCCCTTCGCGCACGCGGAGGGCTTTTGTCATTACGGTGACAATTTCGCCTTGCACTGACGCTTTGCATGAACGCAAAGTAAATGCGCGACGCGAGGAGGATAGCGATGGAAGACGACGAGAAGTTCGTCGACTATTACGAACTGCTGCATGTCACGCCAGGATGCGATGATCGCATCCTTGAGGCGGCCTACCATCACTTTCTCAAGAAATATCATCCCGATCACGCCGACACGGCCGACCCGGAAAAATTCAAGACGATCCTTGCCGCCTACAAGGTGCTCAAGGATCCCAAGCGGCGGGCAAAGTATGATCGCACCTATGCAGCGCTTAATGGCGGCGGCGCCTCGTCAAGCGGCCTGCAGGAAGATGAAGCGCTCGGCGACGCACAAGCGCATGAATTGATCCTTTCAAACCTTTACAAGCAGCGTCGGAAGAGCGCGAAGGAGCCCGGCCTTGGCCCCTGGATGCTTCAGGACATGCTGGGCTGTTCGAAGGAGGAGTTCGATTTCCACGTCTGGTATCTGCGCTCGAAAGGGCTGATCGACACGATCGAGGACGGCACCATCGCGGTCACGGTCGCGGGTGTGGATCACGTCATCTCGACCAGCAAGACCAGCAAGGCCGTCAAGCTCATCACGGAGCGAAATGAAAAAGAGGATATCGGGGACGGCGATCTGGCCTAAAATCCATCGCGCGCCTGCTCGCGCGGCGTGGGCTTGGACATCGACCCTCATCTGCTAGTCTGGGGATCGAGCTCGTAACGGCCGGGGTAATCATGCGTCAGTTCTTCAGGAAGCGTTCCGCCGCGACGGCCATCGGCATCGCCCTACTCTACTTCGCAATCCTTGCCGCCCCGCTGCTCTTCCAAAGCGGAGCCTTCGGCAACAAGCCCGGCAAATCGCCGCAGCAACTGCCCCTCGGGCAATTGCCCTTCGAGGTCGGTCTCGCCGCCTCGGTCCTTGCGCTGGTGTTCCTGCTGGGCTGGGCGCGCGAAGCCCGCGTGACCAGTCGACCGATCTGGTCGGGGCTGCGGTGGGCGTTGGTCCCGGCAATCATTACCGGCGGCCTGCTCGCCATCGGATTTGCCGTCGCCATCGAGAATGACGTCTCCTTCGGCGTTCTCTGGGAAAGCGGCATTCCGCAGAACGCGCTGCTGTTGGTGATCTTCGTCGGCATCTTCGAAGAGACGCTTTTTCGGGGCATCGCGCTGCGCGGCCTCGAAATCAAATGGGGGCCGGTCATCGCGCTTTTGGTCTCGTCCTTCCTGTTCGGCATCATGCACTACGTCAATTTCATTGGCGGTCAGACGCTGGCAGGCACGCACCAGCAGGTCATCCACGCCGGTTTGGCCGGCATTCTTTACGGCGCGATCGCGCTGCGCACCCGTTCCATCTGGCCGGGCGTGTTCCTGCACGCGCTGTGGGACTTCACGGTCGCCAGCAACGCGGTGCTGCTGGGCGTCAATACGGGATTGCCGGACGAGGCGTCAGGCCCCTCGCCCGTGCTGAGCTTTGCCGTGCATTATTTCGAGCCGATTATCGGCATCCTCATCCTGATCAGCTTCCTGCGCTGGTCCAAGCGACAGGCGCGGATCACGCCGACCCCGGCCTAGGCCGCGGGCCAGGTCTCGAGGATCTCGACGAAACGGCTGAGCCATGCGTTGGTCTGGTGGCCGTCGACGACGCGGTGGTCGATGGTGAGCGTGACATAGGCCATTGGACGAATGACCATCACATCCTGACCGTCCAGCTCGCGTACGATAACGCGCTTTTCCAGCTTGCCAACGCCGAGGATTGCGGCCTGCCCCTGGTGCAGGATGATGGGCGAGGCAAGCAGGCTGCCCGACACGCCATGATTGGAAATGGTGAAGCTGCCCCCGCTCACATCCTTGCGATCGAGCTTGCCGTCGCGCGCTTTGCCGGTCAGCGCGTCAAGCGAGGCACCCGCCTCTTCGAGGCTGAGCGAGCCGACGTCGCGCACGACGGGGACGACGAGGCCCTTGTCACCCAGCGCGGTGCCGACCCCGATGTCGATCGTGGGCGAAACCGCAATACGATCCTCTTCCCAGCGCCCGTTGATCGCGGGAGCGACCGCCATCGCGTCAGCGGCCGCCTTGAGGATGTAGGCGGTGTAGCTGAGCATCTTGCCCTTGGCCTTCATCGCCGCCTTGTGCGCGGCGACAGCGGAGAAATCGCATTCGAACAGCGCGGTGACATGCGGCGCGTCGGTGACCGCCTTGACCATGTTTTCGGCAATCGTCTTGCGCATTCGGTCGTGCGGAATATCGGTCGCGTTGAATGGCTCGATCACACGCGGCTGCGCGGTCTTGGGCTTGCCGACATGGCTGACCGTGGCGGAGGCCACGGCGCGGTCGACATCCTCGAGCGTCACGCGCCCGCCCTTGCCGGTGCCTTCGATATGCGTGGGGTCGATGTCGTGCTGCAGGACAGCGCGTTTCACGGCGGGAGACAGGCGTGTTTCCTTGCAGACTTCAGCCTTTTTTACGCTGTTCGGGCCGAGCTTGTCTGTGTCCAGTTTTTCATCTTCTCCGCCAGACGGTGACGGTCTTTCGACAGGCTCAGGACGAGCGGTCGCAGATGCATCGGCGTCGATCTTTCCGAGCAATGCGCCGGGTTCGGCCTCGGCATCGGTATCGAGGATGATCTCGCTCAGCACGCCTGTGGCGGGCGCAGGCACTTCCTGCGTGACCTTGTCGGTTTCCAGCTCGACCAGCGGATCGTTCTCGGCGACCGCTTCGCCGACCTTGACCAGCCACGAGCGGACGACCGCCTTGGTGCCTTCCTGCTCGTCGGGAACGATGACGTCGATCACGGACATTAAAACTCCAGCATTTCGATGATTTTCGCCTTAATATCTTCGACCGACGGGACCGCCGCCTCGAGCAGCTTGGGATGATGCGGTGACGGGATGTCGGGCATCGTCACGCGCTCGACCGGTGCATCGAGGTCGAGAAAAGCCTTGTCGGCGACGACAGCTGCGATCTCTGCACCGAAGCCGCCGGTGCGCAGATCTTCGTGGACGATAAGGCAGCGATGGGTCTTGGCGACGCTTTCGAGCACCATTTCCTCGTCCCACGGCATCAGCGTGCGAAGGTCGATGACGTCGGCGCTGACATCCTTGGCTGCCGCCTCGCAGCGCGGCGTCATCGCGCCCCAGGTCACGATGGTAATCTGGTCGCCTTCCATCGTCTTCTTCGCCTTGCCGAACGGCAGCACGTAGCCGTCGCCCGGATACGGCCGCCGCGCCCAGCTGTCGTCGAGCATCGCGCGATGTTCGAAGAAGATGGTGGGATCGTTACCGCGCAGCGCCATGCGAAGGAGACCGACCGCATCTTCGGCATTGCTCGGCACCGCCACCTTCCAGCCGGGATTGTGCACGAACTGCACCTCGTTGGTCTGCGAATGCCACGGGTCGCCGCATTTGAAGAAGCCGCCCGGGATGCGCAGCACCATCGGCGCGGCGAAGCGGTTGTGCGTGCGCCAGCGGATCGTGCCGCAATCGTTAATCTGCTCCGTCGCAGGCTCGGCATATTTGCGGAATTGGATTTCGGGCACGGGCAGCAGACCCGCCATCGCCATCCCGACCGCACGGCCGACGATGCCTTCCTCGTTGAGCGAGGTGTCGAACACGCGGTCGTGCCCGAACTTCTCCTGGAGACCGAGTGTCACCGCATGGACGCCGCCCTTGGGACCGACATCCTCGCCAAAGACGCTCATCTTCGGATTGGCCTCGAGCTCCTGGTCGAGCACGCGGCGGATCGCGGTGACCATGTTGATGCGCTGACCTTCGGGACGCGGGTCCTCGTGCGTGCCGTCGAGCGACAGTCCCGCCTGCCCGCCCACCTTGGCGTGTTCGCCTTCGAAAAAGACGCTCTTGGCGACGTCATCAGGGTCGGAAACGCCCCTCGCCTCGGCCTCTTCGCGCGCCTTGTCGACCTCGGCGGCGACCGACGCTTCGATCATGTCCCAGTCGAGGTTGTTGGCCTTGGCCTTGAGCTTGGGCAGCGGGTCGCGTGCCCATTCGGCGGCGATCTCATCGTCCGACTTGTAGGTTTGCGTGTCCTGCGCGCTATGCCCTTCGAGGCGCGGGACGGTCAGGCGCAACAGCGCCGGCCCCTTGCGCCCGCGCACATGTGCGAAGGCCTTGGCGATCAGGTCGGCGGCCTCTTCGGGCTCGGTGCCGTCGCCGTTGAAGATTTCCAGGCCTTTGAAGCTTCCAAGGTTGGCCGCGATGTCCTGACCCGGCGTCTGGTAGGTCGAAGGCACCGAAATGCCGTAGCCATTATCCTCGACGTAGAAGAGCAACGGCAGTTGCTGCGTCGTCGCGATGGTCAGCGCGGACCAGAAGCCGCCTGTGGCACAGCTCGCGTCACCGCCCAGCACGACCGCAACCGCGCCATCGTCTTCTTCGCCCAGCACCTTCGCCTTGTAGGTGATCGACTGCGCCCAGCCCGCTGCGGGCGTATATTGCGCCCCGACGCCGCCGCACATGGGCAGCGCGTGCGCCCCGCCCGGGTTGGGATAGTTGAACACGACGCCGATATCGCGCCCGTCCGAATAGCCGCCTTCACGGCCCATGCCCGACCCTAGCGCATCGGCAAGATCGACGCCCAGCGCCAGCAGCATCGGGCGCGAGCGATAATAGCCGCACGCCGCGTCGCCATCGCGCAAATGCAGGCCGAGCATGACCTGCGCCATGTCGTGGCCGCGCGCGGAGAATTGGTAGAGCACCTTCTTGGCGGGGACGAGTTCCTCTTCCTCGAGCCGGTCCATCTCGCGGCTCGTCAGGACGAGGCGCGCGACATCCTCCCAACTAAAGGCAGGCTCGTCGGCAGAAGTCTTGTCGCGGTCGAGCACGCTAGCCATCCATCGCCTCCAGCACGGCGTCGCAGAAGCGATCGACGTCCTCATCGGCCATACCGCACACATTGAAGCGGCCGCTATCCGCCATGTAGATGGCGTGCTCGTCGCGCAGCGTGTCGACCTGCTGCGGCGTCAGCGGCATCATCGAGAACATGCCCTTCTGCTCACCGATATAGGCCAGACGCGGGTCTTTCGACGCGATCCGCTTGCGCAAGTCCTTGATGCGACCACGCATGATCGAGAGCTCGTCGAGCCACTCGGCGCGCAAATCGTCATTTTCGAGAACGATCCGGACGGCAGCCGCGCTGTGGTCGGGCGGCATCGACCACATTTCGCGCGCGATCTGCATGATGTGGCTCTTGACGATGTTGGCCGTCTCGTCGCTGCCCGCCTTGACGAACAGGCAACCGACGCGGTCGCGATAGACGCCGAAATTCTTGTCACAGCTTTGCGCGACGATGACTTCGTCGCAGGCACCCATCAGCCCGCGCAGGCCTTCGGCATCGTCGTCCAGTCCGTCGCCAAGCCCCTGATAGGCGATGTCGACGAAGGGGATGATGCCCTTTTCGGCGCATTTGGCGCGCACCTTGGCCCATTGGCCGGCATCGAGGTCGGCACCGGTCGGATTGTGGCAACAGCCGTGGAGCAGGGCGACATCACCCGGACGCGCGGCATCGAAGGCTGCTATCATCGCATCGAAATCGATGCGCGTCTCTTCCTTCAGGTAGTATGGATATTCGACGATCTTGAGCCCTGCGCCCTCGATCACCGGCTGGTGGTTGGCCCAGGTCGGGGTGCCGACCAGTACGCGCGCATCGGGCCGCGCCGCCTTGACCAGCTTGAAGCCCAGCGTCAGCGCGCCGCAGCCGCCCGGCGTCTGCAGCCCGATCAGTCCTTCGTCATCGGCATGCTGCCCGAACACGATGGGCTTCAACAATTCGGCATAGACCTTGTCGCCGCTCATCCCGAGATAGGCCTTGGTTTCCTGGCGTTCCCACAGGATCTTCTCGGCCTTTTTCACCGCCGAAAGGATCGGCGTGGCGCCGTTCGAGGTGCGGTAGACACCGACACCGACGTCGATCTTGTTTGGTCGCGTGTCGGCACTGGCCATCTGGATGAGCTGGAGCAGCGAATCCGGCTTGATTGCTTCGAGGCCGGACAACAGGCCCCCTGTTTTTTCCGTCATGCGCGGCGGTCTAGCGGGAAAAATGGGGAAGCGCAAAGCGCCAAGTCGCAAAAATCAGGCGTCGTAATCGACCTTCACGCCTTCGCCCTTGGGCACCGACTGGCATGTCAGCACGTAGCCGCTGGCGATTTCCTCGTCGGTGAGGCCATAACGTGCGCCCATCTCGACCTCGCCCTCCGTCACCTTGGCGCGGCACGTCGCGCACACGCCCGCCTTGCATGCGTAGGGGGCCGGAAGCCCCGCCTCTCGCGCGCTATCGAGGATGTTGTCGCCGTTAAACTCGACCTTGCGCGCACGCCCGTCGAGCGTGACCCACATCGCCTTGCCCGAAGCCTGCTGCGCCGCGGCCTGCATCTGCGCGGCCTCGGCGGCCGACGGTCGACCCGCCGTGAAGCGTTCGATGTGGATCTTGTCCTGCGCGACGCCAGAGTCCTGCAGCGCTGCCTCGGCGGCATCCATCATCGGGCCGGGACCACAGATGAAATAGGCGTCGACGTCCTTGGGATCGCGCACCAGCTGGTCGATCACCGCATCGCACGTCTCGCGATCCAGCATGCCATTAAAGAGGTCGATGTCGCCGGCCTCGTCCGAGAGGAAATGATAGAGTTCGAAGCGGCCGAGATAGCGGTCTTTCAGGTCCGACAGGCCGTCGAGGAAAATCACGCTCGCGCTGTCGCGGTTGCCGTAGAAGAGCGTGAAGCGCGCTTGCGGCTCGACGCTCAAGGCGGTGCGCACAAGGCTCATGATCGGCGTGATGCCCGACCCACCCGCAAAGGCGACATAATGGCGAGGCGGTGCTTCAGGCGAGAAGTCGTAGGTGAAGCTGCCATGCGGGGGCAGCACCTCGATCGCGTCACCGGCCTTGAGGTGATCGCCGACCCAGTTGGACATGACCCCGCCCGCGATCCGTTTGACGGTCACCTTCGTCAGCCCCTCGTGCGGCGCGACGCAAAGCGAATAGTTGCGGCGAATATCCTCGCCGTCGATGTCGGCCTTCAGCGTCAGATGCTGGCCCGCCTTAAAGCCAAACGTCTCGGCCAGTTCAGCGGGGACATCGAACACGACCGAATTGGCATCGTCGGTTTCGGGCACGACCTCGCGCACCGTCAGCGTGTGGAAATGATCGCTCATCCTACCACTCCGCGTCCGGATAGGTGCGCGGCAGATATTGCATCACTGCCAGCAGGTGGCCGAGATGTTCGCTGTGATGGCCCTTGCGTCCGCCCAGGATCGGACGCTGGTCGTCGGGGACGGCCAGCTTGGCCTGCGCCAGCGCTTCGGCGAGCGCCGAGCGATATTCGTCTTCGAATTCGCGCGGATCGACGGCGATGCCCTGATTGATGACCTTCTGGAGCGTTTCGTCGACGTCGAACAGCTCGGGGATGAAGCGCCAGTTCCAGTCGAGCCCTTCGGTCATGCGGCGGGTCGACTCCTCGGTCCCGTCACCCAGTCGCACGACCCAGTCGGTCGCCAGTTCGCGATGGTAGGCGACTTCCTTGACCGACTTGGCGGCGATGGCAGCGAGATGCCCGTCCTTCGACTGCGTCAGTCGCTGGAGCAGCATGTGCTGCCAGGTCGAAAAGAGAAACTGCCGCGCCATCGTCTGCGCGAAGTCGCCATTGGGCTGCTCGACCATCAGGCAATTGCGAAAATCGAGCACGTCGCGCTTGAAGGCGAGCGCATCGGCGTCCTTGTCGCCGTCCATCGCGCCCGCCGCGCCATTGAGGTAGTTGGTCGCCTGGCCGATCAGGTCGAGCCCCATGTTGGCAAGGCTGAGGTCGACCTCCACCGACGGCGCGTGGCCGCACCATTCCGACAGGCGCTGACCGAGGATCAACGCGTCGTCGCCCAGCATCAGATAATAGGCGATCGTTTCTGCATCGCGGCTGCCC
Source organism: Sphingomicrobium clamense (assembly GCF_019264355.1). NCBI lineage: Bacteria > Pseudomonadati > Pseudomonadota > Alphaproteobacteria > Sphingomonadales > Sphingomicrobiaceae > Sphingomicrobium > Sphingomicrobium clamense. Next base: position 1,047,605 of record NZ_JAHVAH010000001.1, on the reverse strand, counting down.
GTCGTGGGCGCGTCGAAGCTACCGGTCGTCTGACCGTCCTCGGCCTCGGCCTTCGCTTCTTCTTCGGGTGAAATGGTCGGAAGGCTCGGCATCAGATGTGCTTCACCTCGTCAGGAATGTCGTAGAATGTCGGGTGGCGATAAATCTTGTCCTTAGCGGGCTCGAAGATCTGGCCCGCTTCCTCGGGGTCGCTGGCGACGATGTCGTCGGACTTCACGACCCACAGGCTCACGCCTTCCATGCGGCGCGTATAGGTGTCGCGGGCGTGGTTGATCGCCATGTCCTTGTCGGGTGCATGAACGCTGCCGACGTGACGGTGGGAAAGCCCACCTTTGGCGCGAACGAACACTTCCCAAAGCGGCCAGTCTGACATGATTACTCCCGTCGAATTTCGTGAGCGGGCTTAGTCGCGTCGGCGGGTCTTTGTCTAGGCGGCTGCGGCGGCGCGCTTCTTGGCTTCGTGCGCGTCGGCGGCTTCGCGGACCCAGGCATTCTGTTCCCAGGCGTCGCGGCGCGCCTTCATGCGCTCCTTCGCAACCGGGCCTTCGCCGCGCACGACCGCATAGAATTCTTCCCAGTCGATGTCGCCGAAATCGTAGCCGCCTTTTTCCTCGTTCCAAGCGAGGTCTTCGTCGGGGACGGTCAGCCCGAGAAACTCGGCCTGCGGGACGGTGATGTCGACGAACTTCTGGCGCAGCTCGTCATTGGTTTCGCGCTTGATCCGCCAGCGCATCGAGCGCTCGGTATTGGGCGACTTGTCGTCTGGCGGACCGAACATCATGAGGCTCGGCCACCACCAGCGATTGAGCGCATCCTGCGCCATGCGCTTCTGCTCCTCGGTGCCCTGCGCGAGCACGGTCATTGCCTCATAACCCTGACGCTGGTGGAAGCTTTCTTCCTTGCACACGCGGACCATCGCACGGGCATAGGGGCCGTAGCTGGTGCGCTGCAGCGGCACCTGGTTCATGATTGCCGCGCCATCGACCAGCCAGCCGATCGCGGCGATGTCGGCCCAGGTGAGCGTCGGGTAGTTGAAAATGGTGCTGTACTTCGCCTTGCCCGAATGGAGCGCCTCGATCATCTCCTCGCGGCTCGTGCCGAGCGTTTCGGCGGCGCAGTAGAGGTAGAGGCCGTGGCCCGCCTCGTCCTGAACCTTCGCCAGGAGGATCGCCTTGCGGCGCAGCGACGGCGCGCGCGTGATCCAGTTGCCCTCGGGGAGCATGCCGACGATTTCCGAATGAGCGTGCTGCGAGATCTGGCGGACCAGCGTCTTGCGATACGCTTCGGGCATCCAGTCCTTGGGCTCGATAAACTCGTCCGCGGCCACGCGCGCTTCGAAGGCATCGACGAGCTCTTGCGGCTCGTTACCGTCAATCGAGGTGACTTTCGCGCCCTTTTCGGGCTTCGGCTGCTTGTCGAGTTCGGTCGTGTACATGCCGCCTAGATAGGCGCGAATAGGGCAATTTTCAATGCAGACGAAGGGCTATTCGTAGTCTGCGATGATGGTGATCGTGCCTTCGTAAGCACCCTCGGCGGTCGAGGGGATCGTGATGCTGCCACCGACATTGAAATCGACGCCCCTGTTGCCCGAGTTCGGAAGCTGCACGGTCGCCGGCGCATCGGGGTAAAAGCGGATGGCATCGCCGGTCGCCGCGTTGACGAGATCGAAGTCCGGCGCCTGGATCGTGGCACTCTGCTTGTGCGAGCCGGTCAGGTTGTAGGCGGCAGGCTGGACAACCCCCGAGCAGGTCAGTGCCGCCGGGCAAGTCAACGTCCCGTCTTGGGCAAGCGTGACCGTATGGCTGCCCGGCCCCGTCGGCAGGACGATATTGCCCATCTCCAGGTCCTGCACCAGCGTGATCACCAGCGGCTTCTTGATGTTGACCTTGACCTTCGCATTCTTGGTCACCTGCTGCGCATGCGCGCTCGTCGGCGCCCCGGCGAGGAGCGCCGCGCCCAGTAGCGCTGTCAGGAGGGTAAAAAGGCGATTCATGGCATGCTTTTCGTTCGAACATGCCGGGTCTAGGCCAACAGGGTAAATTTTGACTTAACCATAGCGGCGGGCTTGATCACCCATGCCGGGCGGGCCTACGCCCCTACCCCATGACCTATGAAAGCATCCGCTTCGAGCGTGACGGCCACGTCGCCCGCATCACGCTCAACCGCCCCGACCGCCTCAATAGCTTTACACGCGCCATGCATGCCGAATTGCGCGACGCGCTATACAAGCTCGACGATGCGCGCGTCGTCGTGCTGACGGGCGAAGGGCGCGGATTCTGCGCCGGACAGGATTTGAACGATCGCAATGTCGCGCCGGGCGAAGCGGTCGACCTTGGTGAAACGGTCGAGGAAAGCTGGAACCCGCTGATCCGGACGCTGGCGACGATCGACCAGCCGGTGATCGCGCGGGTCAACGGCGTAGCGGCAGGTGCCGGCGCCAATATCGCGCTGGCCTGCGACATCGTCATCGCGGCCAGATCGGCCAAATTCATCCAGGGTTTCGCCAAACTCGGCCTCATTCCCGACAGCGGCGGCAGCTGGCATTTGCCGCGCCATGTCGGGCAGGCGCGCGCGCTGGGCCTCGCCTTGACCGACGAGCCGCTGAGCGCGGAGCAGGCGGCCGACTGGGGGCTGATCTGGAAAGCGGTCGAGGACGACCAGCTCGATACGCATGTCGACGAGCTGGCGGCAAAGCTCGCCAACTTCCCGCCGCTGGGGCTAGCGGCGACCAAGAAGCTGATCCGAACCAGCGCGAGCCGCAGCCTCGATGCCGAACTCGACCTGCAGCGCGACGAGATGCGCCGTCTCGGCTATACCGAAGACTATAAGGAAGGCGTCGCCGCCTTCCTCGAAAAGCGCAAACCCGAGTTCAAGGGCAAGTAAGCCGCCTCAGCGCTTCAGGCCGGTCTCGACCGCGCGCAATGAGCCGGCGAGCGCATCGTAGGCGCTGGTCGCCAGCACGCCTGCCCCCGCCATCAACGCCGCAGCGCATAGGCAATAATCGAGCAGGCGTCCGGTCGCGCGGCTGCGTTCGGCAGCCTGCGCGCGCGGCAGGCGGCGACGCTCCACCGACGCATTAGGGCGCTTGGGCGTCGGCCGGTCCGCGACGATGTCAGCGACGCAGATCGGGTCCTGCATCCGCGCTCCGCAAAAGCTGCCGTCGCTCCAGACGATCCGCGCAATCATGACATGCTTGCCGCGCCGCAATTCGAGATATTCGCCGCCGTCGAGCCCTTCGTCCGCGCTGAACATGATGCCCGTGCGCGACAGGTTGTGGATGGTCGCGTCGCACCAGCGTCGCCCCGCGTTGAGGCGCGCGGGAAGCCGGACCCTCGTCCTCGGTTCTCTCTGGCGCATCTTAGCCCTCCAGCGTCGGAAGGCGGCATCTTGGCCAGAGCCGGTTACGCGCTCCTCGCCAAACCCTCCAAAGCGGAGCATTTCGCGCAAGGTTGGCCCCGCGCTCGCCTTGGTCTATCGCTCGCCCCGAACAGGAGACTGCAATGAAGACGATCGAACTGCTCAACTATGCGCGCGACGCGTGGACCCGCGGCGAGGGCGTGCGCGAAATTCCCAGCGCGATCGACGGATCGACCATCGCGTCGACCGGCTCGGACGGGCTCGATTTCAAGGCCATGCTCGACCATGCGCGCAATGTCGGTGGCCCCGCACTGCGCAAGATGACCTTCCACGAGCGCGCGTGGATGCTTAAGGACCTGGGCCTCGCCATCATGGAGCGCAAGGACGAGCTCTATGCGCTCAACCCGCATACCGGTGCCACCAAGGGCGATGGGTGGATCGACATCGATGGTGGCGCGCTGACGCTGCTCAGCTACTCCTCGACCGGCCGCAAGAAGCTGCCCAACGCGCACGTGCTGCTCGACGGTGAGCTCGAACCGCTGTCGAAGGGCGGCACCTTCGTCGGCCAGCATATCCTCACCCCGCATCAGGGCGCGGCCGTCCACATCAACGCCTATAACTTCCCCGTCTGGGGCATGCTCGAGAAGATGGCACCGACGCTACTTGCGGGCATGCCCTGCATCGTCAAACCGGCGACTGCGACCGCCTATCTGTGCGAAGCCGCGTTCCGCATCCTGATCGAGACGGGCAAGCTACCCGAAGGCGCGGTCCAGCTGATCGTCGGCGGTGTCGGCGATCTGTTCGACCATCTGACCGGGCAGGACGTCGTCAGCTTCACCGGGTCGGCGGCCACCGCGGGCAAGCTCAAGAACCATCCCACGGTGCTGCGCGAAAGCGTCCAGTTCGTGGCCGAGCAGGACAGCCTCAACGCCTCGATGCTCGGCACCGATGCCGCGCCGGGCTCGCCTGAATTCGACCTGTTTATCGCCGAGGTGGTGCGCGAGATGACCACCAAAGCGGGTCAGAAGTGCACCGCCATCCGCCGCATATTGGCGCCCGCCCAACATCTCGACGCCGTCCAGGGCGCGATTGCGGGCAAGCTCGCCGATATCGCTGCTGGCGACCCGCGCGAGAAGGAAACGCAACTCGGCTGCCTCGTGTCGACGTCGCAGCGCGACGACGTGCGCGCCAAGATCGCCGAACTGGTCGAGGGCGGCGCGCGGATCGTGCATGGCGACCCCGATGCCGCGGTCGGGCCGGAGGGTGGCGCGGCCATCTCCCCCACCCTGCTGCGTGCGGACGACCCGTGGGCGGCGGACGCGGTGCATGAGGTCGAGGCATTCGGCCCCGTGGCCACCGTCATGCCCTACAAGGATATCGACGACGCCATCGCGCTCGCCAATCGGGGCATGGGCAGTCTTGCGCTCTCGCTCTTCACCTACGACGAGCAAATCGCGGGCGAGTTCATCCGCGGCGCCGCGGCCTTCCACGGGCGCATGCTGGTCATCAATCGCGACAACGCCAAGGAATCAACCGGTCACGGCTCGCCCCTCCCCGTCCTCGTCCATGGCGGCCCCGGTCGTGCGGGCGGCAGCGAGGAAATGGGCGGCGTGCGCGGCGTCCATCACTACATGCAGCGCACCGCGATCCAGTCGACCCCGTCGATGATCGCCGCCATCGCGCAGCAGTACATTCCGGGCGGCCCCAAGCGGAAGCTCGACACGCATCCCTTCAAGCTCACCATGAGCGAACTGGAAATCGGCGACACGCTCTACACCGATGCGCGCACGGTGACGGTGGAAGATATCGAGCATTTTGCCGAATTCACCGGCGACAAGTTCTACGCGCACATGGACGAGGAAGCGGCCAAGGCCTCTCCCATCTTCGAAGGGCGCGTTGCCCACGGCTATCTGATCCTCAGCTTCGCCGCCGGCCTGTTCGTCTACGCCCCGCCGGGGCCGGTGCTCGCCAATACCGGGCTCGAGAATCTGCGTTTCCTCACCCCGCTCTATCCGGGCGATTCGATGCGCGTCGAACTGACGGTGCGATCCAAGTCGATCAAGTCGGACGAGACGGGTGTCGTGAAGTGGGCAGTCGAGATTTTCAACCAGGATGACGAACTCGTCGCAACTTATGACCTCCTGACCGAAAACACCCCCTGATCGCTGGAACGCGGCCCACTCTCTTATCGTTTATGTCGTTGAATGAAAACGAAAAAGAGGGAGTGCTCAACATGCAGATCCGCGAAGTGATGACCAGCGACTACAAGGTCGTGAAACCCGATTGCAGCCTCAAGGAAGCGGCCGGCTTCATGCTCAAGGAAGATACGGGTTCGCTCCCCGTCTGTGATGGCGACACCGTGCTCGGCATGATTACCGACCGTGACATTGCGGTGCGTGCCGTTGCCGAAGGTCGCGACCCGAGTTGCTCGGTCAGCGAATTCATGACCGACCATCTCGTGATCGCCCGCGAAAGCGACGATATCGATACGATCGCACACAAGATGGCCGACCATCAGGTCCGCCGTCTGCCGGTGATCGACGACAACAGCAAGCTCGTCGGTGTCGTCAGTCTTGGCGACCTCGCACGCTCGAGCGAGGAAGGTGCCAGCAGCGCCGCGCTCGAAGGCGTAAGCGAACGCAGCGAATTGCATAACCAGTCGTAAGCGACGCGGGGTTCATGCCCCCCTCGTGACGAAGAAGGCCCGGAGGCGCTTGCCTCCGGGCCTTCTCTTTTGGTCCGTCCTCTCCCGACGGAAAACTCTAATTGATCGACGAGATCGCGTCGTCGGTCAGCTTCGCGTCCATCGCCTCGTCGCCCTTCTCGGCGATGATCTTGGCAGCGGCAGCGGAAGCCGCGTTGGCGGCAGCGGCCTTGATCTCGGCCATCGCCTGGCGGCTCTCGGCGTCGATCTTGGCTTCGGCCATCGCCTTCTTGCGCGCGACCAGCGCCTTGGCGTCGTCGGCGGCCTTCTTGACGATGGCGTCGGCTTCTTCCTCGGCGCGGGCGACGATCGCCTTCGCGTCCTTGGTCGCGGCCTTGGCCTTCTTCTCATACTCGGCCTTGAGCGCTTCGGCTTCTTCGCGCAGCGTCTTGGCTTCGTCGAGTTGTTCGCGGATTGCCGCGATCTTGTCGTCGAGGCTCTTGCCGATCGCGGCCGGAACCTTCTTCCAGAGCATCAGCGCGATGACGACCATCATCGCCAGCGCAACGATCACGGCACCGTCGGTGAAATAACCCTTCGATTCCGCGTGCGTTGCGACTTCGGGTTCGATCACGGCTTCGCCGGTGATGGCACCATCAGCCATGGGTCAATTCCTTCGCGACGGCGGCGGCAGCGGTCTGCTTGTCGACCTTGAGGCCGGCAATCTTGGCGACCATGTCCTGCGCCGCTTCGGCGGCCACGGCTTCGACTTCCTTCATCGCCGCAGCGCGCGCTTCGGCCAGCTCGGCCGCCGCAGCGTCCAGCTTCTTGGTGATGGAAGTGTCGGCGCGCTTGAGGCTCGCCTCGGTCTTCTTCGCAGCGGTCGCCTTGGCTTCCGAAGCGAGCTTGTTCGCCTCGGCGCGGCTGGCATCGAGCGCTGCGCGATAGTCTTCTTCGAGGGCGTCCGCGCGGGCGCGGGCATCCTCGGCTTCCTTGAGGTCGGCCGCGATCTTTTCGTCACGCGCATCGACCGTCGCCTGGATCTTCGGCAGCATGCCGTATCCGATGACGATCAGGATGAGCCCGAAGAAGATCGCGAGCCAGAAGAGCTGCGATGCGTAGATTTCGCCGATTTGGGCGATCTGCGGCATTGGCCGACCCCTAGAAAGCTAAGTGTTGTTACGCGACGAAGAGCAGGATCATCGCGACGACGAACGCCAGCAGGCCGAGAAGTTCGGCAGCGGCGAAGCCGATGAACAGGCGACCCTGCTGGCCGTCAGCGGCGGCCGGGTTGCGCAGCGCGCTCTCGAGGAACGAGCCGAAGACGTTACCCACGCCGAGGGCGGCCATGCCAACGCCAATCGCGGCGAGACCGGCACCGAGCAATTTTGCAGCTTCTGCGTCCATGATAAAAACTCCCAGTTGAAATTCGTGTGATTAGTGAAGGTTGATCGCGTCGTTCAGGTACAGCGACGTGAGCAGGGCGAAAACATAGGCCTGGATGGCAGCCACCAGGATCTCGAGCAGCGTGATGCCGATCATCAGGATGAAGCTGGGCACCGACACGATCAGCGCGGTGCCCGCACCGGCGGCCGCCCCGTTGATGACGAAGCCCGCCAGCACCTTCAGCAGGATGTGTCCCGCGGTCATCGCGACGAACAGTCGCAGCGCGAGGCTGAAGGGGCGGACCATGAAGCTGACCAGCTCGATCACGAAGATGAGCGGGATCATCGGCAGCGGCGTGCCGTGCGGCACGAACAGGCTGAAGAAATGCAGCTTGTGCTTGGCGAAACCGACGACCAGCACGATCGCGAAGCTGACGATGGCGAGGATGCCGGTGATCGTCAGGTGGCTGGTGACCGTGAAGGCGTGGACGCCGACCAGAGCGGTGGGCAGCATGCCAAGCAGGTTGGCGAACAGGATGAACATGAACAGCGAGAAGACGTAGGGCACGAAACGACGCCCGCCCTTGCCGATATTGGTGTCCATCATGTCGGTAATGAAGCCGGTGAAGCCTTCCACGGCCATCTGCCAGCGACCCGGGATCAGCTCTCGCTTCATCCCGCCGAGCATGAACAGCCACAGCACGACGAGCGTGAGCAGCATCCAGGCGGCGCTGTTGGTGAAAGCGATGTTGTAGCCAGCGACCTGCCACTCCTGACCCAAGAGCGGATGGACTTCGAACTGGTACATCGGATCGATCTTGCCGGACTCGTCAGCCACTAGAAATCCCGTAATCTCGAACGCCCTATTTGGGCGTGTTTGCAATCTTGAAGATGGACCAGAAGCCGCCAACGACCCCAAGCACCATCATGACGACCAGAAGCAGGTTGCCGGTCCCGAACAGGCGATCGAGCACCCATCCGACCAACGCGCCGCCGGCAAGTCCGCCAATCAAGAGCGAAAGAACCTTGTTGCCCAGCCGCTCGTTCTCGTCGGCTTTGGGCGTCCGGCTCCCCGTTCGCTCCGCTTCCCGATGTTGCGCACGTTCAAGTCGCTCCTCGAGCGAATCGATCCGCGCATCCTCGGGGGTCTTCAGCGGTCCCTGCCCGGGCTCGTTTTCGACCATGTTTCTCTCCTTGCGAATAGCGCCAACCCTTTGGAAAGGCTGGCGCGAGAAGCATGGGTTCGTCCACGAACCCGCCTAGGCGCCGCCCCTTTATGAAGGGGGGACCCTAGTGTCAACCGATGGGAACGTCTGTGACACGAATTGATTGGTCTTTCATGAGCAGATCGACCCTCGCCATCGCCTGTGCCGCCCTCACCATTGCCGCCTGCGCCGACGAAGACAAGGCGCGGCTGTCGGACGAGGATTTCGCGCGCATGGCCGAGGGCGTGCCCGTCAACGTGCCCGAAAATCCGGATGCCGAGGCCGTAGATATGCGGGTTGAGGACGAGCGGATCGACTTCCGCTTCGCGTACCCCAAGGCCGCCGCCGCCATCCCGCGCCTCAAGATCATGCTCGACGACAAGGCCGATCGGGCACGCAGGGAGATCGTGCGCGCTGCGGAGAACGAAGCAGAAATGCGCGCCGAGCTGGGCGGCACGCCCGTACCCATGCGGTCGCACACCGTCTACGAGGTGCTGGGCAATCACCGGCGCTTCCTCAGCCTGCTGGCCACCATCGAGACCTATACCGGCGGCGCGCACGGCAATCGCGGCACGAGCAGCCTGTTCTGGGACCGGGTCACCGAAAAACCAGTCGATGCCGCCGTCCTGTTCGGCAATGCCGATGGTCGCGACAATGCGTTGCGGAAGGAATTTTGCGAAAAGCTGGCAGCCGAGCGACGGCAGCGGGTCGGGGATGTGCCTGACGACAGCATGTTCGCCGACTGTCCCGACCTCGATGCCATTACGATCGTCCCGGTGGACGGGGATGGCGATGGCCGGTTCAAGATCGTGCGGCTGATCGCCGATCCTTATGTCGCGGGGTCCTGGGCCGAAGGCGAGTATCGCATCGATCTCGCCATGCTTCCCGACCGGGTCGCGGCGATCGCCGAGCCTTACCGCGAATCTTTCGGGCAATAGGTCGGCAGCACGAGCGGTGTTTCCGCCGTGCGCGTGCGCCACTCGCCATCGGCCAGCTGGTAGGCGCCGCCTTCGGGGACGCGGAGGAGGAGTTTGCATGCCGTCGTCATCCCGACTTCGCGCGGGGCGATGCGGGTGCGGCCGCCAAGGTCGGCGTAGAGCGCGCGGCGGCGAATATTGATCGCTCCGACCGCGCGGCGGAGCGATGCGCTGGGGGTGCTGACGAAATCGAGATAGCCATCGTACCGCTCGCCGACCCGGCCGGTGCGGATGCCGTCGACGACGAGATCGGACGCAGTGGCGGTTTGCTGGACGGCGAGGAGGGCGGACAGGGTCAGGGCGAGCATTATTCGCTGTTTTCCGGCAAATCTTCGACGGTGGTGGTGGTGTCCGGATCGCTGTCCGGGAAGGCCTCCGGATTGTCGGCGATAAGCGCGTCGACTTCCTGGTCCAGACGCACGAGCACTTCCTGCTCGATCCGCACATTGAGATTGATGTCGATCGGCTTGTCGGGCGGATCGACGCTGATGCAGCCGGCGAGCGGGATCGCCGCCAGTCCACTCAAGAGCAGCTTGGTCTTCATTTCACTTCCTCCTCGGTAGGCATGTCATCGGCTTCGGTCTCGCGTTCGTCTTCCTTGCGAATCACTTCGATCGCGGCGCCGGGAATATCCTCGAGCGGTCCGGGCAGGATGTCGGCGATGAGCGTTTGCGGGTCGTCGAAGCTCTGCAGCGTCGCGATCAGCGCGCGGAACGGCCCGTTAATCTCCACATCCAAATTGACGGGCACGTCGCTGACCTGGCGCAGGATGCGCGCCGCGGTCGTCTCGCCCAGCCGCACCTGGTCGATGTCGAGCGTCGTGGCAAATTCGCCGTCGAGCTCGCCATCGAGCCGCACGATCATCGCGCCGTAGCGCAAGCTCCGGATGATCGACATGGCAAGCTTCGCGCCCAGTCCCAGATCCTCGGTCCCGGCTTTATATTCGATGATGCCGCCGCCTTCGCGCGCATCGAGGCGTCCGCCGACGATCCGTCCGCCATCCTCGTCGAAGATCATCGGGAAAACGCCGTCGAAAATGCCGGTGATGTAGACCGTGTCGTCGAATTCCAGCCGCTGGACGAACAGCTCCGCGTCGAACGCCAGCACCTCGAAGGTCAGGCGCTTGGCCGACGGGCGACCGAAATCCATGATCGTTTCGCGCAGGATGAGATCGCCGCCCATGAACGGCCAGATACCGCGCTCGATCTTGACCAGCTGCTCGCCGAGCAGCTGATAGGTCACCACGCCCTCGCCCACCGGGACACCGGGGTTGAGGATGTCGACCGTGAATAGCTGGTTCGGGGGCGTTTCGAGGTTGAGGAGGTCGGAGAAATTAATCGTGCCGTTAAGGCCCGTCACCGGACCGAAGCTGGCGGCAAGGTCGGTATCGACGATGTTGAAGGTCCCGGTCGAGACGGTCTTCTCACCGCCCCAGCCAATCTCGCCCGTGCCATTGATCTGCCCGACGACCAGCGCGATCACGCCCTCGGTGATCGGGGTCAGCTCTTCAGGCTGGAGATTTTCGTCGAACGCCACTCCGTCGGTCAGGTCGAGCAGCGCATCGCCATAGCCGGTGTCGAGATTGTGGGTCACGGCGACGTCCATGATCTTGATGCCGCTATAGGGATGCTGAAGCGTGCCGGTGGCATCGATCATGCCGTCGACCATCTGGAAGCGAACATTTTCACTGATCAGGGGATAGAAACGGACTTCGTCGTTGCGGTCGTAGGCGGTTAGCTCGCCCTGGATGTAAAGGTCGCTGCCCTCGGCCTGCCAGAAGCCGGTCGCTTCGCGGATGCCGACCACGACCGATCCGATCGTGGCGTCGGCATTGAAAAAGGTGCCGGCAAGGCCGCCCGCGACTGCGCCCTTGATCTCTTCGGCATTGATGACGACAGGGCTGTCGGGGTCGCCCATCGTGACTGAGGCGTTGGTCAGGGTGAAGCCCTCTTCCTGGATCACGCCGCCGCTGTCGGCGGTCAGGCGGAAGGGGTTGCCGCCGAGCGAGCCGCCCAAGTCGAGCGCGCCGGTCGAGAAGTTGAGCCCTCGGGCGCGGGAGAAGAGCGCGTTGCCCTCGCTGCAGACCTCGATCGTGCTGTTTTCGAGCGTGAGCGAGCCGAGACCGAAGCGACGAAATGTCGCGTTGCGACACCCCGACAGTAACTCTAACTGCCCATTCGGGCCGATGCGCCCGTCAACTGGCAGCCGGAGCGATTCGACGAAGCCGTCGGGGATCGGCCCGGTGATGGTGGCATCGGTGTCGAACAACAGCCAGCCGTCGGCGCGCTGGCGGAAGGACAGGTCGTCGAACGAGGCAAGTGCGCCGCCGGCACGATAGGGCGCGATTTCGCCGCGCCCGGCGATGAGGCCCGACCCATCGTCTTCGAGCGTGAGGCGGATGTCGGGGAGCCCGCCGCCTTCGACCTGGACCGCGGTATCGACGATCCGGTCGCCCTCGCCCAGCGGAATGACGACCCCGCGCCCGCCTGCCATGGTGAGCCGCCCGCCTGCGTCGGCGGCGACGGTGGCGCTGCGCACCTGAAGCCCGACTTCGTCATCGGCGATAAAGTCGGCCTCGCCCGCAAAATCGCGCGCATTGACGACGATGGCGCGGGCGAGCTTGCGCGCGACGGGTTCGAGCGGCGTGCCGACCAGCCCCGCCATGCCGTCGGCAAGGTTCTGTGCAGTATCGCCCGCGATCGAACCGTCGGCGAGGCGCAACTGGCCCTCGACGCGATAATCCATCTCTTCGGTATCGAGCCGGTAATCGCCCTCGAGCCGCAGCGCGCCTGCGGTCACACCGGCAAATTCCGCCCTGTCGAGCCGAGCCGACATGTCGCCGCGCAAATTGTCGAACGGTCCGTCGGCGGCCAGCCGCGCGACCAGCGGACCGGAGCGATTGCCGTCACCAAAGCGACCCGAGGCAGCTTCGAGCAGCACCGCGCCCGAGACGGCGTCGAAGTCGACCCCGATTTCCAGGTCGGGGGTGAGGATCGGCGAGGCCAATGCGAAGGCGTCGCCGCAAGCGAGGCTGTCGGCGCGGATCGGTCCGTCGATGTTGGGACGCCCGGCATCGATCGCCAGCGACAGCCGGGCCTTGACCTCGTCGGCGCGGCAGTCGCCCTGCGCCAGTTGCGAGGACGACAGCGCGACCATGCCCTTGAAGCCGCCCTTGAGGTGGCCCTTGCCGGCGATCGCGAGGCCGACGGGCCCATAGGGCGTCGCGAGGCCAACCTGAGTATCGGCCAGGTCGACCGCGACGTTGGGCAATTCGAACGGGCCGCCATCGCCCTCGGGAATGAGCTTGTCGAGCTCGCCAAATTGCAGCCCGTCCTCGCCCCAACGGCCTTTCAGCCGAACTCCACGCGCGGTGATGCGATACGGATTGACCGAGCCGGTGATCGAAATCCGCGTCTTCACCTCGACGAAGTCGGCGACCAGGTCGGGATTATCGGGATCGCCGATCACGATGTTGCGAAGGCGCTGGGTGCGTAATCCGACCCGGTCGAGCTCGTAGCTCGCCTGTACGCCGCGCTTTTCCAGTTCTTTTTCGATGGCGTCGTCGGCCAGCGGTTTGCGGAACAGCCACACCGCGACGATGACGATCACGAGGAGGAAGAGAATGCCCACGAAGGACATTCGCGCACGTCGCCAGCCCTTGCGACGGTGCCAGACGAGGGGGGACTCTTCACTCATTGCCAAGTCCAAACCCCCAGAAGCGCTTACGTTCCCGCAACAAACCCGCTTCTTGCACGGGTCGTTGCGCTGCCCTAACGGTTGGTCTCATGGCAAACGACCCGAGACAAGATCTCGTAGCCGGATCCGAGGTCGATGCCCATCACGGTCACCGTAAGAGACTGCGCGAGCGGATCTATCGCGGTGACAACAGCCTCCTCGACCATGAACCGGTCGAATATCTTCTCGCGCTCCACAATCGGCGCGGCGACACCAAGCGCCGTGCCAAAGAGCTGCTCGACCAATTCGGCGGGATTGGCGGGCTGCTGGGTGCGCCGCCCGAAGTGCTGCGACGCGAGGGCGTGTCCCCTGCCCAGCTTGGCGCGCTCAAGATTGCGGAGCTGACCGCGCGGCGTCTGCTGGAAGCCAAGGTCGCCGAACAGCCGGTGATTTCGGACGGGCAATCGCTGCTCGACTATCTCAAGGTCGCGATGGCGCACCGTCAAACCGAGGAAGTGCGCGTGCTGTTCCTCGATGCCAAGAACAGGCTTATTTCCAACGATGCGATGTGGACGGGCACGATCGACGAAAGCGCGATCCACGTGCGCGAGATCGTCAAGCGGGCGCTCGACTTGCAGGCGGCGGCGCTGATCCTGGTGCACAACCACCCGTCGGGCGACCCGACGCCGTCACGGCAGGACATCAGGCTGACCCAGGAATTGCTGGCGGCGGCGCGGCCGCTCAAACTGTCGGTGCACGATCATCTTGTGATCGGGGGCGACGGGCATGCCAGCCTCAGGGCGCAGGGCCACCTTTAGGAGAGCGAGGCTAGTCGCCTTCGTCCATTGCGCGCCATGCATCGGCGCTGCTCTCTACGGCCACGAAATCCAGTGAGCGGGTGCCAGCAATCTCGAATTGCATGGTCATCGACACCGCTTCGCCCACCGGCAGCGGCTCCTTCAGCCCGACGAGCATCATGTGCCACTCGAGACCCGGCGGTTCGATCACCGAAGTGGCGTTGGCGGGGATCGAAAACTCCTCTTCGGTCACCATCTTCCGCGCCTCTCCCTCACCGACCATGTGGTGGAGCTCGACCCGATCGGCGCAGTCGCAGGTCACTGCCAGGAGACGGTCTGCGGCGCCGGGGTTGGCGAAGCGCGCATAGGCGGCGGTCATGCTTTGCGGGCCCGCGGACTGGGTCGCGACGACGATGGTGCGGTCGACGCGGAGGGCGCTATTGTCTGGCGTTTTCATGGTTGTGCATCCAGCCAAGCCCAGGACTGCCACGGCAGAAATCAAGACACGCATATTGCCCCTCCATCCATTTGATTGATCATTCGAGTGCCATCGAGTTCGCATTCGGTCAAGACGCCCATGGTATCCGCCCGACGTTCCTGCTAGCGCCCGCACAAAGCTTGCAATCAGGAATATTCGACCATGGTCCCGCGCTACGCACGCCCCGAAATGTCCGCCATCTGGACGCCCGAGAACCGCTACCGCATCTGGTGGGCGATCGAGATTTTCGCTGCCGAGGCGATGGGCGAGATCGGGATGATCCCTGCCGAGGACGCCAAGACGCTGCGCAAGGCCTATGACGACGACGTGCTGGGCGAGATTGACGTTGCGGCGATCCACGAGATCGAGGCGGTGACCAAGCATGACGTGATCGCCTTCCTCACCTGGGCGGGCGAGAAGGTCGGGCCCGAGCGGCGCTGGATCCATCAGGGCATGACCAGCTCCGACGTACTCGACACGAGCCTTGCGGTGCAGTTGAAGCAGGCGGCGGATATTTTGATCGCCGATCTCGAGAAATTGCTCGAGGCGCTCAAGCGGCGCGCGATGGAGCACAAGTTGACCCCGACGATCGGGCGCAGCCACGGCATCCATGCCGAGCCGGTCACGTTCGGGCTCAAGATGGCGCAGGCCTATGCCGAGTTCGACCGCAACCTGTCGCGGCTCAAGGCGGCGCGCGAGGAAATCGCGACCTGTGCGATCTCGGGCGCGGTCGGCACGTTCGCCAATATCGACCCGCGCGTCGAAGCGCATGTCGCCAAGGAATTGGGGCTGACCCCCGAGCCGACCTCGACGCAGGTCATCCCGCGCGACCGCCACGCCATGTTCTTCGCGGTGCTGGGCGTCATCGCCAGCTCGATCGAGCGGCTGGCGGTGGAAATCCGCCATTTGCAGCGCACCGAAGTGCTCGAGGCGGAGGAATATTTCTCGCCCGGGCAGAAGGGCAGCAGCGCGATGCCGCACAAGCGCAACCCGATCCTGACCGAGAATCTGACGGGCCTGGCGCGAATGGTGCGCAGCGCGGTGGTGCCGGCGATGGAAAATGTCGCCTTGTGGCATGAGCGCGATATTTCGCATTCATCGGTCGAGCGCTTCATCGGGCCCGATGCGACGATTACGCTCGACTTCGCGCTCGGGCGCCTCACCGGCGTCATCGACAAGCTGCTCGTCTACCCCGAGCGGATGCGCAAGAACATGGACCGGATGGGCGGGCTCATCCATTCGCAGCGGGTACTGCTGGCGCTGACGCAGGCGGGGCTGAGCCGCGAGGAGAGCTATGCCATCGTCCAGCGCAATGCGATGAAGGTGTGGGAGTCAGATGGCGAGCAGCAGTTGCTCGACCTGCTCAAGGCCGATCCGGAAGTGACCGCGAAGATTTCGCCCGAAAAGCTCGAGGAGAGTTTCGACCTCGACTATCACCTGAAGCGTATCGACACGATCTTCGAGCGGGTGTTCGGCGCTTGAGCGCACGTGCACGGTTAAGAGAAGAGACGCACGAGGCCCACGAGGCGCTCGATGCGCATTTTTCGGCGTACGACCTGTCGGATCGCGGAGATTATGGTGCGTTCCTGCTGGCGCACGCGGCGGCGTTCGTGCCGATCGAAAAAGCGCTGACCGAGGCGGGGGCCGAGCGGCTGTTCCCGCAGTGGCGCGAGATGGTGCGGGCGCGGTGGCTGAGGGAGGATCTGGAGGCGCTGGGGCTGGAGATGCCGGCGCCGATGACGCCGCCGGATTTCGAGAGCGACGCCGCGATCTGTGGCGGGGCTTATGTGCTCGAAGGGTCGCGGCTGGGTGGGACGGTGCTCAAACGCGCGGTGGGGGCTGGGCTACCCCACGCCTATCTCGATCACGACCCAGCGCTGCGCTGGCCGCAATTCGTTGCGGAAATTGAACGATTGCTGCACGAAGACGTTGACCGCGTTCAAGCGGTCGCATCAGCCAATGCGGTCTTCGAAACCTTTCTGCGTGCGGCGAAATAAGCCGAAAAATGGTGGGGCATGAACGAGCATAGTGACGATTTCCAGGTCGACCTGACCAATTGCGACCGCGAGCCGATCCACCTGCTGGGCGCGATCCAGCCGATCGGGTTCCTTGTGGCGCTGTCGTCGGACTGGATGGTCCAGTGCGTGTCCGCCAACATTTCCGAATATTTCGACGCGGCGCCCGATGGGGTGATTGGCGAGAATGCGCAGGAGCTTTTCTCGGGCGAAGCGATCCATGCGCTGCGCAACCGGCTGGCGCTGCTGCGAGGACCCGACGACGTCGAACGACTGTTCGCAATTCCGCTGGTCGAGAATGGGCAGCCATTCGATGTCGCCATCCACATGATCGACGGGACGATCGTGGTCGAGGGCGAGCCGGCGCGCGAGCGCGACCATGGCGATGCGATGAGCACGGTGCGCGGGATGATCGGGCGGCTCGACAAGACCGAGGACGTCGAAAGTTTCTACCGCGAAGGTGCACGACAGGTGCGCGCGCTGACCGGGTTCGACCGGGTCATGATCTACCAGTTCGACGAGGACGGATCGGGCGAGGTCGTCGCCGAGGCCGCCAAGTCGGGCATCGGCAGCTTTCTGGGCATGCATTATCCGGCGAGTGATATCCCCAAGCAGGCGCGCGAACTTTATCAGCGCAACCTGTTGCGCATGATCGTCGACGTGTCGGCCAACACTGTGGCGATCGTTCCGCAGAAGAATGCGGAAGGAAAGCCGCTCGACCTGTCGCTGTCGGTGCTGCGCGCGGTGAGCCCGATCCACATCGAATATCTCAAGAATATGGGCGTCACCGCCTCGATGTCGATCTCGCTGATCGTCGACGGAAAATTCTGGGGCCTGATCGCCTGCCATCATTATTCGGGGCCGCGCTGCCCTGCCTTCGAGCGGCGCGCGGTGTGCGAGCTGTTCGCGCAGATGTTCGCGATGCGGATCGAAAGCCGGCAGCGGCAGGAGATGGTGGATTACGAGCGCCGTGCCCGCGACGTGTCGGATCACCTGCTGGGCTCGGTCGCGTCTGACGAGAGCCTGCTCAACGACCCGCAATGGCTGTCGCAGATTCTCACCAGCGCCATCCCCGCCGATGGTGTCGGCGTGTTCATCAACGGCAACCAGGCATTGTCGGGCCATACCCCCGACGCCAAGCAGTTCGAAGCGATCGTGCGGATGCTCAATACCACCGCGCGCGGCAAGGTATACGCGACCGACCATATCGCCTCGCTGGTCCCCGACGCGGTCGACCATGCAGACACGGCGGCAGGGCTGCTGGCCATCCCGATCAGCCGGACGCCGCGCGACTATGTCGTGCTGTTCCGTGAAGAGCGCATTCGCTCGGTGCGCTGGGGCGGCGATCCGCACAAGCCGGTCAGCTATGGCCCCAACGGCGCGCGCCTCACCCCGCGCGAAAGCTTTGCGGAATGGAAGGAACTGGTCGAGGGCAAGTCAGCGCCGTTTACCCCGAGCGAGACCCGCGTCGCCGAAACGCTCCGCGCAACCTTGATCGAAGTCGTGCTGCGCCTCGCAGACGAGGCCAATCAGGAACGCAAGGCGGCGAACGACCGGCAGGAGTTGCTGATCGCAGAACTCAATCACCGGGTTCGCAACATCCTCTCGCTGATCCGCGGGCTGATCCGCCAGGCGAAGCCGACCGAGGAAACCTCGATCGAGGACTTCGTCGCGCAGATTGACGGGCGCGTGCACGCGCTGGCCCGGGCGCACAACCAGATCACCGACGACCATTGGGGCCCCGCGCCGCTCAAGGGCCTGATCGACGCCGAGGTCGCGGCTTTCCTCGTGCATCAGAAGGATCGCCTCACGACCAGCGGTCCCAACGTTCTTCTCAAGCCCCAGGCCTATTCGACGATGGCGCTGGTGATCCACGAACTGGTCACCAACAGCGCCAAATATGGCAGCCTGTCGGACAGCGGGTGCGTCGAGGTCGACTGGCGCATCGACAATAATGGCGACCTCGTCATCGACTGGCAGGAAAAAGAAGGCCCGGTCGTCGTCAAACCGTCGCGCCAGGGCTTCGGCACGACCATCATCGAACATAGCGTTCCCTACGATTTGGGCGGCTCGTCAGACCTCAATTATCGCAAGGAAGGCTTCTGGGCCTGCTTCCGCATCCCGGCACGCCATCTGAGCGTCGACGAGGAAAGGAAGATGGAGCCGGTGCCCGAAGCCGCGGTCATCAGCGATGAAGGCCACAAGCTGCGTGAGCCGGTCGTCGACGACATCTTCAAGGACAAGACGCTGCTGCTGGTCGAGGACAGCCTCATCATCTCGCTCGACGCCGAAGATATCGTCATGCGATTGGGAGCGGATCGGGTCGTGACCGAGGGCACCGTCGCTGGCGCGCTCGCGACGCTCGAGCGCGAAGAAATCGACTTCGCCCTGCTCGACATCAATCTGGGCGACCAAAATAGCTATCCGGTTGCGGACGAATTGGAAAAGCGCGGCACGCCGTTCGTCTTTGCGACAGGTTATGGCGAGCAAGCGCAGTTGCCCGACAAACATTGCGACCGTCTGGTGCTGCAAAAGCCCTATACGATCGCGTCCGTCAGCAAGCGTGTGAGCGAATGGCTCAATCGCTGAGCTGGTTGTAGAGCACCTCGATAAACTTATCGCCCGAAATGAAGCCGTCCTCGACGTCGTAGCCGGCGGTGAGATCGCGCGCCTGCACCTGCTCCAGCGTTTCACCGGCAGCGATGGCCGCAGCGACGCCGTCGCGAAGCGTCTTGAGCATATCGTGATAAGCATGGAGATCGTCGTGCGTGGCGACCGGGCCGTGGCCCGGGATGACCGTCCAGCTATCGTCAATCCGCGCCAGTGCCGAAGCGATCGCCTTGACCAGCCCGTCGATCGATCCGCCATTGCCGGTGTCGATATAGGGCCAGGTCACGCCGTTGAAATAGGTGTCGCCCATGTGGAGCACCTTGCTGCCGGTGAAGAATACCAGCGCGTCGCCATCGGTATGGGCGTGGTGGACGTGGACGATGTCGATCGTCTCGCCATTCCAGTGCAGGTCGACGCTGCTGTCGAAGGTGATGACGGGGAGCGAACCGTGCGTGCCGCTCGTGTCGCCATTCTCCGCCAGCCGCGCGAGGATATTCTTGCGGACATTATCATGCGCCATGACCAGCGCACCGGCCTCTGCCATCGCCTCGTTGCCGCCGGTATGGTCGCCATGGTGGTGGGTGTTGATGACGAAGCGGACGGGGCCGTCCGAAATGCCTTCGACCGCGGCCACGATCTTGGGCACGAGCGGCGCGAACTGGTCGTCGATCAGGACGTTGCCGTCATCGCCATGCGAGAGCGCGATGTTGCCGCCCTGCCCGAACAGCACCGCGACGTTGGGGGCGACTTCGACCACCTCGATCTCGACATTGGCAAAGCGGTCGTCTTGCGCGAGCGCGGGGCTCGCGAAGAGGAACGCGGAGGCGAGCAAGGCAAAGCGCATGGTTTTTCTCCCTGTTTTCAGGGAGCCAGCCTAGCGCCTTCGCACGCTTTGGCTAGAGCATGTCCTTGATGCGCGAGAAGAAGCCCTTGGCGTTTGGACATTCCTCACCCGTCTCGGTTTCGCGGAACTGCTGCAGCAGGTCCTTCTGCTCCTTCGACAGCTTGGTCGGCGTTTCGACGAGGATGCGCGCGACCATGTCACCGCGTCCCTTCTGGCGCAGGATACTCATCCCCGCCCCGCGCTTGCGGATCGTTTCGCCGGATTGAGTGCCGGGCGGAATGCGGACCTCGATCTTCTCGCCGTCGACGCCTGGCACCTCGATCTCGCCGCCGAGCGCTGCGGTCGTAAAACTGACCGGACATTCGGCGACCAGCGTGGTGCCGTCGCGCATGAAGATCGGGTGCCGTTTCTGGTGGACGAAGAGATAGAGGTCGCCCGGCGGTCCGCCGCGCACCCCTGCCTCGCCCTCGCCCGCGACGCGGATGCGCGTGCCTTCATCGACGCCCGCAGGAATATCGACGCTGACCTTGCGCTTCTTGAGCGCGCGACCGTCGCCTTCGCACTGCGGACAGGGGTCGGCGATCGACAGGCCGGTGCCCAGACAGCGCTGGCAAGTGCGTTCGACCAGGAAGAAGCCCTGCTGCGCACGTACCCGGCCCGCACCGCCACACTGGGCGCAGGTTTCGGGCTTGCTCTCGCCCTTGGCGCCATTGCCCTCGCACGGTTCGCACGGCGCGAGCGCCTCGATCGTGATCGTCTTTTCGATGCCCGCAAAAGCTTCCTCGAGCGACAATTCGAGATCGTAGCGCAGGTCCGAACCGCGGCCGGCAGCCGCCTGCCCGCGCCCGCCGCCACGCGCAGCGGCCTCGTTCATGAAGTCGCCGAAGATGGACGAGAAAATGTCGGAGAAATCCTGCGCGCCCTGACCGCCGCCAAACGGGTTTCCGCCCGCCGCGCCCTGCTGATACGCATCATGGCCGAAACGGTCGTAGGCGGCGCGTTTCTGCGGATCTTTGAGGCAGTCATAGGCCTCGTTGACGGCCTTGAACTTGGCCTCCTGGTCCTTGCAGCCGCCGTGACGGTCGGGATGATATTCCTTCGCCAGACGACGATAGGCCGACTTGATGGTCGGCCCGTCGGCGTCACGAGAGACACCCAGCAATTCGTAATAGTTGGTCTGGACAGTCATGCCCTAAATCCCCGCGCCCATGACAAAGGGCGGCGTAAAGCGTTTCGCTTCACGCCGCCCTTCATGTGGCCTTAGGCCTTTTCGTCTTCGTCGACTTCGGAGAATTCGGCGTCGACGACGTCGTCGTCTTCCGCCTTGGCTTCGGCATCGCCCGCGTCGGCATTTTCACCGGCTTCGGGGCCGCCTTCGGCCTGCTGCTTCTCATAGATCGCCTGGCCGAGCTTCATTGCGGCAGCGCTGAGCGCTTCGGTCTTGGCCTTCATCGCTTCGGCGTCGCCGCCTTCGACGGCTTCCTTGGCTTCCTTGACCGCGTTTTCGATCTCGGTCTTGGTCGCTTCGTCGACCAGGTCGCCATGCTCGCCGAGCTGCTTCTCGGTCGCGTGGATGAGGCTTTCGGCGTTGTTTTTCGCCTCGGCCGCCTCCTTGCGCTTCTTGTCTTCTTCGGCGAACTGCTCGGCTTCGGACACCATCTTCTCGATGTCGTCGTCCGACAAACCGCCCGAGGCCTGGATGCGGATCTGCTGTTCCTTGCCCGTGCCCTTGTCCTTGGCCGAGACGTTGACGATGCCATTGGCGTCGATGTCGAAGGTGACTTCGATCTGCGGCACGCCGCGCGGGGCGGCGGGAATGCCGACGAGGTCGAAATTGCCCAGCATCTTGTTGTCGGTCGCCATTTCGCGCTCGCCCTGGAAGACGCGGATGGTCACCGCATTCTGATTGTCCTCGGCGGTCGAGAAGGTCTGCGACTTCTTGGTCGGGATCGTCGTGTTGCGATCGATCATGCGGGTGAACACGCCGCCCAGCGTCTCGATGCCCAGCGACAGCGGGGTCACGTCGAGCAGCAGCACGTCCTTGACGTCGCCCTGCAGCACGCCCGCCTGGATCGCCGCGCCCATGGCGACGACTTCGTCGGGGTTCACGCCGGTGTGCGGCTTCTTGCCGAAGAATTTCTCGACCGTTTCACGCACCAGCGGCATGCGGGTCATGCCGCCGACGAGCACGACTTCGTCGATTTCGTCGACCTTCATGCCGGCATCCTTGAGCGCCTTCTTGGTCGGCTCGAGCGTCCGCTTGACGAGGTCGCCGACCATCTTTTCGAGATCGGCACGCGAAATCGATTCCACGAGGTGGAGCGGGGTCGAGCTGCCGCCTTCCATGCGGGCGGTGATGAAGGGCTGGTTGACCTCGGTCGTCTGCGCCGAGGACAGTTCGATCTTCGCTTTTTCGGCCGCTTCCTTGAGGCGCTGGAGCGCGAGGCGGTCCTTGCGAAGGTCGATCTTTTCCTTCTCTTCGAACTTGTCGGCGAGATATTCGACGATCGCGGCGTCGAAATCTTCACCACCGAGGAAGGTGTCGCCGTTGGTCGACTTCACTTCGAAAACGCCGTCGCCGATTTCCAGGATCGAGATGTCGAACGTACCGCCGCCAAGGTCGTAGACGGCGATCGTCTTGCCGTCTTCCTTGTCCATGCCATAGGCGAGCGCGGCCGCGGTCGGCTCGTTGATGATACGCAGGACTTCAAGGCCCGCGATCTTGCCGGCGTCCTTGGTCGCCTGGCGCTGCGCGTCGTTGAAGTAGGCCGGGACGGTGATGACCGCCTGGGTCACGGTTTCGCCGAGATAGCTTTCGGCGGTTTCCTTCATCTTCTGGAGGATGAAAGCCGAGATCTGCGAGGGCGAATAGTCTTCGCCGCCCGCCTTGACCCATGCATCGCCGTTCGAACCCTTCACGATTTCGTAGGGCACCAGCTCGGTGTCCTTCTTCGTAATGGGATCGTCGAAGCGGCGGCCGATCAGGCGCTTGACCGCGAACACGGTGTTGTCGGGGTTGGTGACCGCCTGGCGCTTGGCCGGCTGCCCGACGAGGCGTTCGCCGTCCTTGGTGAACGCGACGATCGACGGGGTCGTGCGCGCGCCTTCGCTATTCTCGATGACTTTGGGCTTGCCGCCTTCCATCACGGCGACCGCGCTGTTGGTCGTGCCCAGGTCGATACCAATTACTTTGGCCATAGAAAAATTCCCTCTCTTCAGCCCCTGTTGAGACGGCGTTTCGGCCGTCCGCATGTTTCAAACTCTGGCGCGATATAGGTGTGGCTTTTTCGCCATCAAGGGTTGGGCGAGCCAAAAAGTAAGGGCCCCGCAATCGCTTGCAGGGCCCCCAGGATAAAAAAGTCGGTGCTCTTATGGCATCGCCATGCCGCCATTGATGTGCAGCGTCTGTCCCGTGATGTAGCCCGCCTCGTCCGACGCGAGGAAGGCGACCGCGGCGCCGATATCGTCGCCCGAGCCCATCGCGCCCATCGGGATTTTCGACAGGATCGCGTCCTTCTGCTTGTCGTCGAGCGCGTCGGTCATCGCGCTGGTCATGAAGCCCGGGGCGACCGAGTTCACGGTGATGCCGCGGCTGGCTACTTCTTGTGCGAGCGCTTTCGACATGCCGACCATGCCGGCCTTGGAGGCGACATAGTTCATCTGGCCCGGATTGCCGGTTTCGCCGACCACCGAGCTGATGTTGATGATCCGCCCGCCGCGCGCGCGCATCATCGGCTTCACCGCCGCGCGCATGAGGCGGAAGGCAGCCTCGAGATTGACCTTGATGACGTCGTTCCACTCGTCATCCTTCATCCGCATGGCGAGGTTGTCGCGGGTGATGCCGGCATTGTTGACGAGGATGTCGAGCTTGCCGAGCGCCTCGACGGCGGCGGGCACGAGCGCGTCGACGCTTTCGCCGTCCGACAGGTTGCAGACCAGCGTGACGTGATCGCCGCCCAGGCCCTTGGCGAACGCCTCGAGCTTGTCCTTGTTGGAGCCCGACAGCGCCAGCCGCGCGCCCTGCGCCGACAGTGCCTTGGCGATCGCGGAACCGAGCCCGCCCGATGCGCCCGTGATCAGCGCTGTTTTGCCTTCGAGTGAGAACATCAGACTTCCTTCGCGAATGTTTCGATATCTTCCATGGTGACGAGGCTCACCGTTTCGGCGTCCGGCGCGATCTTCTTGACCATGGGGCCCAAAACCTTGCCGCCGACTTCGACGAACTGGGTGACGCCCGCGTCGGCCATCGCGGCGACGCTTTCGCGCCAGCGCACGCGGCCGGTCACCTGGCTGACCAGTTGGTCGCGGATGGCGTCGGGATCGCTCGTCGGCGCGGCGGTGACGTTGGCATAGAGCGCGACAGACGGCGCATGCATGCTGGCCCCGCCAAGCGCTTCGGCCATGCGGTCGGCAGCGGGCTGCATCAGCGAGCAGTGGAACGGCGCCGAGACCGGCAGCTTGATCGCGCGCTTGGCACCCATGTCCTTGGCGCGTTCGACGACGCGGTCGATGGCCGAGGCGTGGCCCGACAGGACAACCTGCCCCGGGTCATTGTCGTTGGCGACTTCGCACACCTCGCCCTCGGCGCAGGCTGCAGCGATTTCTTCGGCCTTCTCGATATCGACGCCCAGAAGCGCGGCCATCGCGCCAACGCCGACCGGCACGGCGGCCTGCATCGCATCGCCGCGAATACGCAGCAACTTGGCGGTCTCGGCCAGCTCGAACGTGCCGGCAGCGGCGAGCGCGGAATATTCGCCAAGGCTGTGTCCCGCCACGAAGTCGGCCTTATCCGCAAGGTCGATGCCCATGGTCCGCAGCACGGCAATCGAATGTGCCATGATGGCGGGCTGGGCGTTGGCGGTCATGGTCAGCTCGTCCGCCGGCCCCTCGACCATCAGCTTGAACAAATGCTGGCCAAGCGCCTCGTCGACCTCACCGAAGACGTCGCGAGCGGCGCTGCTGGCGTCCGCGAGCTCGGCGCCCATGCCGACCTTCTGGCTGCCCTGACCCGGAAAGATGAATGCACGCATCGTAGTCGATACTCCCTCTTTTTCGGCGCTGCGGTTAGCGCGGCGGAAGGCGTTTGGCTAGGCGGGAGGTGCTGCCCCCCGCGCTTGCGGGAGCTCACGGCGCAGGCGACGCGCGAAGCTGCGCAGGCAGACTTCGCTGGTTCCCAGCGGCCCTGGTTCGTAGGCGCCGCTTTCCATGCCTGCCTGTACGCGCTCGACCAGCATCGTATCCTCGGCGTTGACCTGTCGGTTGATGCGCCAGTTGAGGTAGCGCGCGACCTTCATCTCGCGGCGATCGTCGGGGAGCGCGTAGCTGATCTCGCGGATCACCGTCTCGGTCGCGGAGACGGGCAGGAACTGCATGAAATCGACCTGGTCGGGATAGATGTCGAAGGCGACGTTCGGGAACAGCTTGAAATAGAGCCATTTGCGCTTGTGGCTGTCAGGTAGGTGCGCGGCGTCGGGCAGGAATTGCTGGTAGGCGCGCTCGGACGGATTGGCCGACGGCGTATCGCGCAAGTCGCCCTCCATCCGGTCGACATGCTCGCCCGCCTCGATCCGGTAATCCTTGCCGAACAAGCGGGTAAGGCCGGGATGGCCGACCGGGATATGCAGACCGTCGGAATAATTGTCGGCAATCGTCTTCCAGTTGAGGCGGCGCGGGCGCAGCGTGACCCGGCCGATGGGGGCCATTTCGGCAAAGCGATAGGGCGCGATCTCGGCTTCGTAGGGCGCCATCGTCTCGGCCACCGATGGCGCGCCGGGTTCGAGCGTCACAAAATAGAAGCCCTGCCATTCCTCGACTGCGACAGGCTTCAACGCCCAGTCTTCGGAAACGAGCCCGGGATATTGCTCGCGGTGCGGCACCCCGCGAAGCGCGCCATCCCGCCCGTAGCTCCAGCCGTGATACGGGCAGGTCAGGACGCGGTCGCAACCGCCCTCATCGTCGACCAGCCGCGAGCCGCGATGGCGGCAGACATTGTGGAAAGCGCGGACGGTCCTGTCATCGCCGCGAATGACGATCACGCTCTCGCCCAGATAGTCGAGCTTGCGCCACTCGCCCGGCTGCTGGATCTCGCTGACGTGGCAGACGACCTGCGGCGCTTTGCGAAGGAATGCCGCCTTCTCGGCCTCGAAAAAGTCGGCGTCGTGATACACCCAGCCCGGCAGGCTCAGATCCTCGAGCGGGTCTAGTCGAAGATCCGGCTCAGCCAATGTCCACACCCAGGGCCTGGCGAACCGCCATCGGTCGCACTCGCCACACTCTCCCACGCGTATAACGCTGGAGTATGACCGGGTAGAAATTTCCGACAAGATTCCCCAACCCGATCAGGGCCGCCCAGCCGTGCCATCCCCCGACGGCCGCGCAGATTGACGTCCCCAGTCCGAACCAAAGCAAGGCGTGATGCGATCGTTCTGATTGCATGCCCCGCGCGACGAGCGAGGCGAGAGCGTCCGAGCCACGGTGGACGCGATATCCGGGATGACGCCGGCGGACGAACGCGTTGATGAAATCGCCATCGGTGATCATCGCCCGAAACTGCGGGACGCCCATTGATCGATAGATGCCCCCATCGATCTCGGCTCGCCGCGGCAGATAGTAACGTCTCGGGAGTTTCGCCGCGATTGCCGCTGCTGCTACACTGACCGCGAACCATATCGGGGCCGATGCCTGCAATGGTGCTTCGTCGAATGGAAGCAACGGCCCCCAAGCGCGCAACCAGAACATCAGGACAAGCGCCAACCACGCGCCGAAGAGCCCGAACATGAGATTGTTGAACCGCGCAGCCAACCGGATTGCGTCGTGAGTCTGTTCTGCAATCAACACCCCGCTCCCCATCGTTGCATTGGCCCAAGGGCTTGCCATAGGCCGTGAATTCCGGCAATGGGCGCCTCGCAAGACCGGTCGGAAGCGATTCCGTTCGGAATTTTGCCGCGTCGTCCCGGCCTGCCGGGTTCACGCAAACGATTGAATACGAGACGATAGCCGGAGGGGCGTCGGCATGGTGCCGCGTCAACGATCGGCCAACATGAGAGAAGAAATATGGCGCTCTACGAGCACATCTTCCTCGCGCGTCAGGACCTTGCGCAAGCGCAGGTCGACAACCTGACCGAGGAAGCCGGGAAGATCATCGCCGACAATGGCGGCAAGGTGGTCGAAACCGAAAATTGGGGCCTCAAGTCGATGGCCTACAAGATCCAGAAGAACCGCAAGTCGCACTACGTCATGATGCGTCTCGACACGCCGCCTGCGGCAGTCGAAGAGCTGGAACGCCAGACCCGCATCAACGAAGACGTCATCCGTTACATGACCATTCGCGTGGACGCCCACGAAGACGGTCCCTCGGTGATGATGCGCAAGGACCGCGAACGCCGCGGCAAGAAGGAGCGCAACTAATGGCTCGTCCGTTTTTCCGTCGCCGTAAGAGCTGCCCCTTTTCGGGCGAAGATGCTCCGGTCATCGATTACAAGGACGTGAAGCTTCTCCAGGGTTTCATCTCCGAGCGTGGGAAGATCGTTCCCTCGCGTATCACCGCCGTGTCGGCCAAGAAGCAGCGCGAACTCGCCAAGGCGATCAAGCGTGCTCGCCACATCGGCCTCCTGCCCTACATCGTTAAGTAAGGAGACGAACCATGGACGTGATCCTGCTTGAACGCGTGGAAAAGCTGGGTGGTATCGGCGACGTCGTAACCGTCAAGAACGGTTATGCCCGCAACTACCTGCTCCCGAACAAGAAAGCGCTGCGCGCGAACGACGCCAACAAGGCCGTGTTCGAAGCGAACCGCGATCGTATCGAAAAAGAAAATGCCGAAAAGCGCACCGAAGCCGAGAAGATTGGCGAGAAGATGGACGGCACCAAGCTCGTCCTGATCCGCCAGGCCTCGAACACCGGTCAGCTTTACGGTTCGGTCTCGACCCGCGACATGGTCGCCGGCATGGCCGAAGAAGGTCACAAGATCGAAAAGAGCCAGGTCCAGCTGGTCCGCCCGATCAAGACCATCGGCATGCACGACGTCGTCATCGTCCTGCACCCGGAAGTCTCGGTCACCGTGCAGGCGAACGTCGCCCGCTCGCCCGAGGAAGCCGAACTGCAGGCCGAAGGCGTCGACATCATCGCGCGCATGGCGGAAGAAGAGCAGGCCGAACTGCTCGAAACCGCGATCGAAGCCGGTGTCGATGAAGACGTCGTTCTCGAGCCCGGCCAGGTGGTCGGCGAAGACGGCACCATCGAGCTCGCCGATCCGGCTGCCGAAGCTGCGGCTGACGACGCCGATGCGGACGCCGGTGAAGCCGAAGCCGAAGCGGACGCCGACGAGGCTGCCGCCGAAGTCGAAGCCGAAGAGGCTGCTGCCGAAGGTGACGAGGAAGAGAAGGCTTAAGCCTCTCTTTCATCGCAGAAACAAAGAGGCCGTCGGGATCGTCCCGGCGGCCTTTTTGCTGTCCGGAACGCGGATGCGGGGCCGCCCGTTGGTGTTGCGAAAGGAGACATCATGAGCGACGACAAGCTGGAACAGAAGAAACCGACCAACACCGGACAGGCCGATTATGGCGGCGCGCGTTCGGAAGAAACGTCCAACGAGGAAGCGCCTGCGCTGCTCAACGAAGACAAGATCGACGCGCTCGACACCGAGAATTTCGATGCGGTCGAGTATCAGGAAGACGGCCAGGGCGGTCCGCGCGCTGGGCTCGAGAAAGAGCATAAGACCGACTGACGGTCACTTGATGCGGTAAAAATCCGCGACCCGGTCGAGCGCGAGGGTGAGCACCAGCTTGCCCGAGCGCGCCGGCCAGCCGAGTGCGCTCTCGGCATCGCGCATCCCCTCGCCCGCGCACACCACCCGCCACAATATGTCGGCAAGCCCCTTGCCCGCTTCGGCCACGGCAGCGTCGAAGCGGCGCTTGGCGTCGAGCTGGCCGATCGGCGCTTCGGGCGCGCTCGACGCGCCGCCACGACCGTGCGAGACTGGGGCGGCGTCCCACGCCATGGTGGTTCGCGGGGCGAGCTGGGCGCGCTCATAATCGATCCGTAGCCGCTCGCCGGCGATGAAGTGCCGCTCGGTCACGTGTCCGCGCGAGCGAAGCCAGTCGAGCGGGCTTTCCGCGTGGTTGACCGTAACGCTGCGCCGCGTTCCTTGCGCGACCTTGCGCCCCACGACGGCGCCCTCGAACGAGCGTTCTTCCAGCAAGCGTTTTCCCATTTGCGATCCTTCCATCCGGGTTGCGAGTCGATTTGCACTTGCCATGAAGGCTCGTATGTAGGACAGAAGAAAAACCGATTTGGTTATCTGCTAAGGGGGACAACGATGATCAGCCGCATCCGCGAGGTTCGCAAAGCCAAGGGCATGACGCTCAGCCAGGTTGCCGAAAAGTGCGAGCCCAAGACGACCGCGCAGACGATCGGGCGGCTGGAGACGGGGATGCGCACGCTCTCGGTCGACTGGCTCAACCGCATCGCGAACGCGCTCGGTGTCGACAGCGCTGAGTTGGTCGACCATCCCAGGCGCGAAGATGTCGGCGTGGCGGCGATCCTTGGGCCCCACGGGGTGCACGCGCCCGAAAAGGCAGCCATCGTCCTGCCCCCCTCGCCTTCGTCCGATCAGGTCGCGATCACCGTGGCCACCGGCGTCGGCGACTATCGCGCAGGCGACGAGATCTGGTGCCGCAAGATGGCAGGAGACGATTTCGGCAAGGCGCTCAACAAGGACGTGCTCGTCCCGCGTCCCGCAGGTCGCTTCTTGTTCGGTCGCATGATCGACCGCGACGGCGACAAGTTCCTGCTGCTTCCCATCACCGCCGGCGGGCGCCAGCAGGTCGTCACCGACCCGCCCTGGATCGCGATGGCCGAAACGCTGGTGCGAAAACTCTAGTCCACCTTCGTCGCGACGCCTTCGAGCAATTCTTCATCGAGGTGCGGCCCGTGCATGACCGTCACGTCGCCGGTGGTTTCTAACACGGCTGCACGGACTTCGCGATAATCGAGCACATTCGCCTCGCGCAGCTTGGCGCGTAGGTCGCTTTCGGTCACGCGGGTGCGGCGCATGGCATCGCGGTTGAACTTGCCGTCGCGCATCAGCAGCACCGGCTCGTTCTGCATGAGATTTTCGGCGACATCGGACGACTTGCGCAGGCGCGCCGCCGCCCACTGCGCGAGGAACAGGCCCGTCATCGCCACGAGCGGCTGGACGAAGCCCGCCCAGTCCTTGGCCTGCGATGCACCGGCAACGAGGCTGCCGAGCGCGACGGTCATGACGAAGTCGAAGCTCGTCATCTTCGACAACGAGCGCAACCCGACGACGCGGATTTGCATGACCACCCAGAGCAGGGCGACCATGGCGAGGATCATGCCCCGGGCAATGAGGTCAATGGTCGGATCTGCAACAATCATGCCGCACCAGCGGCGCGCACGAGCGAAAGTTCCCGAATTTCGTGGGTGCGATGGTGGGCGGTGACGGGCTCGAACCGCCGACCCTCTCGGTGTAAACGAGATGCTCTACCAACTGAGCTAACCGCCCGTATCGGAGCGGCTCTTTAGCGGCTGGGGATCAGCGCGCCAAGTCTCCTTTCGCCTCGCGCAGGCGGCGATCGTGCGGATCGCGGTCGGCATGGGGCGGTTCGGGCTGCGCGACGATCAAGAGGACGAGGCCGCTGGTCATCGCAAACAGGAAATTGTCGGCCAGGATCGCGCGGCCGACATCGCTTTGCCCCATCTGGAACAGCGCCCCGCCAATGGTCTGGAACAGGCCGAGCCAGGTGAGCAGCATGACCCCCAATGCGACGAGCGCGATACGCTTCGAGGCTTCGAATGCCGCGACCGTCCCATCATGGCTCATCGTCATGCGGACCGCGCCGATAAGCGCCAGCGCGCCGGCACCGACTTCAAGAATGATGATGGTCCAAGTGATGGCGGAGACGGCGCCTGCATCGGTGACCGAACCGAGTATGCCGGAGAGCGCGCCGACCTTGGGCGCGAACATCTCCGCGACTGCGGCCTTCGCACTTTCCAGGTTGGCAAGCTTGGTCAGGCCAATGATCAGCGCCTGGAGCGCCGCGACCACGACCAGCAAGATTTTGACGTAGCGAATGCGCATGGCAATCACCCTCCCCCAATTCCGGACAGGATAAACTCGTTACGCCTGATTCACAATCCGTTGTCGTTTTTGAGGTTACGCCGCTGAAATCCCGTCCAGTTCCGCGAAATAACGGTGCATGCCCTCGCCGGCCGAATCCGACAGCTCGATGAAGACGCGCCGCCCATCTCGAGGATCGGCCCGCCGGATGAACAGGCCGGCGTCGGTCAGGGTCTTCATCCAGCGCAATGCCGTAGTCGCGGGGACGGCGGCGGCAAGACAGAGTGCCGAGACCGGCACGCGCTGGTTAGTGAGCTGCGCGGCGAACAAGTCGAGCAGCATGTCCCATGCCGGGTCCGCAAAATAGTCGGCGTCGAAAAATCGCTCGCGCAGCCGGCGCGCACGGATGGTCTCGCGCACGCGCTCGACCGAGACGCTTGGCGGCGCGGCATCACTCCGCGACACAGCCGGTCGAGGCCGCTGGTCCCCGAAGCCCCCGGCCCCATTCTCCTGCGCGGTCAGGTGCGACAGCGCGGCCGCGATCCTCGACACTTCTTCCGACAAATGGCGTAGCCGCGCCTGATCCTCCACCCCGCGAGTTTCGTAGCCGAGGCTCCGCAGTGCAGCCTCGGCCTGAAGCGTGGCGACGGCCGCCGCGCGCTCGACGGGTCCGGGGGCCACGATAATCTCGACGTCACTGTCGATCTGGGCAGCGACGATGTCGAGCAAGGGCGAGACGACCGAGACGCGCGCGGGCAGGTTGGACTGGTCCGCGAAGGCACTGAAGGCCATGAGCCAGCGATCGAGCCGGTCTCCCTGGTCCTCCCCGACTTCGAGCCAGACGGCGTGACCGGCAAGCTGGTCGATGCCGATGTCTCCGATCAGGTGAGTCTCTGCGGGGGACACGCCGGCGGCCTCGAATGCACCCATCGCGCGGCTGAGTGACGCCTCGTCGGTGGCGACCAATGCGGGGCGTGACTGTGAATCGATGGATCGGGAATGGACGAAAGGCTCGTTCACGAACAGGAAACTCCATAGGTCGACGCGTGCCGCCGACCAGTGAACCGAGCGCCTCCTCTATAGAGCGGTGGCTGCGCCAAAGCCAACAAGCGATTGATGGATCCGTTTCGAACCGATCCTCAAAATGACGACAAGGCGGCCCGTGGCACCAATTGGCCATGCCGAGACAGATTCCAAAGACCCGATCGCAAAGACTCGCCGAGATCGAGGCCGTCATCGAACGCTGCGAAAGCGTTCTGGAAAATCACGACGGGCGCGATACCGACTTGCTCCGCTCGCGACTGTCGCGCGCCCGGGACGAGCTCGACGCGCTCCAGCAGACGCCGCACAATCGCGAACGGGAAGAGATTTTCGGTCAGCTGGCGCACTGGTCTGGCAATCTCGACCCGTTGCCCCAGCCACGAAGCCTGACGCCGATCGAGCGGGTCAGGCGTCCGTCGCGGGGGTCATGAAGGGGCCGATCGCCGGCGCCTGCCACCCGCTGGTCGCGACGAAGCCCGGATTGAAATAGGCTTTCTTGTCATAGGCTAGCGGCTGGCCGTCGAGCCCGTCGACCTTGCCGCCCGCCGCGAGCAGGATGGCATGACCGGCGGCCACGTCCCATTCGCAAGTCGGCGACAGGCGCGGATAGACGTCCGCGCGGCCTTCGGCGACCAGCGTGAACTTGAGGCTCGATCCGATCGAAATTCGTTCGCAATCGCGTCCGCCGAACAGCTGGGCGAGATAGTCGACCGTTTCCTGGCTGAGATGCGACTTGGAGGCGACGGCGACGCGCTCGTCGCCAAGCTCGCGGACCGCGATAGGGCGCCGCGGTCCGGCGCCTTCGACCCACGCCCCCGTACCGACCAGACCCAGATGTAAGCGCTGCGCGGCCGGAGAGAAGATCACCCCCATGCTCGGCACGCCATTCTCGATCAGGCCGACATTGACCGTGTAATCGTCACCGCCGCGGATGAATTCCTTCGTCCCGTCGAGCGCATCGACGAGGAAGAAGGTGCCTTCGTGGGCCGGCACCTTGCCGGCGGCGACCTGTTCTTCGGCAACCACGGGCACACCCGGCGCGTGGCGCGCCAGCGCCGCCAGCAACACCGCCTCGCCTGCGCGATCGGCTTCGGTCACCGGGCTGTCGTCGCCCTTATGCTCGACATCGAACCCACGGCGGACGACTTCGAGGATGGCCTCGCCGGCTTCGCGCGCTGCCTCGCCCAAACTCTCGAGCAGCGCCTCACTTGCAACGGTCATGGCTTAACGCGGCGCCATGCGGATGCCGCCGTCGAGACGGATGCTCTCGGCGTTGAGATAGGGCGTTTCGCAGATAAAGGCTGCGAGGTCGGCATATTCTTCCGCCTTGCCCAGACGCTTGGGAAACGGGACCTGCGCGCCCAGCGCGTCCTGCACCTTTTCGGGCATCATCGCGACCATCGGCGTCTTGAAGACGCCCGGCAGGATCGTGTTGACGCGAATGCCGTCGCCCATCAGGTCGCGGGCGATCGGGAGCGCCATGGCCAGCACGCCGCCCTTGGACGCCGAATAGGCCGCCTGCCCGATCTGGCCGTCCTCGGCCGCGACCGACGCGGTGTTGATGATGCAACCGCGCTCGCCATCCTCTAGCGGGTCGAGGCCGACCATCCCGTGCGCCGAATGCGCGATGCAGCGGAACGAGCCGATGAGGTTGATGTTGATGGCCAGTTCGAACTGGATCATCGGATAGGGCAGGCGCTCGCCCGTTTCCTTATTCTTGCCGACCGTCTTGGCAGCGTTGGCAACGCCCGCGCAGTTGACGAGGATCCGCTCCTGCCCGTTGGCGGCGCGTGCATTCTCGAAGCCCGCCGCGACGCTGTCGTCGCTGGTCACGTCGACTTCGCAGAAGGTGCCGCCGATTTCCTCGGCGACTTTCTCGCCGCGTTCGGCGTTGCGGTCGAATATCGCGACCTTCGCCCCTTGCGAAGCGAGCTTGCGCGCGGTGGCTTCACCGAGGCCCGATGCACCGCCCGTGACGACGGCGGCTACTCCATTGACGTCCATGTCTATTCCTTTTCCACTTTGGCGAGCAGCGCGTCCACCTGGACCTGTGCGCCTTCGCTCGCATTGAGTTCGCTCACCACGCCGTCAAACGGTGCGGTGAGGCCATGTTCCATTTTCATCGCTTCCAGGGTGAGCAACCGTTGCCCGGCGGCAACCTTGTCGCCCTGCGAAACGTCGACGCTGGTCACTTTACCGGGCATCGGCGCGACGATGGCACCGTCTCCCGCCGCGCCAGCCGCGCCGCCGCGCGTCGACAGCGAGAACTCGGTCGCTTCGCCGCCCACGAACAGCACGACGCGCTCGCCATCGTCGAAACCGGCACCGGCCAGCGTATCCTCGACATCGGCCAGATCGACCGTTCGGGTCTCGCCCTTGTGCGCCAGCGCGACCGAAGTGCGCGGGGCGGCATTCATGCGGAAACCGGCAAGCGGCTGCGGATCGGGCTCGGCAACCGCGATCATCGCCGCGGTCTGCCAATGCGCGTCGCTCGGCCCCTCGTCGGGGATGAGGTCGTCTTCGTGATCGGCAATGAAGCTCGTGTCGAGCTTGGCATCGACGAAGTCGGGGTGGGTCGAGGCGCGCAGCAGGAACGCCGCGTTGGTGCGCACGGGCCAGACTTCAAGATCGTCGAGAATGTCGGCAAGGCCCTGGATCGCTTCGTCGCGGTCCTCGCCCCACGCCACCAGCTTGGCGATCATCGGGTCGTAATGCGGGCTGATGACATCGCCCTCTTCGACGCCGGTTTCGATGCGGCCTTCATCGCCAAGGTCGAAATGGTCGAGCTTGCCGGTCGAGGGCAAGAATCCGGTCGCGGGATCCTCGGCATAGAGGCGCGCTTCGATCGCGTGACCGTCGATCGACAATTCGTCCTGCGCCATGGGCACCTTTTCGCCCGACGCGGCGCGCAGCTGCCACTCGACGAGGTCGACGCCGGTAATCTCTTCGGTCACCGGATGTTCGACCTGGAGCCGCGTATTCATCTCCATAAACCAGATGCGGTCGGCGCGTAGCCCTTCGGATGCGTCGGCGATGAATTCGACCGTACCGGCACCTTCGTAATTGACCGCTTCCCCGGCGCGGACCGCTGCGGCGCAAACCTCGGCGCGGGTCTCTTCACTCATGCCGGGCGCAGGCGCTTCCTCGATCACCTTCTGGTGGCGACGCTGGAGCGAGCAGTCGCGTTCGAACAGGTGAAGCACGGTGCCGTGGCTGTCGCCGAACAGCTGCACCTCAATGTGTCGCGGGCTCTCGATCCATTTTTCGAGGATGACCACGTCGTTGCCGAAGCTGCTGGTCGCCTCGCGCTTCACGCTTTCCAGCGCGTTGGCGAAATCCTTCGGGTCGTCGACCTTGCGCATGCCCTTGCCGCCACCGCCCGCGACCGCCTTGATCAGCACGGGGTAGCCGATTGCACCGGCTTCCTTGGCCAGCGTGTCGGCCGACTGGTCGTCGCCCATATAGCCGGGCGTCACGGGCACGCCGGCCTCGGCCATCAGCTTCTTGGCGGCGTCCTTGAGACCCATCGCGCGGATGCTGTCGGGCTTGGGACCGACCCAGATCAGGCCGGCGTCGATGACTGCCTGCGCAAAGTCGGCATTTTCGGACAGGAAGCCATAGCCCGGGTGGATCGCCTCCGCGCCGGTTTCCTTGGCCGCGGCGATGATCTTGTCGCCCTTGAGATAGCTCTCGCTGCTCGGCGCGGGACCGATGCAGATCGCCTCGTCCGCCATGCGCACGTGGAGCGCCTTGGCGTCGGCTTCGGAATAGACGGCGACGCAGCGTATTCCCATCGCCTGCGCAGTACGCATGACCCGGCAGGCGATTTCGCCGCGATTGGCGATGAGCAGGCTTTTCATCATGGCTAGCCCGATAGAGCGCCCACAAGCGCGGGTCCAGAGCTAGAAATTGATCCGCGGCAAGATCGGGTCGGCAAAGACGACCAGCGGCAGCGCGACGCTCATCCCCAGAAACCCCGCCAGCAGGAAGCGCCAGCCGAGCCGTTCCTGCCCATATTGCGCCGCAAACAGCAGTCCGCTGAGCCCGATGGTCAGCGCGAAGACGGGCCATTCGCCCAAGCCCAGCATCTGCCCGATCCGCGCCTCGTCATTGGGGCCTGCCAGCCAAGTG
The DNA here is from genome assembly GCF_019264355.1 of Sphingomicrobium clamense. Lineage (NCBI taxonomy): Bacteria > Pseudomonadati > Pseudomonadota > Alphaproteobacteria > Sphingomonadales > Sphingomicrobiaceae > Sphingomicrobium > Sphingomicrobium clamense. The sequence goes on along the minus strand of NZ_JAHVAH010000001.1, from coordinate 1,011,369 downwards.
ACGATCCCTGCCATGCTGCGCTGGATGAAGACGACGTAGAGGATGATCGCGGTCCAGCGCCACTGCATCGCCCGCGCGGCAATGGCGATCAGGATCATCGAGCCAGGGCCCGCAATGCTCGCCCACAGTCGCGCCGTCTCGCTCATGTCCGCGTCGTAATTGACGGTGTTGGTCCCCATGCTCCCGCCGACCCCGAACGTCATCGCGCCGAGCATGTGCGAGGCTTCGTGGACGAGGTGCATCACGACGCCGATGACGATGGTCGTCAGGAAGACGTCTCGGAACGGCGATTTCGATTTGGTCATAACACTCCCCGGTTTGGGAGAGGCTTAGCGTGTTAGTCGGCTAATACGCAAGAGCGCATCGGTTCATCCTCGACCAGCGGCTTCAGGCCGAGTTTGGCGAAGAGCGCGGCGTCCTTGCCGTCGCCGGCGTTGGGTGTGGTGAGCAATTTGTCGCCGGTGAAGATGCTGTTGGCGCCGGCGAGGAAGCAGAGCGCCTGTGTGGGTTCGCTCATGCTTTCGCGGCCTGCGGACAAGCGGACCATCGATTTGGGCATAGCGATGCGCGCGACCGCGACGGTGCGGACGAACTCGATATCGTCGATCGGCCGCTCCTCGCCCCACATGTCGCCCAGCACCGTGCCCTTGACCGGCACCAGCGCGTTCACGGGCACGCTTTCGGGATGGCGCGGGAGCGTGGCGAGCGCGTGGATGAAGCCGACGCGGTCGGAGCGGCTTTCGCCCATCCCGACGATCCCGCCACAGCAGACCGCCATCCCCGCTTTGCGCACTTCCTCGAGCGTATCCAGTCGCTCGGCAAAGGTGCGCGTGGTGATCACCTCGTCATAATGTTCGGGCGAGGTGTCGATATTGTGGTTGTAATAGTCGAGGCCCGCCTCCTTGAGCGCCCGCGCCTGATCGCCGGTCAGCATGCCAAGCGTCATGCAGCTCTCCAGCCCCATCGCCTTCACGCGCGCGACCATGTCGGTGAGCGCAGGCATGTCGCGATCTTTGGGCTCGCGCCAGGCAGCCCCCATGCAGAAACGCTGTGAGCCGGCGGCCTTGGCCTCGGCCGCGGCGGAAACGACCGCCTCGACATCGACCAGCTTCTCGGCCTTCACCCCGCTGGCGGCATGCGCGGACTGCGAGCAATAGCCGCAATCCTCCGGACACCCGCCGGTCTTGATCGACAGAAGCGTGCATAGTTGCACCTCGCCCTGCGCATGATGGTCGCGATGCACCTCGGCGGCAAGGAAGACGAGCTCGGTGAACGGAAGGTCGAAAAGCGCCGCGATCTCGTCGCGGGTCCAATTGGTGCGCATGCAATATCCCCGTTTGAAAACTCTAGGCTGACCTACATTCGGAACACGCCGAACTTCGGCTGGCTTTCGACTGGCGATATCGCCGCGATTGGCGATGAGCAGGCTTTCAATATGGTCAGTCTTTTTTTCATCAAGACCCTTCTTCGCTCTTCTCGACCTTATCGAGAGAAGGCACATAGTCGAACCCACGACCAATCCCATCCTCGGTCAATTTCGCTGACCTCAAATCGTCGTGAAACCGTGCAAGATGCTCGTCTTTCGCAAAGACGACCTTGCCCCACTCCGAGAGCAACCCGCGTTTGGTAGCGACGACATATTGAACCAGCCTCGGAAAATCGCACCCATCGAGAATCCGATCTTTCAGTCGTTCAATGAACGTCCCATTCTCCGGCCATGGCTCAATCGACGTGAGCGCGATGCGGTAGACTCCATCCGAAGACCCATGGTGAACGAAAGAGCCGGAAAGTTTCCAAGCCTGTCGAGCCAGGTCAAAAATCTTGAAGGAGATGGGCTTTTCGAACTCGTACGGGCCGTGCGATCGAAAGACCCGAAAAACGAGCTGCTGCTTCGCATCATGAACGTCGATGCTTGGACCGCGATCATATTTCCAAGGATAGATTGTGGCTGACAGATTTGCATCGTCGAAAAGATCGGCGTCACCGCGTGACTTCGCCCTCTCTTCGTCGAAGTAGATGCGAACGACATCATTGTCGCTCGAACTCATCGGCGAACCGCCCTCCGGAATTCCCAAAGCCACAATTATTACATCCTGAATACGCCGAAGCGCGGCTGGCTTTCGACGGGGGCGTTGAGGCAGGCGGCGAACGCCAGGCCGAGCACGTCGCGCGTCTGCGCGGGGTCGATGATGCCGTCGTCCCACAGGCGTGCAGTGGCGTGCCAGGGGTTGCCTTCGTCCTCATATTTCTGGCGGATCGGATCCTTGAATTTTTCCGCTTCTTCGGGGGTCCATTTGTCCGCGTCGCGGTGGACGGTGGCGAGCACGGATGCGGCTTGCTCCCCGCCCATCACCGAGATGCGGCTGTTGGGCCAGGTGAAGAGGAAGTTGGGGCTGTAGGCGCGGCCGGCCATCCCGTAATTGCCCGCGCCGAAGCTGCCGCCGATCAGCACGGTGATCTTGGGCACCTGTGCGGTCGCGACCGCGGTGACGAGCTTGGCGCCATGCTTAGCGATGCCCTCGGCTTCATACTTGCCGCCGACCATGAAGCCCGAGATGTTCTGGAGGAAGAGCAGCGGGATCTTACGCTGCGCGGCAAGTTCGATGAAGTGCGCACCCTTTCGCGCGCTTTCGGAAAAGAGCACGCCGTTATTGGCGAGGATCGCGACCGGCAGCCCGTGAATATGCGCGAAGCCGCACACGAGCGAGGGGCCGTAGAGCGACTTGAACTCGTGAAATTCCGACCCGTCGACGATGCGCGCGATCACCTCGTGCACGTCATAGGGCGCGCGGACGTCCTCTGGGATGATCGAATAAAGCTCTTCGGGATCGTATTTGGGCGGACGCGGCTCGCGATAGTTGAGGTCCGCATTCTCCGCGCCCTCGGGGCAGGTCGAGACGATGTCGCGCACGATCGTGAGCGCATGCTCGTCATTCTCTGCAAGGTGATCGACCACGCCCGACTTGCGCGCATGCAGGTCGCCGCCGCCCAGATCCTCGGCCGAAATCTCCTCGCCCGTCGCCGCCTTCACCAGCGGCGGCCCGGCGAGGAAGATCGTCCCCTGCTCTTTCACGATGACGCTTTCGTCGCTCATCGCCGGGACGTAGGCGCCGCCCGCGGTGCAGCTACCCATGACGCAGGCGATCTGCGGGATGCGCTTTGCCGACATATTGGCCTGGTTGTAGAAAATCCGCCCGAAATGGTCGCGGTCGGGGAAGACCTCGGCCTGGTGCGGCAGGTTCGCGCCCCCGCTGTCAACGAGGTAGATGCACGGCAGCCGGTTGGCCTCGGCAATCTCCTGCGCGCGCAGATGCTTCTTCACCGTCATCGGATAATAGGTGCCGCCCTTCACGGTGGCGTCGTTGCACACGATCATCGCCTGGCGACCCGACACGCGGCCGATCCCGGCGATCATCCCCGCGCCCGGCACTTCGCCATTATACATGTCGCAGGCCGCAAGCTGCCCGATCTCGAGGAATGGCGAACCGGGATCGAGCAAGCGTTCTACGCGGTCGCGGGGCAGGAGCTTTCCGCGCGACAGATGCCGCTCGCGATGGCGTTCGCTGCCTCCTTTCGCGGCCTCGGCAACGTCGGCGCGCAGCCGCTCCGCCAGTTCGCGATTATGCTTGGCCCGCGCTTTCGCGTCGGGCGCCTCGAGGTCGACCTTGCTGTCGAGTACCGGTGCGCTCATGGGGGCGAGGCCTAGCGCGCCCGCCCCCATTTGCCAACGCTATTGCGGCCCCTCGGCCATTTGCGCTTCGGACAGCGAAAGCAGGTAGGCGACCAGCGCAGCGCGTTCGTTGTCCGTCATCTTGGATGTCAGCTCCGCCCCGACGAAGGCCATGAGGTCGAGTTCGCGACCGTCGAGCCCCGCGCCGGTCGTCAGCAAGGCGTTCAATCCCTCTTCGCCATACATCGGTGCCATGTCGATGAGGTTGGGCGCGAAGTCGCCGCTGCCTTCGAGCGCCGGGCCGTGACAGTCGGCGCAAACCGTCGTGGCCACGTAGCGGCCAAGGCGGTGCGTCGCGCCAAGATCGCGCGGCTGCGTCTCGCGATGCAGCGCCACTTCCTCGGCCACGGTCGGGAACTCGCCCGCCTCGTGCGCGGCCCGAAGCCCTTCGTTGAGCTGGGTGAGCGGCAGCTCCTCGCCTGCGGGCTCGAGCGTCCGCAGATAGGCCATCAGCGCTTGCATGTCGGCGTCCGAGACATGCTGATAGATCTTGGATGGCATCATCCAGAAATCGTCGCGCTTGGGATGGGTACCCTTGCGCAGCACCATGTGCAGCGCGCGATCGTCGAGCTCGGGCACCGCCCGCGTCAGGTTGGACGCAATCACCCCCGATAATTCAGGATCATACTTGCCCATGTCGGTGCCGGTCAGGTCGGGCATATGGCACCCGCGGCACAAAAGGACGCTGGCGAGCCGGTCGCCATGCGCGATCTTGGCGGCCTCGTCATCGCCATAGTCGGCGCCGTCGAACGTCACCGCGGCGGGCCGTACCGCTTCGGTCGTTTCGGTCGGTTCGTTACTCTCGGAACTACACGCGAACAGGCTGGCACATGCCAACAACAGTGCGACTTTCCGCATCGTCAATCCCCTTGGTCTAGGACGCGGCTCCTTGCCAACGCCCGCACATACGCCTCCACATCGTTTAATTCCGCCTGTGTCAGCTTGCTGCCTTCGTGCCCGGTGCCCCACCAGGCAGCAACGGTCTCACCATCCCGATTGACACTGTCGACCAAAAGCTTTCGCAGCTCTTTGTCGTTATAATCCAAAACCCCGTCGATCGCCCCGAATTCTTCGCCGTAGCCATCCAGCCCGGGCCCGTGACAACTAGTGCACGTCGCGGCCGCAATGTAGCGCCCACGCTCATGCTCTCCCGCCACAGCCGGAGCGCGATACTTCGCATAGAACTGCGCTTCTTCTTCAGCATTGGGATAGAACGCGCGACCATATTCCTGCACACGCCAATATTCGTCGGGAAGCCGCTTTGCGACAGCATCCTCAAAACCTTCGGGAGGCGGAGGTGTGGCCTCCCCAGTGGGCTCGATCGTACGGAGATAGGCGATCAGCGCGCCCATGTCGGCATCGCTCAGAAACTGGCTCGTGCGTGACGGCATCAGGTAGATTTCACGCTCGGGATGAATGCCCTCACGGAGCAGGGCCTCGAGCTGCTCCTCAGAGAAATCGGGCAGGGTGCGCGAAATGTTGGTGGCCCAAAGCCCTTCCACCAACGGGATCATTTCCCCGAAATTGACGCCCGAATAGTCCGGTGCATGGCAGCTCGCGCATCCCAAAAGGTCCGCGACTCGCTCGCCATGTGCAATCTTACCAGTCTCGTCAGAGTAGTTTGCTCCATCGAAGCTGACCGCATCGACGCTCGACATCGTCGCGTCGTGCTGCACCCCGTCGGCGCTGCACGCGCCAAGTAACAAGAAAGCCGGCAGGATGTGCGATGCGCGCAATTGCTCTCTCCCCCAATGTCGGGAAGAGAACTAACATCTGTTAAGTTTGAGCGCTAGGCTCTTTCGGCTGCTTCTTGGCGATGAGGTAGCGGTAGACGCCGACGCAGTTGATCACGAGCAGCGCGATATTCTGATAGCCGATGCCTTCGCTGTCTTCCTGGAAGAAGCCCCAACCGATCAGCGCGATGCTGGCGGTGACGAAGATGACGAACGCCCAGCCCGTCCAGCGCCGCCCGAGGTTGAGCGACACGATCAGCGCCGCCAACGTCGAAGCCGCGGCACCGTAATATTGCAGGACGTCGAGGAGGGTCTCGCTCAATTCAGCCCGCCGCCCCCAACAATTCGCGCCCGATCAGCATGCGGCGGATTTCGTTGGTGCCCGCGCCGATGTCGAGCAGCTTGGCGTCGCGCATGTAGCGTTCGACCGGCCAATCCTTGGTGTAGCCTGCTCCGCCCAACGCCTGGACCGCCTCGCCCGCGACCTTGAACGCGCTTTCGCTTGCCAGCAGGATCGCGCCTGCCGCGTCGAAGCGGGTGGTCTTGCCTGCATCGCAATTCTTGGCGACGGTGTAGACGTAGGCGCGCGCCGAATTAAGCGCGACATACATGTCGGCAACCTTGGCCTGCATGAGCTGGAAGCTGCCGATAGGCTTGCCGAACTGGGTGCGTTCGCGAAGGTAGGGCAGGACGACGTCGAGGCAGGCCTGCATGATGCCGAGCTGGATGCCCGAGAGCACCGTGCGCTCGTAATCGAGACCGCTCATGAGCACCGCGACGCCGCCATTTTCGGGCCCCATGACGCGGTCGTCGGGGACGAAGCAGTCGTCGAAGACGAGCTCGCTGGTGGGCGACCCGCGCATGCCGACCTTGTCGATCTTCTGGCCGATCGAGAACCCCTCGTCGCCCTTCTCGATCAGGAAGGTGGTGATGCCGCGCGAGCCTTCGCCGGTTTTGGCGTAGACGACCAGCGTTTCGGCGTAGGCGCCATTGGTGATCCAGAACTTCGTGCCGTTGAGGCGATAGCCGCCGTCGACCTTGTCGGCCTTGAGCTTCATCGAGACGACGTCGCTGCCCGCGCTCGCCTCGCTCATCGCCAGTGCGCCGACATGCTCGCCGCTGATCAAGCCGGGGAGATATTTCTCTTTCTGTTCGGGGCTCGCCCATTTGGCGATCTGGTTGATGCACAGGTTGGTGTGCGCGCCGTAGCTGAGCCCGACCGAGGCCGATGCGCGCGCGATCTCTTCCTGCGCGACGACATGTTCAAGATAGCCGAGCCCGAGCCCGCCATCCTCTTCGGGAACGGTGATGCCGTGGAGGCCGAGCTCGCCCATTTGCGGCCACAGGTCGATCGGGAACTTGTCCTCGCGGTCGATTTCCTCGGCGATCGGCTCGATCTTGTCCATCGCGAAGCGGCGCGTGGTGTCGCGGATCGTGTCCGCCATTTCCCCAAGCTGGAAGTCGAGGCCGGGCATGTCGTTCATTGCTGTGATCTCCTGTTCGCCGCGCGCCTAGCATCGCCGCGGCGGGGGCGACAAGAGACTAGCGAAAGCGATGGCTAGCTTGCGTCGCTCGCGCCGGGCTGCGGGATGACGGTCGCGGGGGTCAGCTCGCCGCGATGGCAGGTGTAGCAGTTGACCCTATTCTCGCTCATGTCGGTGAGACTGGCGCGCTCTTCGCCCGGAAGGCGCGGGTCCTGGTTGAGCATGTGGGTATATTCGAGCATCTGGCGCGCGCGCCGCTTGGCGGGCTTGGCGTCGGAGGCGAAATCGTAGGTCGAAAGCGGCTGCCCTTCCTCGCCGACGTGACAATGGCTGCACCGCACCCCGAGCGACTGCGCGAAATGCTTCATCAGCGCGGTGACTTCTTCCTTGGGCGTGTCGGCGGGGAGCACCTGCGCATTTTCGAGGTGGTCGGCATGTTTGGGGTGGGCGAAGGCCGCGGCCCCGAGAAAGACGAGCATCGAACTCGCCAACGAAATCCCTGTGCGCATCGCTTCGCTCCTTCGTTTCGATGACGGAGACTATTCCGCCGCAGCCGCGCCACGCAACCCCGCTTAGACCCTTGGACAAGCGGTCGCGAAGCACTATGTGCAGTGCAACATCGAAATTGCCGAAAAGGGAATCCACCATCATGGCCGACAAGACCGTCATCCTTTCCTATGCCCGCACCCCGATGGGGGCGATGCAGGGCGCACTGAGCGGCGCCGAAGCGACCGACCTGGGCGCGACTGCCGTCAAGGCCGCGGTCGAGCGCGCGGGCGTCAACGGGGATGACATCGACCGCATCTATATGGGCTGCGTGCTGCCCGCGGGGCTCGGCCAGGCCCCTGCCCGCCAGGCGGCGCTCAAGGCCGGCCTGCCCAAGTCGGTGCAGGCGACAACGGTCAACAAGGTATGCGGTTCGGGCATGCAGACGGTGATCCAGGCGGACGAAGCGATCCGTGCCGGCAATGCCGACATCATCATCGCGGGCGGCATGGAGAGCATGACCAACGCGCCCTACCTGCTCCAGAAGCATCGCAGCGGCGCGCGCATCGGCCACGACACCGCCTACGACCATATGTTCCTCGACGGGCTCGAGGATGCGTATGACAAGGGACGTGCGATGGGCACCTTCGCGCAGGATACGGCCAACGAGTACCAGCTGACGCGCGAAAGCATGGACGACTATGCGATCGAAAGCCTCGCCCGCGCCCAGCGCGCGATCAACAATGGTGACTTTGCCGACGAGGTCGTGCCCGTCACCATCGCCGACCGCAAGGGCGAGACCGTCGTCGACACCGACGAAGCGCCCGGTCGCGGTCGCCCCGACAAGATCCCGACGCTCCGCCCGGCTTTCGCCAAAGACGGCACCATTACCGCGGCGACCAGCTCGTCCATTTCCGATGGCGCAGCCGCAGTCATCGTGACTTCGGCGGCCAAGGCCGAAGCGATGGGGAAGGCGCCGGTCGCGACCATCGTTGCCACCGCCGCGCATGCGCAGGAGCCCGCCCAATTCACGATCGCCCCCGTCGGTGCGATCCACAAGGTGCTCGACAAGGCCGGTTGGTCGGTCGACGACGTCGACCTGTGGGAAGTCAACGAAGCCTTCGCCTGCGTCGCGATGTTCGCGATGAAGGACATCGGCATCCCGCACGACAAGATTAACGTCAATGGCGGTGCGACCGCGCTCGGCCATCCGATCGGTGCCAGCGGCACGCGTATCCTCGTGACGCTGGTCAATGCGATGAAGAAGCGCGGCCTCAAGAAGGGCGTCGCGACGCTGTGCATCGGTGGCGGCGAAGCCACCGCCATCGCGGTCGAGATGGCCTGACTCGCCGATTAACATAAATCATGGTAAACGCCCCGCTTCACTCAAGAGGGGAGCATCCATGAAGAAACTGATCCTGCTGGCCGGTGTTGCCAGCCTCGCAGCCTGCGCGGACACGGCGGTCGAAGAAGAAGCGCCCGCTGAAGACGCCGCGATGGAAGCGATGGCCGAGGAAGAGGCACCGACCGCGCCCGACGGCGGCCCGATGGCGGGCAGCTATTCGCTGCGCGACATGGACGGTAACGAAACCGGCGTCACGACCATCAACGAAGACGGCACCTACACCTATGTCGATGCCGATGGCACCGAGGTGTCGGGTACGATGACGATGGACGGCGATACGGCTTGCTTCGATCCCGACGGCGACGACCCGGCAGTTTGCTATCCCAACGGAGGCATGACCGAAGAAGGCGAATGGATCCGCGTCGATCCGGACGGCAACGAGGTCGGCACGATCGTACGGCTCGAAGCCGACGCGTAAAGTACTGGAACCGATGAAGGCCGCGTGGAGCGATCCGCGCGGCCTTTCGCATTCCGAGTCGCCTTCCCGACATAAAGATGGTAAACGCCCCGCTTCCTGAAAGGGGGAAGACCATGAAGAAATTGTTCCTGCTTGCTGGTGCGGCCGCGCTGGCGTCGTGCGGCGACACCGCCACCGAAGAAGAAATGCCCGCCGAAGACATCGCCATGGAAGCCGAGGCGCCCGCCGAGGGTGACACCTCGCTGCTCGGCACGACGTGGACCTTCACCGATCCCGAGGGCAACGAGGTGATCGAGACTATCGACGCCGACGGCAACTACATCGCCGAGACCACCGATGGCGAACATCTCGACCATGGAACGATGGTCATGAAGGATGGCCAGGGCTGTTTCACCAGTGCGATGACCGATGAAGGCGAAGTGTGCTGGACGGTCGCGCCGCACAATGTCGGCGAGAGCCAGGAAACGACTGGCAGCAACGGTGAAACCATCACGGTGACCCGCGCCGAATATACCGAACTGTCGATGCCCGGCGCCTGATCGCGCACCCGTCGACCCAGAATGCAGGGGCCCGCACGGACACATGGGCGGGCCCCTTCGTTGTTTGGGGACAATCACGACGGAGAGCGACAATGAAAAAGTTGATTCTACTGGCCGGTGTGGCCGCCCTTGCAGCCTGTGGCGGCGGGGCCGACGAAGCCCCCGCCGACGACACGCTGACGGTCGACGACACGGCGATGACCGCCGACAACGACATGACCACCGACTATGTCGGCACGCACGCTATTTACGACGCCGATGGCAACAGCCTCGGCACCACGGTCACCAACAGCGATGGCACCTATACGCAGACCGCCGCAGACGGCAGTGAAGTCAGCGGCACCTGGATGATGAACGATAATGGCCAGCTTTGCTTCGACGAAGATGGCGAAGCGGTCGGCGAATCCTGCTGGACCCCAGGCGACACGGTCGACGGCCGCGTCCGCATGACCAACGCTGCGGGCGAGAGCGTCATGATCGACTTCACGCCTGCCTGATCAGGTTAGATTACGAAGAAGGGCGGCTCCTTTCGGGGCCGCCCTTTTCGCGTCAGTCTTCGATGACTTCGCCTTCGTCGACGCCCCACAAGGCGCCCTGCACGATCCAGCCGCCACCGCGCTGCTTGCGCCCGACGACGAAGCTAATGCGGCACCATTCGCCGGTGCATTCGGAGATGCGTCCGACTGCGCCCGGCTCGACCTGGTAAAGCACCGGGGAATCCGCATCCGCCTGCTCATGCAGGTCCATGAATTTCTCGCCGGTGACCATGCCGGTGCGCCGCTCCGAAAGCAACGCGACCGCCATCCAGCCTTCGGCGCCGCCAGGTCCCTCGATACGACGCCAATTGTCGTAGCGCTGGTGCACCCGCACGGGCAGGTCGCGGCGCTGGTAGACCCAGGTCGCCGGATAGGTCTTGCCGGGACCGGTGCGCATGTTGGCCTTGCCGCTCGCGATCGATGCCCAATAGGGCACATCGGGCTGCGCGCTCGCCGTCCCGGCCGCGAGTCCTGCCACCGCAATGAGCGCTGCCAGCCGCATCACGCGCCCGTCAGGATGCGGTCGACGAGCTGCTTCACGGTCGGCACGAACCCATTCGAATAGAAGGGGTCGGACTTGAACCGATAGGCCGCGTGACCGGCAAACATCAGATTTTCGTCGACCGGCCCGCCATGCGCGATGTCCTGCAGTGTCTTCTGGATGCAGAAGCTGCGCGGATCGGCGAGGCGACCGGTGCTGTTCTTCTCGTTATCCGCCCAGCTCGAGAAGCTGCAGTGCGACAGGCAACCCATGCAGTCGGCCTGGTCCTTGCGGATTTCCTTCATTTGCTCGGGCGTCACAAAGATCAGCGTGTCATCGGGCGTTTTCATCGCCTCGGTGAAGCCCGCGCCATGCCACTCGCGCGCATGCTGCAGGTCGCCCTTGGTCACGAAGAAATTCTTGCGGTTGCCGACGCCCACATCGAGCACGAACTTGTGGTCGCCGACCTCTTCCTTGGTGAAGGCGATCTGGCGCTCGCTGCGCGCGACGAGTTCGAGGAGAAACGGGTTCTGCACCGCCGAGCTGTAGAAGCCGGTGGGCGAGAATTTGTGCAACAACACATCGCCTTCCTCCAGCTCCATCAACTTGGCCTTCCATCCCGGCGGGATCGGGCTTTCCTGTGTCAGCAGCGGGCGGGTGCCGAACTGGAAGGCGATGCCGCCCAGCTCGTCATTGTCGATCCAGTCGTTCCATTCGTCGAGCCGCCAGACACCGCCGGCCATGACGATCGGCACTTCCTCGGACACTCCGCCCTCGCGCATCATCTTGCGCAGTTCGGCGACGCGCGGATAGGGATCCTGCGGCTTCTTGGGATCTTCGGCGTTGGAAAGGCCGTTATGACCGCCCGCAAGCCACGGATCTTCGTAGACAACGGCAGCCAGCCCTTCGGCGAATTTCGAATAGGCACGCTTCCACAGCGCGCGGAAGGCGCGACCCGACGATACGATCGGCAGGTATTTCACGCCATATTTGGCGGCGATCTCCGACAGGCGGTAGGGCATGCCCGCGCCGCACGTCACGCCATCGACCATGCCCTTGCAGCGCTCGAGCACGCCGTGGAGGATCGGCTCTGCGCCGCCCATTTCCCACAGGACGTTGATGTTGATCGCGCCCTTGCCGTCGGCAATCTCGTAGGCGCGCTCGATCTGCGCCGACGCGCCGTCAATGGCATATTGCTTGAGCTCTTCGTGACGCCCGCGGCGGGTCATTTCCTCGTAGACCTGCGGGATGATCCGTCCTTCGGGATCGTAGCTGTCGGCATTGACCGCAGACACGGTGCCGATGCCGCCCGCGGCAGCCCACGCGCCGCTGCTGGCATGGTTGGTTGCGGATACGCCCTTGCCGCCCTCGATCAACGGCCAGACTTCCTTGCCGTTATACTGGATGGGCTTCAAACCCTTGAACAATTCGCTCTCCTGAATCTTGTCGAGGCCCTCTTAGGCCCCTGCCCCATGAAGCGCCAGTCCTAGTTGGAAATGGCGTAATCCAGCCCGATGTCGACGGCCTTGCTGCCCATCGTGATCCGGCTGGTGGAAATATAGTCGACGCCGGTTTCCGCCACCGCGCGGATGGTGTCGAGATTGATCCCGCCCGACGCCTCGAGTGGCACGCGCCCGTCGACCAGCGCCACCGCCTCTCGCAGCACGTCGGGCGGCATGTTATCGAGCAGCAGGCGGTCCGCGCCCGCACCCAGCGCGGGCTCGATCTGGTCGATCCGGTCGACCTCGACCTGCACCTGCAGCCCGTGATCCTTGGCCTTGGCGGCAGCCACGGTCCTGGCGATATCGCCTCCATTCACGGCGATGTGGTTGTCCTTGATCAGCAGTCCGTCATCCATGCGCAGGCGATGATTTTCCGCCCCGCCCATGCGGCTGGCATACTTGCTGAGCGCGCGCAGGCCCGGCACGGTCTTGCGCGTGTCGAGCACGGTCGCGCCCGTCCCCGAAATCTCGTCGGCGTAGCGTCGAGCCAGCGTCGCGATCCCGCACAGGAATTGCAGCGTGTTGAGCGCCGAGCGTTCCGCCGCGAGCATCGCGCGCGCCTTGCCCTTCAGTCGCATCAGGTCCGCACCAGCTTCGACCTGGTCGCCATCGGCGACGAGCAGGTCGATCTGCACGTCCTTGTCGAGCGCGATAAAGAAGGCGGCAGCGACTTCGATGCCTGCGATCACCATCGGCTCGCGCGCGTCCATCACCGCTTCGAAGACGGCGTCCTTCTCGATGGTCGAATTGGACGTGACATCGCCGCCTACGCCGAGATCCTCGGCGAGCGTTTCGCGCACATAGGCGTCGAGGTCGAAATGTTCGATCATGCGGTCACTATCCCTGTCCTATCGGGCGATAATGACAGCAGGCGTCTTTGCCTAGTCCGCATTCTCCGACGCCTTGGCAACGTTGGCGATGACTTCGGCGGCGCTGGCATCGGTCGGCTGCCAGTGCGCCTCGTCATCGTCGCGCACGAAGCGGTGCTGGCGCCGATCGACATAATGGTCGCCGTCCCAGCCGAGCACCTTCACGCTGCAATCGAAGCGGTTGGCGCGGATGATGTTGAAGCTTGGCGGTTCGGTGCGAATGCGGGTCGAGAAGGCCGTACCCGCCTGGATCACGAGCGCGCTGCCATCGCCCTTGGGCAGGTCGAGGGTGCGGTGGACCGAACTGGTGTGGTTATGGCCCGACAGGATCAGGTCGACCCCGGCATCGTCGGTCGCGGAGACCGCTGCCTCCTGGTTCTTGATCGCGTCCGATCGCTCGTCGCCGCGCGGCAACTCGAACATCGGGTGGTGGACCACGAGCACGCGCAGGGCATCGTCGGAAGCACCGGCAAACTTTTCCTTCATGTGCGCGATCTGCTCGGCGTCGATCTCGCCATTCTTGATCACCAAGCCGCGTGCGGTGTTAAGGCCGAGCATCGCCATGCCGTCATCTTCGAACCACGGGCACTTGTCCTCGCCCATCCATTCTTCCCATTGGCCGTCGGGATTGAACACACGCTCGAACAGGTTGATCGAGGGGACGTCGTGATTGCCGGGCACCGCCATGACCTTGTGGCCGCGCTCGCGGATTTTCTCGGTCCAGGCGGCGGCAAGTTCGAATTCCTTGTCGCTCGCCCATTGAGTGAAATCGCCGGCAAGGACGCAATAATCGGCCTCGGTCCGGTCGAGATGCTCCTCGACGGCGGCGACGATGGCGGGTTCATGCTCACCGAAATGCATGTCGGACAGGTGCAGGATCGTTTTCATGGCTAGCCAACGCACGTCCGCCCGCCCTTGTTCAGTCCGCCTCGTCGTGGCACGTCGACGTTATGGACAGGACCAGCGCCAATAGCGGCACCAAGAGCGTCTCCGAGCGCCTCGCTTTCGACGAAGCCTCGCTCGCAGTTTGGATGCAGGAACATGTCGAAGGCTTCGCTGGCCCGATCGAGGTCGACCAGTTCAAGGGCGGCCAGTCCAATCCGACTTATCGGGTCCGTACGCCCGGCGGCGATTATGTTCTGCGCCGCAAGCCTCCCGGTCGGCTGCTACCGGGGGCCCACGCGGTGGAACGCGAATATCGGGTGATGAAGGCGTTGGGCGCGCAGGGTTTCCCGGTCCCCAAGGTCCACGGCCTGTGCGAAGACGAAAGGGTCATCGGCACGCCCTTCTTCCTGATGGACATGGTCGAGGGCCGGATCGTTTGGGAAGCGCATTTCCCAGATACCGAGGACCGCGCCGCGCAATTCGATGCGATGAACGCGACGATCGCGCAGCTTCACGGGTTCGACCCTGCCGACATCGGTCTTGGCGACTATGGCAAGGGCGAGGATTTCGTCGCCCGGCAGGTCGCGCGCTGGTCGGGCCAATACGTCGATGATGTCGAGGCGGGACGCGTCGAGGCGATGGATCGGCTGGTCGACTGGCTGAAGGATCATGCGCCCGACCGCTCGCGCGAGCCGGTACGCGTCATCCACGGCGACTTTCGCTGCGACAACATGATCTTCGCACCCGACCGCCCCGAAGTGCTCGCGGTGCTCGACTGGGAGCTGTCGACGCTCGGCGACCCAGGCGCCGACTTCGCCTACCACCTGCTCATGTATCGTATGCCCTCCGCGGGCAGCTTTACCGGCTTGCTCGGCCGCGATCTTGCCGATCTCGGCATCCCCAGCGAAGCCGATTATGTCGCCGCCTATTGCGAGCGCACCGGCCGCGACGGGCTGGCCGATCTCGACTATCTGATCGTCTACAACATGTTCCGGCTGGCCGCGATCGTCCACGGCATTAAGGGGCGTGTCGCGCGCGGAAACGCATCGAGCGCCCACGCGGTGGAGACCGCGAAGGCGCTCGAGCCCTTGGCCGAGCTGGCCTGGGCCAATGCCCAGGCCGCTCGCCTCTAACGATTATTCGCCGACCGGGAAGCCGCGGCGCTTCAGGAGTGCGTTGACGTCCGGATCGCGGCCACGGAAGGCGCGATAGGCTTCGGCGCGGTCGGTCGCGTTGCCGCTTTCGAGGATGTTGATGCGGAAAGCATCGGCGGTCGCACGGTCATACGGATTGCCCGCTTCCTCGAACGCGGCCCAGGTGTCCGCGTCCATCGTTTCGGACCACAGATAGCTGTAATAGCCGGCCGAATAACTGTCCGAGCTGAACAGGTGCAGGAACTGCGGCAGGCGGTGACGCATGACCGTTTCCTCGGGCATGTCGATCGCCTCGAGCGCTGCCTTTTCGAACGCGTCGACATCGACGTCGCCGTCGGGATCGGTGTGCAGCATCATGTCGACCAGCGCCGAGCTCAAATACTGGACCGTCGCATAGCCTTCGTTGAACGTGCTTGACTTTTCGATCTTGTCGACCAGTTCCTGCGGCATCGGCTCACCCGTCTGGTAGTGCAGCGCGAAGCGGTCGAGGATCGGACGCGTCAGCAGCCAATTCTCGTTCACCTGGCTCGGATATTCGACGAAGTCGCGCTGCGTACCCACGAGGCCCGGATAGTCGACGTCGACCAGCATGTAGTGGATGGCGTGGCCGAACTCGTGCCACAGCGTCGAGGCGTCATCGAGGCTGATGAGCACCGGCTCGCCCGGCCCCGGCTTGTTGAAGTTGTTATTGTTGGTGAACAGGCCCTGCTTGTCGCCTTCCAGCTTGGTGCCGATACGGAAGCTGTTCATCCACGCTCCCGAACGCTTTCCGTCACGCGCGAACGTGTCGAAGTAGAACAGGCCGATATTTTCGCCCGTGCGGCTGTTGGTCACCTCGAAGGTGCGGATGTCGGGGTGGTAGACCGGCACCGCGCCGGTATTCTCCACCATCTTGATCCCGTAGAGCTGCTCGGCCGACCAGATCATGCCGTCGACCATATTGTTGAGCTCGAAATAGGGCTTCAGCTCGTCCTGGCTGAGGTCGTATTTCGCCTTACGAACCTTCTCCTGATAGTAGAGATAATCCCACGGCTCGATTTCGGTGAGGCCGTCGGCCGACGCGAATTCCATCATGTCGGCGACTTCCTCGTCGACGCGGGCGATCGCGGCGGGCCAGACCTTCATCATCAGTTCCATCGCGCGGTCGGGCGTGCCGGCCATCGTGTCCTGCATCCGCCAATGGGCGTGGCTTTCATAGCCAAGCAGCTTGGCACGATCGGCGCGGATCTTGACGATTTCGGCGATCACCGCGTTGGTGTCGTTCGCATTGCCATTGTCGCCGCGGTTCACAAAATCGCGCCAAACTTCCTCGCGCAGCGCGCGGTCATCGCCAAAGCTCAGCACCGGATCGACGATCGAGCGCGTATTCTTGAGCGCATATTGGCCCGCGGGAAGCCCCTCTGCCTCCGCCAAGGCACGCGCCGCCGACTTGATGTCTTCGGTGACGCCCGCCATCTGCGCCTCGGTCGCGACCGTGTAGGTGCTTTCGTCAGCCAGCACGCGCGACGAGAATTCGCTGAATAGCTCGGCCAAGCGGCTGTTCATCGCCGACAGCCGCTCCTTGCCCGCCGCATCGAGCAGCGCGCCCGAGCGGACGTAGAAATCATATTCGCGGGTCAGGAGGCGCATCTGCTGCGCGTCGAGACCGAGCGTGTCGCGCGCATCGTAGAGCGTCTTGATCCGCTGGAAGATGGCATCGTTGAGCGTCACGCTGTCATAGGCCGCGGTGAGCTTGGGGCTCCACTCCTTGTCGACCGCCTGCACGGCGGGTGTGGACAAGTTGCTCGAATAGACGCTGAAGATCGAATTGACGCGGTCGAGCTTCTCGCCCGCCAACTCCATCGGGATCATCGTGTTCTCGAATGTCGGCGCTGCGGGATTGTTCGCGACCGCGTCCATGTCGGCGAGATAGTCGGCGATCGCCACTTCGTAGGCGGTGTCGAACTGTTCAACCTCATATTCCTGCCACTGGGGAACGCCGTCATAGGGTCCGGTCCATTCCTCGAGCATGGGATTGGCGGCCATCACTTCCTCCGACGCGGCCTCGGCGGCAGCAGTCGCCATCGCCTCGGCAACCGAAATTGCCTCTTCCTCACCCATCGTGCCGCAGGCACCGAGCGTCAGTGCAGCGGTGGTGGTCAGCAGGATCTTCTTGGTCAAATCGACTCTCCTAATCTGTAATATTTTGAGCAGCTTGGCGGCGCCAGGCTGAACTGGGGACGAACAGGCTCCGCCTCAGGACGAGGCGCGCAATAGCATCGCCATCACGCGAACGTCGAGAGCGCAGCCCTCTTCGCGCTTGGCGTCGCAAAAAGCAGGAAGCTGGGCAAGCGGCACTTCGTGGACGGTGATCTCTTCCCCCTCGACACCCCCGCCGTCGCCGACCTTCACGCAATCATGCGCGCGCACGAGCGTGAAGCCTTCCGACAAGATACCGGGTGAGGAGTAGAAATGCCCGACCGTCTCGACGCGCCCGGGGCGATAGCCGGTCTCTTCCTCCAGCTCGCGGATCGCGGCGCTCTCGGGCGTATCGTCCTTGCCATCATCGTCGCCGACGAGGCCTGCGGGTAGTTCGAGGCAGTTGCGCCCGAGCGGTTCGCGATATTGCTCGACCAGCAGGATCCTGCCGTCGACGATCGCCTCGATCGCGACCGCGCTCATCCCGCCGACGCGCTTCACATATTCCCAGCGCCCGCGCGTCACCGCCGACATGTAGCGGCCTTCCCACTCGATCTTTTCGTCGCTCACAGTTCGATCAGCTTGTCCGGAATTTCGTTCGTGTTTTCGCTGGTCTTGGGGAAGTGGATGGCGAGCACGTCGCCAATCTCCTCGATCACGGCGACGATGCCGTCGACGATGCGGCCTTCCTTCACCGGTACCAGCAGCGCGACCATCGCCTCGCCCCACGTCTCCTCGTCGACGACTTCGGTGATGGCGTCGTCATGGATGATCTCCGCGCGATGTTCGCCCATCGAAAGGTAGATGAGGATGCCCGTGCGCCCGATCGTGCGCCGCTCGGCACCCGCCTTGTAGATGTCGATCGCGCGCCGGCGCACGCGCCGCGTCTTGGTCGAGCCCGGCACCAGCGCGAGCCGCAGCGGCATCCAGCGCAGGATCAGCAGGACTCCGAGAAACTTCACCAGCGCGAAGAAGAGAAGCAGCGTGTAGCGCGCCTGCAGGCTCGGCTCCGACCAGCCGCCGAAGATGAGGTTGTACCACCAGTCGAGCAGGCCCGGCCAAACCGCGACCGCCCCCAGCATGACGATGATCGCAAGCACCGCATAATGCAGCGCCGCGTCATGATATTTGTCGGAATAGTCGGTCGTGACCGCGATAATTTCGCCATCCGAGCGCTCCTCGGCCTTGGCGATCGCCTTGGACACGCGCTCATGGTCTTCAGCCGTCAGCTTGTACATCACCATCCCCCCGACGCGCCGCCACCCCCGAAGGAGCCGCCGCCACCACTAAAGCCGCCAAAACCGCCGCCGCCGAAACCACCGCCGCCGCCTCCCCAGCCGCCGCCTCGACCGCCACTGGCCATGCGCGTCGCCGCGTCCAGGCCCCAGAGAAGGATGGCCAGATCGCCGCTATCCATACCTTTACGCCGACGCTTCCCCTTGCCGCGATAGCGACGTCCGGTTCGACGCCGGGCGATCGAGAGGAAGATGAACATCATGAAGAGGAACGGCATGACCGCCCCGATCCACGCATTGCTCCCCTCCGACGCACGGCGAGCTTCTTCTTCGGTTGCTGCTGCGGCACGCGCCTCTGCTTCCTCAGGGCTCAGCGCGAGGCTCTCGAAGATCGCGTCGACACCCGCGTTGATACCGGCCGCGAAGTCGCCATTCTTAAAAGCCGGCGTGATTTCGTTGCGAATGATTCGCCCGGCGATGATGTCGGGCAGAAAAACGCGAGCGCCGTAACCTGTTTCAATCCGCATTTTGCGTTCGTCACGAGCGATCAACAGCAGGACGCCGTCATCCTCTTCCTCGCTCCCGATCGCCCATTCACGGCCCAGGCGATAGCCAAAGTCCTCGATCGTGTAGCCCTGAAGGTTCGGCTGCGTGACGATGACGAACTGCCGCCCGGTCGCTTCGTGATTGGCGTCAAGCCGCTGCTCGAGCGCCTCCTCTTCGGCATCTGAAAGGAAATCGCCCTCATCCAACACCCATGTGCCGTCAGGCTGAGGAAAATCCTGCGCGGTGGCGGGCACTGCGAAGGCAAAAAATGCTGCCAAGATAACCAAAATTCGCGTCACGACGCCATTCTCTCCACTCTTACGTCCCTATACTTAGGGCGTTCGCGATCCGACAGAAGCAACTCGGATACCGCTTCGACACCGGCCTCGACACCAGCGTCAAAGTCGCCCCTCGCAAATTTGGGGGACATATGCTCGTCAATGATGCGCTTCGCGCGCACGTCGGTAAGCAAGTCTTCTAAGCCCGTGCCAACCTCGATACGCACTTTCCGGTCGTTGGGCGCGACCGTGATCAGAACACCATTGTCGAGTTCGGCAGTGCCCGCGCCAATCGACCGTGCACGCTCCAGCGATACGTCCTCTATCGGGCGACTCCCCAACGATGGAGTGGTCCACACCAGAACCTGGTCGCTAGTCTGATCTTCAAGCGTGATCAGATTGCCCGCGATACGAGCCTCGGCGCTATCCGAGAGGATCTCCGCTTCGTCCGTCACCCATTCGAATGACGTGTTGTCGTTGGCTGCCGGCTGCGCACAACCGGACAGCAGCAACGCCCAACCCGCCAGCAGCGGTGTGAGAAGCGCCCTCACCTACGCGTCGAAGTCGACGGTGACCGGCTGGTCGGCGCCCGGTGCGCTTTCGAAGGGCACCTTGGGTTCGGCGCCGTGGATGATTTTCGCGCCGATCGCGTCGGGGAAGGTGCGGATGGTCGTGTTATATTCCTGCACCGCCTCGTTATAGTCTCGGCGCGCGACCAGTATCGAGTTCTCGGTCCCTTCAAGCTGCACCATCAGGTCGGCGAAACGCTGCTGCGACTGCAGTTCGGGATATCGCTCCATGATGACCGTGCCGAGCAGGCTGCGCGCATTGCTCAGCTGGCCCTGCGCCTCGGCATAGGCGCGCACGGCTTCGGGATTGTCGAGCTGGTCGGGCGACAGGTTCGCCGACGTCGCCGAGGCACGCGCCTCGGTGATTTGGGTGAGGATCTCTTCCTCCGATCCCGCCGCGGCCTTCACGCTTTCCACGAGGTTGCCGATCAGGTCATTGCGCCGCTGATATTCGGCCTCGACATTGCCCCAGGCGGCGTTGACCGCTTCTTCGGCCGTCGGCACCGAGTTGATACCGCACGCGCCCAGCGAGAGCGCCATCGTCGCGGCGGCCAGCGTCGAGAGTTTTCTGATCGTCATGGTCGTGAAGTCCCCTTGATTGTTACTCATACGAAATAGGAATTCGCGTCGCCCCTTTCAATGCACGACGACGCGGTTAAGATGCGTTTTCAACGGGATCGAACGGCAAAAGGGGAAGCACATGTTCGCCGAGTTCAAGAAATTCATCGCCAAGGGTAACGTACTCGACCTCGCGGTTGCGGTCATTATGGCCGGTGCCTTCGCGCTGATCACCGCAGCGCTTACCGACGATGTCATCATGCCGCTGGTCGGCTACATCTTCGGCGGGCTCGATTTCTCCAACTATTTCATCCTCCTGGGTGACATTCCCGAGGGCTATGAAGGCAGCACCACCAACTATGCCGAGCTCAAGGAAGCGGGCGTGGCAATGATCGGCTGGGGCGCGTTCCTGACCACCATCGTCAACTTCATCATCCTTGGCTTCATCATCTTCCTGCTCGTCCGTTGGGCGAAGAAGGTGATGGAACGCGAAGCCGCGAAGGAAAAGGAAGCCGCACCCGCCGGCCCGACCGAAGTCGAGCTTCTCACCGAAATCCGCGACGAACTGAAGAAGCGGCCCTAGCCATGTGGCACTGGCTGGTCATGGGAGGCGTCGCGCTCTTCGCGGGCGCCTCGGCCAGCCGCAAGGCCAAGCAACGCATTGCAGAGCAGGCGTGGCACCAGGCGCTTCCGCGGCGGCTCGGCCTGATGCTGGTCGATCTCGACCGAAATGCCGAACTGCGCGACGTCGAACAGTCCGCCAAGGCCCTTGCGGGAAGCGCGGTCTTCACCTTCTACGAGGCGGCAGGCGTGCAGGATTTCGCCGGGCTCATGACCCATTTGCGCGGCGCCGACAGCGCGGAGCGTCAGCGGATCGAAAGCGCGGTCGTCGGCAAGCTGGTCGACGGCCTTCCTATCGACGCCGACCCCATCTTCGCGACCCGCGAGATCCGGCGCGCGCTGAACGGCGCAGGGCAGGAAGCCATGAACGCCGCGCGCAAATCCAAACATTTGTAAGAAAAGTGGAGGGCTTCTGTTGCCCGGCGCCCTCCGTGCCGCTGGAATCCCCTTCTGTTGCCCGGTGGGGTCCGACCGCGCTTATGACTTTGTAACGTTCACCGTGAGGTTACTTGTTACGCAGCAATAGCGAGCGCCTCGTTATCGTTGGCACTTGTCAAAATGCGCCGTTGCGGTGGCATCCATACCGATCGGCAACCGCGTCTTTATTGCACTCGTCGATCCTGTTTCGCCCCCATCAGCAATGCGCGCAAATCTCACGCCCTGGTGGTGGAGGCGCCGGGGTACTGCCCCCCGGGTCCGAAATGCCTATTCCACGCGATACTCTACCGACATAGCCGGAAAACCGGCCTTCCCTAGATAGTCGCTCGCCCCCGCGCATACAAGACAAGCCTGTTGCTCTTTACGCGTTCGTAATGAATATTGGTCCGTCGATGGAACAACTCTGTCCGTCGAGGATTGGGAACAACTCTTGGGTCTGGCGCTTTGGTGCGTCAGACAAGAGAGAATGAATCTAAGGGGATTTTATCCATGAAGAAGATCAGTTTTGCTATCGCCGGTGCGACCGCTCTCGCCCTCGCGGCTTGTGGCGGCGAAGGTGACGACGCGCTAGCCGACGAAGTCGAAGATCAGTACGACGCAGAGGCCGAAGCCCTTGAAGGCCAGGCCGAAGCTGCTGAAGAACTTGGCGACGAAGCCACGGCTGAACGGCTCGATGAAAAAGCCGACGAAGTCGAAGAAATGGGCGACGAAATGGAAGATCAGGTCGACGACGCTGATCCGATCGTCGAATAACAGATTTGATCTTTGCGGGTTGGAAAGTCCGGCCTGCATAGCCAAAGTGAAAAAGGTCGGGCCCGTCCCGGCCTTTTTTGCGTTTGGAAAAGACACATCCACTCCATGAAGGGTACAGCCAAGTGATCCGCACATTTGCCATTGCCTCCGCTTTCGCACTCACCCTCGCCGCCTGCGGCAGCTCCGAAGAGGCTGCCGAAGACGCCGCCATCGACGAATATGACGCCAATGCGCCCAGCCTCGAGGAAGTTGCGAGCGACGCCGAGATGGAAGCGCTAGAGGCGCAGGAAGAGGCGATCGAGGAAGAAGCCGCGCCTGCCGCGCCCGCGATCGATACGACCGACGTGACGCGCGACAATGCCGAGACCGAGGAAATCCCGGGTCTCTAAGGCGAACGAGAGGGTCGTGAGCGACGACGATTATATCCCCGCCGCGACCCTCATCCTCGCGCGCGAGCCTGACGCAGGCGGCGCGCCCGAATATCTGATGGTCCGTCGCCACGGCAAGATGGCCTTTGCCGCCAATGCCTGGGTCTGGCCGGGCGGCCGCGTCGATGCCGCCGACCATGAGGGCGCTGCGGACGATCTCGATGCCGCGCGGATCGCCGCGGTTCGTGAGACCCGCGAAGAAGTCGATCTCGACATCGACCCCGCCACCCTCGTCCCCTTCGCGCGCTGGGCGCCCAAGATGAAGCTCGCGCGTCGGTTCGACACCTGGTTTTTCCTCGCCCGTGCGCCGCTGCCCGATGCCCCGCTCACCTTGCAGGAAGGCGAGATCGTCGAAGCACGCTGGACCAGCGCGCAGGCCATGCTCGACGCCATCGCCGCCGGCAAGGCCGGCGCCATCTTCCCGACCAAACGCAATCTCGAACGGCTCGCCCGCTTTGCCTCCATCGACGAGGCGATCGTCGACGCGCGCGCGCAGTCGCTCGACCGCATCGTCCCCTGGGTGGAGGATCGCGACGGGCAGAAGCGCGTCTGCATCCCCGAGGGCCGCGGCTATCCGGTGACCAGCGAGCCGCTCGACAGCGCCGTTCGTGCCTGAACGGACCGCGACCCGCTCGCTCCGCCGCCTGCTGTTCCTCGCGCTCATCGCCGTCCTCGGCTGGTATGGCTGGCTCAAATACAAGGAATACGAGGCCGCGTATCCCGAGCTTTTTCCGTGGACCGAACTTTCGCTCACCGACCCGGTCGGCCCTTATACCGACGACAAGCTGGCCGCCCTCGCCCCTGCGCGATGCGCCGCCCTGCTCGGCGAACTGGGTCTGGGTGACGCCACCGGCATCGTGCGCACAGCCTCCGAGGCCCAGTGCGGCTACGTCGATGGCGTAAAGCTGGGCGCCTACGGACGCCCCGACTATGGCGACCTCACCACCTCGTGCAGTGTTGCCGCCGCCCTGTCGCTATGGGAGCGCGAGACCGTCCAGCCCGCCGCCGAGGCCCACTTCGACAGCGAGGTCGTCGCAATCGAGACATTCGGCTCGTACAGTTGCCGCCGCCTTTACGGTCGCGCCGACGGCCCGTGGAGCGAGCATGCCACCGCCAATGCGGTCGACATCGCCGCTTTCCGCCTCGAAGACGGGACGCGCATTGCGGTACTCGACGACTGGGACGGAGCGCCCGAACGCAGCGCCTTCCTGCGCGATGTGCGCGACGGCGCGTGCAACTTGTTCAGGACCACGCTCTCGCCCGATTATAACGAGGCGCACGCCGACCATCTCCACCTCGACATGGCACGCGGTCGGCCCGCGGGCTGGTCGATGTGCCGCTAGCGGGCGTGGCACAAAAGAAGAGGGGCGCAGCCTCGCGGCTACGCCCCTCCTCAGGCCCGAAGGCCAACTCGACTAGCTGAGATGCTTCGAGAGATGCTTGTTCATCTCGAACATCGTGCAACGGTCGGTCCCGAAGACGGGACGCAGCTTGTCGTCGGCGATGATCTCGCGCTTGTTCTGGGGGTTCTGAAGGTTGTTTGCCTTGATGTGATCCCAGACTTTCGAAACGACTTCGCTGCGCGGAAGCGGGTTGGGACCCACGATCGCCGCCAGTTCGGGCGAAGGAGTCACCGGGCGAGCCAAGCCGCCCCCTGCTTTCCGACCAGTACCTTTTGCCATTTATTCCCTCCTGTATTTGGTGACCCTAGGTAGGCACCTTTCGAGAGGGGGCGCAAGGGCATTTCAGAGGGAAAATTGGTTAATTACGGTCAAATGAGCCTCTCAGAGCGCTCTAAGGGGGCACAGAGAGGGAAATTCGGCCTCGTCAGCGCGTGAAGGGCACCACCCGATTGGCCGAGTCGTGGCCGATGTCGGCGCTGCCGCCGTGTCGGATCCCCGACACTTCGCACCAGTGCCGCACGATCGCGTCGGGGTCGTTCCCGAACGGGCGATCATTCTCGAGAATGTCGCTCATGCGTCCCATGCGGATCTGCGCGGCTCCGCGCACACTCGCCTGACCGGTGACGTGATACATCTGCCGGTCGATGGCATATTCATATTCGCTGACTTCCTCGATCAGCAATTCGCGTCCCGTAAAATCGGGCTCGATCTCGGTGCCGACCAGGTTGGAGAGCACGGCGAGATTGAATGCGAACGCCGGCAGGTCGTACTTCAGCCCCGGCTCCAACGCCTCTTCCGATCGCTTGACCAGCCAGCCAAGCGCACGGTCGAGCGCGGCCTCGCCACCCTCACGCAGCCCGTCCTGCACCATCGGTCCGTGTGCGACATCGAGCCCGGCCTTGTGGAACGCCGCCAGCAGGAAGCCCGCGTCCGAATATCCCATATAGGTCTTGGCCTTCGCTGCGGGCGACACGGCGCGCGCCGCGGCTGCCGCGATGCGGTTGGAGCCGTAACCGCCCCGCGCGAACCAGACGGCCTCGACACTCTCGTCGTTCATCACCTCGGTCAGCGCCGCCAACCGCTGTTCGTCGCTGCCCGCGAAATGCCCGGCCTCCAGAAAGCATTGCGGGTGGATCGCCAGTTCGGCGCCCATCGCTGCCGCGCGCGCCTCGGCGATTTCGACCGCTTTCGGGTCGAGCGGACAGCTCGGTGCGACGACTGCAATCTTCATCCTGCCCCTCCCCAATTGCGCTGGCGAAGCATTTCTCGCATAGCCTCGACGCGATGGCCAACCACTATTTCTTCTGCGGCATCGGGGGCAGCGGCATGCTTCCCCTCGCCGCCATTCTCGCCGCCCGCGGAGCGCAAGTCTCCGGTTCAGACCGTTCGCTCGATGCGGGCCGGCTCGCCGCCAAGTTCGACTATCTTCGAGGGCTGGGCATCGACCTCCATGCGCAGGACGGCAGCGGACTGTCCGAGGGCATGACGCTCGTCGCCAGCGCTGCCGTCGAGGACAGCGTGCCCGACGTCGCGCGCGCGAACGAATTGGGTCTTCCGCGCCTCAACCGCCCCGAACTACTCGCCGAAATGCTCAACGACGCCGACTGCTCGATCGCGGTCGGCGGGACCAGCGGCAAATCGACCGTCACCGGTATGATCGGCTGGATGCTCCACGCCTGCGGCCGCAAGCCGACCGTCATGAACGGCGCGGTGATGAAGAATTTCGCGACCCCCGACGCGCCCTTCGCGAGCGCGCTGGCGGGCGATGCCGACCTGTTCGTGTCCGAGGTCGATGAAAGCGACGGCTCGATCGCGCTCTATCGCCCGCAGGTCGCGGTCATCAACAATGTCACGCTCGACCATAAGTCGATGGACGAGCTGCGCGCCCTCTTCACCGACTTCGGCAATGTCGCGGGCGCCGCGCTGGTCAATGCCGATGACGAGGAGGCCGCAGCGCTATCGATCGACGGCGCGCGCCGCTTCGGCTTCGATGACGACACAAACGATTATGAGGGGCGCGACCTGGCGCTCCACCCGACCTATTCGACCTTCACCCTCCACCGCCACGGCACCAGCCACCTCGTCACCGTCCCCATGCCCGGCAAGCATAATGCGTCCAACGCACTCGCCGCGCTCGCCGCGGTTGACGCCGCGGGCCTCGACCTGTCCGACGCGATCGCGGCACTCGGCGAATTTCAGGGCCTCAAGCGGCGCTACGAAATTGTCGGCGAGGCGAACGGGATCACGGTGATCGACGACTTCGGCCACAACCCCGACAAGGCGGCCGCGACGCTGCGCACCGCGAAGGCTGCCGGCCGCCCGCTCCACGTCCTGTTCCAGCCGCACGGCTACGGCCCGCTCAAGCAGATGGGCGACGAGCTGGCAGAGGTCTTCGCCGATCATCTCGATGCCAACGACATGCTCTATGTCCCCGACCCGGTCTATCAGGGCGGCACGGTCGAGAAAGAGCGCGACGGACGCTGGCTTGCCGACCGGGTGATCGCGCTCGGCGGCCCCGCGCTGCATCGCGAGGATCGCGACGCGCTGGCAGAGCTGATCGTCGACGATGCCAAAACGGGCGACATGGTGCTGATCATGGGCGCGCGCGACGATACGCTGATCGCCTTCGCGCAGGGGATCCTCGACAGGTTGGCGCAGCGCTGATGGCGCGCGCGGTCGGCTGGATACTCGACGAAGAGCAGCGCTCGGCACTGCTCGAGCGATTCCCGCCGCGCTATGACCGCGTCATCGCCCACCACGTCACCTTGTGGGGCAACAGGAAGGGTGCTCAGCCGCCCAAGCCAGCGTCGATCACGCTGGTCGGCCATGTCGACAATGGCAGCGACCTCGAATGCTACGTCGCCAGCGTCGAGGGCGAAACCCGGCGCCCCGACGGCAGCATCTATCACGTCACCTGGTCGCTCGACCCCGATAGCGGCGTCCAGCCCAAGCACAGCAACGACCTGCTAGCCAAGAAAGACTGGTCTGCGCTTTCGGAACCGATCCCGCTCGTCACGCGTCCCGATTATCTGTGACCCGTAACCTCTTCCTCGACGTCGATGGCGTCCTCGCCGATTTCGACGGTGGCTTTCACAAGCTCACCGGCATGACGCCCGAGGAGTATGAGCATGACTATGGCAAGGGTCGTTTCTGGAAAACGATTGCCAGCTCGACGGATTTTTACGGGACGCTCGACCTGCTGCCGGGCGCGATGGAGATGGTCGACGCGGTTCGCCATCTCGAGCCCACGCTGCTGACGGGCCTCCCGCTCGGCAAGTGGGCAGCGCCACAGAAACGGCGCTGGGCGAAGGCGCATTTCCCTGATCTTGAGATCATCACCTGCATGGCGCGTGACAAATGGAAACATGGTTCGCCCGGCGACGTGCTGGTCGACGACCGGATCAGCGCACGCGAACCGTGGGAGGAGCGAGCCGGCGGCACGTTCATCCTCCACACGAGCCCCAAAGCGAGCCTCGCGAAACTATCCGAAATTTTCGACCTGTAGCGACGCCTCAAGCGGCCGCGACGTCGACCTTTTCGACCCATTCCGGCCAGAAGACCGGCTCGCGCGTGGACCAGCCGGGCGCTGTCGCCGCCGTCTCGCTAATCGACTGGAGCAGCTCGCGGCGATGGTCGGGGTGCAGCTGCGGCAGCGCAGCAGCGGCACAGAACGCGCTCGGCAACCACGGCCGCACTGCGGCACCCAGCAAGCGCTCGTAAAGGAAGCGGTAGGCGGTGAAATTGGGCAGACGCCCCTGCCCCAGGTCGAACGCGGTCAGCGTGACGAGAATTCCCATGAAGGGCTCGAGCATGTCTAGCGCGCTGTCGTCGGGAATGTCGGCACGAAGATGGTCGAGCTGCTTGTAGAACCGACCCTGCGCGGTGATCGAGGCGGCCTCGACCTCGTCGCGGGCCCAGGTGGCGATCGGATCGGTGCGACCGAAAGCGACATCGAGCGAGCGGCGAATATAGCGTTGCGTTGCCTTGTCGAGGCTCGCAAATTCCTTCATCTCGCTGATCAGCATGGCCCCTCCGGCCAACTGGCTCCCTCCCCGGTCGCTCATCTCTCGTCTCGCTTTCTGCTCCTGACAGGCCCCCCAGCCTGTCGCCTCTTGCCCTTAACGACACCATCTTAGTCAGATCATGGTTACCCAAATCTTAACCCGGGCGGCATCTTGGGTTCATGAAAGCGGTTGAGCGGCATCCGGGCAACAGTGCTTGCGGCGAAGTGAAGACTTCACCGCAAGCCTGTCGCAATTATGCAACGATCTGAGTGAGTTGTTGCGTTTGCGCACCGATTCCAAAGTTGGCGCACAAGCTGCTGAAGCAGCGCGATTATTCCTTGGGCGCGCCCGAACTGGGCACCGGTTCGTCGGGGCCAGGGCCTCCAGGCTGGGTCGCGGAGGGCGGATCGGAGGCATCCATGCTCTCGTCCGACCCGACATCGACCTTGAGACTCTTGTCGTGCGGATGTTTCTCGAGCTTTTCTTCCAGCTCTTCGCTCGGCTCGTCCTTGGGGTGGTCCTTGTGATGGCTCATTGGCATCGCCTTCCTGTACTGGTTTCAAGGCATCAACCGCCCAGTCGCGGCCCCCGTTCCACCGGCAATTTCGACAGGCGACCGAACGCTTCGCCCGTTGGACGAACGGGTGGTAGTCGCGGGCCCGAGCAGTCGCTACGTGTCACAAGATGAAGAAAATGATTTCCAGTGTCCTCGATAAGCCCGGTGGCGAATGGCGCATCATCGCCATTTCGATGGCGGCGATGTGGACACTCTACGTCACGACCCTGCTCGTGCGCATGGCGCTGTGGGACAATCTGGGGTGGCACCTGGTCTCGGCGTACGCGCCCCGACTGGTGTCGGGCATTCTTCTCAATATCGTCCTTCTGGTCGTCCTGCGGTCGCTCTCCGACCGGCATAGCCTGCCTCGGCGCGCCTTGATTGCCGCCGCCACCTGCCTCGTCATTTCGCTGGGGCAGGCGACGTTCGCGGCACATGTCGACTTTTCGAATGCCGAGAAGCGGGTCGAGAAGATCACGACGGTCGAGGGCATGGTCATCAAGCGCAAGGGCGCCGAAGTGACCGTCTATCGGGGAAGCGACGATCCCCTGACCTTCACCTTCCCCGGAAGCGGCACGGGCGGCATCGCGAACCTTCGTACCGTTGCCGAATATGCCACCGTGTGGGTGTTCTTCTACGCCGCCTGGTCCGCCATTTACCTCGCCGGCATGTCGGCGGGACAGGTCGCGAGGGCGCAGCAGCGCCTTGCCGAGGCGGAGGCCGCCGCGCAGTCGGCGCAAGTCCGTGCGCTGCGCTACCAGATTAACCCGCACTTCCTCTTCAACACGCTCAATTCGCTATCGTCGCTGGTGATGCGCGAGGATAATGAACGCGCCGAAGATATGCTCATGGCGCTATCCACATTCTTCCGAACTTCACTCTCGCTCGACCCGAGCGCTGCGGTGCCGTTGTCCGAGGAAATCGCACTGCAACGGCTCTATCTCGACATCGAGGAAGTCCGCTTTCCCAAACGGCTCAAGATCAATATCGACGTGCCGGAGGACGTGGCGAACGTCACCGTTCCTGCGCTGATCCTGCAGCCGATCATCGAGAATGCGATCAAATATGGCGTCTCGGCCACCAAGCAGCCCGTGACCCTCTCCATCACCGCACATCGCCTCGACGATGCGCGGGTGCAGATTGATGTCTTCAACAGCGCGCCGGACGGCAAGCTCAACAACGATCCGGGCAAGCGCCCGACCGGCACCGGAACTGGCCTCAACAACGTCTGCCAGCGGCTCGAAACCCATTTTGCAGGCGAAGCCGATTGCCGCTTTGGACCGGTCGAAGGCGGCTATCGCGTCAGCCTCGCCATTCCCGACACGGAGCATCTCGATGACTGACCTCAAGATCGTCATTGCCGACGACGAGCCGCTTGCCGCCGAACGGCTCGAACGGCTCCTCAAGAAAATCGACGATGTCGAACTGGTCGGCACCGCAGAAGACGGCGAGGAAGCCGTCGCGCTGTCCGAGGAAAAGCGCCCCGACCTGCTGCTCCTCGACGTGGCCATGCCCGGCATGGACGGGATCGAAGTCGCCCGTGCCCTGTCGAAGGGCAAGAACAGCCCCGCCGTCATCTTCGTGACCGCGTTCGACCGCTTTGCCGTCGCCGCCTTCGAAGTCGCGGCGGTCGACTATCTGATGAAACCGGTCGATGCGAAGCGGCTTGCGGTCGCTATCGATCGCGCCCGCGACCATATCGTCTCGCACGCCGAGGCCGACCACGACGTCGCCGAAAAGGATGACGAAGACAGCCCCTGGCTCACCGAATTCTGGGCATCGGACCTGTCGGGGCTGGTGCGCATCGCCGCCGACGATATCGACCGCGTCTCGGCCGAGCGTGACTATATGCGCCTCCATGTCGGCGAGCGCAGCTGGCTGATCCACTATTCGATGACCAAGCTCGAGGAAGGCCTCGATCCGTCGAAATTCGTCCGCCTCCACCGCAGCGCGCTGGTCCGCCGCGATTTCGTCGCTGGCTTCTCGCGCAACGCCTCGGGCCGCTGGGTCGCCCGCCTGCAGGATGGCACCGAACAAGCCGTCGGCCGACTCTACGCCGACCGCGTCAGAGAAATGGCGGGGCGGTAGGCGCCTACTCCGGCTTTCTGAACCGCATCAGGAAACGGTCGGTCTTTCCGCGGATGGCGGGGTCGAAGACGTTGGTTTCCAAATCGTCGTCGGCGTTGGCGAGCAGGTCGCTGTCGGCCTCGAACACGAACCCGACCGCCTCCATGTCCGCGCGCACGACGGCCGGGTCGATCCGGTGCGCGGCCTCGACCGAGGCGCGCGGGTCGGCGCCGGGCTTCGCGCTATGGTCGGCCAGCCCCATCACTCCGCCAGGTTCGAGCGCGTCGTAGAGCCGCTTGGCCCAGGCGCGCGGCTCCATCCGCTCGATCCCGAAGCGCTCGCTCTCCCAATAGGCGTCGTGATAGTCGAGATTGATCAGCAGGAAGTCGTAGCGGTTCGTGCCGAGCATCGGCGTCTCGAACTCGCTGTTGATGCCGACAACCCGCGGGTTCCGCGCGGAAAATTCCGCCAGACGGGCCTTCGCTTCATCGGAATAGAACTGGTTGGGGCTCCAGATCACGATGCTGCCCGTATCGCCGACGACCGGCGCCATGATCTCGGCCCAATAGAGATTGGCGCCCGCAATATCGAGCACGTCCATCCCCGCCTTAAGTCCGAGGAAGTCGAGCATCTGCGTAGGGTGGCGGTTCTCGTCCATCGCGACATTGCTCTCGCTGCGCGCCTCGACGTTCGCGACCGCCTCGGCAATCGAAACATCCTGCGCGGCAACCGGCGTCGCCACCACCGCCAACGCGGCCATCATCATCATGCGCATGTTTCTTCTCCCTCTGTCGGACGCAGGCTTTCACAGCCGCGCGCAACCCGCAAGAGCCGGTCGACCAACGTCCGGCTTAGCTTGAAGGGATTTCCCAGCGGATCGGCGGGGTCGAATAGGTGCCTTCGACCGGCTGACCTTCAGCGTCGAGCGCGGGGGCGAAGCGGGCGCGTTCGAGGATGATACTGCAGGTCGTCGCATCGAGCCGCGCATAGCCGCTCGACTGGGTGACGTCGCAGGCCGTTGGAACGCCGTCCGTTCCGACCGAGACGATCGCGCGCACCGTGCCCTCCTCTTCGGCGCGCAGCGAGGCGGTGGGATAGTCGTCAGGCGTGAACACGCCGCGCACGTCGCCGCGCGGTGCCTGCGCGACGCCCTCTTCGAGGATGATCGTGGTCGGCGGTTCCTGGACGGGCGGCGGCGGCGGCGTCGTCACGATCCGCGGCCCCTCCCCGTCGAACACGTCGCCCACGAATTCGACGATCTGGTCGGCAAACGCGAACAGCCCGACGATCAGGAAGAAGGCGCAGCCACAGCCATTCTTGGCTTTCTCCGGATCCTTCTTGGTATCGGTGCGCCTGAGCGCCTCGACCCCCTTGTTGCGCTTGAGGATCTTCCCGCCCTCGCGCGGGGCCAGGCGCGATCGGCGCTTGTCCTTGGGGATGTAGGGGATTTCGGTCGGGCGGCGTTTCACGATCCACCTTATGACGCACTTCTTTCGCTGCGCCTAGCGGGCGCTTTGCGCCTGTCCGAGTGGGAGGCCGCGCCGAACCGAGCATCGCGCAACCGCCATAAGCGTTGAATAGCCACACAGTAACCCAAGGAGTACGCCCATGTTCGACAAGAACAACAAAGACATCGAAACCCTCGACACGCTGATCGCGACCACTTGCGACAGCATCGAAGGCTATCGCGACAGCGCCGAAAAGGTCGACGACCCGCAGCTTGCCGCCACTTTCCGCGAATGCGCGCAGGAGCGCACCAAGGTCCTCGAAAGCCTGCAGTCGCAACTGGTCGCCAATGGCGGCGAGAAGCGCGACGAAGGCTCGATCCTCGGCGCGATGCATCGCACCTATCTCGGCCTCAAGGACGCCGTGACCGGTTCGGACCGCCAGGCGATCTGCAACGAGATCGAGACCGGCGAAAACTATCTGAAGGAAAAGTTCGACGCTGCATTGTCGCAGGACGAGCTGTCGCCGCAGACGCGCCAGGTCATCCAGACCGCGCAGACCGAAATTGCCCGGACGGGCCAGCCGGTGAGCGGCATCATGCCGACCGCCGTCTAGTCCATTCGCGAATTTCATGGAGGAAGGGCTGCCCCCGGGCGGCCCTTTTTCGTGGGCGCTTGTCGTGCGCCTATTTTCTCAGGGTCCCCAAACGGAAATGGGGACCAGCATTGCTGCTGGTCCCCACTGCGCCGAGCTAAGCTCTGCCGAGTTTCGCATCTTCGCTCCGTCCCGAAGGACTTTGCGCTCCCGCGCCTCTTGCGTCACCGCTCAGGCGTCGCTTCCGGACCGAATGTCCTCCCACAAGGGGAGCCTCCAGTTCCTTCCGAGTGCGCTTGCCAGACTTGCGACTGGCCTCGCTTCTCTTCCGGACTTGGTGGCCCGATTGACCCGAAGGTCGCACGCAGCCATCCGGCGTTCAGCGGCCCTTCTTGGGCCAGGTTCTTGTCGCGCAGCCATCCGACCCCGAAGGGTCATCCGGCGCAGCGTCTAGAGCTCCTGGCTCTTCCGGCGCCTCTGACCGGCTGGTCCGGTATTGCCCCCACTTACGCTCCCCATCTGGAACCAGCTCCGAAGAGCCCACTTCCCGGGTGATCGCAAGCAGTTGGATGGGCAATCCCATCGCCTGCCGGCGGAGATCGGAACTTCCGTTTCCTTCCCCCGAAGGGGCCGGGCGGTTCGTCCCGATCACGTCATTATTTATGCATCGACCCGGAGCGAGTCACAATGGCCAAAAAGGCGATTCAGCCTGTGGATAACGGGGATATCGTGCACAAGTCGGGGAAATCTGGGGGCAGCACCCCATTTCAGCCGCGCCCCTACCCCGCGCCAAGCCGATTCGCAACAGGATTCGACGCCATTCCGACTCGAATCGCACCGCGAGTCGCCCCCGAGTCGCCGGCCAAAGGACGGGGTTGCCCGAATGTTCTCCCCGCCCTACCTGTCACCAGTGACCGAATCCGCTCCTCCCCCCACCCAAGAGCCCGCCTACATCGCCGGCCTCAACCCGCCGCAGCGCGAAGCCGTGCTGACGACCGAGGGCCCGGTGCTGCTGCTCGCGGGTGCGGGGACAGGGAAGACGGCGGCGCTGACCGCCCGCCTCGCCCACCTCATCGCGCAGCGGCTCGCCTGGCCGAGCCAGATCCTGGCGGTGACCTTCACCAACAAGGCCGCGCGCGAGATGAAGGAGCGGGTCAGCCAGATCACCGGCGGCGCGGTCGAGGGCATGCCCTATCTCGGCACTTTCCACAGTGTCTGTGCGCGCATGCTGCGCAGCCATGCCGAACTCGTGGGCTTGCAAAGCAACTTCACGATCATCGACACGGACGACCAACTCCGGCTCTTGAAGCAACTGATCGAGGCCAACCGGCTCGACATCAAGCGTTGGCCCGCGCGCCAGCTCGCCGGGCTGATCGACAAGTGGAAGAATAGGGGCTGGACGCCGAAGCATATCGACGCGGCGGAGAGCGAGGCCTTCGCCAACGGCAAGGGCGCCGAGCTCTACGCGCAATATCAGGAGCGGCTCAAACAGGTGAACGCCGCCGATTTCGGCGACCTGCTGCTGCACATGCTCACCATCTTCAAGGGTCACGAGGACGTAGTCGAGCAGTATCGAGACCGCTTCCGCTACATCCTCGTCGACGAATATCAAGACACCAATGCGGCGCAATATGATTGGCTGCGGCTGCTCGCGACCCCGCGCAACAATATCTGCGTCGTGGGCGACGACGACCAGTCCATCTACTCCTGGCGCGGGGCGGAGGTCGCCAACATCCTGCGCTTCGAAAAGGATTTTCCCGGCGCCAAGATCATCCGGCTTGAACAGAATTACCGCTCCACCGGCCATATCCTCTCCGCCGCGGGCGGGGTTATCGCGCACAACTCCGGCCGGCTCGGCAAGGAATTGTGGACCGAGGCGGGCGACGGCGAAAAGGTCCGCGTCATCGCGGTGTGGGATGGACCCGAGGAAGCGCGGCGCGTGGGCGAGGAGATCGAGAATCTCGTCTCCAAGGGTGCTTCGCTCGACGATTGCGCCATCCTCGTGCGCGCGCAGCACCAGACACGCGAGTTCGAAGAGCGCTTCATCGCGATCGGCATGGACTATCAGATTATCGGCGGCTTCCGCTTCTACGAACGCGCCGAGATCCGCGACGCCATCGCTTATCTGCGCCTCGTCCACCAGCCGCAGGACGACCTCGCCTTCGACCGCATCGTCAACACCCCCAAGCGCGGACTGGGCGACAAGGCGGTGGCGACGGTCCACCAGTTCGCCCGCGCGCAGAGCAGCCCGCTGCTGATGGCCGCCGCGCAGATCCTCGACACGGACGAGCTGCGCCCCGCCGCGCGCAACTCGCTCGGCCGCTTCGTCGCCGACATTGCCCGCTGGCGTTCGATGGCAGGCTCCATGCCCGCGGCCGAGCTGATGAAAACGATCATGGACGAGAGCGGCTATACCGCTGCGCTCCAGGCGGACAAGTCGCCCGAAGCCGCCGGCCGCCTCGAAAACCTCGCCGAGCTCGCGCGCGCGATGGAGGAGTATGAGACGCTCGATGCATTCCTCGAACATGTCAGCCTGGTTATGGACACCGACGCGCGCGATCGCGGCGAGAAGGTCACCATCATGACCATCCACGCCGCCAAGGGGCTCGAATTTCCCAACGTGTTCCTCGCCGGGTGGGAGGAAGGCATCTTCCCGTCACAGCGTGCGCTCGACGAGGGCGGGGTCGCGAGTCTCGAGGAAGAGCGCCGCCTCGCCTATGTCGCGATCACCCGCGCGCGCAAGCTCGCCACGATCCTCCACGCCGCCAACCGCCGCATCTATGGCCAGTGGACCAGCTCGATCCCCAGCCGTTTCGTCGACGAATTGCCGGAAGAGCATATCGAGAGCGAGGCGACCATGTCGGGCGGCGCGAGCTTGTGGAAGGCGCAGTTCAGCCCCCACGACGACCCCTTCGCCCACGTCGCCCGCACCAAGCCCGCCCGCACCCAGACGCGCGGCCCCGGCTGGCAGCGCGCGCAGTCACGCTACGACAGCAGCGAACAACGCATCGTCGAAAGCCGCGGCAGCGCGGTGAGCCTGGGCAACAAGGGCCGCAGCGACCTCGAAGTCGGCCAGCGCGTGTTTCACGGCAAGTTCGGCTACGGAACGATCGAGGCGATCGAAGGCAACAAGCTCGAAATCGAATTCGAGAAGGCCGGCAGGAAGCGGGTGCTGGATAGTTTCGTAAATTTGGAGGGGTAGCCGATGCCCTACTCCACCGCCTCCACCTGCCCCTCCACCGGCTCGCACCGATAGACGTCATCCGCGATCTGCTCGTACGTCAGCCGACAGAAATCCTTCGCCGTTTCGTCGGGCACGTTGATGAAGTCGCCGGGCGCGCTTGGGTCCAGCTTTCCAACGACGCTGGGCAGTCCCAGCGCGGTGGCGAGAAGGATGAATGCGCCTGCGATGATCTTCATGTCCCGAGCCTCCCTTTTTGGCAGCTTCCTTCTGTCACGCGCGCGCCCACGCGATCCTCAGGGGGCGTTGGGAAGATTCTGAGAAGTTTCTGAGACGCTCGGGCGCTAGCCGCCGATCGACCTACCCATCCATGCCAGCGGAACGATGCACAGCATCAGCACCAACACCCAATCGAGCCAGCGCCTGTTCGCCCACCACACGACGACCATGAAGCCCAGCAGCGCCATGTCGACCCAGCGGTTGGAAATGTAGGTGAGAATGTCGGCTGGTCGCTCGAGCGTAGTGGCCATGGCGAAGCCGAAGTCCAAAGCCACGACGAGGATGAACATGCCGAGCAGGTAGCGCGACTGGCGCTTCCAGAAGGCCTTGAGATTATATTCGTCGGCATCGCCCTTGTCGGGGAGCGTCGCGTGGGCGAGCAGAAACATCAGCACCAGCGGGACGAAGATCAGCAAGAACTCGCCGATCGTGATCGCCCCCTCGGAACGCCCAGCAATGCCCCACCAGATCATGATGAAGCTGATGATGACGAACCCGGCATAGAGAAGCGGGAGCGCGTCCCACACAACCTTCTCCCGCGCGCGAAGCAGGCGGTGCAGGCTGGACAGTTGATCGGTAACGGCGACGCCTACGATCAGCGATGCGAAAATGATGGCCCCTTCCATGGCTGAAGACTAACCAGAATGTGGAAGGCGCCGAAAGCGAAAAGTCGTTTGCGGATTGCGGCAGCTGAATTGCCGAAAACTTCGTCAGGCCGCGCGGCGGTCGAGCCACACGAAGACCGAGGCGAGCACAAAAAAAGCCACTGAGAGCAAGGCGATGCTGGCCGCGGTGCCGCCCCATCCCTGCTGTGAGGGATCGAGGAACCAGTAGGGATACCAGCCATCGACCGCGCCGCGCGCCAGGCCGTAGGCGGCATAGGCGATCGGCCAGCCCATCGCCGCCGCCGCGTCGCGCGTGGTGAGGCTGCCCTCGCGCGCCGCATACCAGGTCGCCACGAACAAGAGCGGCTGGGTCGTGTGCAGCCCGATATCGGCGACCAGCGCCCAGCCTTGCGGGTCGTAGAGCGGGGCGAGCGCGATCCAGTAGACGATCCCGACGAAGGCGATCGCGACTGCCATCACCAGCCGCGCCCTCGGCCCCGCTAGCCAGCCTCCTTTGCCCATCGCCATCGCGCTCGCCACCACCGCCACGCCGATATTGGTGAGCAGGGTGAAGAAGGAGAGATAGCGCCACAGCCCCTCGCCCATCCCCATCTCGTCGACCAGCAGGCTGAGTTGCAGCGCGAGCACCGCCCACCCGCACAATGCGGTGACGATCGCTAGGCGGCGTGCGCCGGGGCGAAAAGGCCGTTTGCTCATGGTCCATTCACCAAGCAAAAGGCCACGTGTCGCGCAAGTGGAGCATATGACACGGAACCCGCGCCCGTTCGCGCGGTTGGTGGGCAAAAGCGGGCGACGAAAATTTGATGCATCACTTGCGACATTACTGGCCGACACTGCTGATCCTCGTCGCGGGGATCGTCCTGTCGGGGCTCGTCGCGCTGTCGCTCCACACCGACCAGGTCGAGCGGTTCCAGCGCCAGCTTGAACGGCTTGCCGACCGCGCCACGCTCTCCGTCGAGAACAAGTTTGCGCTGCAATCGGGCGTGCTGCGCGGCGGGGTCGCCCTGTTCCGCGCTTCCGACCGCGTGACGCAGGCCGACTGGCGACTATTCGTCGAGCGCCAGCAGCTGGAAAAATATAATCCCGGCATCCTCGGCATGGGCTTTGCCGCCTATGCCGCGACGCCGGGCGAGGCCAACCGGCTCGCCTCCGCCTATCGCGGCGAGGCGTTCAAGCCGCTGTGGCCCGAGGGCGAACGCGCCGACTATTCGGTCATCACCTTCCTCGAGCC
Source organism: Sphingomicrobium clamense (assembly GCF_019264355.1). Taxonomy (NCBI): domain Bacteria; kingdom Pseudomonadati; phylum Pseudomonadota; class Alphaproteobacteria; order Sphingomonadales; family Sphingomicrobiaceae; genus Sphingomicrobium; species Sphingomicrobium clamense. Next base: position 973,156 of record NZ_JAHVAH010000001.1, on the reverse strand, counting down.
AGAGAATGAGCGCAATCGCGCCGCGCTCTCCTTCGACATGCTGTCGGAAAGCAATCGCCGCAAGGCGATGGAGCGCGCCCGCGCCACGGGCGAACCGGCGCTCAGCCACAAGATCGAGCTGGTCCAGGAGATCGACGAGGACAAGCAGGCGGGGTTCCTGCTCTATTTGCCCGCGACCCAGCTGGTCGGCGGCGAAGAGATTTTCGTCGGCTGGGTCTATAGCCCGCTGCGCGCCGGCGACCTTTTCTCGACCATCGCCAACGAGCCGCTCTACGAAGATGTCGAGATTTCCATGTATGACGGAGAGCCGTCCGAGGAGACGTTGCTCTATGGCGATCCGGAGGCGGAGGTCCTGCCTTTCCATGTTGATCGCCGGGTCGAGATTGGCGGCATCCCGATCACAGTGCGCGCCAGTCCCAAACCCGCCTTCTATACGCCCAGCCCGACCAATGCGCTGATCCGCTATTTCGTACTCGGACTGGTCATCACGGCACTGATCGCTTCGCTCGTCTTCCAGCAGCAGCGCCAGCGCGCGCGGGTGGAGCGGCAGGTCGAGGACCGCACCGCCGCGCTGCGCGAAGCCAATGAACGGCTGGTGGCCGAGGCGGATGCGCGCACCGAAGCCGAAAGCCAGCTGCGCCAGGTCCAGAAAATGGAGGCGGTCGGGCAATTGTCGGGCGGCATCGCGCACGATTTCAACAACATGCTCGCCATCATCACCGGCAATCTCGACATGGCGCAGCACACGAATAGCGACACGAAGCGCAACAAGGCGCTGTCGCGTGCGATGATGGGGGCGGAGAAAGCCGCCGAGCTGACCCAGCGACTGCTCGCTTTCTCGCGCCGCCAGACGCTGCTGCCCGAGAGCATCGACCCCAACAAGCTGGTCCGCGAAATGTCCGAGCTGCTGCGGCGCACGCTGGGCGCCAATGTGCGGCTGGAAACCGTGCTGGCGGGTGGGCTGTGGCCGGTGACCGCCGACCCCTCGCAGCTCGAAAACGCCATCGTGAATCTCGCGGTCAATGCGCGCGACGCGATGCCCGACGGCGGCAAGCTGACCATCGAGACCGCCAACGCGCATCTCGACGACCAGTATCGCCTCGATCACGCCGACGCACCGACGGGGCAGTTCGTTTGTATCGCGGTGACCGATACCGGCACCGGCATGCCCGACGAGGTACAGGCCAAGGCAGTCGAACCCTTCTACACGACCAAGGGCGCGGGCAAGGGCACCGGGCTCGGGCTCAGCCAGGTGTTCGGCTTCGTCAAGCAGTCGGGCGGCCATTTCGCCATCTATTCGGAAATGGGCGAAGGAACGACCATCCGCCTCTATCTCCCCCGCGCGCTCGACGAGGCGAAGCAAAAGCGGCTGCCCGTTTCCGAGGATCCCGACGATATCCCGCGCGCGAAGGAGGGCGAAACCGTCCTCGTGGTCGAGGACGAGCGCGCCGTGCGGGAGATGAGCGTGAACGCGCTCGTCACGCTGGGCTATCAGGTCGTCGAGGCAAGCAGTGGCATGCAAGCGCTTGAGAAATTGGGCGAAATGGAACGCTGCGACCTGCTTTTCACCGACGTCGTCATGGCCGGCCTCGACGGCCGCCAGCTAGCTGACGCCGTGTCCGAGGAATGCCCCGACCTGCCCGTTCTATTCACCACCGGATTCACCCCCAACGCCATCGTCCATAACGAGCGTCTCGACCACGGCGTCAACCTGCTGCCCAAGCCCTTCACGCTGCAGAAGCTCGCCCGCCACGTCCGCTCCGCGATCGACGAAAAGACCGGCGCATAGAAAAAGGGGCCGCCCCGTCGGGCAGCCCCTCTTCTTGAAACGGAAGATCCGTCTAGGCTTCGGCCAGCTCGGCCTTCTTTTCGGCTTCGGCGCGAACCTCTGCCTTGCGCTTCTCTTCGGCCTTGCGGAGCTTGTCCGCGGCGAGCGCGCGGTTGGCGAGCTTTTCCCAGTTGCGTGCGGCACGTTCGTGAAGCTGTTTCACTTTCACCAGTGTCGCGGCTTTGGCTTTGGCTTTCTCTTCCTTCATTCGATCGATCAGAAATTCGGTCTGGTGGGCCAATCCCATTCTCCTCAAACAAAAACGCGCCGCCGATTTCCGGGCGACGCGCGATAGTCGACCTAGTCGGTGAGCGTCGTGGAAACGCCCGGGAAACGACCGGTCATGCGGGGGGTCGTGCGCGATTCCCGGCCCTCTTGGGGCAGCTGGCTTGTGAGCCTGGTGGGAAGGTCGGCGCTAACGATGCAGTGAAACTAGCGGAAGAATCAAAAAAACGCAAAAATCCGCCATTTCTGCGATTCATGTGAGGCTAATCCGATTCGCTCGGTCGGTATGACGTGTGAAAAAGGTAGGCCGCGCGCAGGGCGGCGAAGACGGGCTGCTCGAAAGTTTCCTGTTTCATGCCCTACCAACGGCGAAGGGCAACGGCGGGGCCCTCGCTTCGTCGGCAGATGCCGTTCGGTTCGTCGTGCTAGACGAAAATGACCTCGGTATCGGTCGAAACAGCCTCGATCAGCGCGCGCGCGTCCCAGTTGGTAAGACGCACGCAGCCATGGCTCGACGTCTTGCCGATCAGCGCAGGATCAGGACTTCCGTGGATGCCGTATCCTTCCTTTCCAAGATCGATCCAGATGCCACCGATCGGATTGTTGGGGCCCGGCGCGATGACCAGCGTTTCATCGCCGCCCCACTCCTGATCGCTCGGATCGAAGGTGTAATTGGCTTCGGGCGCGATCGCCGCCACGCTCATCTCGCCAGAGGGGCTGGGAAATTCGTCGCTTCCCACGGTCGCGGGGAAGCTGGCCACCAGATTGCCCGAGCTGTCATAGGCGCGCAGCTCGTTCTCGCCGCCGTCCACTTCGATCTTCGCGACCTTGGGCAGCGCATCGTTGATGCCCGCGACCACGAGGATTTCTTCGCCTGCTGCAAAAGATGCGTCGGGATTAAGCGCCTTGAGAAAGGATTCGCTCATCCCGAACTTTTCGGCCAGTTCTTCGGACGCGGAGCCGTAGCCGACATGGCCGCCCTCACCCATCGCCTTCATCGAGCCCGCGACCGACTTATACGGTCCGTCGACATCGGAAGCTTCGATGGCGTAGCGCTGTAACAGCGGCCCGTCGCCCGCGGCCTTGCGCAATGCCTTGAGGCTGTCCTCGTCAAGCTGCCCGTCGTCGTCGAGACCCTGCGCCTTCTGGAAAGCACTCAGCGCGCGCTGTGTATTGCCGCCAGGATAACCGTCGATGACGCCCGGCGAATGGTCGACCCGCGCGAGCATGATCTGCGCCGCCAGCGTCACCTCGTCGCGTGAGCCGGAGAAGGGACCATCGGGTGGCACCTCTCCCCAAGTCTCGGCGGACAACTCCATGGGATCACTGTCCTGGGCGAAGGAGGCAGTGGCGGCGGGGGTCAGCGCGAGTGCGCCGAGCGTAAGCAATACATGTTTCATGTTGCCACCAACGGGCGGCGCGATGCGAAAGTTGCTACCTTCTTTAGTCCAGTTCGAGCCAGTCGCGAAACTCGAGCCCGTAGAGCAGGTCGAGAAATTCGAACTGCAATCCCGTCGGTCGACCCGTATTCGAATTCCACAAGGCGACCACGCCGCTCTTCAGTTCGGGGTCGAACAGGATCAGCGAGCGATAGCCGTCCACGCCGCCGCGATGGCCGATGATGCGATGCCCCTCATAGTCGTAGGTGCGCCAGCCGAGCCCATAATGCGGATCACCGACGCGCTCGCGATACTTGCGCAGGCGGCGGTTCTCGTTGGGTGTGCGGACCAGCGCCTCGTGCGCGACGTCGAGTACGTCGGGTGACAGGATTTCGGGCATCAGCCCCATCTGCGCCTGCAGCCAGACAGTGAGGTCTTTAATGTCGCTATTTACCCCGCCGGCCGCAGGCACACTGTAGTACGGCTGTTTGACCTCAAGCTCGCGGCGCCCAGCGCTATGCGGCCGGGCCCAATTGCCGGATTCGACCAGCCCTTCGCGCGTCAGGCTGGCCGAGCGCATGCCGAGCGGCGCAAACAATTCGCTGCCCACTGCCTCCTGGTAGGTCTGCCCTGTGCCCTTCTCGACCACATCGGTCACCGCATCGAAGGCGACGTTCTGATAGCTCCAGCACGTTCCCGGCGGGCAGATCAGCACCAGTTCGCCCAGATCCTGCCGGATGAGGTCGGGGTCCTTGCCGTCCTCGAGCCGGTCGTCATAGGCGTTGCGCCACAAGCCGAGGCGGTGGCTAAGCACATCGCGCACGCTCGCGCTGACCTGCGCGCCGTCGGGGAGCAGCAGGTTGCGCGAATAACGGGCGATCGGGTCGTTAAGATTGATCTTGCCCTCCGCCTGCAATTTCGCAGCGAGCGTGCCCGCGACGCCCTTGGAGACCGATGCCCAGCGGAAAACCGTGTCGGGCGTGACCTCTTCGCCCGACCCGCGCACTGTCTCGCCATAGCCCTTGAGGAAGGTGATTTCGCCATCCTCGACCACCCCGACCGCAAGCCCGACCATCGCCGGCGCTTCCTCGACCAAACGGGTCAGTCGGGCATCGAAGGCCGCATAATCGACCCGCCGCTCGTGATCGGCCTCGTCATGGTCCTCGACCGCTGCTTCGTTGGTGAGTTCGGGCTCGGTCGCAGGCGCATCCGAACAGGCGGACAGCGCCATCAGACAGGCAAACGAGATCGCAATACGCACTTGGTAATTCATCCTCCCCGGCAGTCGTTCTGGTCAGCCACGTGACGCGGTGCAACCCATTTCGTTGAGCCGCCGACCAGACGAGCCCACCGGGCGACGAATGGCGATAGCAGTTGGCAAGCCCGACCCGCCTGCCGTAAGGCAGAAACGAAAGAGGGAGCGGACATGCAATTCCTGAAAACCATCATGTGGGTGATCCTTGCGGTCGCCGTCGCCATTTTCGCCACCGCCAACTGGCACGACACGTTCATCGACCTGTGGGGCGACCTGCGCATGGCGATCAAGCTGCCCGTGCTCCTGGCACTGGTCTTCGCGATCAGCTTCTTCCCGACCATGTTCTACTATCGCGCCAAGGTCTGGCGGCTGAAGAAGAAACTCGGCCTGACCGAACGCAACCTGGCGCAGGCGCCGGTGACGCCGCCTCCCCCCGTGGCCCCGGCACGCACGCCGACCGCCGAGCCCAAAAGCCCGTTCGAGGCGCAGTAATGAGTTCGCCCATCTATGTCGCGATCGACACGCCCGACCTCGCGCGTGCCGAAGAACTGGCGAAGGCCTGCAAGCGGCATGCCGGCGGGCTCAAGCTGGGACTGGAATTCTTCAACCATAATGGCCGCGACGGGGTGATGCGGGTTGCCGAACATGGCCTGCCCATCTTCCTCGATCTCAAGCTCCACGACATTCCCAATACGGTCGCCAAGGCGATCCAGTCGCTCAATCCGCTGACCCCCGCGATCATGACAGTGCACGCCTCGGGCGGCCGCGCGATGATGGAGGATGCCAAGGCCGCGGCACCGACCGGCACCAAGGTGGTCGGCGTCACCGTGCTGACCAGTCTCGACGGCGACGACCTGAAGGCGATGGGCATGAAACCCGATCCCTCGGCCGCGGTCGAGCGCCTCGCCGGACAAGCGAAGGAGGCCGGGCTCGACGGTATCGTCTGCTCGGGCCAGGAGGTAGCCGTGGCCCGCAAGAGCTGGCGCGACGGTTTCTTCGTGGTGCCCGGCATTCGCCCCAAGTCCGCCTCGGTGGGCGACCAGAAGCGGGTCATGACCCCAGGCGACGCGCTCCATGCCGGCGCATCGGTGCTGGTCATCGGCCGCCCGGTCACCGGTGCCGAGGATCCCGACATGGCGCTGCGCGAAATCGCCGCCACGCTCTAGTCATGGACAGGAGCGCCGACAGCGCCTAATTCCGCGCCCGAGCGAACATCTAAGAGGACAAGCATGAGCTGGATCGACAAGGTCAGAAACGGCATTCCCTTCCTGCCCAAGCGCCAGAGCGACGACCAGCTGTGGCACAAGTGCAAGAAGTGTGAAGCGATGGTTTTCACCCGCGAATGGGCCGAGAATCTCTACGTCTGCCCGCGCTGCAACCATCATGACCGTATCGGCGCCGAAGAGCGCTTCAAGCAGCTGTTCGACCGCGACGAATGGGAAGTGCTGCCCGCGCCGCAGGTCCGCGAAGACCCGCTCAAGTTCAAGGACAGCAAGAAATATACCGACCGCATGAAGCAGGCGCGCGCCAAGACGGGCGAGAAAGACGCGCTGATCAATGCCAAGGGCAAGATCCAGGGTCGTGAGGCCGTCGTCGGCGTCCAGTATTTCGACTTCATGGGCGGTTCGATGGGAATCGCCGTGGGTGCGGCGGTCGTCGCGGGCCTGCGCGCCGCGATTGCGGCCAAGGCGCCCTACATCCTGTTCACCGCCGCGGGCGGCGCGCGCATGCAGGAGGGCATCCTCTCGCTGATGCAGATGCCGCGTACGACCGTGGCGCTGCAGGAAATGAAGGAAGCGGGGCTCCCCTATATCGTCGTCCTCACCGACCCGACTACGGGCGGCGTGACGGCGAGCTATGCGATGCTGGGCGACGTCCAGATTGCAGAGCCCGGCGCACTGATCGGCTTTGCAGGCCAGCGCGTGATCGAGCAGACGATCCGTGAGAAGCTGCCCGACGGCTTCCAGCGCGCCGAATATCTGCTCGAGCATGGCATGATCGACATGGTCGTCGAGCGTAGCGCGCTCAAGGATCGGCTCGGTCGCCTGATCGACTATCTCGCCCCGGCGGAGCAGGACGCGGCCTAGTGGCTTCGGGCGATCGCCCGACATTCGGGGACTCGGCGACATCGTCCCACCCGGAGGTGCAGGCGCAGCTCGATCGCCTGTTGGCGCTGGGCATGGGCGGCGACGTCCTCGGCCTGGATCGCGTCAGCGAGTTGTGCGCGCGGCTCGGCAATCCGCAGGATCGGCTGCCGCCGGTCTTCCACGTCGCGGGGACCAACGGCAAAGGCTCGACCATCGCCTTCCTGCGCGCCGCGCTCGAAGCCGGTGGCAGCAAGGTCCACGTCTTCACTTCGCCCCATCTCGTACGCTTCAACGAGCGTATCCGGCTGGCTGGTAAGCTGATCGACGACGACGCCCTCGCGACGTTGCTTGAAGAGGTGATCGACGCTGCGGACGGCATGAAAGTCAGCTTCTTCGAGGCGACCACCGCCGCCGCCTTCCTCGCTTTCTCGCGCACCCCTGCCGATGCCTGCCTGGTCGAGGTCGGTCTTGGCGGCAGGCTCGATGCCACCAACATCGTCTCTCCCGTCGTCACCGGCATCGCCGCGCTGGGCATGGACCACATGCATTTCCTGGGCGACAATCTGGCAGCGATCGCGGGCGAGAAAGCGGGCATCGCCAAGCCCGGCGTGCCGATGGTGACGATGCGCCACCCGGCGGAAGTCGACGCGACCATCGTCGCCCACGCCACCGAGACCGCGACGCCCCTTGTGCGAAAAGGCTGCGACTGGTGGGTCGAAGAGAATGGCGACGGACTGCGCTATCGCGACCGCAAGGGCGAACTCGACCTGCCATCCCCTGCACTCCCCGGGCGCCACCAGGCCGCCAATCTCGGCCTTGCCACCGCGATGCTGCGTCACCAGGACGCGGTTTCTGCGTACGACATAGCGGCGGGTGCCCGCGCAGCTCGGTGGCCTGCACGCATGCAGCGCCTAAAGGATGGCCCGCTGACTCAAGGCATCGACGCCCCCATCATTCTCGACGGCGCGCATAACCCCGAAGCCGCAAGCGCGCTCGCGCAAAGCATTGACGGGCCGATCGTGCTGCTGGCCGGTATCCTCAAGAATCGCGACTATCCCGCCATGTTCGAGGCGTTCCGCGGCAAGGTCACGCGCTTCGCCGGTCTGCCCGTCCCGGGGCACGACGATCACGACACAAAGGACCTGTGCGCGGCAGCGAACGAGATTCTCGGCCTGCCGGGCTCCTATCCGACCGGACGCGTCGAACAGGCGCTCGACTGGCTCCGCGACAAGCCGCCCGCGCCTGGCGAGACCGTGCTCGTCATGGGCTCGCTCTATCTCGCGGGCGAAATCTTGTGGCTCAACGAGGAATTGCCCGACTAGGCGGGACCGCGCGGCTTGGCTTCGGCGGTTGCGCCTTCGGCAGGCACGACGCCCTCGTCGACACTATCGACACCCGGCTGGCGCACGCTTTCGACCACGAAGCCCTTCTTCCACATGATGCCGAGAAGGATCAGGCCGGGCAGCGCGATGAACATCGTCGCGATCCAGAACCAGAACCAGCCCAACCCTTCGGCGAGATAGCCGGCGGGCGCCGCGAGCCAGGTCCGCCCGACCGCGGCAAAGCTCGACAGCAGCGCGAATTGGGTGGCGGTGTAGGCGAGGCTCGAGAGGCCCGACAGATAGACGACGAACACGGTCAGCCCGAGCCCGCTCGAGAAATTCTCGAAGCCGACGGCAAGGCTCAGCATCCAGACGTTGGCGCCCATGTTCGCGAGGATCGCGAACAGGAAGTTGGTGATGACCATGAACACGCCCGACACAAACAGCGCGCGGCCCATGCCCAGCCAGTAGATGAAGGGCGCCGACACGGCGGACCCGGCGATCAGCGCCCAGAAGCCCACCAGCTTGTTGGCGGTGATATAGTCGGTATCGGAAAAGCCGAGCTCGTCGATCATCGGCCCGAGCATCACCTGCCCCATCGCATCGCCGACCTTGTAGACGAGCACGAACAGCAGGATCAGCACCGCGCCGCGGCGACCGAGAAACTCCTTGAACGGATTGACCACGGTCTCCTTCAGCCAGCTGCCGATCGACTGGCCCGCAAGCCGCGCGGCGCGATCGACATAGCGACCGGGGCCGGCGAACAAGGCGGCGAAGACCGCGGGCAAGACGGCAAGACCGGTCAGCCCGTAGGCAAGCGCCCAGCCGAGGCCCGCGCCTTCCTGGCTGGCGAGATAGATCGTCCCCGCGCCGGCGATGAGATTGCCGAGGCGATAGCCGAACTGGTTCATCGCGGTGCCGTAGGGCAGTTCCTCGTCGCTCAGGATTTCGATGCGGTAGGCGTCGATGACGATATCCTGCGTTGCCGACAGGAAGGCGACGCAGATCGCCCAAAAGGCGAAGGGGGCGAGATTGTCGTTGCTGGGGTTCGACGCCCCCAGCTGGAACAGGCACATGACGAGCAGCGCCTGGATGAAGAACAGCCATGCACGGCGCTGCCCGAACATTTTGGTCAGGATCGGTAGCGGCACCTTGTCGACCAGCGGGGCCCACAGGAATTTGAGCGTGTAAGGCGTGGTCAGGCCGATCGCGAAACCGATCGTCGACTTGTCGATCCCGACCTTCGACAACCAGTAGGTCATCGTCGCGAGCAGCAGCGTGAGCGGAAAGCCGGAGGAGATCCCGATCAGGCCGGCGGTCAGTGGCATGGGTTTGAAATAGAGCGACAGACTGCGTAGCCCGCCGCCCTGCTTTGCCACTGATTCGGCCATACTCGTTCCTCCGCTTCGAAATGTCGCGCCACGCTAGCAGGATGGACGCTGCGGAAAAGGGGCTTAACGCGGGCTGACTTGCCAAGGCGTCGCGGCAGGCGCACGATTTGGCTCATGGACATGCCGACGTCGAAGCCCGCCATGACCCCCGGCCAGCGCGCGCTGGCAGAGGCGATGATGCGCGGCGACCATTATGTCGGCAAAGACGCGCGGCGCATTTCGACCGACCGCTATGTCGATCCGCAACGACACGCGGAGGAAATGCGCCACCTCTTTCGGAGATTCCCCACCGCGCTCACGACTTCCGCGCTGATTGGAAAGGACCAAATGGTCCGCCACGACCTCACCGGTCTCGACCTGCTCGTGACCCGCGATGGCGACGGTCAGGTGCATGTCGTCGGAAACAGCTGCGCGCACCGCGCGACGCGGCTGGTCGACGATGATGATGTTCACACCTCGCGCAAGATCATCTGCCCCTATCACGCGTGGACCTACCGCGCGAATGGCGAACTCGCCGCCCTGCCCCGCCCCGACACCTTCCCCGGCCTGTGCAAGGAGGATCACCACCTCGTGCGCTATCCCGCGGCCGAGATTGGCGGGCTGATCTGGTTCATCGGCGATCCGGAGGCGGATGCGAATTTCGACGAAGTCGCCATGGTCGGCCCCGATCTCGACGCCATCGGGCTGGGCGCCATGCGGCATTTCGCGCGCAACACGCACGAGATCGCCGCCGACTGGAAGATGGTCGTCGATGCCTTTTGCGAGGGCTATCACGTCAAACGGCTGCATGCGGGATCGATCGGGGAATATTTCGCCGACGGGGTCTCGGTCGCCGACCGCATGGGCCCGCACCAGCGCTTCATCGTCGGGCGCACCGAGCATGCGAAGCCGGTCGACCTCGACGACTGGAACGCGGTGCGCGAGGTGATGACTTTCACCTACCAGATCTTCCCCAACACGGTGATCGTGGTCAGCCCAGATTACGTCAACGTGCTGATCATCCACCCCGACGGGGTCGGCAAATGCCGCGCAGAAAATCTGATGCTGGTGCCGGGCGATGCCGACGCCGTCGCCGTGCAGCCGCGTTGGGAGAAGAGCTGGCAACTGCTCGACCAGCACACGTTCGGCGGCGAGGACTTCCGCGCTGCCGCTCTATGCCAGCGCGGCGTCGAGGCTGGGTTGCGCAAGGAGATGCTGCTCGGCACGCTCGAAACCGGCGTCGCGGTCTTCCACGACGAACTTGACGCGCGGCTCGCGGCTCAGGCGGGTTCGTAGAGGATCATGCCCTTGGGCGGCTTGGGCGTGCGCCCGGCCAATATGTCGTCCACCGCGCGGATCGCGGCCTTGAGATCGCGGTCGCTGAACGGCTTGGGCAATGAGCCGACCGCATACACCTTGCAGTCCTTGGGCGGGTTGCCCGTCACGAACAGCACCGGCACGTCGCGCTCGCTCGCTTCACGCGCCAGATCGATGCCCGTCCGCTCGCCCGACAGGTTGATGTCGGCAAGGATCAGGTCGACCTGATGCCTGTCCAGATCGGTCAGCGCCTCGCGCACATTGTCGCGCGTGCCGACCACCGAATAGCCGAGCTTTTCGATCCTCACTTCATTGTCGAATGCCAGCAGCGGTTCGTCCTCGACGATGAGGATATGCTTGACGACTGGCTTTCGCTTCCCGAACAGCGCCCTGACCTTTCACACCAACCGGGAAAATGCCCCGTGCCCAATAATCGCCAGAGACCCCCTCGCGGTTCCCGCCCCAAGCCAAAGGGTCCGCGCCCTGTGGCCAACAAGCCACGCGAGGACGGCCCGCAGCGCATCGCCAAGCTGCTGGCGCGCGCGGGCGTCGCCTCGCGCCGCGAGGTCGAGCGGATGATCGCCGAAGGGCGCATCGCGATCGACGGCGAGACGCTCGACACGCCCGCGACCCTGCTGGATAATCTCAACGGCGTGACCGTCGACGGCAATCCGGTAAAAAAGCCCGCGCCGACCAAGCTGTTCCGCTTCTACAAGCCCAAGGGCTGCCTGACCGCCGCGCACGATCCCAAGGGACGTCCGACCATCTACGACCGGCTGCCCCAGGGCCTGCCGCGCCTCATGCCCGTCGGCCGCCTCGACTATAATACCGAGGGGCTGCTGCTGATGACCAACGATGGCGGGTTGAAGCGGCAGCTCGAACTGCCCGCCACCGGTGTCGAGCGCACCTATCGCGCCCGCGCATTCGGCGAGGTCAGCCAGGAACAGCTCGAAAGCCTTGCCGAAGGCATCACCATCGAAGGCGTGCGATACGGCTCGATCGACGCCAATCTCGAACGCTCGACCGGTCACAACAAGTGGATCCAGCTCACCCTCGCCGAGGGCAAGAATCGCGAAGTGCGCAACGTGCTTGGCCATCTCGGCCTCGAGGTCTCGCGCCTGATCCGTACCGCCTACGGCCCCTTCACCGTCGAGGGGATCGAGCCGGGCCAGATCCGCGAGATCGACCGCAACGAGCTGTTCCACTTCCGCCGGACGCTCAAATGAGGATCATCGCCGGCGACTGGCGCGGGAGAAAGCTGGTGGCCCCGCCCGGCCGCCTGACGCGCCCCACCTCCGACCGGACCCGCGAGACGCTCTTCTCGATGCTCGCCAGCCGCCTCGGCAGCTTCGAAGGGCTGCGCGTGGCCGATCTCTACGCCGGGTCGGGCGCGCTCGGCCTCGAGGCGCTTTCGCGCGGCGCCGCCGAGGCCCGCTTCGTCGAGACCGACCGCGAGGCCCTCGCCGCGATCCGGGCCAATATCGAAGCGCTGAAGGCTAACGCCACGGTCAGCCCGACCAGCGCCCAGCGCCTGTCGCCCGTCGATCCTCCGTTCGATCTGATCCTCGCCGACCCGCCCTACGCGGTCGGGAGCGGCGATGCGGTAGTGAGCGCGGTCGCCGATGCCGCTTGGCTCGCGCCTGGCGGGTGGCTCGCGATCGAGACCGACAAGAAGGAAGAGGTCGACCCCGGCCCCTTCGCGCTGGAGACCAGCCGCGCGGTCGGCCGCGCGCGCCTCACCCTGCTCAGCTTCTAGCCCTCGTCGTCCTCGTCCTCGGGCTTCATCGCGTCATATTCGGCCTTGAGCCGCTTACCGATCGCCGCAGCCGCTGCCGCGCCCGCCATCTTGAGCATCGTCCGGCTGCCGGTCTTCGTCCCGCGCGCCTGCGTGGCCTTGTTTTCGGCTAGGGCGGCAACCGCGGCAACCGCCCCGGCGGCCACCACGTCGGCGACCAGCGGATGGTCCAACAGCTCCCCGACCTTGTCGAGCGCCTCCTTGCGCTTCGACTGCTCGTCCTCGGGCGCATCATCTTCGACCAGCTCGGCGACCCGCACCTTCTTGGCCTTCTTCTCTTTCTTCTTTTTCTTCTTCTTTTTCTTGCGCTTGAGCTCCTCGGCAGCCTCGGCCTCCTCGAGAATCTCGTTCTTTTTCTTCTTCTTGGCCATCACGTGCCTCCTTCAGGCAAATTGGGTCATCGCGGCGTCGTCATACGGACGCGCCAGCGCACAAGCAGTTTCGGTTTCGTCTTCGAGCCAGCGGTCATGATCCTGCGGTGCCAGCATCACCGGCATCGCCTTGGGATGCACCGCCCCGACCATGGCGTTGGGTTCGCAGGTCAGGAAGGCGAAATAGGGCGCCTCCTCGCCCTTCCGCCAGATGCCGGCAAAGGCGAACAGGCTTTCGTCCGCCAGCCCGAACCAGTGCTTCACCTTGCGCCCCGTCGCCGGGTCTGGCGCCTGCGACCATTCCGAAAAGCGCGTGACGGGCACGAGACAGCGGCGCGCGGGATTGCCCAGCGCCGAGCGCCAGAAGGGCGAGGACAGGTTGCGCACGTTGGTGACGGGCCGCCCCTTGGCGGCCTGCGGGCCGGGAAATCCCCATTGCATCTCGTTCAGCCGGAGCGCGCCCTCTTCCTTGCGCAGCACGGGCGCCATCCGGCCGGGATAGATTTCGGGATAGCTCGCCACGTTCGCACGATCCCCTTCGAAGCCGCCGAACAGCTTCTTCATCTCGTCGACCGTCGCGGTCATCGAATAGAGGTTGCACATGCACGCTCTTCCCAGTGTATTGACACCATAACACAGTTAGGCGTAGTTTCCCTGCCATTCAAGGGGGAGAACTAATCTATGTACAGCCAGCAAGAGATTGACGACGCCGTCACGGCGGGCGCGATCACGCAAGGCTCGGCCGATGCCCTGCGCGCCTATGTCGCCCAGGCGCGCTCGACGCCGACCGTGGACCAGGAGCATTTCCGCTTCATCCTCGGCTTCAACGACATCTTCGTGTCCATCGCGACCGTCATCCTGTTCGTGGCGGTCACCTGGATCGGCCAGTCGGTCGGCCAGTCGATGGGACTCACCGTCGACACCGACGGCCCTTCGCCCGTTGCCGGCATCGCGATGGCGGCAGTCGCCTGGGGCCTCGCCACCTATTTCACTGCCAAGAAGCGCATGGCGCTGCCCTCGATCGTCTTGCTGGGCGGGTTCGTCGGCGGGGTCTTCACCGCCGTCGGCAGCGCGCTCGCAATGATTGTTGAAGCGGGTGGCAGCGAGCCGAGCGAAATGATCGGCGGCATCCTCATCGCCATCACCTTCGCAGTCACCGCCGGTGCGGCATGGCTGCACTGGAAGACCTTCAAGGTGCCGATCACCGTCGCCGCAGGCGCCGTCGCGGTCGCGGGCATCGTCGCGGGCCTGATCGGGGCGGGACTTGCCTCCGCCGGTCTCGAGGGCGACGCCTTCGCCAATGCCATGCTCGCCATCGTGCTGGCCCTGGGCATCGCGATCTTCATCTATGCCATGCGTTGGGACGCGAGCGATCCCGATCGCATTACGCGGCGCAGCGACGTCGCCTTCTGGCTCCACCTCGCCGCTGCGGTCATGATCGTGCATCCGGTCTTCACGCTGCTCGGCCTGCGCGATGGCGATGCCAGCATGGGTGAAGGCCTGCTCGCGGTCGGCCTCTACGTCCTGCTCGGCCTGCTCGCACTGGCGATTGATCGCCGCGCGATGCTGGTCTCGGCTTTGGCCTATGTGCTGTGGGCGCTGTCGGACCTGTTCGAGCGCTTCGGCGCGGTCGAGCTCAATGTGGCGCTGACGGCACTGGTGATCGGCTCGGCGCTGCTGCTGCTGTCGGCCTTCTGGCACCAGGCGCGCATTCGCGTCGTGTCGATGCTTCCGGCCTCGCTGACCGCCAAGCTGCCCTCGCTGGAGGGCGCCAAGGCGATCAGTCCCGAACCAGTCGGATAAGCCGTCGTTCAAGCGGGGCGAGCACGGGTTTCAGTTCGTGCCCCCGCTTCAACACCTGGCCATGTTCGGCCACAAGGAGATACGCCCCCTGCTTGCGCGCAAGCAGGGGGCGTTTTTCGATCCGGATTTCGGGATGTTCTGCAGTGCGGCGGAAGGCTGCGAACACCGCAACATCGGGGTCCATGCGCAGCGCATAATCCTTCCAATGCCCTGCCGCGACCATGCGGCCGTAAATGTCGAGGATGGTCAGGAATTCGCGACGGTCGAACGAGGCCACCTGCCGCCCTTCACCGGGTCGCGGGAAGGGCGTCACCACGCTCACGCGCGAATGTCTCCGACATGCTCACCGGGCGCCTCGTCGTCGGCTTCTTCGCCAACCTTGGCCCGCAGCGCCTTGATCTCCTGCTCGAGCTCGCACAATCGCTGCAGCACCGGATCGCCCAGCTCGTCGCATGGCGTCCCGTAGGGCAGGAACTTGCGCTTGCCCTCCGCCTCGACGGGCACCGCACGCGCGACGCGCCCGACCATGGTCGCGCCTTCCGGTACGTCCTTCGTCACCACCGCGCCCGCACCGATGCGCGCATCGGCACCTACCGTGATCGGCCCCAGGATCTGCGCACCCGAGCCAATGACGACCCCGTCGGCGATGGTCGGGTGGCGCTTGCCCCCTTCCCCGTCGAACGGGTTGGTCCCGCCCAGCGTCACGCACTGGTAGATGGTGACATTGTCGCCGATCTCGCTGGTCTCCCCGATGACCGAAAATCCGTGGTCGAGGAAAAAATTGCGCCCGATCTTGGCTCCGGGGTGGATATCCACCTGCGTGATGGCGCGCGCGAAATGGTTGACCATTCGCGCCAGGAAAAAGAGCTTGCCGCCATAGAGCCAGTGCGCCAGCCGGTGCAGCCCGAGCGCGATGACGCCGGGATAGAAGAGCACCTCCCACCGCGAGCGCGCGGCAGGGTCACGGGCTTTGACGCTGTCGAGATAGGCCGTCAGGGACAAATGATCGCTTTCCGCTTCCTTCCTTGCCCCCAATGTAAGGGCAATTGGCGCGAATTCAAAACGACAAAGGGCGGCGCGACCGTGATGGCCGCCCCGCCCTTCCTCGTTTGGGAACGTTTACGCAGCGACCGGACGCAGGACTTCTTCGCCCTCGTTCCAGTTGCAGGCGGTCAGTTCCTCGGTCTGCAGCGCTTTCAGGATGCGCAGCGTTTCCGCCGGGTTGCGACCGACGTTGAGCCCGTTCACCGACACGTGCTGGATGACATTGTCGGGGTCGATGATGAAGGTCGCGCGATAGGCGACGCCTTCGTCGGCATGGACGATGCCCAGCGCATCGGCGAGCTTCTTGGCATTGTCCGCCAGCCACGGGAAATCGGCAGCCGCAAGCTGCGGGTCCGACTGGCGCCAGGCGAAGTGAACGTGGCTGGTGTCGGTCGACGCGCCGATCAGCACCGCGTCATTCTTCGCGAATTCGCCCTTGAGCTGGCCGTAGCCGACGATCTCGGTCGGGCAGACGAAGGTGAAGTCCTTGGGCCAGTAGAAGAGCACTTTCCACTTGCCGTCGGTCTTGCCCAGGTCGAGCGTTTCGTCGCCGGGCAGCGAAGCGGTGCCCTGCTGGACGGGGATTTTAAGCGGCGGAAGCGTATCGCCAACGGTCAACATGATCGTCGTTCTCCATGGTTGGATTGAGATGAATTTTGGTGGGGCAGCGCGAACAGCCGCCCGGTCGCGGCGCGATATGGGCAGGGCTTGCTTATCGTTCAAAGCGATAATATCGATAATTGTGATTGGAGAAATCGATTGAGCGTGCACCTGCCGACCCTCAAGCAATTGCAATATCTCGTGGCGCTCCACGAACAGGGTCATTTCGGCCGCGCTGCAGAGCAATGTTTCGTCACCCAGTCGACCCTGTCGGCGGGCATTCGCGAGCTCGAGAGCCTGCTCGGCGTCACGCTGGTCGAGCGCACGCGGCGCGTCGTCCGCTTCACTCGGCTCGGCGAGCGCATCGCCGACCGCGCCCGCCGCGTTCTCCACGAGGCGGAAGAGATGGCCGACGTCGCGCGCGCCCAGGGCCGCCCGCTGACCGGCGAGCTACGCCTGGGCGTCATTCCTACGATCGCTCCCTTCCTCCTCCCCAAGCTTCTTCCCGCGCTGCGCAAGGATTATCCCGACCTGCAGCTATTCCTCCGCGAAGAGACCAGCCAGTCGGCCTGCGAGGCGCTCCACCGCGGACAGCTCGACGCAGTCGTCCTCGCCCTCCCCTTCGCGTGCGGCGATGTCGACAGCATCGACCTGTTCGCCGACCGCCTGCTCCTCGCCTTCCCCGGCAGCGAGGCCCCGCCCCAGGGCGCCATCCCGCCCGAGGATATTGAGGAAGGGCGCCTCCTGCTGCTCGAGGACGGCCATTGCCTCAAGGATCACGCGCTGGCCGCGTGCAACCGCCCCGAGCTGCGCGCCTCCGCCGCCATGATGGGTACCTCGCTCCACACGCTCGTGCAGATGGTCGAGAACGGGCTCGGGCTGACCTTCGTCCCCGAAATGGCGATCAAGGCTGGCATTCTCGAGGGCACGGGCATCGAGGCCCGCCCGCTCGAAAGCGTCCACGACGCGCGCCGCGTCGCACTCGCCTGGCGCAAGTCGAGCCCGCGCGCGAAGGAATTCAAACTGCTCGGAGAAGCGCTGGCGAAACTCGCCTAGCTCAGTCCATGTGCTTCAGGCCGACGCGCAGATAGTCGTAACCGGTTATCAGCGTCAGCGCCGCCGCCAGCCACAGCGACCAGATGCCCACATCGTGGATCCACAGCTGGCTCGGCAGCGCCCCCGACAGGATCAGCGCACCCAGCGCCAGCATCTGGAAGGTCGTCTTCCACTTCGCCAGCCGGCTGACCGGCACCGAAACGTTGAGCGGCCCAAGGAATTCGCGCAGCCCCGACACGATGATCTCGCGCATCAGGATGATCAGCGCGGGGATTACGGTCAGTCCGGCGATCACCGGCTCGGGCTCGTCGGGCACCTTGCGGCTGGCGATCAGCATGATCAGCACCGCGGCGACCATGATCTTGTCGGCGATCGGGTCGAGAAACTGCCCTAGCCGGCTGATCTGCCCCTGCGCCCGCGCCAGATAGCCGTCGAAATAGTCGGTAATCCCGACGATCGAGAACAGCACCCAGGTGATCCAGTAGTCGATCGGGCTCGGCTTCCATAGCAGGTAGACTAGGATCGGCACCGCAAGGATGCGCGACAGTGTCAGGATGTTGGGAAGGGTCAGCATGCGCTGCCATGATTAGGCGAGCGCGCACCATCGCGCAAACGGCAATTTTCCGCAGCGCTTGGCGGCTTCGGTCGACCCCGCTAGGCTCGCGCCAACCGCAACCGTCAGGCGCTCCGATCCTTGGCTTCGACACTGTCTCTCATCGGCAAGCGCCGCTTCGGTCCGCTCTTCGCGACGCTCTTCTGCGGCGCCTTCAACGACAATCTCTACCGCACCTCGATGGTGCTGATCGTCATTTACGGCATCTATGCCGACCCGGGGCAGGAAGCGACCTTCTCGGCGGTGGCGGGCGGCCTCTTCATCCTCCCCTTCTTCCTCTTCTCCGCACTCGCGGGCCAGCTCGCCGACAGCCACGACAAGGCCGCGATCATCCGCCACGTGAAGAGTGCCGAGATCGCGATCATGGCGCTGGGCGCGATCGGGCTGGTGCTCAAGAGCGTTCCGCTGCTGCTCGCCATGCTGTTCGCGACCGGGCTCCAGTCGACCATCTTCGGCCCGATCAAATACGCCCTCCTCCCCCAGCACCTTAAGAAAGACGAAGTGCTCGGCGGCACCGGGCTGGTCGAGGCGGCGACCTATGTCGCGATTCTGGTCGGCATCGTCGTCGGCGGGCTTGTCATCTACACCGACGCCACCGGCACGCTCAGCGCGGGCTGGGGCGCCTTCCTCGTCATCCTGACCGCTATCGTGGGCCGACTGTTCGCGGGCCACGTGCCCCCCGCCCCGCCCGAGACCGCGACCGACAGGCTGAAACTCGATTGGAACATCCTGCGCTCGACCACCCGGCTCCTAAGCGAGTTTCTCCACCGCCCGCGCATCCGCCTCGCGATCGTCTGCATCAGCCTGTTCTGGGCGATGGGGACGATGCTCGCCGCCATCTTCCCGCCACTGGTCAAGAACGCGCTGGGCGCCGACCCCGGCGTCGCCACGCTTTTCCTCGCCTCCTTCTCGGTCGGGGTGGCGATCGGCTCGGTGGTCATCAACCGCCTCCTCAAGGGCGAGGTCAGCGCGCGCTACAGCCACTGGGCGGCGATCGGCATGATGGCCTTCGTCGCCGATCTCGTCCGCCGAACGTCGGGCTTCGAGGGCGCCGCCGCGGGCACCATGCCCGTTTCCGATTTCCTGGCCGCTCCGTCGGGGCTCCTGATCCTCGTCGACCTGTTCTTCATCGCCGCGCTCGCGGGCATGTATGTCGTGCCGCTCTACGCCTATCTCACCACCCACGTCGCGCCCGGCGAGACCGCGCGCGCGGTCGCGGCCAACAATGTCGTCAATTCGGGGTTGATGGTCGCAGCCTCACTGGCGCTCACCGCATCCTACGCGGCGTCGATCACCGTCACGCAGAGCCTGTGGATCGTGTTCGGGTTCGGGCTGGTCGCCGCCTGGTTCGGCTGGCGGCTCCACCGCCTCGTCGACTAGGCGATGAACAAGGCGGTGAAGAGAAAACCGCTGAGGAAGGTCAGTGCGAAGAGCCGCACATCCTCGCTGATCCGCGGCATGCGCAGCGCCACGGCGCGAGCCTTCACAGGCTCCTCGAACGTGATCGGCTGCTTCTTGGGTCGCGAATGCAATTCCATCATGGAGAGAACTTTAAGACTTCCTTCACCATGATTTCAATGCCGCGCAGGCGAAATGCTTCCCCCTGTCCCAAGCTGGAACAGAAGGCGCGTTCGTCGCTCGATCGAGGAACTAACCCGCGCGGCGGGTCGGCGTCGGCTCTTCGGTCTCGGTGGGCAGGTCGCTGGCCTTGGGATCGCGCAGGCGGACCAGCTGTGCGGCCTGGTCCCCGCTCATCGGCTTGCCGAAGAACCAGCCCTGCCCGACCTGGCATTCGAGCTCGAGCAGCTTGGTATGCGCGCGGGCGGTCTCGACACCCTCGACCGTGACCGGAATGTCGAGGGCGGATGCCAGCGTCGTCACCGCGCGGATGATCGCCTCGCTCTCGCGATCTCGGTTGATGCCCGCGACGAAGCTGCGGTCGATCTTGATCATGTCGAACGGCAGCGCGCGCAAGTGGGCGAGCGAGGAATAGCCGGTGCCAAAATCATCGAGCGACACGCGCACGCCCTGGTTCTTCAGGCTCGCGACGATCGACTTGGCCAATTCGGGATCGGCGAACAGCGAACTTTCGGTGATCTCGACGATCAGCCGGTCGGCCGGAAAGCCGGTTTCGGTCAGGATGCGGACGAGCTTTTGCGCCAGCCAGCTGTCGTTGAGCTGGGTCGGCGAAATGTTGACCGAGATGTCGACCGTCCGCTCCCAGGTCATCGCCTCGGTCAGCGCCTTGGTCATCACCTGCTCGGACAACGCTTCGATCAGCCCGTTCTCCTCCGCGACCGGAATGAAGCGGGTCGGCCCGATCAGGCCGAGCAGCGGATGCTCCCAGCGCGCGAGCACCTCGAATCCGAGCACGTCGCCCGTCTCGAGGTCGACCTGCGGCTCGAAAAACGGCTTGAACTGGCTGTTTTCCAGCCCGACACGAATGCCCTGTTCGACTTCGCCATAGGCCAGCAATTCGCGCTCCATACGCTCGTCGAACCAGACGGGTCGTGCGATGCGGCTGGCGCGGCCTTCGGCCTCGGCAATGTCCGCGCGGCGCAGCAGGTCGCGCACCACGACATCGTTGGCCGGCGCGCTGGCGACGCCGACGAAGGCGCCGACATGGATCATGTTGTCGTCGATCAGCATCGGACGCACGGCGATTTCGAGCAGCGCCTCGGCAAGCGCGTCCACGCGCTCGTTGCGGCCCGCGGCGCGCATGGTGATGACGGCGAACTCGTCGCCCGCGACACGCGCCACGGCGCCCGAATCCCCGACCGATTCATCGAGGTCCTTGGCGATCCGGCGCAGCACTTCGTCCCCCACGTCATAGCCGTGGCGATCGTTGACCAGCTTGAAGCGATAGAGGCGGATCGACATGATGACCAGTTCGAGCCCGCGTTCGATCGCGAGGTCGCGAAAACGCTCGCCCGCTTCGGCAAATCCCTTGCGGTTGAGCAATCCGGTCATGCCGTCGGTCGACGCGATCTTGGCGGCGCGCTCTTCGCTTTCCTTGCGGCGCTGCACTTCCTGCTGGACGTCGACATAATAGCGCCAGCCGAACAGGATGAGCGCGACGTTGAGCGTCAGCGTCGTCGACGCGATCTTGAGATCGTCGGTAAATTCCTCGCCGGCATTGAGGAAGGTGTCGTAAAACCCGCTGCCGTTCCAGATGAGCAGCCCCACCGCGCTCACCAGGATCGGGAGCACGAGCAGGTCACGGCGCAGGCGCGCCGAACCGATTAGCCCTTTCAGGAGGGCGGAAGGGGTAAACTCGGTCACCTCGCCGCATTAGCGCGAGATAATTAATTTTTTATCCACTTCGAGCAGCAATTCGCGTTGGAATCGGGGCTGAATTGGTGCGGACGGCGGGACTCGAACCCGCACTCCCTTACGGGAAGAAGATTTTAAGTCTCCAGCGTCTACCGATTCCGCCACGTCCGCTGATCGCCAGCCGGGCATCGGTATCCCGGCGCCGCCTAATCGTTGGCGGCCGCGTTTAGGTTTAATCGCTCGCGCATTTCCTTGCCCGGCTTGAAGTACGGCACGCGCTTGGCGTCGACCTGGACCGCTTCGCCGGTGCGCGGGTTGCGCCCGACGCGCGCATCGCGGTGACGGGTCGAAAAGGCACCGAAGCCGCGCAATTCCACGCGCCCGCCCTCGGCCAGCTGGTCGGTGATGGCGTCGAACAGCGACGACACAACATTTTCGACCTCACGCTGGGTGAGATCGGGAAAATCCTCGCAGATCTTGGCGACGAGTTCGGAACGGATCATGTCGGGCCTTGTCCCCCAAATTTCTTAATAATTGCCCTCCCCCCGGAGGACCGTAGGCTGCAGAGATGCAATGAAAAAAAGGGCGATGCAACCCGGTTGCACCGCCCTTCTTCATTTCGTTGCGGAAAAGCCGCAGCGGATGGAGCGAGAAGCTTACTTCTCGTCCTTCTGCTTGAGCGCTTCGCCGAGGATGTCGCCGAGCGAGGCACCCGAATCCGACGAACCGTAATCCTTCACGGCCTGCTTTTCTTCGTTGATCTGGTAGGCCTTGATCGAGAAGTTCGGCTTCTTCGACCGGTCGAAACCAGTGACCATCGCGTCGAACTTCTGACCGACCTGGAAACGCTCCGGACGCTGCTCGTCGCGGTCGCGGCCAAGGTCCGAGCGGCGGATGAAGCCGATCGGGCCGTCTTCGCCGGCCTGCACTTCGAGACCGCCGTCGCGCACGTCGAGGACGTTGACGGTGACGACTTCGCCCTTGTTCACGCCCGAACCCGAAGCGGTGACACCGCCACGCTCGAGCTGCTTCATGCCGAGGCTGATGCGCTCCTTCTCGACGTCGACGTCGAGGACGACCGCCTTGACGGTTTCACCCTTGTGGTGAAGCGCCAGCGCTTCCTCGCCCGAGACGCCCCAGGCGATGTCCGACATGTGGACCATGCCGTCGACGTCGCCGGGAAGACCGACGAACAGGCCGAATTCGGTCGAGTTCTTGACTTCGCCTTCGACTTCGGTGCCGACCGGGAACTTCTCCGCGAACTCGTGCCACGGGTTTTCCTGCGCCTGCTTGAGGCCGAGCGAGATGCGACGCTTTTCTTCGTCGACCTCGAGGACCTTCACTTCGACTTCCTGGCTGGTCGAGACGATCTTGCCCGGGTGGACGTTCTTCTTGGTCCAGCTCATTTCCGAAACGTGGACCAGGCCTTCGATGCCCGGCTCCAGCTCGACGAAGGCACCATATTCGGTGATGTTCGTGACGCGGCCCGTGAAGGTGCCGTCGACCGGGTACTTGGCGACTGCGCCTTCCCAAGGATCGGCTTCCAGCTGCTTCATGCCGAGGCTGATGCGCTGGGTCTCGCGGTTGATGCGGATGATCTGCACCTTCTGCTTGTCACCGATGTTGAGCACTTCGCTCGGGTGACCGACGCGCTTGTAGCTGATGTCGGTGACGTGCAGCAGGCCGTCGATGCCGCCGAGGTCGACGAACGCACCGTAATCGGTGATGTTCTTGACGACGCCTTCGATGACCTGGCCTTCGGTGAGGCTCTGGATGAGGTCGCTGCGCTGTTCGGCGCGGGTTTCCTCGAGGATCGCGCGACGCGACACGACGATGTTGCCGCGGCGACGGTCCATCTTGAGGATCTGGAAGGGCTGCGGAATATCCATCAGCGGGGTGACATCGCGCACGGGGCGGATGTCGACCTGGCTGCCGGGCAGGAAGGCGACGGCGCCGCCGAGGTCGACGGTGAAGCCGCCCTTCACGCGGCCGAAGATCACGCCTTCGACGCGGCTGTCGGCTTCATATTCCTTCTCGAGCTTGTCCCAGGCGGCTTCGCGGCGGGCGCGTTCGCGGCTGAGCATGGCTTCGCCGTTGGCGTTCTCGACGCGGTCGACATAGACTTCGACTTCGTCGCCGACTTCGATTTCGGCCTTCTGGCCGGGCTGTGCGAATTCGCGAAGCGGCACGCGGCCTTCGCTCTTGAGGCCAACGTCGATGACCGCGAGGTCGTTCTCGATGCCGGTGACCTTGCCGGTGACGACCTTGCCTTCGAAGCCTTCGTCTTCACCGCCGAGTTTTTCATTGAGAAGCGCGGCGAAATCGTCGCGCGTGGGAAATGCCGTATCGGCCATATAACAGTGTCTTTCGTCTCTGGGTCTGCCGCGAACCCGACCACCATGGCCGGCGTTTCCGAAATGCGGACTTGGACAAACCTGAAAACCGCCCCGCCGAGGCCCATCCCCGGCGAAACATCCTTGGACGAAAGGACGCGGAAGCTACGACAGGCGGGAAAGCGGCCAAGCCCCCAGCCTAAGTGACTGGAAAAATTAGCGGCTCGCCTGGAGACGGGCTTCCACGAGCGCAATCGCCCGCTGGACGGCGCGCTCTATAGTCAGATCGGACGTATCTAGCAAGTCGGCATCCTTGGCCTGCACCAGCGGCGCGGCGTCGCGGCCGGCATCGCGCTCGTCGCGCGCGCGAATATCGATGAGGATATCGTCATAATGCGCATCGACCCCGCGCCCCGTCAGCTCCTTGTGCCGCCGCTGAGCGCGGATTTCGGGCGTCGCGGTCACGAACAGCTTGGCCGAGGCGTCGGGACAGATCACCGTACCGATATCGCGCCCATCGAGCACCGCTCCACCCTCCTGCCGCGCAAAGCCATGCTGCCGCTCGAGCAGCGCCTCGCGTACGCTCGGATAGGCCGAAACCTTGCTCGCCAGCTTGCCGATCGTCTCGGAGCGCAATTCCTCGTCGCCCGGATCGATCTGCTCGATCCCCTCGACCGCGCGCAGCGCTTCGAATTCGTTGCCTGCATTGCCCCCGAAGCGCCACAGCGCCAGCGCCACCGAGCGATAGAGCATGCCGGTATCCATGTGCGGCAGTCCGTAATGGTTCGCCAGCGCCTTCGCGATGGTGCCCTTGCCCGATGCTGCCGGCCCGTCGACCGCGATAATGATGTCGCTCATGGCCATGCGCTTTGACAGCCGCGACCCGCTATGGCAAGGCGCGCGCCATCCGTGATGCGGGCACATGCCCGTGTCCGTCAGACAACCGATTCTAGCTTAGGAATTATCACCGATGGTCAAACCCGAATGGGGCACCAAGCGGACCTGCCCGAAATGCTCGACCCGCTTCTACGATCTGGGCAATGACGATCCCGTCACCTGCATCGAATGCGGCACCGAGTTTATCCCCGAGCCGGTCCTCAAGTCGAAGCAGCCGCTGCCCTTCGACGACGACGACAAGAAAAAGAAGAAGGACGAGGATCTCGCCGCCGACGATCTCGAGGATGTCGAGGACGATGACGGCGGCAGCGCCGACGACGATGTCGACCTCGACACGGGCGACGACGACATCAAGGTCGTCAAGACCGACGACGGCGACGACGACGACAATTAAGGTCGTTCGCGCGACCGAAGAATTTGGGGTTGCATCGCGCTCCAAAAGTTTTAAACGGCGCGAACGAAATGGGGCCGTAGCTCAGCTGGGAGAGCGCTACACTGGCAGTGTAGAGGTCAGGGGTTCGATCCCCCTCGGCTCCACCACCTTTCGACGTCTAAGGCGCCCCCGGGCGCCTTTTTCGTTTGTGTTCCTGGACCGAACACTCATCAGGGGGTTCGACGGCCTGCGGCCGGCTGACGCCCCCCTCGGCTCCACCATCCTTTCGACGTCTAAGGCGCTCCCCGGGCGCCTTTTTCGTTGGTGCGGCGCCAAAAGAAAAACGGCGGCGCTCCGAGGAGCACCGCCGCTTTCTTGGTCGAACTGACTTACGACTTAGTCGAGGTCGTTCGAAACGTCGTTGAACGTGTTGCCCAGCGCGTTACCGATGTTGCCCATGGCGCCAATGGCGGCAACGGCAATCAGGGCGGCAATCAGGCCATATTCGATGGCGGTCGCACCGTCTTCGTTCTTGAGAAGCTTCGTGAACATAACTGGTCTCCTAATGATTCCACAACTTCGGGGAAGGTCCCCGACCGATGCGGTCCAATGCACCGGATGAGGCCAATTAAGCGCGAAGGCGTTGAGAAAGGCTTAAACCGCGCCGTTAAATTAATTTAACCATGCTCGGATAACCGCCCGGTAAAGGCGCAATGAAAAACGGCGGCGCTCCGAAGAGCACCGCCGTCATTCATTCGAAGTTGCCCGAATACTATTCGAGGTCGTTCGAAACGTCGTTGAACGTGTTGCCCAGCGCGTTACCGATGTTGCCCATCGCGCCAATGGCGGCAACGGCAATCAGGGCGGCAATCAGACCATATTCGATGGCAGTCGCGCCGTCTTCGTTCTTGAGAAGCTTCGTGAACATAACGGGTCTCCTAATGGCTCCACAGTTGGGGCTTCCCCCCAAAAACCCACGCGGTCCTCTCGCGTTGGTTGGCTTCATCTAGGGCCGAATTGGTTGAGAAATGCTTAAAATCGGCGGCGGCCGATCGCGCTCATTTCGGAAAGAAATCCCGGAAATTCAGAGATTTTCGATAAAATCGATTAGCTCCTTCGCGAAATTCTCGAGCGCATCGTCCAATTCGGAGGGAACCGGAGTCTGGCGGTCCGGCAGGCGCGGGCGATTCGGGTTGAAGTCGCGCGGCAGGCGCGGTCCGCGCGCGCCATCGACCTGCAACGCGCTCGACATGAAGCTGCGGAACACGCGCGCGGGCGCGCCCCCGCCACTGATGTCGCCGAGCGAGCGATTATCGTCATGGCCAACCCAGACGCCGACGACCAGATTGCCGGCAAAGCCGATGAACACCGCGTCGCGATTGTCCTGCGTCGTGCCGGTCTTGCCAAAGGTCGGCGTGCGCAGCGCGGCGCGGCGACCCGTGCCTTCATTGGCCGCGGCGTAGAGCAGTTCGAGCATCGGCGCCCACTCCTCGTCCGGGTCGAGCCCCGCCTGGCGACGACCGAACCGCTCCTCGGCGGGTAGCGCCAACCCCTCGACGGTGACCGGATATTGCCCCGACAGGATCGCGGCATGCGCGGCCGTCATCTCGAGCAAGCTGATGCCCGCAGTGCCGAGCGGAAGGCTCGCCGCCTCGGGCAGGTCGGCAGTGATGCCCAGCTCGCGCGCCGTCTGCACGATCGCGTCGTGACCGACCATCTGCGCCAGCCTCACGGTCGCGGCATTGGACGAGCGGGCGAACGCTTCCTTCAGCGTGATGCGACCGCGATACTGGCCATCGCTATTGCGCGGGCTCCAACCGTCGACCTCGATCGGCGTATCCTCGATCATGTCGTCGGGCGACCAGCCCGATCGCAGCGCGGCGAGATAGACGATCGTCTTGAACGCGCTGCCCGGCTGGCGCTTGGCCTGCGTCGCGCGGTTAAATGGCGACTTCTTGTAGCTCCGACCCCCGACCATCGCGACGACCTCGCCCGTCGGGCGCATCGCCACGAACGCGATCTGGGCATCGCCGATCGGCGCGTTGATGACGCTGCGCACCGCGATGCGCTGGAGGTCGGCATCGAGCGTGGTGGGCACGCGCGTGACGCCATAACTCGGCTTGATCTCGCGACGCGCCTGCGGTGCGACCCAGTCGGCGAAATAGGTCCCGCTCGGCAGGCTCGCGCGGCTGCCCTGCGGGCGAGCCATGCGCACTTGCGCCTGCGCCTCCGTGATGAACTCATTGTCGACCATCGAGGCCAGCGCCAGCCGGCTACGCTCCTGCGCCCCGTCGAGGTTGCGCGTCGGGGCAAGCCGCGACGGCGCGTTGGCGACCCCCGCCAGCATCGCCGCCTGCGCCAGGTCGAGCGCTTCGGGCTCGCGATCAAAATAATGGCGACTGGCCGCGCGCAATCCGTAGACCCCGTCGCCGAAATAGATGGAGGAGAGATAGCGCGAGAGGATCTCGTCCTTGGACAGCCACGCCTCCAGCCACAGCGCGATGATCGCTTCCTGCGCCTTGCGCTTGAACGACCGCTCGGCCGACAGGAAGCTGGTCTTGGCGAGCTGCTGGGTGATGGTCGACCCGCCCTGCGTCACGCCGCCGGCTTCGGCATTGGCGACCGCCGCGCGACCGATGCCGATCGGATCGACGCCCCAATGCGAATAGAAGCGCCGGTCCTCGATCGCGACGAACGCCTGGGTGACGTGCGCGGGCAGCTGCGCGACCTCGACCGGTTCGTCCTTGATCTGGCCGCTGCGCGAGATCGGCTGCCCCTCCTGGCTCATGAAGACGAGCGCAGGCTCCTTGAGCGGTTCGAGGCTGCGGCCGAGCGGCGCAGTCACGACCAGCCAGATGATGGTGATGAAGAAGAGCGCGGAAAATCCGTAAAAGCCCCATTTGAGCCATTTGTGGCGACGGCGCGGCGTCTCGACATCGGACGGGGGCAGCGCACCCTCTCCCGAATCATCGATCGGCAAGATCTCGATGTCGCGCTCGGCCAAGATGACTCCCTCTACTCGGCGGGCAGTGCCGTATTACATGTCTAACACAGCTATAGCGATTGACTTCCTCCCTGTCCATCGCATCGCGGCCATGAACCGGGCCTTGCGCCGCGCACCGGACGGGGTAGAGGTTGCACCATGCGCATGACCGCTACCTTCCTTGCCCTCGCCGCGCCCTTCGCTTTGGCGGGATGTACAGGGAGCGGCCCGGGCGAGACCCATGTCACCATCATCGCCGATCGCGAGGATAGCGACGACGTGCTCGTTAGCGCCACCGCGCAAGGGCTGGTCGTGTTCGATGCACGCGGCCAGATCCAGCCGGCGCTCGCCGAAAGCTGGCATGTCAGCGCCGACGGGCGCAGCTACATCTTCCGCCTGGCGCGCGGCGAATGGCCCGACGGCACCCGCATCGTTGCCGAGGACGTCGCCGACGCCCTCCAGTTCGCGCTTGCCGACGTGCCGCTCGCCGATGCGCTGGGCGGGGTCGAGGCCGTGCGCGCAATGACCGAGCGGGTGATCGAGGTGCGTCTCGTCGCGCCCCGTCCCTATCTCCTGCCGCTGCTCGCCAATCCCGCGCTCGCCATTCGCCGCGACGAGATGGGCAGCGGGCCATTCACCATCGCCGAGCCCGACGCCGACAACGATGGCGCCACGCTGCATCTCGAACGCGTGTTGCGCGACCGCTTCGGCGAAGAGCAGGGCCGCGAGCGCGTCCATCTGACGATCGAAAGCGCCAGCGCCGCCATCGCCTCCTTCGTCGCGGGGAATTCCGAACTCGTGCTCGGCGGCGACTTCACCTCGCTCCCGCTCGTGCGCGAGGCCGCGGTGCCGCGCGGCGCGCTTCGCTACGATCCGGTGCTGGGCCTGTTCGGCCTCGTCCCCCTGACCGAGCGAGCGCCGTTCGATACGCCCGAAGCGCGATTGATCCTCTCACAAGCCATCGACCGCGCTGCGCTGATCGAGGAGCTCGGCGTTCCCGCCCTCGCCCCGCGCGCGACCATCCTGCAGGACGGGCTCGACCTCGCCCGCCCGCCTGTCCAGCCCGACTGGCTCGCCGACCCCGAGACCGCCCGCGCCAATGCGGCGGAACGCTGGCGCGCGCTGGTCGGCGACGAACCGGTCACCCTCTCCCTCGCCCTTCCCGACGGCCCCGGCGCGCAAATCCTACAGGCCCGCCTCGCCGAAGACTGGGCCCCCTTAAGAATCACGATCCAGCAAACCGACGCTGCATCCGCCGACTTCGCCTTCGTCGATGCCGTCGCCCCCTCCCCCAGCGCCTCGTGGTTCCTCCGCCGCTTCTCTTGCTCCCGCGCCCGCGTCTGCGATGCCGAAATCGACGCATTGGTCGAGGCGGCCCGCGATGCACAGATCATCGGCCAGCGCCAGGCGATCCTCGCCGATGCCGGCGCGCGCATGGATGCCGCTGCCCTGTTCCTCCCCCTCGCCGCGCCGATTCGATGGTCGCTGGTCGCACCCGGCGTGACAGGCTTCAGCGAGAACCGCTATGCCGTTCACCCGTTGACGGGCCTGAAAGACCCGTTGCCGCCGGAGACCGCCCGATGACCGATGCCATTCCCCCGTCCAAGCGCAAGGACCCGCAGGCCATCCGCGCACGGGTGGAAAAGCTCGAGGTGCTGCTCGAGCGCATGTTCACCGTGCCGGGTATCAACCAGCCGGTCGGACTCGATGCGATGCTGTCGCTGATCCCGGGGGTTGGCACGGTCAGCGCAGCGGCGTTGGGCAGCTATATCGCCTGGGAAGCGCGCAACCTCGGCCTGCCGAAATGGAAGATGGCGCGCATGAGCCTCAATATCGGGTTCGACATGCTGCTGGGCGCAATCCCGGTCGTCGGGGTGGTCCCCGACTTCTTCTTCCGCTCGAACAGCCGCAACCTGCGCATCATCCGCAAACATCTCGACAAGCACCACCCGCTGGAACCCGCCTCGTAAGCTTGCGTTAAGCCGTTTCGCTACAGAGGCGAATCATTCGCGAAACGTAGCGAATCAGTGCGGGCAACGGGAACGCCAACCGCGACTTAAGCGTTTGTGTTGTAACTCGATTTTATACGAAAGACGTTTGTCAGATGAAACAGCTGGCCATTGTGCTGGCGGCGGGTTCGCTCGTCTTGACGACCCCTGTTTCCGCCAGTGAAACCAACACTGAAAACAGCGAAAGCGACGTTCGCTCCGAATTCTCCGTCGACGCTTCGAACCTCAAGCGCTCCTACTTTTTCGATGGCGTGGAATATGACTATTCGCGCGCCGAAGTGACGCTGCTCGGCGATATTTCGGGCGGCAAGAACACGCTCGAAACCTATGCCGCGCGCGCCGAGGCCGCCAAGCAGGCCGAACAGGGCTATCGCGACATGCAGGAGCGGTTCGGTGTCCATGAGATCGCGCCCAACAAATTCAAGTGGAACGATGAGGGCGCCAAGGGCGAAACACGCGTGGTCGTTTCGATCTCGCGCCAGCTCGCCTTCTTCTACAAGGGCGACACGCTGGTGGGCGCCGCATCGGTTACCACTGCGCGTGACGGCAAGCTGACCCCGCAGGGCATCTTCCCGGTGTGGATGAAGAAGGACATCCACTATTCCAAGGCGTACGACAACACGCCGATGCCCTACACGCAGTTCCTCGACGAATATGGCATCGCGCTTCATGCGGGTCCCAACCCTGGCTATCCCGCCAGCGCCGGTTGCATTCGCCTTCCCAAGGAGTTCGCCAAGCGCATCTATGCGATGAACGAGATCGGCACCGAGGTGCTGATCGGCGCATAACCGAACGGATGTTCAAGCCAGTCGCCCGCGCTTCTTTTTCGAAGTGCGGGCGATTTGCCTTGTGATTGCCGCAGTTTAGGACCAAGCGGGCCGCCTCATGAACATCAACGGTCTTCCTACGCTTCTTTCCGAAGCCATCTCCGCGCGCGGCTATACCTCGCTCACCTCCGTCCAGAATGAAGTCGCTGCCGAGAAGGCGCGAGGACGCGACCTGCTCGTCTCGGCCCAGACGGGGTCCGGCAAGACGGTCGCGTTCGGCCTCGGCATGGCCGATTCGCTGTTCGACGAAAAGGAGCGACTGCCCTCTCCCGGCGCGCCGCTGGCGCTGGTGATCGCCCCGACGCGCGAACTGGCGCTCCAGGTCAGCCGTGAACTGCGCTGGCTCTATGAAAAGGCCCATGCCTCGGTCGCAACCTGCGTCGGCGGGATGGACCCGTCGCGCGAGCGTCGCGCTCTTCGGCAGGGCGCGCATATCGTCGTCGGCACGCCCGGTCGCCTGCGCGACCATCTCGAGCGTGGTGCACTCGACCTTTCGGAATTGCGCGTCGCAGTGCTCGACGAAGCCGACGAGATGCTCGACATGGGCTTTCGCGACGACCTGGAAGAGTTGCTCGACGCCGCCCCCGAAGGGCGCCGCACCTTCCTCTTCTCCGCCACCCTGCCCAAGCCGATCGTGGCACTGGCCAAGCGGTACCAGCGCGATGCCCTTCGCATTTCGACCGTCGGCGAAGAACGCGGACATGGCGATATCGAATATCTGGCCGTGACCGTATCCCCGGCCGAGATCGAACATGCGGTGGTCAACCTGCTTCGCTTCCACGAGGCCGAGACCGCGATCCTATTCTGTGCGACGCGCGACAATGTCCGGCATCTCCATTCGACGCTTCTCGAGCGCGGGTTCAAGGCCGTCGCGCTCTCGGGCGAGCATTCGCAGAACGAGCGGAACCAGGCGATGCAGGCGTTGCGCGACCAGCGCGCCAGGGTTTGCGTGGCCACCGACGTCGCCGCGCGCGGGCTCGACCTGCCCACGCTCAGCCTTGTCATTCACGTCGAGATTCCGCGCGACGCCGAAGTGCTGCAGCATCGATCCGGGCGGACAGGTCGCGCGGGCAAGAAGGGCACGGCGATCCTGCTGGTGCCCTACCCGCGCCGCAAACGCGTCGCCTCGATGCTTCGCTATGCCAAGATCGACGCGCAATGGACCGACCCGCCCTCTGCCGAAGATATCCAGAAAAAGGACCGCGAACGCCTGCTCGACAAGCTGGTCGAGCCGGTCGAGGCGAATGACGCCGACCGCGAACTTGCCGCGCAACTGCTCGAGAAAAAGAGCGCCGAGGAAATCGCTCTCGCGCTGGTCCATGCGCACCGCGCCAAGATGCCTGCGCCCGAGGAATTGCTTGGCGGGCGCGGCGGTCACGACCGCGACGAGCCCAAGAAGAAGCATCGGGAGGGGTTCGAGGATACGGTGTGGTTCCGGATGAATATCGGACGCCGCCAGAATGCCGATCCGCGCTGGCTGCTCCCGCTTATCTGTCGCCGCGGTCATGTGACCAAGAACGAGGTCGGTGCGATCCGTATCAACCCGCACGACACCTTCTTCCAGATCCCGACCGGCATTGCCGATCGTTTCTGCGAAGCGCTCCAGCGCACCGGCGGTCCCGACGGCGAAGACGATAGCGGCGTGATCATCGAACCGGCGCCCGACCGGGCAAGTCCGCAGCCTCACAAGCCCGCGCCGCGTGGCAAGATCAAGCCGGCTGGCAGGAAGCCGGACCGACCGCGGTCGCCGCGTGGCGGGAAACCACCCTTCAAGAAGCCCCATCGCAAGGGCGGGCCGAAGAAGCGCTTCAGCAAGGATTAGGCAAAAGGGGCGCGGTGCTCACCTCACCACGCCCCTTCTGTTCATCGGCACGCCTGGGTTGCCCTATCGGGAGGATCGGGCGGGGAATTGCTGTGCCGACAGGGAAGTGTCGACTTCGTACACTTCGACGGGGGAAGACTGTCCGGCATCCACCGGAGCAAATGCTGCAAGCAGGAAAACCGACGGGAGCGTGCCGGTCAGAAGGCATTTCGCAATCAAGGACTTCGCGCTCATCGAGCATCTCCCGTGGGTTGATGCTCATTGAATAACCCTCCCCCGCGGCGTGAGCCAGCGAAGGAGGGTGCCAATTGTCGTCAAATTGTTTCGATTGTTACAGCGTCTATTCGGGCGCGGTCGTCCCGACTTCCTTCATCATGAAGGCCCACTCGAGCGCGGCGCGCACGGCATTGGCTTCCTGGTCGGTCGAGACCGAGTGCCCGCCCTCGAGATTTTCGCGATAATAGACGTCGTTGCCATAAGCCTCGAGCCGTGCAGCGCCCTTGCGCGCATGGCCGGGATGGACCCGGTCGTCCTTGGTCGAGAGGTACCAGAAGGTGGCCGGATATTCGACGCCCGGCTTGATGTTCTGATAGGGCGAGTACTCCTTCATGAACGCCCAGTCGGCGGGGTCGTCGGGATTGCCATATTCTCCGACCCACGAGGCACCCGCGAGCAGCTTGTGATAGCGCTTCATGTCGAATAGCGGCGCGCCGATGATCGCGGCGCGATAGAGATCGGGACGCTGGGTGATCCCTGCCCCGGTCAGCACGCCGCCGTTGGAACGACCAGAGATCGCGACGCCATCGGCACGCGCGACGCCGCGCGCGATGAGGTCTTCGGCCACGGCCGCGAGGTCGTCAAAGCTGTTCTGACGTTTCTCGCGCAGCGCCGCCTCGTGCCATGCCGGCCCATATTCGCCGCCACCGCGGATATTGGCGAGCACGTAGGCGCCGCCACTTTCGACCCAGAAGAGCGCGAGCGGGCCCGAGCGCGACGGCTCGGACACCAGATATTGCGGCAGCGAGGGTGCGCGGAACCCGCCATAGGCGTGGATCAGCGTCCCCGTCGGCTCGGTCACGTCGTTGCGCCTGACGAGGAAATAGGGAATGCGCGTCCCGTCCTTCGAGGTCGCGAAATGCTGCGTGACCGACATGTTCGACGCGTCGAACTGCTCGGGAAGCTGTTGGACGGTCGTGGTGCTGCCGTCCGACCCGACCGCGTAGAGCGTCGTCGGCTGGAGCATTGAACTGACCGTCACCAGCGCAACGTCGCGCTTGCCCGAGGCGGCTGCGAAGCCGAGCGTCGAATTGTCGGGCAGGTCGATGACGCCCGGAGCGGTCCAGCCGTCCTCGCCATGATCGAGAATGAACAGCTTGCCCGAGACGTCGTCGAGCGCGGTGATCCACAGCTTGTTGTCGGTCGTCGCCACGCTGTCGACCGCCTGGCTGGCGGTCGGACGCATGACGAGCTTGGGCGCGGGCGTTTCGCCACGCGCGAGTGCTTCGAGGTCCCACGAGACGAGGTCGCCGGTGCGAAAGTCGCCGAGCGGATCGACCAGCGTCGCGATATATTGCCCGTCGAGCACGCCCTGCGGCTCGACCGACTGCGGCAGGTCGAGCTTCACCGGCTCGCCATCGACCAGCACGAAGCGATCCTGATTGAAGAAGTCGGGACCGCTCTGGAGGAAGATCCAGCGCTTGTCGCCGTCCATGAGCGCGGTCGGGAACAGCCACACCTGCTCTCGCTCGACGTCGAGAATTTGCCGCGCCTCGCTCCAGTCCGTCCCTCTAGTCCAGAGCTTTGCAGTGCGCGGGTAACCGCTTTCAGTCAGCGAATCGCCGCCTTCGTCCTTGGCGACCAATAGCGTGTCTTCGTCGACCCATGCGACCGAGCTCTTGCCGAGCGGGACCATGAAGCCGTCTTCGACCCAGGTGCCGGTCGTGAGGTCGAATTCGCGCATGATGTCGGCATCCGAACCGCCGGGCGACAACGACACGAGGCAGCGCTCATAAGCGGGCGCGAGGCAGTTGGCGCCGTGCCACACCCATGCTTCGCCCTCTTCCTCCGACAGCGCATCGACGTCGATCAGCGTCGTCCATTCGGGGTCACCCGCAAGATAGTCGTCGAGGTCGGCAATGCGCCACAGGCCGCGCTTGTTGTTTTCGTCCTGCCAGTGGTTGAGGACCTTGTCTCCGATTACGCTCCCGGTGACGAGGCGATTGGGATCGTTGAGAATCTTGCGCGCACGTTCGGCGCGTTCCTCGACGCCCGGGACGTCGGCAAGCTTGGCCTCGGTCTCGGCATTCCATTCCTTGACCTGCGCAAGGGCAGCCTCGCCCTCGATTTCCTCGAGCCAGAGATAGGGGTCTTCCTGGTCGGCGCTTTCGACTTCGACCGGGGCGGGGTCGGTCGTCTCGACCAGCGTCTCTTCATCTATCGTGGTCGTCACGGTTTCGTCCCCCATCGTGGTGCAGGCGGCAAGCGGCAAGGCAGCTCCGGCGAGGAGCATCGTGGAAAAGCGCATAGGGATCAGTCCTTGTTGACGAATTTGGGCGTGCCGACGTCACCCTGGCCGACGGTGCGGCCGGCCATGTCGAGCATACGGTCGAGCGGTTTGCGGGCGGCGTTCATCAGCTTGTCGCTCATCTCGATCCGCGGTTCGAGGTCGCGCAGCGCGACATAGAGTTTTTCGAGCGTGTTGAGCGCCATGTAGGGGCACATGTTGCAATTGCAGTTCCCGTCGCCGCCGGGGACGCCGATAAAAGTCTTGTCGGGGCGCGCCTTTTCCATCTGGTGGATGATGTGCGGCTCGGTCGCGACCAGCACGGTCTCGCTGTCGGTAGTCGCGCAGAATTTGAGGATCGAGCTGGTCGAGCCGACGTGATCGGCATGGTCGATGATGTGCGGAGGACATTCCGGGTGCGCCGCGACCGGCGCGCCGGGATGCTCGGCCTTGAGCTTGAGCAGTTCGGTCTCGCTGAAGGCCTGATGGACGATGCAGATGCCCGGCCACAGCAGCATGTCGCGCCCGCTCTTGCGCGCGAGATAGCCGCCGAGATGGCGGTCGGGGCCGAAGATGATCTTCTGGTCCTTAGGGATCTGGTCGAGGATGACCTGCGCCGAGCTCGACGTGACGATGATGTCGGACAGCGCTTTCACCTCTGCCGAGCAGTTGATGTAAGTCAGCGCGATGTGATCGGGGTGGGCGTCGCGAAACGCCTTGAACTGATCGGGCGGGCAGCTGTCTTCGAGGCTGCAGCCGGCATCCATGTCGGGCAGGATGACGGTCTTTTCGGGCGAGAGGATCTTGGCCGTTTCCGCCATGAAACGCACGCCGCAGAAGGCGATGACCTCGGCGTCGGTATTGGCGGCCTTGCGCGACAGATCGAGGCTGTCACCGACAAAGTCGGCGAGGTCCTGGATTTCGGGTTTCTGGTAATAATGGGCGAGAATGACCGCGTTGCGTTCTTTCTTGAGGCGCTGGATTTCCTCCAGCAGTTCGGCACCCATTGGCGGCTTTCCTTCGACGCTCACGTCATTCTCCTTGTGCAGCGCGGCGGCGTTGCGCCTCGCTCATGGCATTTTGATACGATGTAGAAACGTCCGCGCGCTCCGTCGAGGGGGTAGGATCGCTGGCAAAGCGCGCTTCCACGCTGATATCGTCCATTCCCGCAGCGCGGAGCGGCAATAGAAAATTGCGCGCTACTGCGTCGCGCGCGGCCTCGCGGGCAAGGCCCAGCGGCACGCTCCCGCCCGCCTGCTTCTTGAGGTCGGCCACGGCGCGGGCGCGATTGGCATCGTCGAGCAGTTCCTCCGCGTCGGTGACC
This sequence comes from Sphingomicrobium clamense, assembly GCF_019264355.1. Taxonomy (NCBI): domain Bacteria; kingdom Pseudomonadati; phylum Pseudomonadota; class Alphaproteobacteria; order Sphingomonadales; family Sphingomicrobiaceae; genus Sphingomicrobium; species Sphingomicrobium clamense. The sequence goes on along the minus strand of NZ_JAHVAH010000001.1, from coordinate 936,747 downwards.
GCGCCGAGGATTCCGGTTTCGCCATATTCGCGTGCGGCGGGCAGGTCGACTTCGGGGCCGGCCAATTCGACTTCGGGGATCGTCACGCGCAGCGTGCGGCTGCTTTCGTCCCAGGAAAGGTCGTCAGCCTCCAGCTTTGCGAGATCGACTTCGTAGCGCACCGTGCCGGGCAGGATCAGCGTCCGTTCCGCCTCGAACAGGCCGAGCCGCTTCTGCCGCGAGGTCACGACCGACACGAAGCGTGCGCTGAAGGGCACGAGACGGTTCTGCGCCTGCATCGCCTCTAGGCTGGTCGCGACGATGGTCTCGGGGTCGGGCCCACGCTCCGCCCGTTCGATCAGCCGGAAACCGAGCAGGACGGCCAGCACCGCCAGCCCGGCGATGGTCAGTCCGACCCAGTGTCGTTTCGTGATGGTAGCGGTTTCCATGTGTCCTCTGAAAGACGTTCGACCCTGTCCTGCCGTTCCAGTTCGACGAGGTGCGCGGTGACCGAACCTCCCGCGGCGGGGCGAAGGCGCGGATCGAGCCCGGGATAGCAATTGAGAACCAGCGTCTCGATGTCCCGGTCTCCGGCCTCGAGTCGCTTGAGGATCTGCCGCTCGCGCTGCATGCGATGGCCGATCATATGGCGGACAAGTCGCGAAGGCTTGTCGACCTGCGGGCCGTGTGCGGGATAGTATACACGATCTTCGCGCAAGCGCAGTTTTTCGAGGCTATCCATATAGGCGCCCATATCGCCGTCGGGCGGAACGACGACGGTCGTCGACCAGCCCATGACATGATCGCCGGTCAGCAGCGCGTCGCCAACCGCATAGCAGAGATGGTTGGACGTGTGCCCGGGGGTTGCGACCGCCGTCAGGACGAACCCGTCGGCTTCCAGCGTGTCGCCATCCTCGAGAATGCGGTCGGGCGCATAGTCCGCATCGAAGGACGCGTCGGCACGCGGTCCTGCCGTCTCAAGCGCCAGCGGAGCGCAGCCGATGATCGGTGCGCCGGTCGCCTCCTTGAGCGGACGCGAGGCCGGCGAATGGTCGCGATGGGTATGCGTGCAAGTAATCGCGACCAGTTTGCGCTCGCCGATGGCGTCGAGGATTGCGTCGACATGGGCATTCATCGCGGGCCCCGGATCGACGACGATCACCTCGCTCGGCCCACCCACGAAATAGGTCTGCGTCCCCGTATAGGTGAAAGGCGAAGGATTCTCCGCCAGCAGGCGCGCGATCCCGTCCTCGAGCGGTTCCATTCTGGCGTAGGGTGCGTCCACGCGCCGTCTCCTGCCACGCCCGGCGCCGATCCGCCAGTGGAACAACGCGTTCGCAGCCCGTGTTCATCGCATGACCGACCATGACTGGAGTGACCTGATGATCCGTATCGCCCTTGCCGCTACCGCTCTTGCCCTATCCTTCCCCGCCGCTTCACAGGAAGCGACCGAGATGCCGGGCGTCGCCGATCCCACGCGCGTCACCGCCGGCACCTACGCCGCCGACCCGGCGCACACGCTGGTCGGCTGGGAGGTGAGCCATTTCGGCTTCAACCCCTATTTCGGCTCGCTCGGCGATGTCGAAGGCACGCTCACGATCGATCCCGCCGATCTCGAGTCCGCGAAAGTCGACGTGTCCCTGCCGATCACGTCGCTCAGCCTCGTCAGCGCAGACCTGCGCGAACATCTCCTGCGCCCCGGAAAGGATGGCGGCGATCCCGATTTCTTCGGTCCCGAACCAGGCGAGGCACGCTTCGTCTCGACGCGTGTCGTCCAGCGTTCCGACACGCAAGCCTATATCTACGGCGACCTGACGATGAACGGTGCCACCAACCCCATCGCGATCGCAGCGACGTTCAGCGGCGCGGGCACCAACCCGATGAACCAGGCCGAGACGATCGGCTTTACCGGCGTGGCCGTCATCAAGCGGTCCGAGTATGGCGTGTCCGCATTCATTCCGGTCATTTCGGACGAGGTGAAACTGACGATCAGCGCGGCGTTCGAAAAACAGGAATAGCGCACGAAAAAAGGGCGTTCGCGGCCTCTCCAAACCGCGAACGCCCCAGCACTCGGGAACTTGGTCCCTCGCGCCGCTTCGAGCTATTGGCGCCGACGCTCTTCCATTTCGGCGAGCGAGGCGCGAATTCCGGCTTCGGCTGCAGCCATGGAGGCTTCGACTTGTGCCTGGATCGCATTCATGTCGACCGAGGCCATGGCGTCGGCGGTGATCTGGGCGACATCGACCGCAGCCAGCGAGGCCTTGGCCGCCTCAAGCGAGGCGATGATCACTGCAGGATCCTTGCCCTCTTCGCGGAGTGACGCGGAATCGCGGCGCACTTCAGCGATCGCCTGATCGATTTCGGCCTGGCCCTCGGCCATTTCGGCGCGGATCTCTTCGATATCGATGTCCATGCGCGCGTCATCCATCGCTCCCTGGATGTCCGCGCGCACTTCGACGCGTTCAGCACGGATTTCCTCGAGCGCTTCGCGCAGCTCGCGCATGCCCTCGTCAAACTCGGCACGTTCCTCGGCGGTCATCTGGCTGTAGGGCTTCTGATTGTCCTGCACGAAGACATTCGCGGCGACGGGCGCGACCGGCACGGTCGGAGCCGGGGCGGCAACCGGCGCAACCGGGGCCACCGGTGCCGGCGCCGTGGACGGGGCCTTGGCGGCCTTGGGCGCCTTGGGCGCCTTGGGCGCGGTCGGTGCAGTCGGCTGCGTCTCGACATATTCGACGGCCTTGGTCGCGGTCAGCGGCAGCGCCACGGCGACGCAGCCGAGGACCATTAGCTGGCCGAACCGGCGGCGGCCCTTGGTGGTAGTGTTGATCATGCTCTTCAATCTCCGTTTGAGGGTCGACTTCTTGTCCAGCGCGCTCGCAAAGAGCAGCGCCCGGCCCGAAGCGGCCTTGGCAATCGCGCGCCCGTAGGCGGCGGGATCATCGGCCCGGTCCAAAACCCGCGCGTCACAGGCGGCTTCCTGGTCGAACCGGAAAGCTGCGTAGGACGCCCAGGCAAGTGGGTTGAACCACTGGAGAGAGAGCAGGACGAAAGCGATGAAATTGGCGACGAGATCGCCCGAACGGTGATGCGCGAGCTCATGCTCGAGCGCGAGGCGTCGTTCGGACTGCGTAAAATATTCGCGAAAATTCTCCGGGACCGCGATCACGGGCGACAGGATGCCAAAGGCGAGCGGGCCCTCGACGGCATCGGAGCGAACGATGCGCACGCGTCCCGATTGGCCGATCGTCTCGGCTTTGGCCAAAATACGGCGACGTTCCTTCGCATAGGCCCACATCCGGTTGCCGAACAGCGCGCCGGCCCCCGCCAGCCATGCGAAGGTCAGGATGAGCGGCCAGCCGCCCAGTTGCTCGACCAAAGAGGGCTGCGCAGCGCTCGTTTCGACCGCCGACGCGAGATAGGGAGTTCCCGAAAAAGCCATGGGAAGCACCTGCTCGCTCGCGGGAATAGACACCGGTGCCGGCGGTGCGCGCTCGACCGTATGGGTCAGGGTGGGCATGAGAATGCGCGCAGCCGGAATCACCCACAATGCGTAGGCGACACCGGCACCGAACTGGCGCCGCACCGGCTCGCGCAGGAGAAGTACGAGCAGCATCAACGCACTGGTCCAAATCAGGGTATCGAGAAGCCAGTCGGTCATTTCTTCAATGCCTTCAGCAGTTTTTCGATTTCGGCGACGTCCTCGGCATCGAGCGAGTCGCTCTCGGCGAGATGTGCGACCAGCGGCGACAGCTTGCCGCCGAACAGGCGCTCGACCATCCGCTTGCTCTCGCCACCGACATAATCGGCGCGTTCGATCGCGGGCGAATAAAGATAGCGGCGGCCATCCTGTTCGTGGCGCACCGCATTCTTGGCGACCAGGCGCGAAAGCATCGTCTTGACCGTCGGCAGCGACCAGCCGCGTTCCTGAGGCACTCGCTCCGCCACTTCGGTTGCGGTGAGCGCGGCGGAGTGGCCCCAGAGGGCCTCCATCACGTCCAGTTCGGCTTCGCTGATTCGCTTGGTCATGGGCGCTGTTCGATCCTTTCGATCACAGCTGTAGTCGTTTCGATTACGCTTGTAAACAGCTAATTGTATGATCCAGCTAATACAGGGTTAGCGGCCGACCGCCACCGGGGCTTCGACAGACGTGCCCTCGCCTTCGGCGAGCGTGGCGAGCTCGGCATCGATCGCAGCCATGAAATCGGAACGGCTCCCGACGGTGAAATCGGCGTTGAACGCGATTTGGCGCTTCGCACTCCGGAGCATCTTTTCGTAGTCCGCCGGGTCATTGCTGTCCGCGCACAGGATGATCGGCGAGCGGCGCGACGGTGGGCCCACGAATTCGATCTCGCCCTCGAATTTGCGCGTCGGGCATTGCGCTGCCCGGACAACCTCGGGGGGCGGAGCGGGCTCGCTCGCCATTTCCGGCTCGGGCAAAGGCGCGAGCGGATCGTTCTCCAGCGAGACGTCGGGATAAGCGAGCTTCGACTGAGGCGCGTCCTGAAGCCCCAGCACCAGTATAGCCAACATGATCGACATCGCGCGCGCTCCTACTCAACTGGCGAGAGCGCGAGCCTAGCGCAGCCCGATCGAATTGACCAACGGACAAAACTGTCGGGAAATTTTACGCCTGCGCGATTGAAACAGCTGGCCCCCGGCAAGTTTTTCCCAGTTTTTCAGCGTTTCTAAAAACTGGCACGCGCCGTGCAACATCTATGGCGTCCACATTGGTTCCACAAACCAAACAAAAGGGCGGTGCAGCGCTTTCTGGTCGCGCTCCACCGCCCTTTTCATGTCCGCAATCGGATGTGCGAGCCTAGCCGGCCTTTTCGACACCCAGCATCTGGTGCAGTTCGCCGCTTTCGAACATTTCCATCATGATGTCGCTACCGCCGACAAATTCGCCCTTCACGTAAAGCTGGGGGATCGTCGGCCAGTCGGAATATTCCTTGATGCCCTGGCGGATATCCTGGTCCTGCAGCACGTCGACCGTTTCGAAGTCGGTGCCGGTATGGTCGAGGATCGCGACCGCGCGGCTCGAAAAGCCGCACTGCGGGAACAGCTTGGAGCCCTTCATGAAGAGCACCACGTCGTTGCTCTTCACCATGTCGTCGATCCGGGTTTTCACGTCGCTCATTCTCTAATCCTTATCGGGAGTTTTGGTCGTCAGCTGCAAAGCGTGCAGCTCGCCCCCCATTCGGCCGCCGAGCGCGCCATACACCATTTGATGCTGGCGCACGCGCGGCAATCCTTCGAAGGCCGCGCTGGTCACGACGGCGGCCCAGTGATCGTTGTCGCCGGCAAGGTCGGTCATCTCGATGTCGGCATCGGGAATGGCCGCCTTGATCAGGGCGACGATGTCGGCTTCCGCCATCGGCATGGCGCTTAGTCCATGCTCTCGATGAAGTGGCGGCGCGCCTCGACCTGCTTGTGCTCGAGCGCCTGGCGGATGGCGGCGTCGTCGACGTCGCATCCCGCGGTCGTCAGGTCGCCGAGCACCTTGCGAATGACATCCTCGTCGCCCGCTTCCTCGAAGTCCGCGCGCACGACGTCTTTGGCATAAGCGTCGGCCTCGACCTCGCTTAGCCCCATCTTGTCCGCGGCCCACAGCCCCAGCAGCCGGTTGCGGCGTGCGGTGATCTTGAACTGCATTTCCTCGTCGCGCGCGAACTTGGTCTCGAACGCCTTTTCGCGGTCGTTGAAGTTGGTCATGGATGCTCCTTGTTGCCTTTGCAGCTCACATAAGGGCGAGCGCGCCCGCCCGCAATGGTCGCTCAGTCGATCGTGACGACCAGCTTGCCGATCGCCTTGCGGCTGGCGAGCGCGGCGATCGCGTCCCCACCTTGCCCCAGCGGATAGGTGCCGGTGACCTTCGGGTTGATCTTGCCTTCGTCCCACAGGCCGAACAGCGTTTTCACATGCGCGGCATGCGCCTTGGGATCGCGCGCGGCAAAGGCGCCCCAGAAAACTCCGCACACGTCACAGCTCTTGAGCAGCGTGAGGTTGAGCGGAAGCTTCGGGATCCCCGCCGGGAAACCGACCACCAGATAGCGCCCCTCCCACGCGATGGCGCGGAGCGCAGGCTCGGCATAGTCGCCGCCTACGGGGTCGAAAATGACGTCTGCGCCATTCTCGCCGACCGCTTCCTTGAATTGCGCTGACAGCTTCTTTTGCGCGTCCTTGTCGAGCGGTCCCCGCTCGTAGACGATCGTCTCGTCGGCACCGGCATTGCGGGCGGCGCGCGCCTTTTCCCCGCTCGAGACGGCGGCGATGACGCGGGCGCCCTTCGCCTTGCCGAGTTCGACGGCAGCGAGACCCACGCCGCCCGAAGCGCCTAGGACCAGAAGCGTCTGCCCGGCTTCGAGGCGGCCGCGATCGTAGAGCGCGTGGATCGAGGTCGCGTAGGTGAGCATGAACGCCGCACCCTCGGTGAAATTGCGGTTTTGCGGGAGCGGGATCGCTGCCTTCGCATCGACGACAATCTTCTCCGCCATGCCGCCCCAGCCCGGCACCGCGATCAGGCGGTCACCGACATTCCAGCCTTCGACGCCCTCGCCCAAGGCCTCGACAGTGCCCGCGACTTCACCGCCCGGCGCGAAAGGCCGCGGCGGGCGGAACTGGTACTTGTCCTCGATGATCAGCACGTCGGGATAGTTGACCGCCGCCGCCTTCACGCGGACGAGCAGTTCGCCCGGACCCGGCTTGGGGTCGTCCATCTCGGTCAGCTTGAGCGTGTCGGGACCGCCCGGTTCGTGGCTGAGCAGCGCCTTCACGCTGTCTGTTCTTTCAGGGCGACCTCGTACTTGGCTGTCGTCTTCTCGGCGACTTCCTCTTCGGTCACGTCCGGTGCCAGCTCGATCAGCCGGAACGGGCTGTCATGATCCTTGCGATGGAAGACCGCGAGATCGGTGATGATCATGTCGACGACGTTCTGGCCGGTGAGCGGCAGGTCGCATTCGGGTTTGAACTTGGGATCGCCACCCTTCGAGACGTGATCCATCACGACGATGATCTTCTTCACGCCCGCGACGAGATCCATCGCGCCGCCCATGCCCTTGATCATCTTGCCCGGGATCATCCAGTTGGCGATGTCGCCGCTTTCGGAGACTTCCATGGCGCCAAGGATGGTGAGGTCGATATGCCCGCCGCGGATCATCGAGAAACTCATCGCGCTGTCGAAATAGCTCGACTGCGGCAGCTGGCTGATCGTCTGCTTACCCGCATTGATAAGGTCGGCGTCGACCTCGTCGGGATAGGGAAACGGCCCGATGCCAAGCATCCCGTTTTCCGACTGCAGCGTCACTTCCTTCCCGTCGGGGATGTAGTTGGCGACGAGCGTCGGGATGCCGATGCCGAGATTGACGGTGTAGCCGTCCTCGAGCTCCTTGGCGGCGCGCTGCGCCATCTGGTTGCGGTCCCAGGCCATTACATCGCCTCCATATCTGCGGGGAGCGGCAGGTCGGGCGTTTCCTGCTGCCAGAAAATCGAATGAACCTTCCAGCTGCCGTCTGCCTGCCGGTGAAGCTGGAAACTGTTGATGCCGCGCACCTCGACCTCGTCGCCATCGCGGACATAGGCGCCTTCGTAGGAAGACCAGGCATGGGCGACGTCGCCATAGACTTCGACCCGGTTCGTCAATTCGCTCTCCGAGAAGCCGTACTGGGTAAGGAACGGCCCGCTATTGGCGATATAGTCCTCGACCGTTCCACCGCGCAGCCCGCCGTCGGGCGTCACGGCATAAAGGCGCGCATCGTCAGTGAACATGGCGCGCATCGCGTCCCAATCGCGCGCTTGGCCTGCGGGTCCGGAGATGACGGCGTAGACGCCCGCGAGCGTCGCGGTGATCGACGCACGATCCGCTGCCGACACTGTCGAACTCGCCGCATAGGTGGGCGCATTCTGGTTGTAATTATTGTGGACCGCACAGCCGGCGGTCGCCGCCAGCGCGGTCAGCGCGATCAGTGTCTTCATCACGCTTCCTCCCGCTCGCGGGTGGTGACGAACTCGATTTTTTTGTCGTAGGGCGCGCCCACGATCATGCGGTTCACGAACACCGCGGGAAGATGGATGCAGTCGGGATCGAGGCTTCCGACCGGCACGATTTCCTCGACTTCGGCGACGCACACCTTGCCGCAGGTTGCGGCGGGCAGGTTGAAGTTGCGCGCGGTCTTGCGGAACATGAGGTTGCCCGCCTCGTCCGCCTTCCAGCCCTTGATGATCGAGAGGTCGGCGAAAATGCCGCGCTCCATGATGTAGGTCTCCTCGACCCCGTCGCGACCCGGGAAATCCTTATGCTCCTTGCCCTCGGCAACGACGGTCCCCACGCCGGTCTTGGTGTAGAAGCCCGGGATCCCCGCGCCACCCGCACGCATGCGCTCGGCGAGCGTGCCCTGCGGACAGAACTCGACCTCTAGCTCACCTGCCAGATACTGCCGCTCGAACTCCTTGTTCTCGCCGACATAGGAGGAGATCATCTTCCTGACCTGCCGCGTGCGCAGCAGCTTGCCGATGCCCTCGTTATCGATGCCCGCATTGTTCGAGACGAAGGTCAAATCCTTCACCCCGCTGTCGCGGATCGCATCGAGCAATCGTTCGGGAATGCCGCAGAGGCCAAAGCCCCCGGCCGCGATCAGCATGTCGTCGCGCAAGAGCCCGTCGAGGGCGGCTTCGGCACTGTCGTAGAGTTTCTTCATGACGCCTCCTGTTGGCCGAGGAACTAAGAGGCTGCGCTGCCTAGGGCAAGGGCGGTTCGTCGATTATGATTTGTGCGTCGCCCGGATCGATCTCGTAGGCCGGCGGAACGGTGGGATTGCCCGCATAGCCCGCGCTATCGTGCGGCACGGCCATGACACCGCCTTCCATGCCACCTCCGCCAACGGTGATACCCAGTTCCGCCCAGCCATCGGCACCCGCGGGAAGCTTGTAGATCGGCAAACGCGAGACACTGATCTCGTCCAGAATGCGATAGGATGTGCCAGCCGGGCTCAGCACGTAGAGAGTGCACCCGCCCGACCCGCATGTCATCGGCCCCATCGGATACGCCAGTACCTCGTCGCTCCCGTCCCCATCGAGATCGGCAGTGCCGGACACGACCCGGAACGGCATGTCGCTAAGGTCGTCGCCCAGTTGCTCGCGAAGGAATGCCTCGACGCCCGGCAATGGCGCTTCGGGAGCAGCCTCGACTGCTTCGGCTGGTGCGGTCGGCGCCTCGACCGGCTCGACAGGCGGGTCCTCGCAGGCAGCGAGCAGCAAAACCGGGATCGAAGCGAAAGCGAGGCGCATAGGAAGGCTCCTGAAAATGCAAAAGGGCGCCGACGGCGTTACCGTCAGCGCCCCTTCCAACGCACGAAGCGTCGCTTTAGCCGCGCAGCTTGGCGAGGACGCCCTGCAACTGCATGGCATTCGACATGTCGCCTTCGACCTTGAGCTTGCCGGTCATGAAGGCGGTCATACCGTCGAGCTGGCCCGCAGCCATCGCTTCCCAGTCTTCCCAGGCGACCTTGATCGTCGTGTCGGCATCGCCGTCTTCCTCGGTCACGGTCCTGGCCGCGCCGTCCATCATGATGACGCCCTGGTCGCCATAATCGATCTTGACCTTCTTGCCCTCCACCCAGGCTTCGTTTTCCTGCATTTTCGCTGCGAGTTCGGACTTGGTCATGATCAATCGACTCCATTGTCAGTAAGAATGTGCATTGGACCTAGCCACGCCGATGCCCCCTTTCAACCCGCGACCTTCGGGCCTATCTGCTTTGCCATGACCTATCAGACCGATCTCAAACTCTTCATCGATGGCGCATGGGCAGCGGGCGAAGGCCGCGACTGTCATGACGTCATCAATCCCGCCACCGCCGAGACGATCGCGCAACTGCCGCTGGCGACCAAGGACGATCTCGACCGCGCCCTCGACGCCGCCCAGCGCGCCTATCCCGACTGGCGCGGGCTCGACGTCGAGAAGCGCGCCTCGATCCTCCACAAGGCCGCGAGCTACCTGAAGGCCAACGCCAAGGAAATCGGCGCGCTGCTGACGCAGGAACAGGGCAAGCCGATTAAGGAAGCGATCGGCGAAGTCTATGGCGCCGCGCAGATGTTCGACTGGTATGCCGAAGAGGCGAAGCGCAATTATGGCCGCACGCTAGTGCGTCCGACGGGCCAGCGCTCGATCGTCCTGCATCAGCCGGTCGGGGTCGTGGCAACCTTCACGCCGTGGAATTTCCCGATCTACCTGCTGGCGAAGAAAGTCGCCGCTGCGCTTGCCGCGGGTTGCACCGTCATCTCCAAGCCGCCCGAGGAAACGCCGGGATCGACCGGTGCGGTCGCCAAGGCGCTCGACGAGGCGGGCATTCCCAAGGGCGTGTTCCAGCTCGTCCACGGCGTCCCCGACATGGTCAGCCGCCACCTCATCGGCTCGGACATCGTGCGCAAGGTCAGCTTCACCGGTTCGGTTCCGGTGGGCAAGCATCTGATGGGGCTCGCCGCAGACAACCTCCAGCGCCTGACGCTCGAGCTCGGCGGACATGCGCCGGTGCTGATCTTCGACGATGTCGATCTGGAAAAGACGCTCGACGCGGTCGTCCCGCAGAAATTCCGCAACGCCGGCCAGGTCTGCGTCTCGCCGACCCGCTTCTACGTCCAGGAGGGCATCCATGACGCCTTTGTGAAGGGCTTTGCCGAGCGCACCAAGCAGGTGCAGGTCGGCAACGGCATGGAGGATGGCACCCAGATGGGCCCGCTCGCCAACGGGCGCCGTCCCGAAGCGATCGAGGCGCTGGTCGACGATGCCAAGTCGCACGGTGCCGAGCTGATGGCCGGCGGGACCCGCGGCGACAACGGCTTCTTCTTCCAGCCGACGCTGCTCGCCAACGTGCCGCTCGAGGCCAAGATCATGAACGACGAGCCGTTCGGCCCTGTGGCAATCACTCGCCCGTTCAAGGATCTCGACGAAGCACTCCACCAGGCGAACCGCCTCCCCTACGGATTGGCTGCATTTGCATTCACTGAAAATTTGCGCCGTGCAAACATTTTGGGCGACGAAATCGAGGCAGGGATGGTCGGAATCAACGGCTTCGCCATCTCGGGCGCGGACTCGCCGTTCGGTGGGATCAAGGACAGTGGATTCGGCTCCGAAGGCGGTAAGGAGGGCCTTGAAACTTATCAGGTGGTCAAGGCCATCCACATGCAGTAATCGTTACGTCGCTGCAACCGAGGGGGCACCTTCCGCGTTGGGGGCGCCTACAGAGTTTTTACGAAAAGGAAGTTTTCTATGAACGAACGTGGCGAAGGCAATAAGAGCCTGCTGTGGATCATCCTTGTTGCGGTGGTCGTATTCCTGCTGCTGCTGGTGACCGGTGTCATCGACTTCAGCTCGGAAGGCGAGCTCGAAGCCCCTGAAGTCGAAGTCGAAGGCGGCGCGCTGCCCGATATCGATGCCGATGTCGCCGACGTCGATGTCGGAACTGACGAAGTCACCGTCGAAGTCCCCGAAGTGGACGTCGACGCGGCCGACGCCGAAGCGGAAGACGACGACTAAGTCGCGACTTTCGAACGAATGACAAAGGGCGGTGCCGTGAGGTGCCGCCCTTTTTTCGCCCCCGTTCGTCGCTTGGTCGAAGGTCGTTTGGCGCATCCGCCCGACCATGAGACCGTGTCACATGATCTGGCGGGCAGCGTCCCGATTCCCCGCATGCTGAACGTTGCTCGTCAGGTCACCCCGCGTGCATTTCTCCGTGACGGCCCGCGCGCCCGGCGCTAGAGCCGCCCCATGAGCAAGGGCACTCTTCGGACCGGCGGCCGCATTCTCGTCGACCAGCTTCTCGCCAATGGCGTGGATCGTTGCTTCACCGTTCCGGGCGAAAGCTTTCTCGCCGTTCTCGACGCACTGCACGACAGTCCCGAAATCGACGCGGTCGTCTGCCGCCAGGAAGGCGGTGTCACCTACATGGCCGACGCCGACGGCAAGATGACCGGGCGTCCGGGCATCGCTTTCGTCACCCGCGGACCCGGGGCGACCAACGCCAGCGCGGGCGTCCACGTCGCTTTTCAGGACTCGACCCCGATGATCCTGTTCGTCGGCGATCTCGCGCGCGGCGACCGCGACCGCGAGGGCTTCCAGGAAATCGACATGGAGGCCTTCTTCAAGCCGGTCGCCAAGTGGAGCGCGCGGATCGACGATGCCGCGCGCATTCCCGAATATGTCGCCCGCGCCTTTCGCGTGGCCATGTCGGGCCGACCCGGGCCGGTGGTGCTTTCCATTCCCGAAGACATGCTGCGCGACGAGGTCGAAGCGCTCGACCGCGGCCGCGTGCCGCCACTCGCCCAGCCCGCCGATCCCGGCGCGATCGAAGCCCTGTTCGCGCTGCTCAAGGATGCCGCCTCGCCTATCGCCATCGTCGGCGGAGCCGACTGGAGCCCGTGTGCCGGCCACCATTTCGCCAATTTCGCGACGCGCATCGGCCTGCCCGTCGCCGCCGCCTTCCGCCGCCAGGATGCGATCCGCAACGACTGTCCCGTCTATGCCGGGCAACTGGGCTATGGCCCCAATCCCGATCTCCAGAAGCGGGTGCGCGAGGCGGATCTCGTCATTGCGGTGGGTGCACGGCTCGGCGAGTCCACCATGGACGGCTATACGCTGATCACCCCCGACCATCCCGACCAGACGCTGGTTCACGTCCACCCCGACCCCAACGAGTTGGGCCGGGTCTATCGTACCAGTCTGCCAATCTGCGCCGACATGAAAGAATTTGCGGAGATGTGCGACGATTGGGACGACCCCGATCTCGTCCCCTTCTCGGCTGGCAGGGAAGCGCATCAGAGCTGGCTCGACTGGTCGACTCCACAACCTCGCGACGGTGTTGCGCTCGACCTCGGCCCGTGCGTCGCAACGATGCGCAAGAAGCTGGGCGACACCGCGATCATCTGCAATGGCGCGGGCAATTTCTCGGGCTGGTGGCACCGCTACTGGCATTATGGCGACCAGCCGAGCCAGCTGGCCCCGACCAGCGGCACGATGGGCTATGGCCTGCCCGCCGCCGTCGCCGCCTCGCTCCGCTTCAGGGACCGCCCCGTCGTCTGCGTCGCGGGCGATGGCGATTTCCTGATGAACGGGCAGGAACTGGCGACGGCTGCCGCCAACGGCACCGACCTGCTCGTCATCCTCGTCGATAATGGCACATACGGTACCATCCGCATGCATCAGGAACGCGACTATCCCGACCGTGAAAGCGCGACCGGCCTGTCCTCGGGCAACCCCGACTTTGTGAAATTCGCGGAAAGTTTCGGCGGCTGGGGCACGCGCGTCGAGAAGACCGAGCAGTTCGCACCCGCGCTCGACGCGGCGATGGACCGCACGGGCGTCCGCCTGATCCATTGCATCACCGACATCGAACAAATCACCAACGCCACGACGCTCGCAGCGTTGAAAGCCAAGCGCTAGACCAGCGGAACGAAGCGGACCGCGCCAAGCGGCCTGTCGTCCAGCCAGTCGCCACTCTTGGTGAGCACTCGCAGGATTTCCCCCCGCCTGCCGCGCACGGGCATGACGAGCCTTCCGCCTTCATCCAATTGTTCGACAAGCGCGTCGGGTGGATCGCTCCCGGTCGCCGAGACGATGATCGACTGGAATGGCGCCTTGTCTGGCGCGCCTGCCTTCCCATCGCCGCAACGCATCACGATCGACAAGCCGAGCGCTGCCACGCGCTCCTGCGCAGCGTCGCATAATGCCGGAACAACTTCGATCGCGGTGACTTGGGCTCCCATCGTGGCAAGTAGGGCCGCGACATACCCGGAGCCCGATCCGACCTCCAAGACGGCGTGGCCCGGCTCGATCTGTGCCGCCTCGATCATCAGCGCAGCGATATAGGGTTGGCTGATTGTCTGCCCCTCACCGATCGGCAACGCGCAATCCTCAACTGCTCGACGCACGAGAGATGGCGGCACGAACAGGTGACGCGGGACACGGCGCATCGCTTCCAGCAGCAACAGGTCGCTGATGCCCCGGGCAGCAATCTGGTCTCGCACCATGGCGAGCCTGGACATGCGTTGCCGATCTTGATCCATCACGGCGCATCATACGCTCCTCGCGCCGAAAGAGAGAAACGGAGCCAGCCAGCGCAAAAGAAAAGGCCGCCCGAATGGACGACCTTCCCCTGTGTTCGTTTCTAGCGTCGACTAGATGTCGTTGCCGAAAAATCCTTCGACCTCGCCCTTCAGCTGCTGGCCCTTGCCTTTCGCTTCCTGCTCGACGCCTTCTTGTTCCATTTTTTCGTTGTCGGTGGCATCGCCCACGGCCTGCTTGGTTTCGCCGATGGCTTCATTGGTGTTGCCTTTGATCTTCTCTTTCAGTTCACCCATGTCGTCACTCCTACTGCGGGTTGCTGTTACGGGATCAACGAGCGGACTTGGCAAATCGCCCCTCATTTCGTCGCAACCCGAGGTCAGAATAGCGACGGCAGTGATTTGAGGAGTTCAGCGTCCGCTTCCTCGCATTGGTCAGTGTCGAATATCGAGCGCCATCGTAAGTGCCTTCGGGCATCCGGATCGCCGAACAGCGGCAATAGCCGTTCGTCGTCGATGAAACTGCCACCCTTCACGTCCCCCCCTGGCACGATGTCCAAGGCGCGATAACCCATGGCGAACCTTTCTCACCAGGTTACGATGAGATGGAAACGCATCTAAGCTATTGATGTTTCTGGGTTTTATGTCCGATTTGGGAGGGCTCACATCCGTTTCGGAGAGACCTCCAAACGGATGCTAGATCAGCCCTGCCAGCGGGCTGGACGGGTCGGCATAGCGGCGCTTGGCCATGCGGCCCGACAGATACGCCTCGCGCCCCGCCTCGACCGCCAGTTTCATCGCCCGCGCCATGCGCACCGGCTCCTTGGCTTCGGCGATGGCGGTGTTCATCAACACGCCGTCACAGCCCAGCTCCATCGCGACCGCCGCGTCCGACGCGGTGCCGACCCCGGCATCGACGAGCACGGGTACGCTCGCCCCTTCGACGATCAAGCGGATGGTCACGCGGTTCTGGATCCCGAGCCCCGAGCCGATCGGCGCGCCCAGCGGCATAATCGCCACCGCTCCCGCGTCCTCGAGTTGCTTCGCCGCGATCGGATCGTCGACGCAATAGACCATCGGGTGAAAGCCTTCGTTCGCGAGCACCTCGGTCGCCTTCAGCGTCTCGCGCATGTCGGGATAGAGGGTCTTCGCCTCGCCCAGCACTTCCAGCTTCACCAGGTCCCAACCACCCGCTTCGCGCGCCAGGCGCAGCGTGCGGATCGCCTCGTCGGCGGTGAAGCAGCCCGCCGTGTTGGGCAGGTAGGTGATCTTCTTGGGATCGATATGGTCCTGCAGCACCGGTTGCGAGGGATCGGACACGTTAACGCGCCGCACCGCGACCGTGACGATTTCGGAGCCCGAAGCCTCCACTGCCGCGGCATTTTCGGCAAAGTCTTTATACTTGCCCGTGCCCACGATCAGGCGCGAGGTGAAGGTGCGGCTGGCGACGGTCCAGCTGTCGGTCTTGTCGGTCACGAAAAAATACTGCCTTGTTGCTCTGCTGTGGGGGCTGCCTAGGGAAAGCGGTGCGGCTTAGCCACCCCCGACGAAATGGACGATCTCGAAACGATCGCCCTCTTCGACCGTCACCTCGGTCAGCGTCGAGCGCGGGACGATCTCGAGATTGCGCTCCACCGCGACGCGGATCGGGTTTATGCCGAGCGCTTCGAGCATCGAAGCGATCGACGCGCCCTCCCGCGCGGTTTTCGGCTCACCATTGATCGTCACGTTGATGGTCACTTGCGCACTTTCCTCTTCTCGCTCGCCCCCATATAGGCAGTCTCCATGGCGACGCCACCCACCATCCTTGTGCTCAACGGTCCCAACCTCAACATGCTCGGCACGCGCGAGCCCGAGACCTATGGGGCCGAGACGCTCGACGACATCGTCGCGGACCTTGAAACGCGAGCCGACGAACTGGGCGTTTCGCTGGAGGCGGATCAGTCGAATCACGAAGGCGAGTTGATCGACGCGCTCCAACGTGCGCACCGCGAATGCTTCGGTGCCGTGATCCTCAATGCCGGCGGCTTCACCCATACCTCGGTCGCCCTTCGCGACGCGGTCGCCGCGATCGACGTGCCAGTAATCGAACTGCACATCTCCAATCCGGCCGCGCGCGAGGATTTTCGCAAGGAAAGCCTCATCGCACCGGTCGCGAAAGCGGGCATTTTCGGTTTTGGAACAGCAGGTTACAGGATGGCTCTGGACGCGGCGGCCTCCATCGCACTAAACCGCGCATCTGACTAAGGCGTCCCCAAAGCGCCGATTAAAAGGGAACAGAGGGAATTTTATGGCCCAGAGCAAAACGGGCGGAACCAAGATGCGTGTCGACAGCACGCTGGTCCGCGAACTGGCCGAACTGTTGAGCCAGAACGAGCTCACCGAAATCGAAGTCGAAGATGGCGACCGCAAGATCCGGGTCAGCCGCGAATTGACCATGGTCGCAGCGCCCGCTGCCGCTGCAGCCCCCGCTCCGGCCCCTGCCGCTGCCGCACCTGCGCCCGCCGCAGCCGCGCCTGCCGAGGCGCCCGCCGACGATGGTGCCGACGTCCCCGCCGACGCGGTGAAGTCGCCGATGGTCGGCACCGCCTACATGGCCGCCGAGCCCGGCGCCGCGCCCTTCATTTCCGAAGGGGCGAGCGTCAAGGAAGGCGATACGCTGCTGATCGTCGAAGCGATGAAGGTGATGAACCCGATCACCGCGCCCAAGTCGGGCACGGTCAAGAAGATCCTCGTCGCCGATGCGCAGCCGGTCGAATTCGACCAGCCGCTCGTCGTCATCGGGTAAGCCCGCAATGCCGCAGATCAAGAAACTGCTCATCGCCAATCGTGGCGAGATCGCCCTGCGCATCCATCGTGCCTGTCACGAGATGGGGATCAAGACGGTCGCGGTCCATTCGACCGCCGACGCCGACGCGATGCACGTCCGCCTCGCCGACGAAACCGTCTGCATCGGACCGCCGCCCGCCGGCGAATCCTATCTCAACATCCCCAACATCATTTCGGCCGCCGAAGTCACGCACGCCGATGCGATCCACCCGGGCTACGGCTTCCTTTCCGAAAACGCGAAGTTCGCCGAAATCGTCGAAAGCCACGACATCATCTGGGTCGGCCCCAAGCCCGAGCATATCCGCGTCATGGGCGACAAGGTCGAGGCCAAGCGCACCGCCGACAAGCTCGGCCTCCCGCTTGTGCCCGGCTCGGCAGGCGCTCTCGAAAGCGTCGAGGAAGCCGCCGAACTCGCCGAGGAAATCGGCTACCCGGTTCTGATCAAGGCCGCGTCGGGCGGCGGCGGTCGCGGCATGAAGGTCGTGCCCGAAGCCAGCCAGCTCGACACGCTGATGAAGCAGGCCTCGTCCGAAGCCAATGCGGCGTTTGGCGACCCGACCGTCTACATGGAAAAATATCTCGGCGACCCGCGACACATCGAATTCCAGGTGTTCGGCGACGGCAATGGTGGCGCGATCCACATTGGCGAGCGCGACTGTTCGATCCAGCGCCGCCACCAGAAGGTCATCGAGGAAGCCCCCTCGCCCGTCATCAGCGCCGAGCAGCGCGAAGAAATGGGCGAGCGCGTGCGCAAGGCGATGGCCGACATGGGCTATCGCGGCGCCGGCACGATCGAATTCCTTTACGAAGACGGCGAGTTCTACTTCATCGAAATGAATACCCGCCTCCAGGTCGAGCACCCGGTGACCGAGATGATCAGCGGCATCGACCTGGTGCGCGAGCAGATCCACGTCGCGCAGGGCGACGGGCTGACGGTCAAGCAGGACGAGATCGAACTGCACGGTCACGCGATCGAATGTCGCATCAATGCCGAGGACCCGAAGAATTTCACGCCCTCGCCCGGCAAGGTCGACAAATATGTCGCGCCCGGCGGCATGCATGTGCGCGTCGATAGCGGCCTCTACGCCGGCTATTCGGTCCCGCCTTATTATGACAGCATGATCGGCAAGCTGATCGTGTACGGCCGCAACCGCGAAAGCTGCATCCTGCGCCTCAAGCGTGCGCTTGAAGAGTTCGTCGTGTCGGGCGGTGGCATGAAGACCAACGTGCCGCTCCATCAGGACATCATCGAGACCGAAGCTTTCCGGACGGGCGACTACACGATCAAGTGGCTCGAGCAATGGCTCAAGGACAAGGACGAAGACGCGTGAGCAAGACCGCCCGCATGACCTTCACCGCGCGCTGCGGCACCGCGCGCAAGACCAAGGCCATCCTCGAAGAGGAAGGCTATGCGGTCGAGACGATCGACTATCTGAACGGCGACCTGTCGCGCGAAGAGCTTGTCGCGCTCTACGACCGTGCGGGCCTCACGCCGCGCCAGGGGCTGCGCGCCAAGGAGGCGATCGCGAAGGAGCTGGGCCTCGCCGAGGCTTCTGCCGACGAAATCCTCGATGCGATGATGGAGCATCCCATCCTCATCGAGCGCCCGCTGGTCGAAACGACCAAAGGTGTCGTCCTCGCCCGACCGCAGGACAAGGTCCGCGAAATCCTCTAAGGGTTCTTCCATGGCGGAAGTCCTCGACCCCCGAATGCTGCTGCGTGGCTATGGCGCGGGCATCTTCCCGATGGCCGACAGCCGCGATGCGCCCGACATTCTCTGGGTCGAACCGCGCGAGCGCGCAGTCATTCCGCTCGACGGCTTCCACCTCTCGCGCAGCCTCGCGCGCACCATCCGCCGCGAAGTCTATGATGTGCGCATCGACACTGCCTTTGCCGACGTCGTCAGAGGGTGCGCCGCGCGGCCCGAAACGTGGATCAACGAGACGATCGAGCGTGCCACGCTGGGCCTCCACGCCGCCGGGCACGCTCATTCGATCGAATGCTGGCTAGGCGACCGGCTCGTCGGCGGGGTCTATGGCGTCAGGCTGGGCGGCGCCTTCTTCGGCGAAAGCATGTACTCGGACGCGCGCGATGCCTCGAAGGTCGCGCTTGCCCATCTCGTCGCACGGATGAAGGTTGGCGGGTTCAAGCTGCTCGATTGCCAGTTCATGACCGACCACCTCGCCTCGCTAGGCGCGGTCGCCGTCCCGCGCGAGCGCTATCTCGACCTGCTCGATCAGGCGTTGTCGGCGGGTTCGGCAACCGGTTCGGGCGCCGGTGCAAGCGGATCGGGCGTGTCCTCGGGCTCGTCACCGGCCGCTTCGCCCAGCCCCTCGCTCGGCGCTGTCGCGATGCTCGACGATCCCGGACGTCGCGCTGGCGGCGGATCGCCTTCGGGGAAGCTCATCGTGCAGCTTTTGGGCCAGGCGTCGAATACCGGATGCTCGACCACGTTGAGCGACGGCGATTCGGCATAGACCCAGCCCGAAAAAACCCGGTCGAAACCGCCGCCCTGACGCTGGCGCACATCGAGCTGGATGAAGGCGCCGGTCAGCTGCTCGGCCTCCCACGGCGCCGTCTTTTCGCATGCGCGCAGCCGCACGATGGCATCGCCGACGCGGCGCGCCTGCCCCGGCTGCATCTCGAGGTCGGTGACGATGCCGTTGCGCTTGTTGAGCAACCCGATCACGGCGACACGCTCCGCCATTGGCGTAACGCCCGGCGCGTTGGGGCCGAGCACTTCGCTTTCGTCGACGATCTCGCCTTCGTCGGCGATATCGTCACGCTCGGGCACTTTCGCCTCGCACGCCGCGAGCGCGAAGGCAGCGCCGATCAGGATGAGCTTATTCGGGCTTCCAGGCTTCATAATCGCCAGTGGCCGCTGGCCGTTTGCCCGCGCCGCCCAGCGAACCGCCGGGGCGATAGGCAGACAGCGTGCCGGTCATGTTGGGAAGCGGTTCCTTCTGGAACGGACGGCGCGGAGGCATCGACTGGTCGGGCACCTCATCGACGGTCCCGCGTAACCACGCATTCCATTCGGGCGGAACGCGCGATGAGTCGTTCGACCCTTCGTAAATCACCCAGCGACGCTTGGGGTCCTTGCCGTGCTGGAAATAGGCATTGCCTGCCGCATCGGTCCCGACCTTGTTGCCGTGACGCGAGGTGAACAGCGTGGTGCCTAGGCTCGCGCCGTTCCACCAGGTGAAGAGATTTGCGATGATTCCCATGATCGTGGCTGCCTTTGCCCGTTCGTAGCGCCCAAGACAAGCGCCCGATTGACCCTAGCGTTCCCAGGTCACCGTATCGCCCGGCTGGATGCCTAGCTCGGCCGACCGTCCGCCCGCCAGTTCGAGCACCAGCAATGCCGGCTCGAGGCTGAGCGAGGGTTCGAGCGAAAGCGGCACCGTATTTTCCTCGATCGAGAGGATCTTGCCGTTGCCATCGATGAAAATGATGTCGAGCGGGATGTAGGTATTCTTCATCCAGAAGCTGCGATAGTCGGGCGTGTCGTAGACGAACAACATGCCCTCGTCGGGCGCGAGCGACTGGCGCCCCATCATCCCGCGCTGCTGCTGGTCGGCCGTGAGCGCCAGCTCGACAGTGAAGTCGTGCGACTGGCCGTCGGCCGTCGTGATGGTCAGCGGCGCCTGCTCCATGCCGGCCGGCGACAGTTGCTGGACGTCCTCGCCCCCACCCTTGCAGGCGGCGACGGGCGTCGCGACGAGCGCAGTCAGCGATACGAGAAGGAGGTGCTTTATTGAGGCGCGCGCAGGGCGACCGCGGTCAGCCCCTTCTTGCCCTCGGCAATCCGTGCGTCCAGCCGGTCGGCCGGCTCGAGATCCGGAAGCTCCGCCTCCCGCACCGTTTCCATATGCACGAAGATGTCGGGTTCCTCGGTCCCCTCCCGATTGACGAACCCGTAGCCACGAACGCGATTGAACCATTTCACCTCCACCGGTTCGAACGGCCCCGCATCGTCGAGGAGCGACGCGCGGTCCGCCCGTTCACCGGAAGACATGGACGTCCGCGGCTCGTAGGGCAAGGCGGTCGAGAGATCGATCGAGTGGATTTGCTTGGCCTGCCAGCCGCGCGAATGCTTCACCGCCGTGACCTCGACGCTGGCGCCTTCGGGCAGGCTGCGCCGGTCGTGGTCGGCCAGGACGGTGAAGTGAAGCAGGATGTCGCCGTCAATTTCGTCGGAAACGATGAAGCCGAATCCGCGGGTCGTATCGAACCATTTGACCTGGCCCGAAACTTCATGCTCTTCCGGCTCGGATCGTTCGGGAGCCGACGAACCGTTGGCGGGCGAGGGACTGACGGCGCGCTCCGCACCACCCTCCGTGTCGTTTACATGTTCGCTCATTCGCATACGCCGAGCGCCCTCCTTGGATGAAACGTTAGCACAAAGGCTAACGTCGTTAAACCGACATAACGATTATCCAGGTTGACAACGCCTTGTTTTCATTCACAAAGTGTTTCGGCGCTGATCGGATCGCCGGGCGCCATGGCGAGAATGCGCTTCGAAATTTCGAAGCTGTGCCCCGCCCGGATCATCGCCGAAAGCGCCTTTTCCCGCGCTTTTTGGTCCTCCAACGGAGCGACGGCGAAGGGACCGAAACGACGGCGCGAGGCAAAGGCAATGGCGGCTTCGGCACGGTTCGCCTGCGCGATCGCGCGCGCTTCCTCGCTATCGTCGTCGGCAATGCCGTCGGCGTAGAGTCGTTGCCTCAGCCGCCCCTCGCCATAGCCTCGCGCCGCCAGATCGCGGGCGCGCATCGCGGCATAGGCCGAGTCGTCGACATAGCCCGCCTTGGCGAAACGCTCGACGATCCCGGGGACGTCCGGACCGCATTCGCCCTCCCATCCGCGCTCGTAAATCTTGCGGTCGAGATAGCGAGAGAGCTTCGACCTGCTCGTCGCGTAGCGTCCGACATAATGAAGCGCGAGCGCCTCCAACTGTTCGGAATCGAGCGGTTTCCTGCGCTTCTTGCGACGCTTGGGGGCTGGATCGGCGCTCATATCGCCCTTTTTGTGCCATAGTGTCGCGGCAGGAGGAAGCTGGCTCGTATGCGGGCCCGGCCGAGGCCCGTTGCCTCACAGGGGATCAACAGCTCAAGGTAATCCATCCGTGCCCACCGACCTGGCGCCCGAAGGCGCAACCCCGACACTGGATACGCAGCCCCGTCGCATCGCGGATTTCGCGACGGTCGGCGACGCGCTCGACTATGCCGCCCAAGGCAGTCGCGGGATGAACTTTCACGATGCGCGCGGGACGCTGCTGCGCACCTATCCCTATGCCGAGCTGCGCGAAGATGCGCTTGGCTATGCCCGCCGCTTCATGACGCTCGGGCTCAAGCCCGGTAACCGCGTTGCGCTGGTTGCCGAGACCAACCCCGATTTCGCCGCCTGCTTCTTCGGCGCGGTCTATGCCGGTCTCTGGCCGGTGCCGCTGCCGCTCCCGACGAGCTTTGGCGGACGCGACAGCTATACCGACCAGCTCGATGTCATGCTGCAGTCCTCGGACCCGCAGCTCTTCCTCTACCCCGAAGAAATGGAAAGCTTCACCACCGACGCGGCCGAGCGCCGCGAAGTGAAGGCCATGAGCTGGGAGAAGCTTGCCGAGCAGGATCAGAGCGACGCCCCGCTCCCGCAGGCCGACGAAAATGCGATCGCCTATCTCCAGTATAGCAGCGGCTCGACCCGCTTCCCGCACGGGGTCGCGGTCACCCACCGCTCGCTGCTCGACAATTTGCGCGCGCATGGACTGGGCCTGAAGGTCCAGGATTCCGACCGCTGCATTTCGTGGCTGCCCTGGTATCACGATATGGGGCTGGTCGGCTGCATGCTCTCGCCGATGGCGAACCAGATTTCGGTCGATTACATGAAGACCGAGGATTTCGCCCGTCGCCCGCTGACCTGGCTCGACCTGATCAGCCGCAACCCGGGCACGACCCTCTCTTACTCGCCGACCTTCGGCTACGACATTTGCGCTCGCCGCATCTCGTCGCAGTCCAAGCCGTCGGAGCGCTTTGACCTGTCGCGCTGGCGCATTGCGGGCAATGGCGCGGACATGATCCGCCCCGACGTGATGCAGCACTTCCTCGACATTTATGGCGAAGCCGGGTTCCAGGCGTCGTCCTTCTGCCCCAGCTACGGGCTCGCCGAAGCCACGCTCGCCGTGTCGCTGATGCCGCCGGGCGAAGGCATCAAGCTCGAACTGGTCGAGGAAGAGAAGCTTGCCGGCGGCGCGCCCGCGCCTGGCGGTGACGATCGTCCCCAGCGCTACCGCGCCATCGTCAACTGCGGCAAGGCTGTCGAGGGCATGGAAATCGAAATCCGCGACAATGAAGACAAGGTTCTCGGCGACCATGAAGTCGGCCGCGTCCTGTGTCGTGGCTCCAGCGTCATGGTCGGCTATTATCGCGACGAGGAATCGACCGCGGCCTGCCTGTCGGACGACGGTTGGCTCGACACCGGCGACATGGGCTATATGTCCGATGGTTACATCTTCATCGTCGGCCGCGCCAAAGACATGATCATCATCAACGGCCGTAACCATTGGCCGCAGGATATCGAATGGGCGGTCGAGCAGCTCCCGGGCTTCAAGTCGGGCGATATCGCCGCTTTCGCGCTGACCAGCGATTCAGGCGAGGAGTTGCCCGCCGTGCTGGTCCACTGCCGCGTGTCCGATCCGGGCGAGCGCGCGACGCTCCATGCCGAGATCAAGGAGCGCGTGCGCTCGATCACTGGCATTTCGCCGATCGTCGAACTGGTGCCTCCGCGCACCCTGCCGCGCACCAGCTCGGGCAAGTTGTCACGGGTCAAGGCACGCAACCTCTACCTCTCGGGCGAGATCCAGCCGTTCGAAATCGCCGCCTAAAGGGCTTGCATCGATGAGGGTGCGGGGCTAGTCCCCCGCCTCGGCCTAGGGGTATAGCTCAGCTGGTAGAGCATCGGTCTCCAAAACCGAGGGTCGCGGGTTCGAATCCTGCTGCCCCTGCCAGGCCGATGGCAGGAAAATAGAGACAGCTATTTTCCGGTGGCCGCATGGCCAGCCGGAGGCCCGGACGGCGGGTCGCGAAATGCGATCCCGTCCGACGAGGTCAGGCCGCCCTGACCTCGCTTGCATCTCTTGCAAAGACTCGACGGCGCCGCTACATCGCCTCCCCATGCGGACATGGTAGTGCATGCTCCCCGACACTGACCCCGGTCAGCGGCGGGGGAAAAGCCCTACCCGAAAGCCGCCAGACAATGAGGAACAGCCACGTGGCCGACACGAAGAAGAAGGTAACCCCCGGCGAATATATCCGCCAGGTGCGCGCCGAGACCCGCAAGGTGGTCTGGCCGTCGCGCAAGGAAACCATCACCACCGCGATCATGGTGCTCATCATGACCACCATCCTCGCGATTTTCTTCCTCGGCACCGACACGCTGTTCAGCTCGATCGTCCAGTGGCTGCTAGGCCTGCTGAGCTAGATCCCCAGTTTACGAAAGATTTGACGACATGGCCCGCTGGTACATCATCCACGCCTATTCCGGTTTCGAAAACAAGGTGAAGGAAGCCGTCCTGTCCGAAGCCAAGCGCTTGGGGCTCGAGGACGCGGTCGAGGCCGTCGAGGTCCCGACCGAGACGATCACCGAGATCAAGCGCGGCAAAAAGGTCCAGACCGAGCGCAAATTCATGCCCGGCTATGTGCTGGCGAAGCTGGTGATGACCGACGACGTCTTCCACCTCGTCAAGAACACGCCCAAGGTCACCGGTTTCCTCGGCCCCAACGGCAAGCCGCAGCCGATCCCCGACGCGCAGGCCAACCGCATGCTCGACACCAAGGACGAGACCGCGGATGCGCCCAAGGTCACGATCAGCGTCGATTATGAGATCGGCGACAACGTCAAGGTGCTCGAAGGTCCGTTCGCAAGCTTCAACGGTATCGTCGAAGAGCTCGATTTCGACCGCGGCCGCGTCAAAGTCAGCGTCTCGATCTTCGGCCGCGCGACGCCGGTCGAACTGGAATTCGACCAGGTCGAACTCGTCAAGTAGACGCGCCGGACCGAATGCAGAAAGGGCGTCCCTCGCGGGGCGCCCTTTTCTTATCGTCGACGCTACTTGG
Organism: Sphingomicrobium clamense; assembly: GCF_019264355.1. Classification (NCBI taxonomy): domain Bacteria; kingdom Pseudomonadati; phylum Pseudomonadota; class Alphaproteobacteria; order Sphingomonadales; family Sphingomicrobiaceae; genus Sphingomicrobium; species Sphingomicrobium clamense. The sequence continues at coordinate 911,776 of NZ_JAHVAH010000001.1, read as the reverse complement.
TCTTGCCGGTCACTTTCTTTCGCGTCGCGACAAAGATGTCGCCACCCGACCCGTAGATCATCATGGTCCCGTCCCAACTCAGCGACGCGCGGCTCTCACCAGCCGGCGTGCTGACGATGTCGATTTTTACCGGCGCGCTCCAATCGTCGTAAACGCTGGCGCGGCTCGACGTGTAGACGTCGCCGCCACTGTCGAAGACGATTTCCAGACCGTCGCGCCTGATGTTGGGACGCGCCTCGTCGATGCCGGGATTGGCGAGCCCCGGCGCCTTTTTCGCGGGGCCGAAATTGACGCTGTAATAGACGTCGTGCTGCCCGCCGTCGCGCGTCGACGAGAAGTGGAGCACGGTATCGCCGTTGTGCTCGTAGATTGACGGGCTCCACTCGTCCGCGTTCGAATTGACCTGCATCGACAGACGGGTCGGCTGGCTGATCTCGCCCTGTGGCAAGAGCTTGGCGCGGAAGATGTCACTATCGCCCCCGCCGTCGCGACGCACGAAATAGAGCCAGCGCCCGCGCGTCGGCGTCGGGCAGAATTCCGCGTCGACCGTGTTGATCGGACCGCCGAGATTGTCCGGTGTATCCCAACCGTCGCCATTCCAAGTTGCGCGCCAGATATCGAGGCTTCCGATCGTGCCGTCGCGCGGCGAAGCGATAAATAAATCCTGGGTGTAGGGATCGAGGATGGGGCACCCCTCCGGAGCCGGCGTATTGACGGCACCGGATGCAGGGTAGTCATTCACGTTGATCGGCGATTGCCATGGTCCAAACTGCTGTGATGCCGCGGGCGACGCGTAAGCCACGCTGGCCAGCGCAAGCATAGAAATAGTCTTGATCATCGAGCTTCTCCTCATCGTTCACCGCGTCGCGGACTGATCGGAGAAACTGGCTGAAATCTTTATCTGGGTTAATGATGAAGCGCTGATGATTACCTGATATCGCTCCTTCTCCAACCGCGTCATCATGAATTGGACTGATCCGGGAGAATGAGGTCCGCCGCCACCACCCATCGCGACTCGCAACCGCCCGATCGCCATGCGTTACGTTGGGACCGTTGAGCCCACGACATCAGGCTGCAGCACCTTGCCGCCGCCCGACCTCGTCAAAAATTTGCTCCATCCCTTTCACCGCCCCTTCGGTCAGCGAGACGAAGACGCGGCGGCCGTCATGCGGGTCGCGGGCGCGGATGATGAAGCCGGCATCCTCGAGATTGGTGATCCAGCGTAGCGCCGTCGTCGCCGGGACTTCGGCGGCAATGCACAGGCTCGACACCGACACGCGGTGCTGGGCGATGTGCGACCCGTAGAGGTCGAGCAATATGTCCCAGGCAGGGTCTGCGAACAGTTCCTTGGGAAAAACCCGTTCGCGCAGTCGTCGCAGCGTGATCGTTTCACGCACGAGGGCGGCATGCGACACGCCGTCGCGCATGGCCTCGAGATTGCCAAGCGGGCTGGCGCGATCCTCGCCTTGCGGGTTGGCCGGCAGCCGTTCGTGCGCGAGCTGCTGCGCGATTTCGATCAGCTCGTCGAGCGCGCGGTAGAAATGCTGCGGCACGTTCGGATCGGCCGCATAGGTTTTTTTCAGCGAATCCAGCAACATGGGCAGACTCCTTCTCACCGGAGCAATTGGTTCAGATTCGACTATTCACGGCTAGCGGAGTGCATTTCGGAAACAAATAAAGCACCAATCCAGAACGGATGAAGATCGAAAGAAGTCCGGATTGGCACCTCTTGGAACTCACTCCTATTCGCAGAAAATGCGGGCCGATCACTCCAATCCGGTGCGAATTGCCGCGATGGACCAGTCCGCTTCGGTCGGTTTGCGCACGCGCGAGCTGCAACCCAACGCCGCAAAACCCCCGAATCGGACGGCAGATCCGGACCGGTCGCGGAGCAAAATCGCCTGTTGCGCCAGCAGGTTGCCCCCGCTATACGCCCGCCCGTCTCTCCACATGGACAGGCATTCGCGCGGAAGGCGTATCTTCGGGTCCGCCGCTACTACCGCTTAATCGGAGCCCCGGTTCGCCGGAGCGACAGGATGAAAGAAAGGACCTTCTGGCATGGCCAAGAAGATCACCGGCTATATCAAGCTGCAAGTGCCGGCTGGCGTCGCGAACCCCAGCCCGCCGATCGGCCCCGCGCTGGGCCAGCGCGGCGTCAACATCATGGAATTCTGCAAGGCGTTCAACGCCGCGACGCAGGACCTCGAGAAGAACATGCCGATCCCGACGACCATCACGGTCTATGCGGATCGCAGCTTCTCGTTCACGACCAAGACCCCGCCCGCGAGCTTCCTCCTGAAGAAGCACGCCAAGATCAAGAAGGGCTCGAGCGAGCCTGGCAAGGAAAGCGCGGGCACGATCCAGCGCTCCAAGGTCAAGGAAATTGCCGAGATGAAGATGGCGGATCTGAACGCCAACGACATCGACGGTGCGATGAAGATCATCGAAGGCTCGGCGCGCGCCATGGGCCTCGAAGTGGTGGAGGGTTAATCATGGCCAAGCTCACCAAGAAGGCAAAGATCGTCGCTGAGAAGGCTGACAACGACAAGCTTTACGGCGTCGACGAAGCGATTTCGCTGCTCAAGGAACTCGCGTCAAAGAAGATGGATGAAACCATCGAAGTCGCAATGAACCTGGGTGTCGACCCGCGTCACGCCGACCAGATGGTCCGTGGCATGGTCGCGCTGCCCAAGGGCACCGGCAAGGACGTCAAGGTCGCCGTGTTCGCGCGTGGCGACAAGGCCGAAGCTGCCGAGAAGGCAGGTGCGGACAAGGTCGGCGCCGAAGACCTCATGGAAGACATGCAGAACGGCAACCTCGACTATGACCGCGTCATCGCGACGCCGGACATGATGGGTGTCGTGGGTCGTCTCGGTAAGGTGCTCGGCCCCAAGGGCCTGATGCCCAACCCGAAGCTCGGCACCGTGACCCCCGACCCGGCTGCCGCCGTCGAAGCCGCCAAGGGCGGTGAAGTCCAGTATCGCGTCGAGAAGGCGGGCATCGTCCACGCCGGCATCGGCAAGGCGAGCTTTGGCGAAGCCGACATTCGCGAAAACTTCGACGCCTTCGTCGGCGCGGTCGTCAAGGCCAAGCCGTCGGGCGCCAAGGGCAAGTACGTCAAGAAGGTCGCCATGACCTCGACGATGGGCCCGGGCCTCAAGATCGACCTTTCGGAGATCGAAGGCGCCTAAGTCGCAAGCGACTGCCTGAACAAGAAAAGGCCGGTGCGGAAACGCGCCGGCCTTTTTCATTGCCTACACGTCGACCGTATAGCGTTGCGAGGCAGCCTCGAAGCCCATCTTGGGCGCGCGCAGGCGTCCGCCGGACAGCGGCTTCGCGTTCACCGGGTCGATGGCGATGATGCGGTAGGGGTCTTCGTCCTCGTCGAGTCCGGAGATGATGACGTCGAAGGTCGTCGCCGGCTTACCGCCGCGCGGCACGAACCAGTGCACATTGTCCTTCTCGTCGCTCATCGTCGACGCCGCGCCCAGCCCGATCACCTCGTCTCGCGTCGGGCGGATGATCAGGGCGTCGGGTTCCTCGCGCAGCCGGTCGAAGTTGCGCACGCGAAAACTGCCCTCGATCACCATGTGCGCGCTCGCCATATGGCGATGCCCATGCGGCGTCACGACGTTGGTCGGCGAGAATTCGAACAGCTTGGTCGCATAGCCCAGCCGCATTCGCTTGCCGTCGGCGCCCATGAACCAGACGTTGCGCATTTCGGGATCGTTCGATGCGCCGTGGCGTACCGACCCGACGTCGGCACGCTTAAGCGCCGCGTGCACCTCGGCAACGTCGACCTCGCGCGCCAGGCGCCGCACCTCCGCCGCCCATTCGCGCCCGCTCAGGCGTCCCTCGCGCAGGTCGGCAGCGATCGATCGCTGCCCTTCGATCCATCGGCGCAGCGGCACGCTTGGATAGGCAACCGCGCGCGCCTCGCGCACGAAGGCCACCGCGGGAAAGGCAGTGAGCAGTCCGGCGATCATCGTGCGGCGGTCGACCATGGTCGCAACCATAGCAAAACGTTCGAAAAAGTCCCCTATTCGGTTGACAGCTTGTCGAAAATCCGTAGAGAGCGCGCCGAGCCCTTCTTCGGGAGGGCCTCGTCCGAGACAGCTGCTGGGCATTTGCCCTTAATTTGCGGCCTAGACGGGGAAAGAGAATTTGGCCCTTCTGCCGCACCCATGCGGCGCCTTGGGCCCACGATCTCCATACCCCACGGACATTTCGGAATGGCGGGCTAGCTCGTCGTTCCAAACCGCTTGTCGGATGGGCCGACAGGCGGAACGATTAGGAGTATGGCATGGATCGTTCGCAAAAAGCGGATCTGGTCGCCGAGCTGAAGAATGTCTTCGCCGATACCGGCGTGGTCGTCGTCACCCGTAACAACGGTTTGACGGTCGCCCAGTCGTCGGAACTTCGCACGAAGATGCGCGATGCTGGTGCCCAGTTCAAAGTTGCGAAGAACCGGCTGGCCCTGATCGCGCTCGAGGGTTCGACTTACCAGCCGATCGGTGACCTTTTGAAAGGCCCGACCGCACTGGCAACGTCGGAAGACCCCGTCGCGGCTGCGAAGATCGCAGTCGAATTCGCCAAGGCCAACGATCAGTTCGAGATCGTTGGTGGCGCGATGGGTGAGACCGTCCTCGACGTGAACGGGATCAAGGCTCTCGCCGAGCTGCCTTCCCTCGACGAACTGCGCGGCAAGATTGTCGGCCTCATCCAGGCCCCGGCAACCAAGATCGCCCAGATCTCGAAGGAACCGGCAGCATTGGTTGCTCGCGTGTTGAGCGCCAAGGCAGCGGCCTGATTTTAGATTTGGTTCTTTAGACATACGAAAACGACGAACCCTAAGGGGTTCACCCAAGGAGTGAAAAATGGCTGATCTTGAAAAGATTGTTGACCAGCTTTCGGAACTGACCGTTCTCGAAGCTGCCGAGCTCTCGAAGATGCTCGAAGAAAAGTGGGGCGTGAGCGCCTCGGCGGCTGTCGCTGTTGCGGCGCCGGGTGCCGGTGGCGGTGACGCCGCTGCGGCCGAAGAAAAGGACGAGTTCGACGTGATCCTCACCGGCGACGGTGGCAAGAAGATCAACGTCATCAAGGAAGTCCGTGCCATCACCGGCCTGGGTCTTGGCGAAGCCAAGGCGCTCGTCGAAGGCGCTCCGAAGCCCCTCAAGGAAGGTGCTTCGAAGGACGAAGCCAACGAAATCAAGGAAAAGATCGAAGCCGCTGGCGGCACCGTCGAGCTCAAGTAAGCTAAGACGCGATCTTTCCGGTTTTCGGAAAAACGGAAAAGGGCTGGTCTTCGGACCGGCCCTTTTTTGTGTCAGCCTTCGCAGTAGCGCGCCGCCGTGATGAATTCGCCGAAACTCTCGCACCAGATCACGACGCTCGTGTAATCCTCCAGGTCGATGCCCTCGGGCAGATCGAGGATGAAGCCGTCGAAGCTGCGCACCATTCCCACACGCACCGCACTGTCCTTGATCGGTTCGAACGCGTCCTCATGCTCGACGAACTCGCGCGTGAGATAGACGTAGTAATCCGGCCCCGGCGCCAGCTTGCCCTGGTGCGAGATCGTCTCGCTCGTCAGGCTGATCGTCCCCTCGCCCCAGTGCAACGCATCGCTCCCGCGCAGGTCGCGCGTCAGCTCGGCCGAATAGTTAGCGGCCTCCGCCTGTTGGGCGAGGATTTCGGTCGGCGGCGCTGGTTCGGCGGTCAGGATCGGTAGAAAGTAGATGCCGACCCCGAACCCGATCGCAAGCGCGACAAGGTGAGTTACGGTCAAGATGACGATGCGTTTCATGCGGGGCCTTTCCTGTGCCGGCGGGCAGTCGGCTCGTTTTCCCATTCGTCGCCAAGCCCTCGCCGGTTACGCCTCCCTTCCCTTTTCCCTGCCCTCACCTTAGCCTTGCCGCCCATGAGCGGAGCGCCCAGACGATCGAACCAGCAGGACCGTGTCGCGCTCGAAGCCGCCCTCGTCGAGACCGGGCGCGAGGATCACGGCGCGTTTCGCACCCTCTACCGCCTATCGTCCGCGAAGCTTTTTGGCATCTGCCTTCGTATCTGCGGGTCGAGGGCGGCTGCGGAGGACGTGATGAGCGAGACCTACATGACAATCTGGCGTCGCGCGGGGGCCTATGAACCCGGGCGGGTCAGCCCCGTCACCTGGCTCGCCACTGTTGCGCGCAACAAGGCGATTGATTGGAAACGGAAGCAGGGGCGTCGCCAGCGGACCGGTGTGGAGGAGATTGCCGACCTTCCCGACGAGAATCCGGCGGCGGACGACCTCATACTCGCCGACGAGCAGAGCGCGCGCCTCCATTTGTGCCTGGACAAGCTTGGCGAGGACCAGCGCAAAGCGATCCGCACCGCCTTTTTCAACGGGCTGACCTATTCCGAATTGGCGGAAAAGGAGGGCGTGGCGCTCGGAACGATGAAGAGCCGCGTGCGCCGCGGCCTGATGGCCTTGAAGGACTGTTTGAACGATGACGAATGATGCCGCCGACAACATGGCCGCCGAACTGGCGCTCGGGCTGCTCGAGGGCGAGGAGCGCGCCGAGGCGCTGCGCCGCCAGCTTTCCGATCCTGCCTTCGCGCGGGAGGTCGAACGCTGGCGCGACCATTTCGCCACGCTCTTCCCACAAGTGCCTTCCGAAGAGCCGCCTGCCTCGCTGGAAGCACGTGTGCTCGCGGCCAACGATCCCGGACCGGTCACATCGCGCTGGTGGAAGCCTGCCGCGCTTCTCGCCACCGCTGCGCTCGCGGTCGTCAGCACCGTCATGCTGACCTCGCCTGATCCCGTCGCACCGGTCGAGCAGCCTGCGTCCCCGACGCTCGTCGCCGCGTTCGACGTGGTCGGCCTCGATCAGCCCAAGGTTGCGATCTACGATCCTGACGATGCGCGCCTGACCATGCCCGGGCCCATGCCGATCCCCGACGGTCACAATGCGCAACTATGGGTCTCGGTCGACGGAGAAACGCCTCGCCCGCTCGGCACGTTTTCGGCCGTTAAGGGCGGCGTTGCCGCGGTCGCGGAGTCCGATCTCCCCGCCGGGACGGAGATGATGATCACCTTTGAACCGGTCGGCCAACCGGTCACCGAGCCAACGGGCGACACGGTCGCCGAGGGCGTCCTCACGACCGTCTAGAAAAAATTTCCACCGGCGATGCATCCGCCGAGCATCGGGTCTCGTAGCTCCAGGCGCATTCCAAACATGGAACGCCCCCAAAAGGAGAAGAGACATGATGAAGACCACCCTTGCCGCACTGGCCCTCGCGACGACGCTCGCCGTTCCGGCCGCGGCCGAACATCCGCGCCCGTCGACCACCATCGTCGAAGCCGCCGCCTCGAACGACGATTTCGAGACACTCGTCGCTGCGGTCAAAGCTGCCGACCTCGTGGGGACGCTGTCGTCGGACGGCCCCTTCACCGTCTTCGCACCGACCGATCGCGCATTTTCGAAGCTTCCGGCCGGCACGCTCGATAGCCTGCTGCAGCCAAGTCAGAAGGGCGCGCTGACCGACATTCTCACTTATCACGTCGTTGCAGGTAACGTGCGCGCGGCCGACATCGCACGTCTCGCCAAGCGCTCCAACGGCACCGTCGCGCTCGAAACGGTCCAGGGCGACCTGCTGCGGTTCATGGTCACCGACCACGGCATCCTCGTGAAGGACAATTCCGGGAATACCTTCAACATCACGGCCGCCGACCTTCGTCAGTCCAATGGCGTCATTCACGTCATCGACGGCGTTCTGCTGCCGTAGGTTTGCGCACGGGCGGGCGTTCATTGCCCGCCCGCCTTACGGCACAAGGACCGTGGGACCATTAGCTGTATGTCGGTGGCCCCTCGTCTTCCCTAAAAACTCGACCATCGAAGGGGCGCATATTGCGCCGGGTGGGGACCCGTTTCGACCAGAGGGAGACACCCAATGAAACTTCGCAAGATCACGATCGCCTTTGCCGCCGCCGCCATCGCCCTGAGCGTTCCGGCCAGCGCGGGTGGAAACAAGACCATCACCGACCTCGCGGTCGCCAATGAAAACCTGAGCACGCTCGAAACTGCGGTCGTCGCGGCCGGACTTGCCGAAACGCTTGCCGGCGATGGCCCCTTCACCGTGCTTGCGCCCAGCAACAGCGCTTTCGCGAACATGCCTGACGGCTTGCTCGACGCAGCGCTCGCGGATCCCAACGGCCTGCTCACCGACGTGCTGCTCTATCATGTCATTCCGGGTGACCTGAAGTCGGGTAACATCATCGCCGCGGCCAATCGCAACGGTTCCTCGCTCGAGGTCGAAACCGTTGGCGGCGGGACGCTCACCGTGATGGTGAAGAACGGCAAGATTCAGCTGCAGGATGTCGACGGTAACGTCTTCAACGTCGTGAAGCAGAACATCAACGCCTCGAACGGCACGGTCCACGTGATCGACGGTGTGCTGCTGCCCGTCGACCTTTAATCGACCCACCCCCCGGGCCTGCGTTTTCGGCCAGGGCTTCCTCGGGCGCTCCGACTCCCCTCGGAGCGCCCGTTTTATTGTCCAAGAGAAGCGCTCGAAATAAACGGTTCGGCGCATCCAGAAAACCGCCCAACGCGCTCTCCAGAGCATAGATCGTTACGGTTGCGGCTCTATTGGAACTGGGTTCCGGTTTGCGGATTGGTCTTTCAATCGCAGTTAGCTTGAAAGACACAAGACGATGAAATCGCTCGCCTTTGTTGGCGCAGCCACGGCCGCGCTCGGCCTGGCGCTTGCCACCACCTCCCCCGGCATCGCGTCGGCGGATGAAAATAGTAGCCCCTTCGAATTCCGCGAAGCCCCGCCCAGCGAGATGGACAAGCATCTCGCTCGCGAAGGCCTCGCCTCGCGCGCCAAGTCACAGCTCCACATGAACGCCGCGATCGACGATCTCGCGCCCGGCGAATTCGCCTGGCTCGACGCCAGGGCAGTCAACGGTAACACGTCGATCGTCGTCGACCTGTCGGACCAGAAGGCCTACGTCATGAAGTCGGGCATTCTCGTCGGCGTCTCGACCATTTCGTCGGGTAAGCCCGGCCATGATACGCCCACCGGCACGTTCGAAATTCTCGAGAAGAATGTCGAACATTATTCCAACCTCTACGACGATGCGCCCATGCCCTACATGCAGCGACTGACCTGGGACGGCATCGCGCTCCATGCGGGCAGATTGCCGGGCTACCCCGCCAGCCACGGCTGCATCCGACTGCCGCACGAATTTGCCGCAGAGCTGTTCGCCGAAACCGACATCGGGACGACGGTCACGGTCACCAGCTAGCCGAATCCTGCCGGCCATCCCCTGCTCGACGCGGGGGGCACGGGCGCCCGCTGGTGAGAGCGGGCGCCCGTTTGCGCTTCTATTCGCTCAAGATGGTCGGCACACCCGTGAACGGAGTGATCCCGAATTCCGGCTGCACTTCGGCGGGGAAGTAGATCGCCCCGCCCTTGGCCACCATCGAGATTTTCTTGAGATCCTTGAGATCCGCCGTCGGATCGCCGTCGACCAGGAAGAAGTCGGCATATTTGCCCTTCTCGATCGACCCCAGATCCTCTTCCTGCCCCAGGTAGCGCGCCATATCGATGGTCGCGCGCGCGAGCACTTCCTCGCGGCTCATGCCCAGCTCTTCGAATAGCTGCAACTCGCGATGATAATTATAGCCACCGCCCATGTCGGTACCGGGCACGAGCATGATCCCGCGTTCGTGCATCGCGGTGAGCACGTCCTTGATGAACTCGTAGGCCGCGACATATTCGGCGCGCTCTTCAGGCCCGCTCGTCCCGAACAGTTCCTGCTTCATCGCTCGCTGCGATTCAGAGGGCATGTTGGGATAGATTTCTTCGAACCCCGGGCGGATCTTCCCATTCTCCGCGCCCAGTCCCAGCTCGTGGATGACCAGTGTAGGATCGTGCGCCACCCCCTTGGCCGCCATCTCGTCGAGCGTCGCCGCTACCGGCCCCTCGTCGATCGAAAGCGCCGGAAAACGCTTCATTGCAGTAAACCGGAACAGCGTCCGCGTATCCTCGTCCTTCTCGATCACCCAGCCCAGCATCGCCTGGTTGGCGTGGGTAATCTCGTCATAGCCCGCCGCGATCATCTCGTCGGCGGTGGCGAAGGCCGGCACGTGGCCATGCACCTTCATCCCCAGTCTGTGCGCTTCCTCGATCGCCGCGGCATTCCAGTCGGCTCGCATCGAATTGTAAAGCTTGATCCCCCAGAAACCGCGCGCGCCGTACCAACGCACCGCCTCGATCGCCGCCTCCTTGCTGTCGACCAGCTTGCCGGTCCGCGAGGAGAATTCACTCTTGCCTTCGATGAAGCCCGAGCGCGTGATGCGCGGCCCCGCAATCTCGCCCTTCTCGATCCGCTCGATCAGCGTGTCGAGCACGTCGTTGCGGTTGCCGACATCGCGGATCGAAGTGACCCCGGTCAGAATATTGCTCAGCGCCGATTCCTGTCCGACATGGCCGTGCATCTCATACATGCCCGGGACCAGCGTGCCGCCCGCCCCGTCGATCACCGTCTCGCCTTCGCTCGGCGTGCTGCCGTTCGGCTCGATCAGCGCGATGCGGTCGCCCGCCATGACGACGTCGACCATCTCGCCGCGCGTCTTTCTGATGCTGTCGAATACGTGGACGTTGGTGATCCGCACTGGCCCCTCGAAGGTGCGCGCGTATTTTTCCTGAAGCCCGGAAAGGCGCTGCGCCGAGTAATCCGCCGCCCTTTCGCGCAACCGCGTCTGGGCATCCTCATACCCCTTGCGAACCATCGCGAACCCCGGAGAGGCCGAGGCGAAGTAGCGCCCGTCGGCATCGAGCGTCACGTAGGACGGCGCCGAGCTCAGCCCCGACAGCGCATACGTGGTCGTTTCGACCGGCCCGCCCTCTCCGTCAAAGGTGTAGCTTTCGATGGCTTCGAGCCGCGCGGTGCCTCCGGGCAGGACTGGCATCGCCATGTCCTCGTCATTCACCAGCAACTCGGACAGCAGCATGCCGCTGCCGTTCATGGTCACATAATAGGCTGGCGTGTCGGCCGATCCGCCTCCGGCGGCATCCATCCAGACCGCGCGTCCATCCTCGATGCGATAATATTCGTCGATCGTCGAACCGAAGGTCGTGGTGCCGCCGACATTCCAGCTTACCGGAATGCCATCCTCGCCCAGCACGATGACCTCGTTAGTCGTCGGTCCGCGCCCGTTTTGCTTGATGTCGGTCTCGACCGTGATCCGGTCGCCATCGCGATCGACCTTCACGTATCCGATATCGACATCGTTGGTGATCGCCCGAAATTCGGTTTCCTGCGCGTGCGCCACACTCGCGAAAACAACCATGCTGGCTGCGCCCAAGATCCATGCTTTCATGTGTTGTCCCCTGTTCCTGTTGCGGGGACGATGGAAGGCAGTCGCCCACTTGGCAAGCCGCCTCTCCGTCTCTTTCGACCAACGGTCAGGCCGCTGCGAACACCGCATAGGCGATGACGTTGCCGACGCCGTGGATGATCCAGCCGGGCCATATTGTGCCTCCGCCCCAACGCTCGTTGGCATAGGCCATCAACCATCCGGCGACGAAGGGGAGCAGGAAGAACGCCGACACCGAGGCCAACGACATCTCGGGTGCTCCGGGGGCGAGGAAGATGAGAAGGTGGACGCCCGCAAACAGAAGTGCCTGGAGGAAATTACCGATTGTGAAGCCCAGCCGGCCGATCAGCCGCTTGGCGATCAAGCCGCGAAAGAGGATTTCCTCGGTCAGCGCCGTCTTAACCAGCGCCATGACCAGGATGGTCGCGATGATTTCCGCACTCCAGCCCTTGCCCGACAGCATGCCGCCGACGGTATTTTCGCCGCTTGTGATTTCGACGAGGGGGGTCAGGGTGAAGAGCGGGATCTTGATCGCAGCGAGCGCAGCAACGATCAGCAGCGCACCCTTCCACCACCCTGCTGGCGGCCAACCGAGGCCGAGCCATTCGCGCCAGCCCGCCCGCCGCCGTCCGAAAATCGCCCATGCCAACGTCACGATAACGAGCACGACGGCAAGTTGCCCAAGTGCGCTGACGACTTCGGTAGCTAGCATGGCTGGTCTCCGGACGGCGTAAGCCTAGCGCGACGCGCGGCGGCGCGATGCCAACATCGCGACTACGACCGAAACCGCCGCAACGGCCAGTCCGGTAAAAATGAGTGCGAAAGTCATGGTCATTCTCCTTCTTGTGAAAAGCTGATGAGGTCGCCGGGCTGGCAATCCAGTTCCCGGCACAGGGCCTCGAGGGTCGAGAAGCGCACCGCACGCGCTTTCCCGGTCTTGAGGATCGACAGGTTGGCGAGCGTCATGCCCAGCCGCTCGGAAAGCTCGGTGAGGGTCAGTCCCCTCTCTTCGAGCTTGCGATCGAGGTGGATGCGGATCGGCATCACACGGTCCCTTCGAGATCGCGTCGCATCTCGGTGCCGTGGCGGAAGACGCGCGCGAGCACGAACAGGAACAACGCCAGCAACACCACGCCGAAGTCGAACTGCGCGTCGAGTTCGATGCCTTCGACCACGCCCTTGAGCCAGACCGCGAGCCCGACGATCACGACCATGATCGGGATCGTGTAAGTGGCGAGCCACGCCATCCGCTCCAGCCGCTCGGCATTTTCAGGCACGAACGGATCGCCCTCTTCGACCGTGGCGACGATCTCGAGCAGCTTGCCGAGCGCCACGAACAGCATCACCAGGATCGCAACCGCGCCGATCAACATGAACGAGAGGGCGAGCGCATGCAGCTTGGTCATGTCCTTGCCGACATCTTCGAGCCCCGAAGGCGGGAGCACCGCAAAGATGATCGCGATCCCGCCCAGCAGCACCATGCCGATCACCGACAGGCCGCGCAGGAATTTGATGAATAGCCGCAACGTCGCCAGCAGGCCGTCGCGCTTCGTCCCTTGTGTCATCGAAAAACCCTTTTCCACGACGCCCACCCGGCGCCTTATTGTTTTTCGATAAGTGAGCGAAACCTTATTGTCAATCGATAATATCGAAAAACGATGATCGTGCTCGATGCTCGTGCTGGCGCCGCCGGTCTGCCGCGCGCCCTCTTGCGCTTTTCCTACAGAGGCCTATATGGGGGCCATCCAAAAGACATGTGGCTCCGCCGCAGCATCCGCTGCGTCCGGAGCTCTCCTGCCTTTTCCGGGACACGGGTCGAACCGCGCACGGCCTGAACGAATGGGAAAAGGACTGCCGGGAACCGCGCAGCAGACTCGAAATGGAGGCTGGCGATGCGATGTCGCGCGCCCGCTCTCCGCAAGCGCAGGGAAGCAGATGGCAACCAAAGCGAAAGACGTGCCGGCTCTTACGACCGGTGTCGACAAGTCACGCCGGATCCGCAAGATCTTCGGCAACATTCACGAAATCAGCGAAATGCCGAACCTCATCGAGGTTCAGCGTGAAAGCTATGACGAGTTTCTTCGTTCGCGTCCCGCGGACGGATATATCTCGGGCCTCGAGAAGACCCTCCGCGGCGTCTTCCCGATCCAGGACTTTGCCGGCACCGCGCATCTCGATTTCGACGGTTATGAACTCGAAGAGCCCAAGTTCGACACCGACGAGTGCCGCCAGCGCGGCCTCACCTATGCCGCGCCGATGCGCGTCACGCTGCGCCTAACCAGCTTCGAGATCGACCCCGACACCGAAGCCAAGTCGGTCATCGATATCAAGGAGCAGGACGTCTATATGGGCGACATGCCGTTGATGACCCACAACGGCACCTTCATCGTCAACGGCACCGAGCGCGTTATTGTCTCGCAGATGCACCGTTCGCCCGGCGTGCTGTTCGACCATGACCGCGGCAAGACCCACTCGAGCGGCAAATATCTCTTCGCCGCGCGCGTCATCCCTTATCGCGGCAGCTGGCTCGACTTCGAGTTCGACGCCAAGGACATCGTCAACGTGCGTATCGACCGCAAGCGCAAGCTGCCGGTCACGACCCTGCTCTACGCGCTTGGCCTGACCAGCGAAGAGATTCTCGAGCACTTCTATGACACCGTGACCTACAAGCGCGGCAAGAATGGTTGGGAAATCCCGTTCAAGGCGGAAGCCTGGCGCGCCCAGAAGCCGGCGTTCGACATCGTCGACGCCAAGACTGGCGAAGTCGTCTTCGCAGCGGGCGAGAAGATCACCCCGCGCAAGGCCAAGAAGGCCGAGAATGACGGTCTCAAGAACCTCGTCATCCCGACCGAAGAAATCTTCGGCCGCTTCAGCGCGTTCGACCTGATCAACGAGAAGACGGGCGAGATCTACATCGAGGCTGGCGACGAAGTGTCGGCGGAAAATCTCGAGAAGATGGACGCGGCGGGCATCGACCGCCTCGAACTGCTCGACATCGACTACGTCAACACCGGTCCCTGGATCCGCAACACGCTGAAGGCCGACAAGGCCGAGGATACCGACCAGGCACTGGCCGATATTTATCGCGTGATGCGCCCGGGCGAGCCGCCCACCCGCGAAACCGCGGACGCGCTGTTCCACGGCCTGTTCTTCGATCCGGAGCGCTATGACCTCTCGGCCGTCGGCCGCGTGAAGCTGAACATGCGCCTCGACCTCGACGCCGAGGACACGGTCACCACGCTGCGCCGTGAAGACATCATGGCGGTCGTGAAGACCCTCGTGGACCTCAAGGACGGCAAGGGCGAGATCGACGACATCGACAACCTCGCCAACCGCCGCGTGCGTTCGGTCGGCGAACTGCTGGAAAACCAGTATCGCGTCGGCCTCCTTCGCATGGAGCGCGCGGTCAAGGAGCGTATGAGCTCGGTCGACGTCTCGACCGTCATGCCCAACGACCTCATCAACGCGAAGCCGGCGGTGGCCGCGGTCCGCGAATTTTTCGGCAGCTCGCAGCTGTCGCAGTTCATGGACCAGACCAACCCGCTGTCGGAAGTCACCCACAAGCGCCGCGTTTCGGCGCTCGGCCCGGGCGGTCTCACGCGTGAGCGCGCCGGCTTCGAAGTCCGCGACGTCCACCCGACGCACTACGGTCGTATCTGCCCGATCGAGACGCCTGAAGGTCCCAACATCGGCCTCATCAACTCGCTCGCCAGCTTCAGCCGCGTGAACAAGTACGGCTTCATCGAAACGCCGTACCGCGTGGTGAAGGACAACAAGGTGACCGGCGAGGTCGTCTATCTCTCAGCGATGGAAGAGCAGAAGCACACGATCGCGCAGGCGAACGCCGAACTGAACAAGGACGGTAGCTTCGTCGAGGAAATCGTCTCGAGCCGCCAGGCCGGCGAATTCCTGATGGCGCAGCGTGAGCAAATCACCCTGATGGACGTGAGCCCCAAGCAGCTCGTGTCGGTCGCGGCCTCGCTCATCCCGTTCCTCGAAAACGATGACGCGAACCGCGCGCTCATGGGCTCGAACATGCAGCGCCAGGCGGTGCCGCTGGTCCAGGCCGATGCGCCGTTCGTCGGCACCGGCATGGAAGAAACCGTCGCGCGCGACTCCGGTGCGGCGATCGCCGCCAAGCGCGCCGGCGTGATCGACCAGGTCGACGCCACGCGTATCGTCGTTCGCGTCACCGAGGACATCCACGCCGGGGAATCGGGCGTGGACATCTATACGCTGCAGAAGTTCCAGCGCTCGAACCAGAACACCTGCATCAACCAGCGTCCGCTGGTGAAGGTCGGTGACACCGTCGAAAGCGGCGAGATCATCGCCGACGGTCCTTCGACGCAATATGGTGAACTCGCGCTCGGCCGGAACGTGCTCGTCGCGTTCATGCCTTGGAACGGCTACAACTACGAAGACTCGATCCTGATCAGCGAACGCATCGTGAAGGACGACGTCTTCACCTCGATCCACATCGAGGAATTCGAAGTCGCCGCCCGCGATACCAAGCTTGGTCCGGAAGACATCACCCGCGACATCCCCAACGTCGGCGAGGAAGCGCTGCGCAACCTCGACGAGGCGGGCATCGTCTACATCGGCGCCGAAGTCGAACCGGGTGACATTCTGGTCGGCAAGATCACGCCCAAGGGCGAAAGCCCGATGACGCCGGAAGAAAAGCTCCTCCGCGCCATCTTCGGTGAAAAGGCCAGCGACGTGCGCGACACCTCGCTCCGCCTGCCGCCGGGCGTTGCCGGTACGATCGTCGACGTGCGCACCTTCAACCGTCACGGCATCGACATCGATGACCGTACGCGTGCGATCCAGACCGAAGAGAAGGATCGCCTGAAGAAGGACAGCTACGACGAGAAGTCGATCCTCAACCGCGCCACCTACAAGCGCCTCGAGGACATGCTGACCGGGCAGACCGCGACCGCCGTGCCGAAGGGCATCAAGAAGGGTTCGAAGATCACCAAGGCGATGCTCGCCGAGGTCGATCAGAAGGACTGGTGGAAGATCGCGGTCAAGACCGAGAAGCGCCAGGAAGAGCTCGAAGCCCTGAAGGCGCAGTATGACGAAGCGATTGGCGTCATCGACGCTCGCTACGAAGATCGCGTCGCCAAGCTGGAAGCCGGTGACGAGCTGCCCCCGGGCGTGCTCAAGATGGTCAAGGTCTTTGTCGCGGTGAAGCGCAAGCTGCAGCCGGGCGACAAGATGGCCGGCCGTCACGGGAACAAGGGTGTCATCAGCCGGATCCTTCCGGTCGAGGACATGCCCTTCCTCGAGGACGGGACCCATGCCGACATCGTCTTGAACCCGCTGGGCGTGCCGTCGCGCATGAACGTCGGGCAGATCTTCGAGACGCACCTGGGCTGGGCCGCACGCGGTCTCGGCAAGCAGATCGGCGAAATGCTCGAAGAGATGCACGCCAAGGGCAAGGATCTCTCGGACAAGGACGTGAAGACGGTTCGTGCCAAGCTCGTCGACGTTTACGGCGACAAGTATAAGGACACGATCGCCAAGCGCACCGATGATCAGGTCATGGAAATGGCCCAGATCCTCGTCGGCGGCGTCCCGATGGGCACCCCGGTGTTCGACGGCGCCAAGGAAGCCGACGTGGCCGATATGCTCGAAAAAGCCGGTCTCGACCGGTCGGGCCAGGTCACGCTCTACGATGGCCGCACGGGCGAACCGTTCGACCGCAAGGTGACCGTCGGGTACATCTACATGCTCAAGCTGCACCACCTCGTGGACGACAAGATCCACGCCCGCTCGATCGGCCCGTACAGCCTCGTCACCCAGCAGCCGCTGGGCGGTAAGGCCCAGTTCGGCGGTCAGCGCTTCGGAGAAATGGAGGTCTGGGCACTCCAGGCCTACGGTGCCGCCTACACGCTGCAGGAAATGCTGACCGTGAAGTCCGACGACGTCATCGGCCGTACCAAGGTGTACGAGGCGATCGTCAAGGGCGACGACACGTTCGAAGCCGGGATCCCCGAAAGCTTCAACGTGCTGGTCAAGGAAATGCGCTCGCTCGGCCTCTCGGTCGACCTCGACGATATCAGCGACGGGGACGACGACGAGGATGGCCCGGAAGCCATCGCCGCCGAGTAATGAGGATTTCTCTCCCCGGGCCACCGCGCCCGGGGACGAAAGGACGCTAAAGAATGAACGAGCTGACCAACTTCAACAATCCCGTCGCCAAGCCGGAGACGTTCGACCAGATCAAGATCGGCATCGCCTCGCCGGACCGCATCCGTTCGTGGTCGTTCGGCGAAATCAAGAAGCCGGAAACGATCAACTACCGGACGTTCAAGCCCGAACGCGACGGCCTCTTCTGTGCTCGCATCTTCGGTCCGATCAAGGACTATGAGTGCCTGTGCGGCAAGTATAAGCGCATGAAATATAAGGGCATCGTCTGCGAAAAGTGCGGTGTCGAAGTCACCGTCTCGAAGGTCCGCCGCGAGCGGATGGGCCATATCGAGCTCGCGGCGCCTGTCGCCCACATCTGGTTCCTCAAGTCGCTGCCCTCGCGCATCGGCCTGCTGCTCGACATGCAGCTCAAGCAGCTCGAGCGCGTGCTCTACTTCGAGAGCTTCGTGGTGGTCGAACCCGGCCTCACCAGCCTCGAAAAATACCAGCTGCTGACCGAAGACGAACTCCTGGAAGCGCAGGACGAGTTCGGCGAAGACGCGTTCTCGGCCGGCATCGGGGCGGAAGCCGTCAAGCAGCTGCTGATGGACCTCGACCTCGAGCGCGAGCGTGAAGACCTTCTCGAAGAGCTGGAGACCACCAAGTCGACGCTCAAGCCCAAGAAGATCATCAAGCGCCTCAAGGTCGTCGAAAGCTTCATCGATTCGGGCAACCGTCCCGAGTGGATGATCCTCGACGTCGTGCCGGTCATTCCGCCCGACCTACGTCCGCTCGTCCCGCTGGACGGTGGCCGCTTCGCGACCTCGGACCTCAACGATCTGTATCGCCGCGTCATCAACCGTAACAACCGACTGAAGCGTCTCATGGAGCTGCGCGCGCCCGACATCATCGTGCGCAACGAAAAGCGCATGCTGCAGGAATCGGTCGACGCCCTGTTCGACAATGGCCGTCGTGGCCGCACCATCACCGGTGCCAACAAGCGTCCGCTCAAGTCGCTGTCCGACATGCTCAAGGGCAAGCAGGGCCGTTTCCGTCAGAACCTGCTCGGTAAGCGCGTCGACTATTCGGGTCGTTCGGTCATCGTGACCGGTCCGGAGCTCAAGCTGCACCAGTGCGGCCTGCCCAAGAAGATGGCGCTCGAACTGTTCAAGCCGTTCATCTACTCGCGCCTCGACGCCAAGGGTCTCTCGATGACCCTCAAGCAGGCGAAGAAGTGGGTCGAGAAGGAGCGCAAGGAAGTCTGGGACATCCTCGACGAAGTCATTCGCGAGCACCCGGTCCTTCTCAACCGCGCCCCGACGCTTCACCGCCTCGGCATCCAGGCGTTCGAACCGGTCCTGATCGAGGGTAAGGCGATCCAGCTCCACCCGCTGGTCTGCGCCGCCTTCAACGCCGACTTCGACGGTGACCAGATGGCCGTGCACGTCCCGCTGTCGCTCGAAGCGCAGCTGGAAGCGCGCGTCCTGATGATGTCGACCAACAACATCCTCTCGCCCGCCAACGGCAAGCCGATCATCGTGCCTTCGCAGGACATGGTGCTGGGCCTCTATTACATCACGATGGAGAAAGAGGGCGAGCCGGGCGAAGGGTCGATCTTCACCGACATGACCGAAGTCCACCAGGCGCTCAACGTCGGCGCGGTGACGCTGCACACGAAGATCGTGGCTCGCGTTCCGCAGACCAACGAGGACGGCAAGGAAGAGATGGTCCGCTTCGAGACCACGCCGGGCCGCATGCTGCTGGGCGAAAAGCTCCCGAAGAGCCACAAGGTCCCCTACGAAACGATCAACCGCCTTCTTACCAAGAAGGATATCGGTGAGGTCATCGACGAGGTGTACCGCCATACCGGCCAGAAAGAGACGGTCATCTTCGCCGACCAGATCATGAGCCTCGGCTTCCAGCACGCCTTCAAGGCGGGTATCTCCTTCGGCAAGGACGACATGGTCATCCCCGCCGCCAAGGAAAAGCTGGTCGACGAGACCCGTGCGCAGGTCGCCGACTACGAGCAGCAGTATCAGGACGGCCTGATCACGCAGCAGGAAAAGTACAATAAGGTCATCGACGCCTGGAGCCGTTGCGGCGACCAGGTCGCGAACGAGATGATGGCGGAAATTCAGGCCACGCCGAAGGGCGAGGACGGCCGCGAAGCCCCCGTCAACTCGATCTACATGATGGCCCATTCCGGTGCGCGTGGTTCGCAGGCCCAGATCAAGCAGCTTGCGGGCATGCGTGGCCTCATGGCCAAGCCGTCGGGCGAGATCATCGAAACGCCGATCATCTCGAACTTCAAGGAAGGCCTGACCGTCCTTGAATACTTCAACTCGACCCACGGCGCCCGTAAGGGTCTCGCGGACACCGCGCTCAAGACGGCGAACTCGGGTTACCTGACCCGTCGTCTCGTCGACGTGTCGCAGGACTGCGTGGTCATCGAGGAAGACTGCAAGACGAACAACGCGCTCGAAATGCGCGCCATCGTCCAGGGCGGTACCGTCATTGCCTCGCTCGCCGAGCGCGTGCTGGGCCGGACGACTGCCGAGGACATCGTCGATCCCAAGACCGACAAGGTCGCGATTAAGTCGGGCACGCTGCTCGACGAGGCCGCGGTCAAGATGATCGACGAGCTGGGCGTGCAGGCAATGCGCATCCGTTCGCCGCTGATCTGCGAAAGCAAGCAGGGCGTCTGTGGCAAGTGCTACGGCCGTGACCTCGCGCGCGGTACGCCGGTCAACATCGGTGAAGCGGTCGGTGTCATCGCCGCCCAGTCGATCGGTGAACCGGGCACGCAGCTCACGATGCGGACCTTCCACATCGGTGGTGCGGCGCAGCTCAACGAGCAGTCGAACCTCGAAGCACCGGTCGACGGCAAGCTCGAGTATCGCGACATGCCGACGATCGTCGACGCGAAGGGCCGCACGCTCTCGCTGTCGCGCGGTGGCGAGCTTGCCATCCTCGACATGGACGGTCGCGAACTGTCGACCCACAAGATCCCCTACGGTGCGCACCTGCTCTTCGAGAACGGGCACGTCATCTCGCGCGGCGATCGCATGGCCGAATGGGACCCCTCGTTCAGCCCGGTTATCACCGAGCGTGCCGGTACCGTGAAGTATCAGGATCTTGTCGATGGCAAGACGCTGACCGAACAGACCGACGAATCGACGGGCATCTCGCAGCGCGTGGTGACCGAGAACCAGTCCAAGTCGAAAAAGGACGACCTCAAGGCGCGTCTGACGCTCACGGGCGACAAGGACGACGAGGCCGGCGTCTACCGCCTGGTCCCGGGTGCGATCATCGCGGTCGAGGACGGTGCCAAGGTCGAAGCCGGTACGGTGCTTGCGCGTCTGCCGCGTGAAGCGGCCAAGACTCGCGACATCACCGGTGGTCTGCCGCGTGTCGCCGAGCTGTTCGAAGCGCGTAAGCCCAAGGACAATTCGGTCATCGCCAAGGTCTCGGGCAAGTTCACCTTCATCCGCGACTACAAGGCCAAGCGTAAGGTTGCGATCATCCCCGAGGATGGTGGCGATCCGGTCGAATATCTGATCCCCAAGGCCAAGGTGATCGACGTGCAGGAAGGCGACTTCGTCAAGAAGGGCGACAATATCGTCGCCGGTTCGCCCGATCCGCACGACATCCTCGAGGTCATGGGCGTCGAAGCGCTGGCCGAGTATCTCGTCAACGAGATCCAGGAAGTCTATCGACTGCAGGGCGTGAAGATTAACGACAAGCACATCGAGGTGATCGTTCGCCAGATGCTGCAGAAGGTCGAAATCACCGACGGCGGCGACACCACGCTGCTTGCCGGCGAACAGGTCGATCGCGACGAGATGGACGAAGCCAACGCCAAGCTTGCACCGCGCAAGAAGAAGGCGAAGGGCGTGCCCATCCTGCTCGGCATCACCAAGGCGTCGCTGCAGACCCGCAGCTTCATCTCGGCAGCGTCGTTCCAGGAAACGACCCGCGTGCTGACCCAGGCCTCGGTCGAGGGCAAGGTCGATACGCTGGTCGGTCTCAAGGAGAACGTGATCGTCGGTCGTCTCATCCCGGCCGGTACGGGTGCGGGCATGAACCGCATGCGGATCGCCGCTTCGTCGCGTGACGCTGCCCTGCGTGCCCAGCAGAAGAAGCTGGCCGAAGCGATGGCCGCCACCGCCGAAGAGGTGAAGGCAGCCGAAGACGCCGAGGTTGAGGCGGATCCCAAGGCGGCGGCAGCAGCCACCACCGATCCGCTGGCCGAGGTCATCACCTCGGGCGACGGCAGCGATGCCGCAGCCAAGGAAGTGACCGGCGAAGAATAAGGCGATGAGGGGCTTCGGCCCTTCGCCACCTTCCAAAAGAAAACCCCCGGCGGAGCGATCCGCCGGGGGTTTCTCTTTGTGGAGCTGTTGGAAGCGACTAGTTGATCGCGTCCTCGGTCGTGTTGGCGACCGACTGCAGGTCTTCGCCCGCGCCACGCACGGTGTTGCAGGCCGCAACCGCGAGCGTCGCACCGACAAGGACCAGGGTCATCGTCTTGCGCAGCATGTTCAAATCCTTTTCTGCCTAGCGTCGGACCGACACATGGCAATTGGGTGGGCCGTCGTCCAGCGTCATCGTGACGCGAACGCAAGGATCATCTCCCCCACCGGATTGATGGGGCATGAATAGCAAGAAAAAGGGCCCCGGCGCCGAAGCGACAGGGCCCTGTTTCTCGGTTGGGTCGGACTAGCAGTCGTGCCCGTCCATCGCGTCTTCGCCGCACTTGCCGACCGACTGGATGTCTTGGCCGGCGCCTTTCACGGTATTACACGCCGACAGCACCATCAGCCCGCCGATGGCGACACTGGTGATAAATTTGCGGACCATTGGACGTCTCCTATGCAAGCGCGCGCTTAGTTGATGGCTTCTTCGCCAGCTTCACCAACCGACTCCACGTCTTCGCCGACACCCTGGACGGTATTGCAGGCCGAAAGAACGAGCAGACCGCCAACGGCGATCGTCGAGAAAAACTTACGTACCATAATACTTCTCCCGTTGTTGTGGCGGCTGAACGCGGTGCTGAAGCCGATGGTTGCATGGCCGATACAAAACGTTGCGCAGCCGCGACGACTTGCAAGAACAGATCGAAGAGCGTATTGCTGTATTATGTCGATAATGCGCATGCTTTTCTCGATTGTCGCCCTGCTGGCCGTTGCCGCAGTCGGCTATGACCTGCTCACCTACGATCGGGCGGCCTGGCAGGCGGACTATGAGCGGCTCAAGGATGGGATGGCGGAAGGCTATGCCAATCTCGATTGGCAGGTTGAACAGCGCAATCTCGATCTTGAAGCACTCGACAGCCAGACCGGTGAAGCGCTCGACGGCAGCTTCAGTCACATCCAGGCATTCCTCGCTCTAAGACGTTTCGTGGACGCCTTCGACGACCCTCACCTTGGCATGCACTTCGGCCAAGCCCCCGAGACCGCTACGCTTCTCCCGATGGAAAGCAGCACCGCGCCCGGGACCGACTGCGCTTCCGCAGGGTACGAGACCGAAAATTTAGCCAGCGATCTAAGCTACACCGCCCATCCCGACTGGAAGCCTGTCGCCAGCCGGGACTTTCCCGCCGGCACGATTGGCGAAACCGGCATCGTTCGCATCGCCGCCTTTGGAGAGAACAAATATAAGGAGGCATGCGCCGAAGCTGCCGAGGCCGGCCTTGACGCGCGTGCGCTCCAGCTGGCGACGCGCAAGCGGCTCAACGCGCATTTCGACGAAACCCTTTCTGCACTCAGGGAAGCCGGTGCCAAGCGCCTGGTGATCGACGCGACCGGAAATGGCGGCGGCAGCGAGTGGATCGCCGATATCGTTGCGAAGCTCGGCGAGGGAAACCTTGGACGGAGCTCGCCGCTACTGGCCGATCCGGCCTGCGACCGACGCGCCATCTGGGAGGGGCAAAAAGTCTGCCCGGTCCTCAAGCCCAACGCAAAGAAGGAATGGATCGAAGGGAGCGGCCTCTGGACGGGACCGATCTCGCTGCTGCTCGACCGGAGGTCGGCATCGGCGACAGAAGGCTTTGCCGTCTGGCTTGCCGACAATGACCGCGCGGTCCTCGTCGGGGAACGCACCTTCGGTGCCGGCTGCGGCTATATCGATGGCGGACATGCCGTGCAGCTGAAGGCGGCGCCGCTCTACGTGCTGATGCCCAACTGTGCCCGGTTCACGGCGGCCGGCGTCAACGAAATCGAGGGGATCGAGCCTGACTTGCCGGCCGACTTGTCGAGCATGCCTGCGACGGAGTTCCCCGAGCTGTTCGACCGCGCCTTTATGATGCCCTAGACCGCGACTGGCGCCTTGATGTGCGGATGCGGGTCATAGCCCTCAAAGCTGAAATCCGACGGCTCATAGTCGAACAGTCCCTGCCCGCGATCCTCGATCTTGAGCGTCGGCAGGACTCGCGGCTCGCGTCCCAGCTGCTCGCGCGCCTGCTCGAGATGGTTCGAGTAGAGATGCACGTCACCGCCGGTCCACACAAAATCGCCGACTTCAAGCCCGGTCTCGCGCGCCAGCATGTGCGTCAGCAATGCATAGGAAGCGATGTTGAACGGGACTCCCAAGAAGAGGTCCGCCGAACGCTGGTATAGCTGGAGGCTCAGCCTGCCGTTGGCGACATGCGTTTGGAACAGGCAGTGGCACGGCGCCAGCGCCATGTCGGGCTGCTCCGCCGGGTTCCACGCGCTCACCACCTGGCGGCGGGACGCGGGATCCTCCTTGATCAGCTTCACCAGCTCCTCGATCTGGTCGACCGTGCGCCCGTTTCCGCCTTCGAAGCGTCGCCACTGCTTGCCGTAAACCGGACCCAGATCACCATTCTCGTCGGCCCACTCGTCCCAGATGCTGACCTTGTTATCCTGGAGATATTTGACGTTGGTGTCGCCGTTCAGGAACCAGAGCAATTCGACGATGATCGATCGCAGGTGGAGCTTCTTCGTCGTCAGCAGCGGAAACCCCTTGGAGAGGTCGAACCGCATCTGCGCACCGAACACCGAATAGGTGCCCACACCAGTGCGATCGTCCTGCCGCGCGCCCTCGTCGAGGATTCGCTGCATCAAGTCTAGATATTGCCGCATGGCCTCACCCTACAACGGCTCTGGCGCCGTTCAAGCGTCTTCCTCGCACACGTCGATTTCGCTCGGCTCGGGAAGCTCGCGGCTAATGCGGAACGCCGCGAAATAGGCGTCCGCGCCCGCAATTTCCGCTGTCCGGATGCGCTCCATGCCGAGCGCCGCAAACTCGCAGTCGAGCAGGCCGGGCGGCATGCCGTGACGCTTGATCGGCCGGTCCGCATCGACCACCACGACCTCGCCGCCCTGCCTGAGGCCCTGTCGCAAGTTCCACAGGAACTCGTAGGGCTCGGTCACTTCGTGATACATGTGGACGAGGAAGATGCGGTCGAAGCTCGCCGGGGGAAGCCGCGGATCGGCCGACGCGCCCAATCGCACCGAGACATTCTCCAATTCCTCGCGCTGTACGCGCCGCGCCAACGCATCGCGCGTCTCGGGGATAATGTCCTGCGCCAGCACGCGCCCGCCCGGCCCGACCGCATTGGCCAGCCGGATCGTATAATAGCCCTCGCCCGCACCGATATCGGCGACCGACATGCCGGGCACGATGCCCGCCAGTTCCATGACCTGCTCGGCCTCGCCGACACGGTCACGCGCATCTTCGGTTGAAAAGCGGTCCGAGACGATCGGCGCGACCGCGCGTCCCGCCACCGGGAAGCCGCCATTGGCCTCGCGCGGATCGGCATCGCATCCGGCAAGCGCTGCCAGCGCCGTCAGGGCAATCAGCCTATTCGACATCGTCGTCCGCAACCTCGACCTTTTCGCCCGTCACGCGCTGCGACAGCGCCGCGGCCATGAATTTGTCGAGGTCGCCATCCAACACGTCTCCGGGCGCCGTCGAGATCACGCCCGTGCGCAAATCCTTCACCTGCTGGTAAGGCTGGAGCACATAGCTGCGGATCTGGTGACCCCAACCGATGTCGGTTTTGCTCGCGTTGGCCGCATTCGCCTCTTCCTCGCGCTTCTGCAACTCGGCTTCGTAGAGGCGCGCTTTGAGCTGCTTCATCGCCTCGGCCTTGTTCTTGTGCTGCGAGCGCTGCGATTGCGAGGCGACGACGATGTTGGTCGGGATGTGCGTGATGCGCACCGCGCTGTCGGTCGTGTTGATATGCTGCCCGCCCGCACCTGACGCGCGATAAGTATCGATGCGAAGATCGCTCTCGTTGATCTCGATATCGATGTCGTCATCGACTTCGGGATAAACCCAGACGCTCGAGAAGCTCGTGTGTCGCCGCGCCGAGCTGTCATAGGGCGAAATGCGCACAAGCCGGTGCACGCCGCTCTCGGTCTTCGCATAGCCGTAAGCATTCTCGCCCTTGAGCAGCAGCGTCGCCGACTTGATCCCCGCCTGTTCGCCCGCATGATGGTCGACCAGCTCGACCTTCATCCCGCGCCGTTCGGCCCAGCGCGTGTACATGCGCTGGAGCATCTCGGCCCAGTCCTGGCTCTCGGTCCCGCCGGCACCGGCATGGACCTCGACATAGGCATTATTTCCATCCGCTTCGCCCGCCAGCAGCGCTGCGACCTTGTCGCGCTCGGCGCGCTCGGCCAGCTGCTCGAGGCTCTTGACCGCATCGTCGACGAGCCCGTCGTCGCCTTCCATTTCGGCCATTTCCATCAGCTCGAGCGTGTCGGCCAGTTCCTTTTCCATGTTACGCGTGGCCTTCATGGCGTCTTCCAGCCGCCCGCGCTCGCGCATGATCGCCTGCGCGCCCTTGGGGTCGTCCCACAGGGTCGGGTCCTCGACCTTGGCGTTCAGCTCGTCGAGCCGCTTTTGCGCGACATCCCAGTCGAGGAAACGGCGCAAGAGCTGCGTGGCGGCATTGATCTGGTCGGCAAAGGCTTGCGCTTCGGCGCGCATGGTCGAATTCCCAAAGTCTGTTCGATGGCGGCGTTAGTAGATGCCGCCCTGTCGTTGCAAGAAGTCGTCGTCGGCAGGCGCGGGCTGTGCGGGCCGCGCGGGCGCCGGGCGCGTGACGAGATTGTCCGGAATAGTCGGCAAATCGTCCTCGGGCTCTTCCTCCACCGCGCGCCAGCTGCGCCGCGGTTCGGTCTGCGGCTTGAATGCTTCCCAGATGACGCTCGACAGACGCTCCTCGCTGGTCGGGAACGTCCCGAACACGCGCGTCCCCGTCTGGCGATCGATCCGCACCATGCGGATGCCGGGCGGCGCCCTGAACGGCACCTTGGGCCGGTCCTTGAGCACTTTTTCGGCGAACATCATGAACACCGGCCCCGCCGTATTCCCGCCCTGTGCTGATCGCGACAGGTTCCGGTTCTCGTCATAGCCGATATAGGTGCCGGTCACGATCTCGGGCGTTCCGCCGACGAACCAGACGTTGGTCGGTCCGCTCGTCGTGCCGGTCTTGCCGAACAGCGGCATGTCGAGGCTGGCAAGCCGCACTGCGGTCCCGCGTTCGACCACGCCGGTCATGATATGCACCATCTGGAATGCGGCCTGCGCATCAATGATCTGGCGCGCGCGGCTGGGCGGGCGGGGCATGTTGCCGCCGTCATAATCGGCCGCGTTGCAATTCTCCATGATCGCGCAGCGATTGTCCTGGCGGAAGATGACCTTTCCTTTGCGGTCCTGCACATAGTCGATCAGGCTCGGCTTCACCTCGCGGCCATGGTTGGCGAGGATGGCGTAGGCATTGGTCAGCGCAAGCGGGGTCGTCTCCCCCGCTCCCAGCGCAATCGAGAGGTAGTTGGGATATTGGCCAACGCCCATCCGCTCAGCATTGGCGGTAATCTTGGCCATCCCGGTCTCGCTCGCGGTGCGCACGGTCATCAGGTTGCGCGACTGCTCGACCCCCCAACGCAGCGTCTTGGGCCCCGAATATTTGCCGTCGAAATTGCGGAAGCATTTTTCGCCCAGGTCCGCGCCCTGCCAGACGCAGAAGGGCGAATCGAGCACGACCGAGGCGGGCGTGAACCCGTTTTCCAGCGCCGTCACGTAGACGATCGGCTTGAACGCCGAACCCGGCTGGCGCCGCGCCTGCGTCGCACGGTTGAGCCCGCCGCCCATCGCGTCGAACCCGCCCTGCATCGCCAGCACGCGGCCGGTATTGACCTGCTGCGCGACGAAGGCGCCCGAGACTTGCGGGATCGAACGCAGCGCATATTCGTCATTGCCCAGGTCCTTGACGACGATGATGTCGCCGACCGCGATATTGTTGAAGGCGATGCCTCCGCCGCCCGCGCGGGGCTGGAGCGCGGCCGAGCGCGGCAGCAGCGCGGTCTCGCCATTGGTGAAGCCGATCCGCGCCGCCTGCCCGTCTTTCTCGAGCACGACCGCCTTCTTCCAGTCGGGGAAGCCGGTACCCACCGCGGCGATGCGCAGCTGGCTGTTCCAGTCCTGGCTCATGTCGATCTTCATGCCGAGATCGCGCCAGCCGCGCGACCCGTCATAACGGGCCAGCTGTTCGCGCAGCGCTTCGGCCGCCGCGTCCTGCATCTCGGCATCCATCGACGTGCGGACCCACAGCCCGCCGGCATAGACGCTGTTCTCGCCGTCGCCGGCTTCCTCGCCATAATCTTCGAGCAGCTTGCGACGCACTTCCTCGAGGAAATAGCCGCCCATTTCGCGGAACGGCTGCGCCGAGCCTTGCGGGATGGCGACCAGTTCCTCGGCAATCGCCGCATCGCGCTCTTGCGGCGTGATGAAGCCATTCTCTTCCATCTGGCGCAGCACGTAATTGCGCCGCGCCGTGGCGCGCGCCTTGTTGCGCACCGGATGGTAATTGCTCGGCCCCTTGGGGATCGCCGCCAGGTAGGCGACCTCGTGCAGGTCGAGCTCGCCGACATCCTTGTCGAAATAGGCGCGGCTCGCCGCCTGCACCCCGTAGGCGTTCCGCCCGAGGAAAATCTCGTTGAGGTAGAGCGCCAGGATTTCTTCCTTCGACAGCGTATCTTCGATCCGGAAAGCGAGCACCGCTTCGCGCACCTTGCGAACCGGCGAATAATCGTCGTCACCCGACAGGTTCTTCGCGACCTGCTGCGTAATGGTCGAACCACCCGCCGCGCGGCCGCCGCCCGTCACCGACTTGGTCGTATATTCGAACACGGCGTTGGCGAGCGCGGGATAATCGATCCCGCCATGCGAGAAGAAGGTCTTGTCTTCCGCCGAGATGAACGCTTCGACCACCTGGATCGGGTAGTCGTCATAGGAGAGGTTGACGCGACGTTCGCGCGCGTAGGTGCCGATCGGATTGCCGTCATTGCCGCGCACCATGGTTGGCAGCGCCGGTTCGTAGCCGAGGATTTCCTCCTCGCTCATCTGGTTCGCGCTCAGGATCACCCACAACAGCGCCACCGCGATCAGGCCCACGGCGACGATATAGAAAAGCCAGCGCACCCAGCGCTTCTCGCGCCACGGGTCGAGCCGCGCGTGAACGCGATTATTGAACGCGACCAGGTCGGGCATGGGAATGGTGGGCATGTTCATGTCTGGCACCGCTCTAGCGTCAAAGCCCCGCCTCGAAAAGCGGTTAGCGCGGCCCGCGTGCAGCCAAGTCGGCCTCGATCGCTTCGGCCAGCGCCTGCACGAGCGGACGGCGTCCCTCCACGCTGCTCAGCCGCGCGGCATCGGTCGCATTGGTAAGATACCCCGCCTCGACCAGCGCGCCCGGCGTCTGCGCGCCCCGCAGGACGACAAAATCGGCGAATTGGTGCGGTGTGGGGCGCAGCGGCACCCCTTCGCCGGCACGACGCAGGAAACGCCGCGCGAAGGCGGCGCTCGCGCTCATCTGGTCGCGCAACGCAAGATCGGTCAGCAGATGTTCGACCGCGCCTTCGCCGCCACTCGTGACCGGCCCCACCCGTTCGCGCTCCGCCGCCGCCAGCGCAGCCGCTTCCTTGGTCGAGGCGACGTCGGACAGTGAATAGATGGTGACCCCCGTCGCTTCCGGATTGGGCGCGCTATCCATGTGGATCGACACGAACAGGTCGGCGCCGATCGCGCGAGCGATCTGCGGCCGCTGTTCGAGGTTGACGGTCGCGTCCTTGTCGCGGGTCAGTGCCACACGCACGCGTCCGCGCTCGACCAACAGGTCGCGAAGCTCTTCGGCGAAGGCCAGCGTCAGGTCTTTTTCGCGCACCCCGCCGGGGCTCACCGCGCCGCCATCCTCCCCGCCATGGCCCGGATCGATCAGCACCATCGGCTGGCCCGGCACGCGCGCCTCGCTGATCCGCACCGGCCCGCCTGCTTCGCGCAGGTTGATGGTGACGCCCCCTTCGCCCGCCTCGCCCTCGATCACTTCGCGCGGGTCGGTCCGGTCGGGCGCGCGGCCCTCTCCGCCACAAGCGGCGAGCAACGCGCAAATCGACAAAAGGGCGGAAATCCTGATCATCTTGCCCCTTGTGCCACACTCGGCGCGGCCTGCAAGTCTCGTTCACATTCGCTTGCGGGGGCCAAGGACTGGTGCTAACCGGACCTCCTAGCCCAAGCCTATTCGGGTGCGGGCACTCACGAGGTTGACGCTGCATGACGCCACAAGACGCCCATTGCGCTCCCGCTCCAGCGGTACAGCGCGCGTCTAACGCCGGGACACCGGCGATGGCCCATGCAGCAAAGACAGATTTCCCAACAATCGTCCCCGCACCGTCTGGAACGGGCGGGATCGCAAATATGGCATGGCCGGCTCGCCTGAACGCGCCGCCTGCCCGGAGAAAAACCAATGTCCAAGCGCATGTTGATCGATGCGCGCCACCCGGAGGAAACCCGGGTCGCAGTCGTCGACGGAAACCGGATCGAGGAGTTCGACTTCGAATCCGCTGAGCACAAGCAGCTCAAAGGCAATATCTACCTCGCCAAGGTCACTCGCGTAGAACCGTCGCTCCAGGCGGCGTTCATCGAATATGGCGGCAATCGCCATGGCTTCCTGGCCTTTAGCGAAATCCACCCCGACTATTACCAGATCCCCAAGTCCGACCGTGACGCGCTGCTCGCCGAAGAGGCCGAGCATGCCGCCGAGGAAGAGCGGCTGCGTGCCGAAATGGACGCGGCGGATGACGATGACGCGCCCTCCAAGGACGAAGACGACGCTGCCGTCGCCGAGGATACTGCCGAAGGCGCCGAGGAAGTCGGCACCGAAAGCGATCGTTCGCCGGTCGATGAAAGTGCTGTCCACGAAGTGCGCAAGAAGCGCCAGGCGCTGCGCCGTCGCTACAAGATCCAGGACGTCATCCAGCGCCGCCAGGTGCTGCTCGTCCAGGTCGTGAAGGAAGAGCGTGGCAATAAAGGCGCTGCGCTCACTACCTACCTCTCACTCGCGGGCCGCTATTGCGTGCTCATGCCCAACACCAGCCATGGTGGCGGCATCTCGCGCAAGATTTCCAACGGCAGCGACCGCAAGCGCCTCAAGCAGATCATGGCCGACCTCAAGCTGCCCGGCAGCATGGGCCTGATCGTGCGCACCGCGGGCCTCACCCGCACCAAGGCCGAGATCAAACGCGACTTCGACTATCTCGCGCGCCTGTGGGACGAAATTCGCGACAAGACACTCAAGTCTGCCGCCCCTGCGCTCATCTATCGCGACAGCGACCTGGTGAAACGCGCGATCCGCGACCTCTATTCTCGCGAAATCGACGAGGTGATGGTCGAGGGCGAGGACGGCTACAAGGCCGCGCGCGGCTTCATGAAGCTACTCATGCCCAGCCACGTGAAGCGCGTGAAGCTTTACGACGACCCGACGCCGGTCTTCCAGCGCTTCGGGATCGAAGACCAGCTCTCGGGCATGTACCAGCCGGTCGTGCAGCTCAAATCGGGCGGCTATCTGGTCATTAACCCGACTGAGGCACTGGTTTCGATCGACATCAACTCGGGCCGCTCCACCAAGGAGCATAATATCGAGAACACCGCCTTCCAGACTAACCTGGAAGCGGCCAAGGAAATCGCCCGCCAGCTGCGCCTGCGCGACATGGCGGGCCTCGTCGTCATCGACTTTATCGACATGGAACAGAACGGCCATGTCCGCAAAGTCGAGAAGGCGATGAAGGACGCGCTCAAGAAGGATCGCGCGCGCATCCAGGTCGGACGGATTTCGGGCTTCGGGCTCATGGAAATGAGCCGTCAACGCCTGCGCACCGGCATGCTCGAGGCCTCGACCCACGCCTGCCCGCACTGTGACGGCACCGGACTGATGCGCACCGCATCGTCGTCGGGTCTCAGCGCGCTGCGCATGATCGAGGACGAGGCTGCGCGCGGCAAGGGCAACAAGATCGTGCTGCGCGCAGGTCGCGAAGCCGCCATCTTCCTGTTGAACAAGAAGCGCGCCGAACTGGCCGAGGTCGAAGAACGCTATGGCGTCTCGGTCGAGGTGGTGATCGACGAGAGCTTCGAAGGCGCCAAGATGAGCGTCGAGAGCCAGGGCCCGCGCCCGCCCAAGAATGCCCGTCCCAAGAACCAGATCGATATTTCGGACAAGAAGCCCGAGCCGATCGAGGACGAAGAGGACGAGGACGAAACCGCCGAGGATGACGAGGAGCGCAAGCCCCGTCGCCGTCGCCGCCGTCGCGGTGGTCGTGGACGTCGTCGTCGCGGTGGCGACCAGCCGCAGCAGGATGAGGCCGCCGAGGACCAGTCCGACGACAGGGCCGACGAGCCCAAGTCGGACGACGAAAAGCCCAAGCGCAAGCCGCGCACCAAGGCGAAGAAGGACGACGCGCCCGAGGCTTCC
Organism: Sphingomicrobium clamense; assembly: GCF_019264355.1. Lineage (NCBI taxonomy): Bacteria > Pseudomonadati > Pseudomonadota > Alphaproteobacteria > Sphingomonadales > Sphingomicrobiaceae > Sphingomicrobium > Sphingomicrobium clamense. The sequence continues at coordinate 879,505 of NZ_JAHVAH010000001.1, read as the reverse complement.
GACGACAAGGCTGAAGAGAAGCCCAAGACCCGTCGCCGTCCCGCCGCCAAGAAGAAGGCCGAAGACGCCGACGCCAAGGCTGACGAAAAGGCCGAGGACGAGAAACCCGCACCCGAGAAGCGTGCGTCGCGGAAGAAGGCGGAACCCAAGGCCGAGGACGACAAGGCCGAGGAAAAGCCCAAGAAGGCCACGCGCAGCCGCAAGAAGGCAGAGCCCAAGGAAGAGGCGACGGACACCGACGCCAAGGCCGAGGACAAACCCAAGCGCAAGACTGCGGCCAAAAAGGCACCCGCCAAGAAAGCGCCGGCGAAGAAGGCGACTGCCAAGAAGGACGACAAGCCCGCCGAGGCCGAAAAGTCCGACGCGGCCAACACCGACGATGCCCCGCCGCGCACCGGCTGGTGGCAGAAGACGTTCGGCTGATCGTGAACCGGCACCGCGCCCTGCCCCTTGCGGCCTGGCGCGGTGCCCCTTCATGGCCCGTTCAGCGCCCTGCTGCTGAAGTGCGCCTCATGAACGCGTTTCCAATCCGCGCATTGATCGCGCTGGTCGTGGCGGCATGCCTGTTCGCACGCCCCGCCTTCGCGCAATCGATCCTGCGCGACGCCGAGACCGAGGCCTTCCTCGACGAAATCAGCGCCCCGCTGGTCGAGGCCGCGGGCATGGTCCCCGAAAATGTCGACATCGTCATCATCGACGACCCCTCGATTAACGCCTTCGTCGCGGGCGGACAGATCGTCTATCTGCACTCCGGGCTAATCGCCGAAGCCGATCATGTCGGGCAGTTGCAGGGGGTCATCGCCCACGAACTCGGTCATATCGAAGGCGGCCATGTCATCCGCTTCCGCGACGGATTGGAAAGAGCCGGCAATATCAGCCTCGCCTCGATCCTGCTGGGCGCCGCAGCCATCGCTGCCGGCGCGGGCGAAGCGGGCATGGGCATCTTCATGGCCGGTCAGCAGGTGGCGACCTACAATCTCCTTGCCTTCACCCGCGTCCAGGAAACCAGCGCCGACCTTGCCGGCGCGCGCTACCTCTCGCATGCCGGCCTGTCGGGCAAGGGCAGCCTCGAATTTTTCCGCAAGCTTGAGAACCAGGAACTGCGGCTCAACATCCCGCAGAAGGACAGCTACGCGCGCACCCACCCCCTGTCGCGCGAACGCATCTCGACGCTGACCGGCGTCTATCAGCGCGACCCCGCATGGGAACGCCCGGTCAATCCCGATCACGAAGCCCGCTTCCAGCGCGTGAAGGCGAAGCTGATCGGCTATGTCGATCCAGCCCGCGCGACCCGCGACTATCCGCAGGGCGACAACAGCGTCGCCGGTCGCTACGCGCGCGCTTATGCCTGGCATCGTGGCGGCTATCCCGATGCCGCGCTGGGCGAGGCGGAAGAGCTGGTCGCGAGCGACCCGACCGATCCCTATTTCCAGGAATTGCGCGGTCAGATCCTGCTCGAAAACGGCAATCCCGAGGCTGCGATCGAGCCGCTCTCCAATGCCTACGAGATGACCAACGGCCACCCGCTGATCGCGGTCACGTACGGCCACGCGCTCATCGCCCGCGAGGATCCCGAGCAGATGGCAGAGGCCAAGCGCATCCTGCGCGCCGCCGTGCATAAGGATCGCGAGAACAGCTTCGCGTGGTACCAGCTTGGCGTGATCTACGACCGTGAGGGCGACTTTGCCGGCGCAGCGCTTGCCAGTGCCGAACGCTTTCACCTGATCGGCGAGCACAAGCTTGCCCTCGCCTCTGCGCGCCAGGCCATGAACAACATGAAAAATTCGGGTCCGGACTGGCTTCGCGCCCAGGACATCGCCATGGTGTCCGAAGCGGAAATCGAGAAGCTGGAGGACAAATAATGTCGAACAAGGTGCTGCTGGCGGGTCTCGGCGGAGGCCTGGTAGGCGCGCTCGCGACGGCGACTGTCCTCCTGGCGGCGGGGCCGGGCCTGATCGGCGAGCGACTGGTCCGCGATGCGATGACCAATCACCCCGACATCCTCGTCGATGCCGCCGCCTCGCTCGAGGCACAGCGCTTCGCTCCCATGCTCGAGGCCAATCGCAGCCTCATCGAAGAGCCCTTCCATTCCAGTTGGGCAGGCGCGGAAAATCCCGAAGTCACCTTGGTTGAATATTATGACTATGCCTGCGGCTTCTGCCGCCAGGCCAAGCCCGATCTCGAACGCCTCCTCGCCGAGGACCCGACCCTGCGCGTCGTCTATCGCGAATTGCCCGTGCTCGGCCCCGCCAGCGTGGCTGCCGCGCGCGCTTCGCTAGCCGCGTCCAAGGCCGGCAAGTTCGCCGAATTCCACGAAAGCCTCTGGGCTTCGGGCGGGATCAGCGAAGAGTCGCTCAACGCCGCGCTCGACGCCGCAGGCATCACGGTCGAGGCGCTCGACGACCCGGCCATCAACGCCGAAATCGATCGCAATCTCGAAATCGCAGGATTGCTCGGCGCGACGGGAACGCCGCTCTTCGTCATTGGAGACCAGGTGATCAACAGCGCCGACGGCTATGCCGCCTACAAGGACGCCATCGAACGCGCCCGCAAGAAAGCCCAGGACGCCTAGGCCTCGTCAGGGCGCCCCTTGAAGCCCTGCGCCACCACATACCATTCGCTCGATCCCTTGCGGCTCGCGGGGGGTTTGGCGTGCTTCACGGTCTTGAAGTGGCTCTTCATCTGCTTGACGAGACTATCGTCCGCCCCGCCTGCCAGCACCTTGGCGACATAGGCGCCGCCCGGCTCGAGGATCTCCACGGCGAATTCCAGGCCCGCCTCGATCAAGCCCATCGTGCGCAGATGGTCGGTCGCCTTATGCCCGACCGTATTGGCCGCCATGTCCGACAGTACGATATCGGCCGAGCCGCCCAGCGCCGCCTTGAGCTTGTCGGGCGCATCGTCGTCCATGAAATCCATCTGCAGGATCGTAACGCCATCGATCGGATCGGTCTCGAGCAAGTCGATCCCCACCACGCTCGCCTTGGGCGCGCGCTGGCGCACGACCTGCGCCCAGCCGCCCGGCGCAATGCCGAGATCGACCACGCCCTTCGCGCCGCGCAACAATTTGAAGCGATCGTCGAGTTCGATCAGCTTGTAGGCCGCGCGGCTGCGATAGCCGTCATGCTTGGCCTTCTTCACATATGGATCGTTGAGCTGGCGTTGAAGCCAGCGGGTCGAGCTTGCCGTGCGCTTCTTCGCAGTCCGCACCCGCTCTTTGCCGCCGCCACCCCGGCGTCCTCCACTCTTGCTCATAGTCGATGTCCGTCCCGTGCCATCAGGCTGCGCAAAATACCCTCGCGGATGCCGCGGTCGGCCACGCCCAGTTCGGCAGCGGGCCAAATGTCGAGGATCGCCTCCAGGATCGCGCAGCCCGCGACCACCATGTCGGCGCGGTCCTCGCCGATACACGGCAGCGCCGCGCGTCCCGAAAAATCGAGTTCGCTGATCAGCGTCGAAATATCGCGCATGCTGTCGGTGGGGACCTTGAGCCCGTCGACTTGCTTGCGGTCATATGCAGGCAGCTGGAGATAGACCGATGCCAGCGTCGTCACCGTCCCGCTGGTCCCCAGCAGGCGGATATCGTCGCGATCCTTGGGCAGCCATTCTGCAAAGCGCGCAAAACCGCGCCGCGCTCGTTCGCGCATCCGCTCGTACGCCTTGACCCGGTCGGGCCCCTCGATTGCCTCGCGCCCTTCGCTCTCGGTCAGGCTGACTACGCCCCAGGGCGCCGACCACCAGGCACGGATCTTGGGCTCGCGTCCCTCGGGCTCGACCAGCACCAATTCGGTCGAGCCGCCGCCTATGTCGAAGATGACCGCCGGCCCGTCGCCCGGTCCCAGCAGCGTATGACAGCCCAGCACCGCCAGCCGTGCTTCCTCCTGCGGCGCGATGATGTCGAGCGCGATGCCCGTCTCGCGCCGCACGCGGTCGATGAACTGGCGCCCGTTGACCGCGCGACGACAGGCTTCGGTCGCGACCGATCGCGCCAGCGTCACGTTGCGCCGCCGCAGCTTCTGCGAACAGACAGACAGCGCCCCGACCGCGCGGTCCATCGCCTCGTCCGACAGGCGGCCCGAGGTCGACAAATTCTCGCCCAGACGGACGATCCGCGAAAAAGCATCGATGACGGTAAAGCCACCCGGCGTCGGCCGGGCGATCAGCAATCTGCAATTGTTGGTACCCAGGTCGAGCGCGCCGTAGCTGCGGTCCTGGTGGCGCCGCGCATGCGGGCTATTTCCTCTTTTCGCCCTTCGGCGGGGCGGTGGTGCCTTGGCGGGTTCTCCCTGCCCCATGGCCCAGTCCAATCTAGTTTTTCTGCACCGCGCAGACCATTCAGGCGCGGCTGACCTGCCGCCTTATTAGCGCGAGCCGCCGCCAAAGCGCAATATTTCCCGTTTTCAGTCGGTTGACAGGGTCACCCCACCCCCCTATTTCGCGCTTCCGCAGGCTGATGAGCGCCGACGCGCTGCCCCATCGTCTAATGGTAAGACTACGGACTCTGAATCCGTCAATCGTGGTTCGAATCCACGTGGGGCATCCAGCCGCAACTCTCTCCCGAACGGAACCTCGCCTTCGCTGGCGCGCTTGTCGCCCCTGAGGTGACATATGCCGGCACGTGCCTATTGGAAGGGACAGATCCGCCTTGCGCTGGTCTCGATCCCCGTCGAAATCTTTACCGCGACCAAGTCTGGCGCGAAGATCAGTTTCAACCAGATCCACGAGCCCACGGGCAAGCGGATCAATTATGAAAAGGTCGTCCGCGGCGTCGGCCCGGTCGACCGTGACGAGATCGTAAAGGGCTACGAATATTCGAAGAATAATTACGTCCTCCTCGACGAGGACGAGATCGAGGCGGTCAAGCTGGAGAGCAAGAAGACGCTCGAACTCGTCCAGTTCGTCGAGCAATGCGAGATCGACCCGCTCTATTTCGAGAAGCCCTTCTACGTCACTCCGTCGGACGAACTTGCCGAGGAGGCATTCATCGTCCTGCGCGATGCCTTGCGCGCGTCAAAGAAGGTCGGAATCGGCCAGCTTTCGGTGCGCGGGCGCGAGAAGCTCGTCGCGGTCAAGCCATGCGGCAAGGGGCTGCTGCTCGAAATGCTGCGCTACGCCGACGAGGTGAAGAAAGGGCACGAATTCTTCCGCTCGATCCCCGATGACAAGCCCGCCAAGGAATTGCTCGAAATGGCCGAGAGCCTGATCGAGAAACGCAGCGCGCCCTTCGACGCGACCGAATTCGAGGATCGCTATGCCGAAGCGCTGCTCAAGCTGGTCGAGAAGAAGGCCAAGTCCAAATCCTCCAAGAAGGTCGTCACCGAGGTCGAGGAGACCGAGACCACAGGCGGCAACGTCATCGACCTGATGGCCGCGCTCAAGAAATCGGTGAAGGAAGAAAAGGCTGGCAAGAAGTCGGCGCCCAAGAAGAAGTCGGCCTAGGCGCGTGGCGCTGCCCGCCTATCGCAAGCCCCAGCTGGCGACCCTCGCCGATCGCGTGCCGACCGGGCGCGACTGGATCCACGAGATCAAATATGATGGGTACCGCGCACTCGTCGCCATCGATGGCGGCGACGTGCGCGTCTACACGCGCAACGGCAAGGACTGGACCGAGAAATTCGGCCCGCTGGTCGACCATCTCGCAACGCTCAAGCTCGCCCCTTCGCTCATCGACGGCGAAATCGTCGCCTACGACGCCAAGGGCAATCCCGATTTCTCGACGCTGCAAAAGGTGCTCAAGCGCGGCCACGGCTCGCAGTCGAAGAGCGACCGGCTCGGCTTTCACGCCTTCGACCTGATCGAGCTTGAAGGCGAGGACCTGACCGCCCTGCCCAATCTCGAACGAAAGGAGCGGCTCGCCAAACTCCTCGCCAAGGCCAAACCACCCATCCACTTTGCCGATCATATCGTCGGCAAGGGAGAGGCGATGCTCGCGCAAATGTGCGCAGCGGGCGGCGAAGGCATCATCTCCAAGAAGGCGTCTGCCAGATATGCCCATCGCCGCTCGAAAGCCTGGCTCAAGATCAAGTGCATTCGCCGCGAGGAATTCGTCATCGTCGGATGGAAGGAAACGTCCAGCAAGGGGCGCCCCTTCGCCTCGCTTCTCCTCGCCCAGCACAAGCACGGCGAACTGACCTACAAAGGCAATGTCGGCACCGGCTTCTCGCATGACACGATGACCCACCTCGCAACGAAAATGCGCCGGCTCGAACGCAAGACCCCGCCCGTCGAGGTCGAACGCAAGGACGCGCGCGGCGTCACCTGGATCACGCCCAAGCTCGTCGCCGAGATCGCCTTTGCCGAGTTCACCGCCGATGGCAGCGTGCGCCATGCCAGCTTCATCGGCCTTCGCGAGGACAAGGCGCCCAAAGACGTCAAACCCGAAGGCCCGCCCGCCGTCGTCATCTCAAGCCGCGAGCGCGTCGTCTTTCCCGACGCCAAGGCGACCAAAGGCGACCTCGCCGACTATTACGCCGCCATCGCCCCGCTCCTACTCGACCACGCTGCCATGCGGCCGATCAGCCTCGTGCGCTGCCCGCAGGGGCGCGCGAAAAAGTGCTTCTTCCAGAAACACGATCATGGCGGGCTCGGCGATGCGGTCAAACCCATCGCCATCGCCGAGAAGAAAGGCGGCAAGGAAGACTATATCTATATCGACGACGCCACCGGCTTGCTCCAGTGCGTTCAGATGGGAACGATCGAGTTTCACGGCTGGGGCAGCCGCGCGCCTAAGGTCGAACGCCCCGACCGTCTCGTCTTCGATCTCGACCCCGACGAGGGCCTCTCCTTCGCTGACGTGAAGACCGCCGCACTCGACCTTCGCGACCAGCTCGCCGGCATCGGGCTCGAAAGCTTCGCCATGCTGACCGGTGGCAAGGGCGTGCATATCGTCGTCCCGCTCGCCCCCGGCCATAGCTGGGACGCGCACAAGGACTTCGCCAAACGCTTCGCCGAGGCGCTGTCGATGGACCAGCCCGACCGCTTCGTCGCCACCATGAGCAAGGCCAAGCGCAAGGGGAAAATCTTCATCGACTGGCTGCGCAACCAGCGCGGTGCGACCGCGGTCATGCCCTATAGCGCCCGTGCCCGCTCGGGTGCGCCCGTCGCCGTTCCGCTCGCATGGAACGAGCTCAAGAAGGCCGAGACCGCACAGCCCTTCTCGATTGCCGACGCCGCAAAGCTCCTCCGCCGCGCCAAGTCGAAAACGCTCGAAGGCTGGGGCGAAGCCGACCAGAAGCTACCCGACGTCTAGGCCGCGTCGGTCTGCGTTTTCGCCAGCCAATGCTCCAGCCGCGTGCGCAGGCTGCGCTTGGACGGGATGAAGCCCGGCGAAGGCATCTCGTCGACATCCCTGGCATCCCACATCATCAAATTGTTGGGCATCCGTTTGCGCAGCGGCTCGCGCCCGCGCATCATGTCTTCGGCGGCCGACAGCGCGCGGTGCACGTCCTCTGCCGTAAATGGCTTGAGCAGGCATCCAAGCGCCAGCTCGGGCATCGCGAAATCGGGGGCGCGCCCGGTGACGAACAGGCTCGGCACATCCATGTCCGACAATCGCACCGCCACGGAATAGCCGGTCGACCCGTGCGCCAGCTTGAGGTCGACCAGCGCCAGGTCGGGCGCTTCGGCCTCGATCGCGCACAGCACCTCCTGCTCGTCCGACGCCATCGCGATCACGCGATAGCGCGGATTGTCTTCGACCAAATATTTGAGCGTTGCCGCGAGCGCAGCATCGTCCTCGACGATCAGTATCTTCAGCATGCTCGCCCTTCCCCCGGCCAAAGCTCTGAAATGGAAGGCACATATGAAAAGAGCGCCCGCTCGGACCGCCATCCCTCGTAAACGGGATTTACGGCCAAGCGTGGCGCTCCAGCGACCTCGTGATGTCTATACGCTTTAAGCGTTGTAGAAAATGTGGACGCCCACCTTGGTGACTTCCGACAGGTTGTGGCGCCAGATCGGCTTCACATAGTCGGCGTGATACCACAGCACGTCACCGCGGACGACTTCTTCGGCACCGTCGATCGCGATGCGCGCGACGGCCTTCGCCTTTTCCCAGCTCTGCATGTCGCGAATCTTCGGGAACTGGCGGTTCTGGACGAAGCTGAACTGCGCCTTCTGCTTGACCACGTCGCACCAGTCGTCGGGATACTGCTCGCTGTCGGCGCGGTTCAATACCACGTCGGCAACCGCCAGCTGACCCTCGAGGCTCTCACCACGCGCTTCGAAATAGACCGCGGTGGCAAGGCACTTGCCCTGGCGATCGAGCTCGTAGCTGTCCTTATAATCTTCGACCAGTTCGGGCAGCGACTTCGAGTCCAGCACTTCGGCCTCCTCGATCGCTTCCTCGATGTCGGTTTCCTTCGATTCCACGATCTTGTTGATCACGGGAATGCTCTGAACCGTTGCTGCGAGTGCTTCCGACCCCCCGGTCGTGAACATAAAAGCAGCCATAGCCGGCAGCACGCCGGCCCCCCAAATGCGTTTCATATTGTCTCTAAACAATGCGGCCGGCGCGTTCCGATCAGGAGCCCCTCCCGGCTCCCTTCGCGATCGTTCGGCGACCTTCCGTCTCGCTCTCGACTTCGAGCCCCTCCACGGCCTCGAAACCCCTCGCTCTTTCCTTGTTGCAAGTGCTAAATAATCATTTCTCGGTGAAACGCAATATAACGCGGCGACGAGCCGTTCCCACTATGAGACGAAAGCTGCAACCCCCTGAAAACGGGGGTTTTTTACTGTCTCGTTGTGGGAACAACCTGTCTGGCAGATGAATATTGCACCTGCGAAATATGGTTAAGCGTCTTCCATCTTGCGCGCCATCTTCTTGCGTTCGTGCGTGTCGAGATAGCGTTTGCGGATGCGCACGTTCTTGGGCGTCACCTCGACCAGCTCGTCATCCTGGATGTAGGCGATCGCCTGTTCCAGCGTCATTCGACGCGGCGGTGTCAGGCGGATGCCCTCGTCCTTGCCGGTCGAGCGGAAGTTGGTCAGCTGCTTGGACTTTTGCGCATTGACCTCGAGATCCTGCGGCTTGGCATTCTCGCCGATCACCATGCCGGCGTAGAGCGCTTCGCCCGGCGAGATGAACAAGATGCCACGATCTTCCAGCGCGTTGAGCGCGTAGGCGACTGCCTGCCCCTTATCCATCGAGATGAGCACGCCATTCTGGCGACCCTCGATCTTGCCCTTGTAGGGTCCGTATTTCTCGAACACGCGGTTCATGATGCCCGTCCCGCGCGTATCCGACAGGAATTCGCCGTGATAGCCGATCAGGCCGCGCGACGGCGCACTGAAGGTCAGGCGCGTCTTGCCGCCGCCCGAGGGGCGCATGTCGGTCATCTCGGCCTTGCGCACCGCCATCTTCTCGACGACCGTGCCCGAAAACTCGTCATCGACGTCGACGACAACGCTCTCATACGGCTCCTCGCGACCATCGGGGCCGTCGCGGAACAGAACGCGCGGGCGCGAAATCGACAGTTCGAACCCTTCGCGGCGCATATTCTCGATCAGCACGCCGAGCTGCAATTCGCCGCGACCCGCCACTTCGAAGCTGTCGCGGTCGGCGCTTTCCGACACGCGGATCGCGACGTTGGTCTCGGCTTCACGCTCGAGCCGGTCGCGAATGACGCGGCTCTGGACCTTGTCGCCATCCTGCCCGGCATAGGGGCTGTCGTTGACCGCAAAGGTCATCGAGAGCGTCGGCGGGTCGATTTCACGCGCCTGAAGCGGCTCGGTCATTTCCGGCGTCCCGATCGTGTTCGACACGGTCGCCTTCACGAGGCCCGCGATCGCGACGATGTCGCCCGCCTTGGCCTGCTCCACCGCCACGCGCTCGAGCCCGTCGAAGGCGAACAGCTTGGTGCAGCGGCCTTCTTCGACCTTGTTGCCGTTGACGTCGAGCGCCTTGATCGGGTCGCCGACCTTGAGCGTGCCGCTCTCGATCCGGCCGGTCAGGATACGCCCGAGGAAGTTGTCGCGGTCGAGCAGCGTCGCAAGCATCTTGAATTCCGCCGTCTCGTCGAGGCCGGGCGCCGGGACATGCTCGACGATCTTTTCGAACAACGGCGTGAGGTCGCCCTCGCGCACGTCGTCGGTGAGACCGGCATAGCCCGAGCGGCCCGAGGCATAGAGCACGGGAAAGTCGAGCTGTTCGTCGCTCGCATCGAGGTTGAGGAACAGCTCGAACACCTCGTCGAGCACTTCCGCCGCGCGCGCGTCGGGGCGGTCGATCTTGTTGACGACCACGATCGGCTTGAGACCGAGGCCCAGCGCCTTGCCGGTCACGAACTTGGTCTGCGGCATCGGCCCTTCGGCGGCGTCGACCAGCAGGATGACACCGTCGACCATGCTCAGGATGCGCTCGACCTCGGCGCCGAAGTCGGCGTGGCCGGGCGTATCGACGATGTTGATGCGCGTATCCTGCCACTCGACCGAGGTGCACTTTGCCAGGATGGTGATGCCGCGCTCTTTCTCGAGCTCGTTGCTGTCCATGGCCCGTTCTTCCACGCGCTGGTTGTCGCGGAAGGTGCCGGACTGGCGAAACAGCTGGTCGACGAGGGTGGTCTTACCGTGGTCGACGTGCGCGATGATCGCGACGTTGCGAAGGCTCATAATCTTTTGTCCAATCGGGGAATTTCGCTGCGCCCATAGGGGATCAGCCGCGATGCTGCAACGCAGCAATTAGGCCTCAATGGGCTGTTGGCGTCCTCTAGTAGTGCGACATTTGGGCAACATTGCGACCCACCCCATCAAAAAACCGCTGTTTCGTGGAAACAAACGGGGAGACACCCGTTCCGCCTCCTAGAGGGCTGTACGTGCTGGGATTTTCCCCAGTGCGGGTAGACAGCGAAAGGGATCACTTAGGGGCAAATCTTTTCATCGTTGCAGTGCTAGAGAGCGACAGGTATTTTTTGCTTGGGGTTCTTCGGTTCGAAACGGGGACTTGGGATCGCCAGAATTTCGAGTGATCGGAAGGAAGGAATACAGATGAAGAAAATTCTCCTGACAGCAGTGGCTACCGCCGCTCTCGCCACCCCGGCGATGGCGCAGGATGGCCACATGTATGTCGGCGTCGAAGGCGGCATCATGCTCGTCGAAGACATCGACGTGGAAAATGCCGCACCGGGCAGCGATGCCTTCTCGCTCGTTGGCACCGGCGAACACGACCTCGGTTACGACGTCGACGGCATCATCGGCTACGACTTCGGTATGGTTCGTACCGAGCTCGAGCTTGGCTACAAGCGTGCCGGCCATGACAATTACAGCCTGGTCGGCGCTGGCGACATTGATGCGGATGGTCGCTCGCGCGCCTATTCGGCGATGGTCAACGTGCTGCTCGACTTCGGCGACGATGACGGCGGCACCGCCTTCTATGTCGGCGGCGGTCTTGGCACCGGCCAGTCATCGGTCACGGTGACGACGGACTCGAGCGCGCGCTCGATCGTCGAACTCAAGGACTATGCACTGCAGTGGCAATTGATCGCGGGTTTCCGCGTGCCGATCAGCGACAGCCTCGATGCCGGCCTCAAGTATCGCTACTGGCGTTCGGGCGGGCTCAACGAAGAGCCCGATTGGCCCGATGCCGACTGGCAGGGTGAGCTGGCAACGCACTCGCTGCTCGCCAGCCTGATCTATAACTTCGGCCAGGCTGCGCCTCCGCCCCCGCCTCCGCCGCCCCCGCCGCCTCCGCCGCCGCCGCCGCCGCCTCCGGCGACGATTACGTGCCCGGACGGCTCGGTGATCCTGGCCACGGACGAATGTCCGCCGCCGCCGCCGCCGCCCCCGCCGCCGCCGCCGCCCGAACCCGAGCGCGGTTAAGCGACGCGGACCGGCTAGGCCGGCCAAGAAAGTGGGTCCGGAGTGCAACACTCCGGACCCGTTTTTTATGATTTATGTCAAATTCCACACGTGCGGGAACCGATCCTAGGGTGGCACGTTGCGGTGTTAGAGGGCTGACTAACTTGGATAAAACTCCAAGTTGGCGCGCTCCTAAAACAGGGAATCACGTGAGGGGCAGTTTTCATCGTTGCACCCAAGAAATAAGGTCGGTAGTTTGAAGGTCTTCGGATCTAAACGGCAGCAATCGACCGTATTAAATTTCGAGTGATCAGAAGGAGTTAGTTTTATATGAAGAAATTGCTAATCGCAGCATTGGCCACTAGTGCCTTTGCTACGCCGGCAATGGCCCAAGATGACGGCCATTGGTATGCCGGTGTCGAGGGCGGTGTCATGCTCGTTCCGGGCTACACCGATTTCACCATCTTCCTCGGTGAAGATGGTAATGGTCAGTCGATCGGTACTGCCAAGCACAACCTCGGTTTCGACGTCGACGGCATCGTCGGCTACGACTTCGGCATGATCCGTACCGAGCTCGAGCTCGGCTACAAGCGTGCCGGTCATGACACCCACAACGTCGACCCGTTCGACTTCTTCGGCCGCAGCATCGGCGGTGAAGTCGATGGTGACGGTCGTTCGCGCGCCTACTCGGCCATGCTCAACGTCCTGTTCGACTTCGGTGACGATGACGGCCTCCAGTTCTACGCTGGTGGTGGTATCGGTACCGGCCAGACTTCGGTCGCCATCATCGAAGGCAGCCGTCCGGCGGTCGTCGAGCTCAAGGACTACGCTCTGCAGTGGCAGGGGATCGCGGGCTTCCGCTATCCGGTCAGCGACGTTCTCGATGCCGGCCTGAAGTATCGCTACTGGCGTTCGGGTGACATCAACGAAGAACCCGATTGGCCGCAGGACTTCGAGGGCGAACTCAGCTCGCACAGCCTTCTGGCGAGCCTGATCTACAACTTCGGCCAGGCTGCGCCTCCGCCGCCGCCTCCGCCGCCGCCCCCGCCGCCGCCGCCGCCGCCGCCGCCTCCGGCGACGATTACGTGCCCCGACGGCTCGGTGATCCTGGCTACGGACGAATGTCCGCCGCCGCCGCCGCCGCCGCCGCCGCCGCCGCCGCCCGAACCCGAGCGCGGCTAAGCGACAGGGCACTGGCTTAGGCTAGTGAAAGAGAGGGCCGGAGCAGCAATGCTCCGGCCCTTTTCTTATGCGCGCCATCAGCCTGTGGTGTGTACGCACGGATTGCGCGCAAAAAGAAAGGCCCGAGCCTTGCGGCCCGGGCCTTCGTCTTTCTCATACGCGCTTTAGCGCTGGCCTTGCGCCTGCTGCGCGCCGCCGACCACCGGGTCCCAGCTATAGATATCGTCGAGGAAGGCCAGCTGCCCGCCCTCGTCCACCGTCGCCGTCAGATAAGTCACATAGACCGCGGTCCCGACAGGGAGCGGCACGAACTGCTCAGGGTCGGCATTAGGCGCTACCGGCTCTTCGCGAAGCAGCCAGCGACCCAGCCGCATGGCATCTTCGAGACGAATACATCCGTTCGACAGGTCGCGTTCCGACAGGTCGAAATATTCCTTTTTGGGCGTGTCGTGCAAATAGATGCCCTCGGGATTGGGAAAGTCGAATTTGATCTTGCCCATCGAGTTGATTTTGCTCGGAAGCTGGCGCGCTTGCACCTTGGCCGTGCCGGCCTTCACAGCCTTCCAGTCGATCGACATGGGATCGAGCACATTGGCTTCGTACGACCAGCTATCGATCATCTCGTAGCCGTTGCGCTCGGCGTAACGCCGTCCCTCGCGCAGCATGCCGTCGGCCAGGTAGCCCCTCGCCAAGTGATCGGGGACGTGCCAGTATGGATTGAACGTCGCGTAATGGATGAGACTCGCGATCATAGGCGTCGCGTAGGACACCTTGCCCACCACGACCTTCATGCTGTCGACCGGCTGTCCGTTCTCGACCATCCACAGCGTCTGGCTCGCACTGTCGACAAGGACGTAGCGACCCTTGCGCGGCATGGCACGGGCGCGAGCCAGGTTGGCGACCACGCGCGGGTCGGGCTGCGCGCCCGGCCGTTCGCCCAGCCGCTTCCACTCCGCATCGCGGATCCGGTCGTAGAAATAGTTCACGTTCGACATGTCGGTGACGTGCTGCGCGAGGTCGGGCACCGCCTTGGCGGTCAGCAGCACTTCATGCGGCTGGTTGCCCTTGGGCTTCACCCAGTCGGCGCCGTAGAGCATGCCCGGCACCGGTGCCTTGACCGTCGCCATGTAGCTCATCCACGCGCGGCTGATCAGCCGATCGAGCGCGGCGCGCTGTCCGGGATCGGTAGGAATGCCGATTTCCAGTTCGCGGCGGATGGTCGCGGCAAGTCGCGGGCCTTCGGCGAGCCCCTCGACCACCGACCGATCGAGCACGTCGAGCATGCGCGCAATGCCCACATCGAAATCGGGCCGTTCAAGAAACACCATGCCGGGCCGAAAGGTGTCGTAAAAGGCGGCAATGACGCCCTGGCTCACGACCGGCTTGGCGACCGTGAATTCCGCCACCGGCGGCCGCGCGGCCAATGTCGGCTCTCCAGGTAGCGGATCGGGGGCTTCCTGCGCATATGCAGGAGCAGCCATCAGCGCCAGTGCGGAGCCGAGACAGGCCGACTTGATCATCGTTCGATACGTCACGTCGTTACAACCCCACTCTTAAAGCCTTGGAAATACTCCAATTCCCTGCAGCCTCGCAGGTTCCCGGATAACATATGCTGAACGGGATTCGACGACAATCGCCAAATGGTTACCGTCAGCCTGCCCGTTCCAAAATTTCGATGGCCCGCTCGATGGCCCGCAATTCCGATTGCGCCAGCCGCTGGAAGCGTTCGACCATCGGCCCTGAATCGATCACCGCTTCGTCGACCTTGTGCTGTCCGGCTTCGGTCAGCCGCAGCTGCAGCTTGCGCCGATTGTCGGGATCCTGCCGCCTGTCGACCAGCCCGCGCTTGACCGCACTGTCGACCGCCCGGCTCAGCGCCGGCGCCCCGCGCTCGGTCGCCTCGGCAATCTCGCCCAGCGTCGCTGGCTCTCGTTCGCCGATCGCCTTCAACATGGTGCGTTCTTGCCGAAAGGCGCGGTCATTCTCGACGCGGCCCTCTTCGTATCGCTCCATGATCGCCGCCATCCGGCTCGCCAGAAGCTCAGGTGATGCTGCTCCCCACATAGTTGCAGGCTAGCAAATATTCGTGGATGTGCAAGCTTGCAGGGAGCAAGCAAGGCCTAACGCGTGAACTTCTCTCCGGCCTCGGCCTTGTCGAGCAACAGCTGCGAGAAGCTCCAGTCGTCGCCCAGCCGCTCTTCCTGCCGCTTTAGCCCCTCGACGATCGTGTCGAGTCCTTCGCTGTCGGCCCAGTACATCGGACCGCCGCGATAGACCGGCCAGCCATAGCCGTAGACCCACACGACATCGATATCGCTCGCCCGCTGCGCCTTGCCCTCGTCGAGGATTTTCGCGCCCTCGTTGACCATCGTGTAAAGCGTGCGCTCGACAATCTCCTGATCGGAAATCTCGCGCTTCTCGATGCCCTGCTTGGCGGCAAAGTCGTCGATAATCGACTGCACCTTCTCGCTCGGGCTCGGACGACGGTTCTCGTCATAGTCGTAGAAGCCCGCGCCCTTCTTCTGGCCCCAGCGATCGATCGCACACAGCGCGTCGCGGATGCTTTCGATCCGCTCCGGATCGCGGTGCCAACCGATGTCGACACCGGCAAGGTCGGCCATCTGGAACGGCCCCATCGGCATGCCGAACTCGACATGCACCTTGTCGATCTGCTGCGGGGTCGCGCCTTCCATGAGCAGCTTTTCCGCCTGCAGCTGGCGCGGGATCAGCATGCGGTTGCCGATAAAGCCGTAACAAACGCCTGCGATGACGGCGACTTTCCTGATTTTCTTGGCCAGCGCCATCGCGGTCACCAGCACGTCGTCCGCCGTCTTATCGCCGCGCACGACCTCGAGCAGCTTCATGATGTTGGCGGGCGAGAAGAAGTGCAGCCCGACCACGTCCTCGGGCCTCTTGGTCACCGACGCGATCTCGTTAATGTCGAGATAGGAGGTGTTCGACGCCAGGATCGCGCCATTCTTGGCGATCCCGTCGAGCTTCGTGAAAATGTCCTTCTTCACGTCCATATTCTCGTACACCGCCTCGATGATGAGATCGCATTCGCCAAGGTCGTCGAAGTTGAGCGACGGCTTCAACAGCCCCATCGCGCCTTCGACCTGTTCTTCGGTCATCCGCCCCTTGCGCGCGGTCGACTGGTAATTCTTGAGCATGACGCCCGTCCCGCGGTCGAGCGCTTCCTGGTTCATCTCGACGATGGTCACGGGAATGCCCGCGGTGAGGAAGTTCATCGAGATGCCGCCACCCATCGTGCCGGCGCCGATCACGCCCACGCGCTTGATCTCGCGCGGCTCGACGCTGTCGTCGACGCCCTCGATCTTCGCGGCCTTGCGCTCGGCGAAGAAGAAATATTGCCGCGCCTTGGCCTGCGGGCCGCTCATCAGCTCCATGAACTTGGTGCGCTCGGTCATCACGCCCTGCTCGTAGGGCTGCTCGACCGCCGCCTTGATGCATTCGAGGTTGGCGAGCGGCGCGACGTCGCCGCGGAACAGCTTGGCGTTGGCCTTCTTGTAATCCTCGAACACCGACGGATCGACATTCTCGATCTTGTCGCTGTGTTCGCTCGAGCGCGGCAGCGGACGCACGTCCTTCACTTCCTCGGCATAGGCCACTGCATGCTGGACCAGGTCGCCCTCGACGATCCGGTCGACCAGCCCGGCGTCATGCGCCTCGCCCGCCGTGATCGGCTTACCCGTCGTCGCCATCTTGAGCGCCAGTTCGACGCCCGCGACGCGCGGTCCGCGCTGCGTCCCGCCTGCGCCCGGCAGGAGGCCCAGATTAACTTCGGGAAAGCCCAGCTTCGCGCTCGGCAGCGCCACGCGATAATGACAACCGAGCGCGACTTCGCACCCGCCGCCCAGCGCGGTGCCGTGGATCGCTGCGACCACCGGCTTTTCGCACGCCTCGATGCGGTCGACGACCGTGGGCAGCCACGGCATGACTGGCGGCTTGCCGAATTCGGTGATGTCGGCGCCCGCAAAGAAAGTGCGGCCCTTGCAAGCGATCACGACCGCTTTGACGCTGTCGTCATCCTCGGCCGCCTCGATCTCGCGCACCAGTCCCTGGCGCACCGCCGCGCCCAGCGCGTTCACGGGCGGATTGTCGCTCCAGATGATACGCACATCGCCATGATTTTCGGACGAGATCGGGTCGGTCATTGGGTTCTCCAAATGGTCAGATTGCAGTGCGGCCATAGGCCTGAAGATTGAACGGGTGCGAGGCCGAAAGGCCTCCGTCCACGACCAACGCATGGCCGTTGACGTAAGATGCCTCGTCGGAGGCCAAAAACAGCGCGGCATTGGCAATTTCGATCGGCTGCCCACCGCGTTTCATCGGGTTGAGGTGGCCAAGCTTGTCCTCGACGCCCTTGGCGCGAGCACGTTCGTAGACGAATTCGGTCATGCCGGTTTCGATGAGGCCGGGGCAGATGGCGTTGACGCGTATGTTCGAGCCGGTCAGCTGCTGCGCCCCGATCTTCACGAGGTTGATCACCGCCGCCTTGGACGCGGTATAGGCCGGTCCCCCCGCGCCAGAACGCAGCCCCGCCACGCTCGCGGTCGCGATGATCGACCCGCCCCCGCGCTTCTTCATCTCGGGCGCGGCATATTTGATCGCCATCGCGGGGCCGATCGTGTTGACGCGCAGGATCTCCGCCCAGGCGGACTCGTCCTGCTCGAAAATGCTCTCCAACCCGCCAGAAATTCCCGCATTGGCGAAAAAGATGTCGAGCCCGCCATGCTCGGCAACCGTATCGGCTACCAATTTGGCAACGGCAGCCTCGGAGCCCGCATCGCACTCAACGTCCGCGCCCTTGAGGTCCGCGCCAACGACCGTCGCGCCATGTTCGCGGAACAGCTCCACCGACGCTTTGCCGATCCCCGATCCCGCGCCGGTGACGATCGCGATCTTGCCGTTTAGCCTCACTTGGCCAGTTCCGCATGCTTGGCATATTCCAGCCGCGCGATCGTGCGGTTGTGCACCTCGTCGGGCCCGTCGGCGAGCCGCAGCGTGCGAATGCCCGCCCAGCTATGCGCCAGCGGCGTATCCTGGCTCACGCCTGCCCCGCCAAACGCCTGCACGGCGTCGTCGATCACCTGCAGCGCCATGCGCGGCGCCTTGACCTTGATCATCGCGATCTCGGCCTTGGCGTCCTTGTTGCCGACCTTGTCCATCATGTCGGCGGCCTTGAGGCACAACAGCCGCGTGCAGTCGATCTCGATCCGCGCCTCGGCCACGCGCTGTTCCCAGATCGAATGCTCGGCGATCCGTTTGCCGAACGCCACCCGGCTCTGCAGCCGCTTGACCATCAGCTCGAGCGCTTCTTCCGCCGCACCGATCGTCCGCATGCAATGATGAATGCGCCCCGGCCCCAGCCGACCCTGCGCAATCTCGAACCCGCGCCGCTCACCCAGCAAGATGCTGCTCGCGGGCACGCGCACATTGTCGAGGCTGATTTCCATATGCCCGTGCGGCGCATCGTCATAGCCGTAGACGGTCAGCGCCCGGTGGATCGTCACGCCTTTGGCATCCAAGGGCATCAACACCATCGATTGCTGGCGATATTTATGCTCTTCGGGGTCGGTCTTGCCCATCAGGATCGCGACCTTGCAGCGCGGATCGCCCGCGCCCGACGACCACCATTTGCGCCCGTTGATGACACAGTCGTCGCCGTCGCGCTCGATACGGCATTCGATATTGGTCGCATCCGAAGAGGCCACCCCCGGCTCGGTCATCAGGAAGGCCGAACGGATTTCCCCGCGCATCAGCGGCGTGAGCCACTCGTCCTTCTGCTCCCGCGTCCCGTAACGGTGGAGCACTTCCATGTTGCCCGTGTCGGGCGCCGAGCAGTTGAACACCTCCGCCGACCACAAGATGCGCCCCATTTCTTCGGCGCACAGCGCATATTCGAGATTGGTCAGCTGCTCGCCCTCGAACGGAAAAGTCTCGTCGACATGCTGCAGCGCGCCGCCCGGCGGCATGAACAGGTTCCAAAGACCCGCCTCGCGCGCCTTGGGCTTCAGGTCCTCGATGACCTGCAAATGCTCCCACCGATCCCCTTCGGCGATCTGCGCATGATAGTCGCCGACTCGCGGCCGCACATGCTCATTGATGAAATTACGCACCCGGTCGCGGAAAAATGCCTGCCTTTCCGTAAGGTCAAAGTCCATGAGCCCTTCTCCCGGGTTGCGATTGGGTCGGTAGCGTTTCAAAACGGGGCTACGCATCCGCCACCCAAAGGACAAGGGCCAGTGACCGATCTAGAGCAATTCCGCGCCGAAACCCGCGCCTGGCTGGAGGCCAATTGCCCCGCCGAAATGCGCACCCCCATGAATTCCGAAAAGGATATTTGCTGGGGCGGCCGCCACTTCGAATTCCAGTCCGAGGCGCAAAAGCAATGGATGGAGGTCATGGGGGAACGCGGCTGGACCGTCCCCGACTGGCCGTCCGAATATGGCGGCGGCGGTCTCTCGGCCGAGGAGACCAAGATCCTCAAGCAGGAAATGAAATCACTCGGCTGCCGCAGCCCGCTCACCAGCTTCGGCATCTCGATGCTCGGCCCCGCGCTGCTTCAGTTCGGCACCGAGGAACAGAAGAAACGCTACCTCCCCCAGATCGCGCGCGGCGAAATCCGCTGGTGTCAGGGCTATAGCGAGCCCGGCGCGGGCAGCGACCTCGCCGGCCTCTCAACCAAGGCCGAGGACAAGGGTGACCATTATCTCGTCAACGGCCAGAAGGTGTGGACCAGCTATGCCGACGAGGCCGACTGGATTTTCTGCCTCGTGCGCACCTCGACCGAGAGCAAGCATGGCGGCATCAGCTTCCTGCTGTTCGACATGGAAAGCGAAGGCGTCTCGACCAAGCCGATCAAGCTGATCAGCGGCTATTCGCCCTTCTGCGAAACCTTCTTCGACGACGTGAAGGTCCCCAAGGATCAGCTCGTCCACGAGGAGAATAAGGGCTGGACGGTCGCCAAATATCTCCTCGGCCACGAACGCGAGATGATCAGCGGCATGGGCCTCGGCGGCGGCGCAGGCAGCTCGCTGCTTTCCGAAGCACTTGGCGACATTGACGACCCGATACTCGCCGCCGACGTCGCCCGCTTCGACGTCGACGCGCTCGCCTACCAGTCAATGATGGAAGCCTTCATCGACCAGCTGAAGGCCGGCGAAGCGCACCCCGCCCAGCCTTCGATGATGAAATATGCCGGGACCGAGCTGAACAAGAAGCGCCACGAACTGCTCATGGCGCTGGGCGGCTCGAACGCGCTGGAATGGGAAAGCGAGCGCTCCAACGGCGGCGCCAAGGCCCGCGACTGGCTGCGCACCAAGGCCAACTCGATCGAGGGCGGCACTAGCGAAATCCAGCTCGGCATCGTCGCCAAGCATATCCTCCAGATGCCGGGAGCCTAAGCGCCATGCTCAAACTGAACGACGACCAGCGCATGCTGCAGGACACGGTCCGGCCCTTCATGGCCGACGAAGGCTCGATCACGAAACAGCTGCGCCATTGGCGCGACATCGAGTGCAAGGACGGTTTCGGCCACGGCCTGTGGGAAGAATTCGGCAAGCTCGGCCTCACCGGGATCATGGTCCCCGAAGCCCAGGGCGGCAGCGGCCTCGGCCAGGTCGAGGCCAACGTGGTGCTCGAGGAGATCGGCCGCAACCTCACCCCCTCCCCCTTCCTCACCACCGCCGTCGCCACCGTCCGCGCGTTGGAAAGCACTGCGCATGCCGACGCGCATTTCGCCGGTATCGTCGAGGGCAAGACGGTAGCCGCGCTCGCCATCGATGAAGGTCCACACCACGATCCGTTCAAGATCGCGATGACCGCGACACGCTCCGGCAACGGCTTCGTCTTGAACGGCAATAAGCAGTTCGCCGTCCACGCGGGCAGCGCCGACCTCATCCTCACCGCCGCGCGCACCGAAAACGGCCTCGCCCTCTTCGCGGTGAAGCCCGATGCCGACGGCTTGACCACCGAGAACGTCACCCTCACCGACAGCAGCAAGGCCGCCCGCCTCACCTACGACAAGGTCGAGGTCGATGCCGACGCGCTCGTCGGCGAAGGCGACGCGCCGCTCATGCGCGCGCTCGCCGCGGGCCGTGCGGGTGCCGCCTCCGAGCTGGTCGGCGTCGCTGCCGGCGCGTTCGAGATGACCAACGCCTACCTGCGCGAACGCAAGCAGTTCGACCAACCCATCGGCAGCTTCCAGGCGCTGCAGCACCGCGCCGCGCATCTTTACGGAGAGATCGAAATCGCCCGCGCCGCCACGCTCAAGGCCGCGCAATTGCTCGACGAAGGCGCCGACCGCGCCGCCCGCGCCGTCCACGTCGCCAAGGCCAAGGCCGGCCAGGTCGCCCGCCTCGCGGTGCAGGAAGCCGTCCAGATGCACGGCGGCATCGGCATGACCGACGAACATGACATCGGCTTTTACATGAAGCGCCAGGCGGTCGTGGACGAGCTCTTCGGCTCCCCAACCTATCACGCGCGCATGGCGGTGTCCGGCTAGCCGGCCTGCGACCGGTCGAGCAGGAAGTTCATCCGCGCGGTCGCGATCGGGGTCGCGCGATCCTTCTGCCATGCGATCACGTCGACATTGGCCATCCGCCGCCCCAGCCGCTCGATGACGCCCTCGCAATAGGTGTCGCGGCTCGCGCCCCCGCGCATATAGTCGACCGTCACCGTCACCGGCTTCATCTTGACGCCATTTTCCTCGATCGCGGCCTTGAGCGTCTCAAAAGCGGTCAGTTCGAGCAGCCCGGCGATCGCGCCGCCATGGAGGAAGCCCGGCCGCCCCATGACGTCGTCACCGAAGGGCAGCACGAAGCGCAGCGCACCATCGGAGCGCTCTGCGCGGATATCGAGCAATTTTGCGTAGGGAGGCAGTGTCATCCCCGCCCCTTAGGGCGCGGCGACCGCCATGTCAGCCCCGGGACTTGTAGCCCGCGACGATCCCCAGGATGAAGGACGCGCCTAGCGCGAGCTGCAACTCGCCCTTGGGGTCGCTCCACCCGAAATAGTCTCCGCCCCATCCGAACAGGGCGATAAAGATCAACGAAGCCAAACCGACAATCATGACGCCCTCCCCGAGCGTTGTTGGACGCAATACAAGGCCTAAGAGTATCGCGACTATTGGTTAGGATTTCGTAAAGCTTGCCTCTCGCGCCCGCCCCCGCCATAGGGAGCGCAACCACCCAGCCAAGGAGCCAGCGCCCCCATGAAAGCCCGCGTGACCATCATGCTCAAGAACGGGGTCCTCGACCCGCAGGGCAAGGCCATCCACCACGCATTGGGCTCGCTCGGCTTTTCCGGCGTCGACGACGTGCGCGCGGGCAAGATCATCGAACTCGACTTGAAGGACGGCACCAGCCGCGAGGATGTCGAGGAAATGTGCAAGAAGCTGCTCGCCAACACCGTGATCGAGAATTTCTCGATCGAGATGGAAGGCTGACGCCATGAAGAGCGCGGTCATCGTCTTTCCCGGATCGAATTGCGACCGCGACCTCGCCGTCGCCTTCGAAACCGTGTTCGGCAAGGCGCCCGACATGGTCTGGCACGGGGAAAGCGAGTTGCCGGACGGCATCGACATGATCGGCGTGCCCGGCGGCTTTTCCTATGGCGACTATCTGCGCTCGGGCGCGATGGCGGCCCGCTCGCCCATCATGAAGGCGGTCGCGGAGGCTGCTAATCGCGGCGTGCCGACCATCGGCATCTGCAACGGCTTCCAGGTGCTGACCGAAACCGGGCTGCTGCCGGGCGCGCTGATGCGCAACGCGCACCTCCACTTCACCTGCCGCGACGCGCGGCTCAAGGTCGAGAACAGCCAGTCGCTCTTCACCCAGCGCTATGACGCGGGCGAGGAAATCGCGATCCCCGTCGCCCACCATGACGGCAACTACCAGGCCGACCCCGACACGCTCGACCGTCTCGAAGGCGAAGGCCGCATCGCCTTCCGCTATCTCGACAACGTCAACGGCAGCGCGCGCTCGATCGCGGGCATCCTCAACGAGGCCGGCAACGTGCTCGGCATGATGCCCCACCCCGAACGCGCCCTCGAACCCGCCCACGGCAACACCGACGGCCGAAGATTGTTCGAAGGCCTCCTCGAAACGGTCGCCTGACGTTCTTCATCGCGAAAGCTGAATGGACGCCCTCTTTCCCGTTCAGGACGTGGGCAGCGCATTTCGCTATGATGACTTCCATGTTCGCGAGATTGTCCTCCATGAGCGCCCGGCACCTTTCGGTGCCGATGACTGCCGCAATGCTAGCGCTGGCTGCAACCCCGGCCTCCGCGGCGGACATCCTTGTCCAGGACCAGCGGCAATTCCGCGCGGCGATGCAGCATGCCGAGCCAGGCGACGCCATCATCCTTGCCAATGGCGAATGGCGTGATTTCCGGATGGTCGTGACCGGCAACGGTACCGCTCGCCGCCCCATCACCGTGCGCGCCCAAACTCCCGGAAGGGTCATCCTTTCCGGCCGTTCGAACCTTCGCATCGGTGGCAACCACCTCCTTGTCGACGGACTGGTATTTCGGAACGGATTCAGCCCGACGAACGAAGTCATCAGTTTCCGCGCCGCCAAGGGGCGGTTCGCCAACAATAGCCGTGTCACCAACACGGTCATCGACGGCTTCACGAAACCCCGCGCGGGCGAAACCGACTTCTGGATCGTCCTCTACGGCAAGAATAACCGCTTCGATCACAATCACATTGTCGGCAAGGCCAATAAGGGCACGACCCTATCGGTGCGCCTGCACGATGCCGCGGGTCGCAACAACGGCCATCGCATTGACCACAACTATTTCGGCCCCCGCCCGTATTTGGGTGAAAACGGCGCCGAGACGATCCGCATCGGCACCAGCAGCAACTCACGCTTCACCAGCAACACGTTGGTCGAACGCAACATCTTCGACCGCACCGATGGCGAGCTGGAAATCGTCTCGGTCAAATCGGGTGGCAACGTCATCCGCGACAACCTCTTCCTGCGCGCCCGCGGCACGCTGACGCTGCGTCATGGCGACGGCAATCTCGTCGAACGCAACGTCTTTTTCGGCCATGGGAAGAAAGATACTGGCGGCATCCGCATCATCGCGCGCGA
This sequence comes from Sphingomicrobium clamense, assembly GCF_019264355.1. NCBI lineage: Bacteria > Pseudomonadati > Pseudomonadota > Alphaproteobacteria > Sphingomonadales > Sphingomicrobiaceae > Sphingomicrobium > Sphingomicrobium clamense. Next base: position 855,412 of record NZ_JAHVAH010000001.1, on the reverse strand, counting down.
CCAGGTCGTGCGCGCCAATTATATGGAAGGCCTCACCGGAACCGGCCTGTTCAGCGCCCTGTCCGTCATGAACGGCATGCCCAACAGTCCCGCGCACAAGCACGTTCCGGTCGAACGCGCACAGATCGAGCGTAACAGCGTCCTCAACAGCAAGGCGGTGACGATCGGCGCTGGCGCCAACCCCGAACGCACGCGCGCACCCCGTGACAGTATGATGCGCTCCAACCTGTTCGATGGCGGCCTCGGAGGCCTCATCAAGGTGGCCAGCAGCATCGATGGCATCACCAGCCGCGACAATGCCATCGCCGGGACGGGACGCGCTCCGGCTGGCGGCTTCCGGGCGGCCAATTTCGGCTTTTCAAGAGCGCGTAACGGCCTGCTCTACCCAACCGACCCTGCCCTGGCATCGATCGGCGCTCCCCGCGACTTGGCGCCCTTGCGTCTCGAGCAGGTCGGCACCCCCTTCTACCCAAAGCCAAGCTAGCGGCATTCCGCCCAATATGGGCTTGGCCTGTCCCCGCCCCTTCGCCTAAGGCAACAGCCACGCGCCCGTAGCTCAGCTGGATAGAGCACGTGCCTTCTAAGCATGAGGTCGTAGGTTCGAACCCTACCGGGCGCGCCATTTCCCGCCAGACGTCAGAGCCGCTCCACGAGCGTCACGTTCTCCTGCCCGCCGCCCAAACATCTTCCGATACGGGAACAGGTCCGCTTCGGCTGCCGTTTCGTCGATATATTCTAGGTATTCCTCGAAATTGGCCGTAGCTATCGCCGATGATCCAATCGTCCTCCGTGGCGAGCGCCATCGCGGCGTTTCGCGCACGGGACCGCGATGGCGCGGTTGGGCAACTTTGGAAAGCGCTCGACAGCGTTTCGGGATCGGGAGACCATTACCTTTCGATCGTCGACCTCGCCCGTGAGTTGGGCGAAGTCGAAATTGCTTTACGAGCAGCGGACAGGGCTCGGGACACCAACCCTTCGGACTTGCAGCTGCGGCTGAAGTATTGGCACGTCCTCTCGCGCTACAATCGCGAAGACGAGGTGCAGCGAGATCTGCAGACATCGTCGGCCGCCCAGCGCAACAATCCGGCCGTCGCCGAAGTGCGCGCGACCCTCGCGATGGAACGCGGCGACTTCGACGAGGCTATGAAACTCGCTCGATGGCTCACCGCCAATGGCCCTTTTCCCGAGCGAGGCTGGTTCTGGCTATCGACCATGAAGCGGTTCGAACGCGACGACCCCGATATCGCGCTGATGGAACATTTCATTTCGGGCGCTCGACGCGACGACCCGCATGCTCGCTCCATGAAGGATTAGGCACTCGCCAAGGCGTGGCTCGATGCCGATGCGCCCGAACGCGCAGTCCATTTTACCGGTCCGGGGCTCAACGACGCCAACGTGTCGACCGGTACGATCGCCAATGGACCGAAACCTATGTTGGCAAACTCCTCGAGGACTTCACGCCTGACGGATTTTCCCGACTGGTTCCGTCCAAATTCCTTGGCCAGCGTGCCATTTTCGTCATGGGGATGCCTTGATCCGGCTCGACGCTACTAGAACAGATATTGTGCAGCCATTCCATGATCGATGGCAGCGATGAAGTGGATGCGTTCACTCGCTGCCTGCTTGACCTACCGACACCAGACCATGCGGGCGCAATGGCGTACCAGAGCGCCCGCGTTTCGGCCGATCCGTGGGGCGATGTGGCCCGCACTTATCATCGCCTCCTCAATGAACATTTCGGTAGTGCGAATTCGATGCTCGTCGACAAAACGTTGCTCCAGTCACATCTGACCGGGCTGCTCCACGCCATGCCCGACGCGAAGATCGTCTGGATGCGTCGCACGCCGGAGGACGTCGCTTGGTCCTGCTTCAAAACCCTTTTCGTTCCCTCTACGCCCTGGAGTTGGCAGCTTGAGGACATCGCCCACTTCATGAAACTGGAAGACCAGATGTTCCGGCACTGGACGACCTTATTCCCCGACCGCATCTATTCTATGCACTACGAACAACTCGTCAGGGATCCGGACAACTCGATCACACTGGTGCTGAAATGGCTGGGGCTGGATGACGAGGAGGCAGTGCACCATCCCGAGCAGGCAAGGCGGTACGTCAAGACCGCGAGTTTGGTCCAGGTGCAGCAAAAGATCGAAGCTCGAGGCCGCTTACCGAAGCCGTCGATCAATTTATCGATGACTTTCGTCGGAATTACGATCGCTAGAGCCGCTCCACGATCGTCACGTTCGCCTGTCCGCCGCCTTCGCACATCGTCTGTAGGCCATAGCGCTTGCCATGGCGGTGGAGCGCGTGGACCAGCGTCGCCATAAGCTTGGTGCCGCTCGCGCCCAGCGGGTGACCGAGCGCGATAGCGCCGCCGTGTACGTTGAGCCGCGACGGGTCGGCGCCGACATGCTTGGCCCAGGCCATCGGCACCGGCGCGAAGGCCTCGTTGACCTCGTAGAGATCGATTTCATCGAGGCTCATGCCCGACTTCTTCAGCGCGCGGTCGGTCGCGAAGAGCGGTTCTTCGAGCATGATGACCGGGTCGCCCGCGGTCACCGTCATGTCGACCATCCGTGCCAGAGGGGTCAGCCCGTGGGTTTTCAGCGCTCGCTCGTTGACGACCAGCACCCCGCTCGCCCCGTCGCAGATCTGGCTAGCGTTGGCCGCGCTGATCGATCCGCCCTTGACGAGCGGCTTGACCGACCCGATCCCCTCGATCGTCGCGTCGAAGCGGATGCCCTCGTCGATCGTGTGCGGGCCCGCCTCGGTCTCGAGCGGCAGGATTTCGTCCTCGAACGCCCCTTCTTCGGTCGCGGCTGCCGCCTTGCGATGGCTCTCCAGCGCAAACGCATCCATCTCCTCGCGCGAAAAGCCGTGCTTTTCGGCCATCATCTGCGCGCCGGTGAATTGCGAAAAGACGATTCCCGGATAATTCTTCGCCGTGCCCTTGCCGGTCGGGCTGCCCGCCTTGGGCTCGGGGGTCCAGTAGCCCGCGCTCCCCATCGGCACGCGGGTCATCGATTCCACCCCGCTCGCGATCACCACGTCCTGCGTCCCGCTCATCACCGCCTGTGCCGCAAATTGCAGCGCCTGCTGCGAACTGCCGCACTGTCGGTCGATGGTCACTGCGGGCACGCTCTTGGGCAGGCCCGAGGCGAGAACCGCGTTGCGCCCGACATGGACCGACTGTTCGCCGGCCTGCGTCACGCATCCCATGATGACGTCGTCGATTGCGTTGGGATCGATCCCCGACCGCTCGACGAGCGCATCGAGCACCGCCGCACCCATGTCGACCGGGTGCCAGTCCTTAAGCGCGCCGCCGCGCCTGCCTCCCGCGGTCCGCAATGCCGTGACGATATAGGCGTCCATTCACGTCTCTCCTTCGCATCAAGGCTTGCCAGCGCGGCCCTCGGCTTGGCAAGGGTGGGCGCGAAAGGAACGGGCTCATCGCGACGCGTGATTTTACTGGATATGGCGGCATTCCGCTCGCGGCGATGGTCGTCGGTTCGCAGCACGAGCCCGCCGTGCTGCTCCTGCCCGACGAGGGCCGCGATCCTGCCGATTACGAGGCGATGGCGGAGGCGCTGGCCGATGCCGGTCGCCACGTCATCATCCCCGCGCGGCGATCCAACGGCTCCGATGAACAGCATGTCGGCGATCTCGGCGCGATCCTCGCCCAGCTCTCGACCCGCCCCGTCATCGTCGGCCTTGGCGCGGGCGCAGAGACTGCCGCGCGCGCGCTGTGCGAGGGCGAGCCCGACCTGTGCACGGGCCTCGTGCTGGTCGGCGGCGACAGCGACGCGACCCTCCCGCCGCATCTCCCCGCCATGATCGTCCGTCCCGAGGGCAGCGACCTGTACGCCGCTCTGACCGCCCCTGGGGCCGAATGGGTCGAACAGCAAACCGACGCTCCATCCGAATTGCTCGATGCGCTCCTCATCGAATTCCTAGAACGCCGCGTCCCGCGCACCCCGACCGAATATATCGGTGGCAGCGACCCGCGCACCCTGCGCGACGCGCTCGGCACCTTCGCGACCGGAGTAACCATCGTCACCGCCCGCGCACCCGACGGCACAAATGTCGGCCTTACCGCCAACAGCTTTACCTCGGTCAGCCTCGACCCGCCGCTTCTCCTCGTCTGCCCGCATAGGCAAGCGCATTCGATGGCGGTTTTTTCCGAAGTCGATCATTTCGCCGTCAACGTGCTCCACATCGGCCAGCAGTCGGTCAGCGACCTATTCGCGAGAAAAAGCGATGACCGTTTCGAACGCGTCGACTGGGAAGTGTGGGATCACGGCCCGCCCATTCTCACCAATTCGCTTGCCAGCTTCGAATGCCGGAAATTCGCCGAGTATGACGGCGGCGATCACGTGATCCTTGTGGGCGAGGTCAAGCGTGTGCGTTTCGCCCCACAACGCGATCCGCTCCTTTATTTCCGCGGCAAATATCGCCGCCTGCATTTCGCCTAAGGGATCAGCTTCCCGGGGTTCATGATCCTCTTGGGATCCAGCGCCGCCTTCAGCGCTCGCAGCATCGTCAGCCGCGCCGGTTCGCCCAATCTCGCAAGCTCGTCGCGCTTCATCTGGCCGATGCCGTGTTCAGCGCTGATCGAGCCGCCCGCCTCGGTGACGAGATCGTGGACGCGTCTTCCGATCTCTTTGCCTTCACTCTCCTGCCAGCCCTCGCATGCCCGGTCCATCGCGCGGACGTGGAGATGGATGTTGCCGTCGCCCAGATGCCCGTATCCCGACACCCAGCTTCCCGGCCATTCGCGCTCGATTTCGCTCTTCACCCGCTTGAGAAATTCGGGAATCGCATCGACCGGCACCGAAATGTCGTGCTGCGTCGCTAGGCCGTAGACCTGCTTCTCGCTGTCTGAAAGCCCGTCGCGGATGCGCCACATTGCCTCCGACTGCGCTTCATTGGAGGCGATGGCCGCGTCCTCGACCAGCCCGTCCTCCATCGCATAGGCCAGCAAGCGCTCGAGCAATGCCCGCGCGTCCTCCTGCCCCTTCGCTTGCGTCGCCTCGACCAGCACGTACCAATCATGCTTGCTTGCTAGCGGAGACGAGACATCCATGTGCCGCTGCGCCGCTTCGAGACTGTCGTGGGGAAGCAATTCGAACCCTTCGACCAGATCGGTCATCCGTCGCAGAAGCCTCAGCGCTGCTGCTGGAGACTTCACACCCGCGAATGCGGTCGAACGCGCGACCGGCGCCGGCGCGAGCTTGAGCAAGGCCGCCGTCACGACACCCAGCGTTCCTTCGGCCCCGATTAGCAATTGGTCGAGCGATGGCCCGCGATTGTCTTTTTTCAGCCCGCCCAGCCCGTCGTGGATTGTCCCGTCGGGCAGCACCGCCTCCAGCCCCAGCGTCAGCCCGCGCATCGTGCCAAATCGTAACACCTGCGTGCCCCCGGCGTTGGTCGACACCAGGCCGCCCACCGTCGCGCTACCTTTTGCGCCCAGCGTCAGCGGAAAGCGCAGGCCCCGCTTGAGCGCCGTGTCATGCAGATTCGCAAGAATGACACCGGCCTCGGCGACGACCGTTCCGGCCTCCGCGTCGAGCATGCGGACATTATTCATACTTCGCATCGACAGGAGCAGCGAGCCGCCGTCCGGATTGGGCGTAGCACCGCCCACCATTGAGCTGTTGCCGCCCTGCGCGACCAGCGGCACGCCTGCCTCGTTGCATGCCTTCACGATGGTCGCGACCTCTTGTGTCGTCGACGGCTGCAACAGCGCCTTCGATGCGCCTGTCCACCGGCCGCGCCAGTCGGTCAGCCACGGCGCAATGGCGTCCGCATCGGTGACGACGACCTTGTCGCCCAGCTGTCCGCGCAGCGTCTCGATGACCGTGTCGACACTCATGGCTTTTCCCTAGCCAAGCGGGCGCGAAACCGCCATGGATTTGCGCCGATGACCCAGCCTGCTCCCATTACCATGATCCTTGCGCGTGCGCAGAATGGCGTGATCGGCAAGGATGGCGACCTGCCCTGGCATCTTCCTGCCGATCTCAAGCGGTTCAAGGCGATCACCATGGGTGGCGCGATGGTCATGGGCCGCAAGACGTTCGACAGCCTGCCAGGCCTGCTGCCCGGGCGGCGGCACATCGTCCTGACCCGTGATCCCGATTGGAAGGCCAAAGGTGCCGAGGTCGTGCAAACTGTCGGAGAAGCCATCGCTACAGCCGGTGACCATCACCTGTTCGTGATCGGCGGCGCGGAGATTTTCGCGCTCTTCCTGCCGCTCGCGCAGAAAATCGAGCTGACCGAGATCCTCGAAGACGTCGATGGCGACACGGTCGTGCCAGATCCCCGCGAAGATGAGGCCTGGCGCGAGACGATGCGCGATGCTTACCCGTCGGTCGACGGACGCCCGCCCTTTGCCTTCGTGACGCTCGAGCGCGCCTAGAGGGGGTTGCCGCGCCGGCCCTTGGAGGCCGCTCGCGACCGCAGCCGCTTCATCTGCTCGCCGATCACCCCGTCGACCGCACCGGCCCACATTGTGCCGTTGCCTTCAGGGAAGCCGACGACCTTAAAATCGGACGTGATGCGGGAATTGCCACCCTGGCTTTCAAGCTTGAAGACCAGGACGCCCGTCGCGGGAATTGTCCGCAGCGGTCCCAGCATGCCTTCGAGCACCAGTTCCTCACCGGGCGTGAAACTGAGCACGCGCATATGCTCGACGAAGCCACCGTCGGGCATGCGTTCGCAGAAACATCCGCCGGGCTTCAGCTCGAGATAGAAATTGGCCGCATCGAGCGAATAACTATGTTCGCCATTCCACCAGAGCGCAGGCTGGCGCAGCAGGTTCCAGGCATCTTCCTGCGTCGCGACGAGCGGCTCGCTGTGGCGTACGTGGAAGGCATTGGCGGAGGACGAAACCACTTCGCTCCCGGCAGGCGCGGCGATCGCGGCGGTGGCGAGAGCGGCAACGGAAACAAGGCGACGCATAGCTATACCCTCCAGTTGAACGCTCATTCAACTAGCGCAGCTTCACCATGATGTCGAGAGAGGTGGGCTAGCCGTCGATGATCGCGTCGATCGCGGCAGCGACCTCTTCGACGCTTCCCATCCCATCGACCTCGCGCACCACGCCCTGCGCCTCGTAGAAGGGCAGGATCGGTGCGGTCTTGGCGCGATACTCGGCCATCCGCTTGCGCACGGTTTCCTCATTATCGTCGGGGCGCTTCTTGAATTCGGTCGACCCGCACACATCGCACACGCCGTCCTTGGCGGTCGGCTTGGCGGTTTCGTGATAGAGCGCGCCGCATTTGGCGCAGCTGAAGCGGCCGCAGATGCGGTCGACCAACGCGTCTTCGTCGACCTTCAGCTCGATGACATGGTCGAGCGTGCGGCCACGATCGGCGAGCAGCATTTCGAGCGCTTCGGCTTGGTGCTGGGTGCGCGGGTAGCCGTCGAAGATCGCGCCCTTCCCCTTGGCATCGTCGAGATGCTCGCCGATCAGCGCCGAGACGATCGCGTCGGAGACAAGCTCGCCGCGTTCCATCACTGCCTTGGCCTGCTGACCCACGGGGCTGCCCGCGTTGATCGCGGCACGCAGCATGTCGCCGGTCGACAACTGGACCATGTCGCGGGTTTCGACCAGGCGGTGGGCCTGCGTCCCCTTGCCCGCGCCCGGCGGTCCCAGAAGGATGATGTTGGTACGCACGTCGTTCCCCTGTGTCGGCGTGTCGGTCATGCTAGCGGCGACGACCCTTCAATTTCGATTTCTTGATCAAATCGCCATATTGGTGCGCGATCAAGTGGCTTTGTACCTGGCTCACGAAATCCATCGTCACGTTGACGACGATGAGCAGGCTCGTGCCACCCAGCGCGAATGTTACGCCCGCCTGGCTGAACATGAATTCGGGGATCAGGCAGATCAGCACCAGATAGGCCGCGCCCACGGTGGTGATGCGGTTCAAGAGATAATCGAAATATTGCTCGGTCGACTTGCCGGGGCGGATGCCCGGGACGAAGCCGCCCGCGCGCTTGAGATTGTCCGACACGTCCTCGCTGTTGAACTGCACCGACGCGTAGAAGAAGGTGAAGAAGGCGATGCCGATACCGTAAAGCGCAAGGTAGAGCGGGCTGCCGCGCTGCAGATAGGTCGAGATGTTGATCAGCACGTCGTTCGACGCCGCGTTGGGATCGACGCTGCCGCCGGCGAATTGCAGGACAGTTAGCGGCATGACGAGGATCGAGCTGGCGAAGATCGGCGGGATGACGCCGGCCGTGTTGATCTTCATCGGCAGGTGGCTGCGCTCCTGCTGCATCAGGCCGCGCGCGGTCTGTCGCTTGGGATATTGCACCAGCACCCGACGCTGCGCGCGTTCGATGAAGCAGATGAAGAGGATCAGGATGGCGACGGCGATCACGACGCTGAAGATCAGCAGCGGATCCATCGCGCCCGAACGGCCGCTCTCGAACAGCTGCGCGAGCGTCGAGGGTAGCGTGGCGACGATGCCCGCCATGATAATCAGCGACACGCCGTTACCGATGCCGCGCGCGGTGATCTGCTCACCCAGCCACATCAGGAACAACGTTCCGCCGACGAGGCTGACCGTGGCCGCCCCGCGGAACAGATAGCCCGGCTCGACCACCGCCTGGATGCCGGTATTGGCGCCCAGCCCTTCAAGGCCCGTGGCGATGAAATAGCCCTGGATCGTGGTCAGGAAGACGGTGAGGAAACGGGTATACTGGTTGAGCTTCTGGCGCCCGGTCTGGCCTTCCTTCTTGAGCTGTT